>JAYNJX010000007.1:0-56130 GCA_038110565.1 Nitrosomonadales bacterium | reverse complement strand
TTAAAACGTCGTGAGACAGTTTGGTCCCTATCTGCCGTGGGCGTTGGAAGTTTGAAAGGAGCTGTTCCTAGTACGAGAGGACCGGAATGGACAGATCTCTGGTGGACCGGTTGTTACGCCAGTAGCATAGCCGGGTAGCTATATCTGGAAGAGATAAACGCTGAAAGCATCTAAGCGTGAAACTCGCCTTAAGATAAGACTTCCCTTGTACTTTAAGTACACTTAAGAGTCGTTCAAGACCAGGACGTTGATAGGTCAGGTGTGGAAGTGCAGTAATGCATGAAGCTAACTGATACTAATTGCTCGTGAGACTTGATCCTATAACATTAAATCTTAATGGTTATAGTGTTGACGAAGCTTATTAAAATCTTATAGACTTACTTTTTCTTATTGTTAACAAATTATAGAGTGAAAACTCTAACAGTTTGTTTGGCGGACATAGCGAATTGGTCCCACTCCTTCCCATCTCGAACAGGACAGTGAAACGATTCAGCGCCGATAATAGTGTGGTTTTTTCCATGCGAACGTAGGACACCGCCAGACTTTTAATTTAAAAGCCTAAGTTATTGATTAACTTAGGCTTTTTTTATTTCTGCCAGCTATCTCTTAAGGTCACTGTGCGATTGAAAATGATATTTTCTGGACTGGATTGTTTTGTGTCGACAATAAAATATCCATGTCGCTCAAATTGAAATTGATCGCCTAGATTGACGTTTTTGATATTTTCTTCCGCTTTAACAGCAATGGTTTGAATTGAGTCCTGATTAATATCATCTAAATAATTTCCACTGGTTTTTCCCGGATCACTCTCAGAAAATAATCGGTCATATTGATTGACCTTGATATCAATCGCATGTTTGGCGGATACCCAATGAATATTGCCTTTGACTTTAACACTGGCACTTCCCGGAGTGCCCGATTTGGTGTCAGGTAAATATTCACAATAAACTGTTTGAATTTGACCTTGTTCATCTTTATCAAACCCAGTACATTTCACCACATAGCCATAACGTAAACGCACCATATTGTTTGGATATAGGCGAAAAAATTTTGGCTCAGGTACCTCCATAAAATCTTGTCGTTCGATCCAGATTTCCTTGGTTAATTTTATGGTTCTTGAGCCTAGAGCCTCATTTTGTGGGTGATTTGGCACTTCGCAATCTTCTTCTTGGTCTTCCGGATAGTTTGTAATGATACATTTTAGTGGCTCTAAAACGGCGATGCGACGATGACAAATTTCATTTAATACCTCACGCATACTGTCTTCTAAAATACTGTAATCAATGGTCGAATCCGCTTTTGAGACGCCTATCCTTTCCATGAATAATTTAAAACCTAATGGGTGATAACCGCGACGTTTTGCGCCCACTAAAGTTGGCATTCTAGGGTCATCCCAGCCATCGACGAGATTCTTTTCTACCAATTCAATTAATTTTCTTTTCGATAACACCACATTTGTTAAATTTAATCTGGAAAATTCATATTGCTTAGGCAGTGGGTTTTCTAAAAAATTATGTTCAGTTAATTTTGCTAATACCCAATCATAAAAAGGTCTTTGATCTTCGAATTCAAGGGTGCAAATGGAATGTGTAATTTTCTCTAAGGCATCTTCTATCGGGTGCGCAAAGGTGTACATTGGGTAGATACACCATGCATCACCAGTATTATGATGCGTCACATGTCGAATACGGTATATCGCGGGATCTCTTAAATTGATATTCGGGGATGCCATGTCAATTTTAGCACGCAGTAACAGCTCACCATCCTGATGCTTTCCCGCTTTCATATCTTCAAATAATGCTAAGTTTTCTGCAACACTTTGATCGCGCCAGGGTGAATTTTTACCGGGTTCGGTTAAAGTCCCACGATTAATCTTAATCTCTTCAGCGGTTTGTTTGTCGACATAGGCTAATCCCGCTTTAATTAATACGACGGCTGCGTCATACATTTCCTGAAAGTAATTACTGGCAAAATACAAATGTTGATCAAATTTAAAACCCAACCATTGCACACTTTCTTGAATACTGTTGACGTATTCTTCACTCTCTTTTTCAGGGTTGGTGTCATCAAAACGTAAATGACAGGCCCCGTTAAAATCTTGCGCTAAACCAAAGTTTAAGAAAATACTTTTTGCATGCCCAAAATGCAGATAACCATTCGGTTCGGGTGGAAATCGCGTGCGAATTTTGGCAACATCGATTTCGCTATTTTGATGGTGTGATTTATTACCGGGGGTTCCAGCCCATTTCTTATGTTGATAAAGATTGTCTTTTAAATTCTTTTCAATGATGTTGCGAATAAAGTTCGTTGGAACGTTAGGAGTATTTTCATTATTCATATGAGGCGCTATTTTACACTGTTATCAGGCAAATTCATCATAAATGCTCTAAACCCATGCTATGATTTAAGCCCTATGAAGCAGTATGAACTTGCCTTTAATATTTTAGATATTCTCTCTGATGGAAAGTTTCATTCCGGTGAGGCGATGGCGCAAGCGTTGAGTTGTTCTCGTGTCGCCATCTGGAAGGCTTTATCTGATATTAAAGCGTTGAATATCTCTATTTTTTCTGTGCGTAATAAAGGGTACCGACTCCCTGAAAAAATTTTTGTGTTAAATAAAGAAAAGGTTTTGCGGGCCCTAGGCGAGATTTCTCAATTTATACAGCTTGAATTAAATCATGTGGTTGAGTCAACCAACTCCATTTTGAGTAAAAATGCAGCGAGTACTCCGCATGCGACAATCCTGTTAACGAATTTACAGACTAAGGGTAAAGGTCGTAGGGGACGGGCCTGGACTTCTTCTTTGGGTGAGTCTTTGACTTTTTCGATCCTCTGGAAATTTAATTTAGGGGCAGCACAACTGTCAGGCTTAAGTTTAGCGGTGGGCCTTGCGCTACAACGGGTGATGCAAAAAATAGGATTACAAAATACTTTTTTAAAATGGCCAAATGATTTATTAGTTCGCAATGAATCTGGTTTCAGTAAGCTGGCTGGCATCTTGATTGAATTGCAAGGCGACCTTGAAAGCCGAAGTTCTGCAGTCATTGGTGTTGGTTTGAATTTCACATTATCTTCAGGGCAGCAAAAAAAGATTGATCAACCTGCTATTGGTTTGACTTCAATCCTCAAAGAGGTCCAAGATCCGCATGAGGTTTTAGCGATGCTGATTAAGGAGATTATTGCCATTTTATCTGTCTTTGAAAAATCACAGTTTAAAGAGCTTAAAGCGGAATGGTTAGAAAGTAGTGCATTTCAAAACGAACTTATTCAGTTAAACAAAAGCGATGGCGCCATCATCAGAGGCCGAATTGTTGATCTGGAGGATGACGGGTCTTTGATCTTAGACCAGGAAACTGGCGATCAAATAAAACTAAACTCTGGTGAAATTTCTGTTCTTTAAGTTATGGCTGAACTAATAAGAATTTCAAAATTATTATCCGAGCGCAATATTTGCTCACGTCGTGAGGCTGATGACTTTATTCAAAAAGGTTATGTGTATCTTGATGGAAAGAAAGTAACCGAGCTTGGAACAAAGGCGTATCCAGATCAACATCTTGAATTAAGAAAAGAGGGTGCCGTTCTTCAAAAAAATAAAAAAACGATTCTCTTACATAAGCCAATTAGTTACGTGTCGCATGCGGATGATGATAAAAAATATAAATCTGCATTATCTTTAATTACGCCAGAGAATTTTTTTGGGGAGGAGAATCTTAAACAAAGTTTTTTTAAAATTGCACCTGCGGGTCGATTAGATATAGATTCTACAGGTTTGCTTGTTTTAACAGAGGACGGTGTGGTTGCGAAACAAATTATTCAAGAAGATAGCGATATTGAAAAAGAATACTTGGTGAGAGTCAAAGGACAGTTGAGTGATCATGGCTTAAAGTTATTAAATTTTGGTTTAGCGCTAGACGGTAAACCTTTGAAAAAAGCAAATGTGCGCTGGTTAAATGAAGATCAACTCATCTTTGTCTTAAAAGAAGGTAAAAAAAGGCAGATTCGACGCATGTGTGAATTGGTTGGTTTAAAAGTCACAGGATTGAAGCGAGTTCGAATCGGCAGAGTAAAATTAGGGCAGTTACCAGTGGGGAAGTGGCGGTTTTTATTGCCTAGTGAGAAGTTTTAAAACTGAATGCCTAAGTTTTCTATCAGGTGGTAATAGAGGTAGCTGATCGTGACAACCAGAAAAACCATCAAACCCATTTTTTTTAAAAATGCTTTGGAAAACTTTTTATCCTTTTGTTCAATGGTGTCGTAAATGTTATCGCCAATGATGATCGACATGAATGTTCCAATGCAACAAAGCACAATAATTAACCAATATGGAATTGGATTAATCAGTATTTGATGAAATAACTTCATCAAGGCATTAATTTCATACACAGCCGGATTAAAAATTAATGTTATGGAAACAATGAAGATGGCTAAGACCCAGACGAGAATTTCTGTGTGCACCATCTTGACCTTATACAGTAATCGGATAGGAAAATCGAGCAAGAACCCAGCATCTGCAACTGGTGTGCAGAGCACAAAAAAACTCCAGGTTAATAGGGTCACAAGGGTTCCATTTTCAAATCCATACTCATAACCCATATATAAGTAATATAAAAATAAAACCCCAACTAAGAAAATGAACTTAAGCCAGGGTTTTTGAGTTGTGCCTATAACGTGCATTATTCCTCTGCTGCGTGACTCACTAAGCCTAAAGTGAGATTGGCAGAAACTGCTTTATCAATGAGTTTAGGTTTTGGCAGATTAAGACTATTCATAATTGTTGTAAATTCAGCTAACGATTTATTGGCTAATCTTGGATTATTTTGTTTTTCTAAACCAATGGTTGATTTTTTATTACCATGATAGTCATGTCCTGGATACAGGATGGTTTCGTCAGGAAGGGTAAATAGTTTTTTAACCACGCTGTTATAGAGTTCTTCATTGCTACCGCTTTGAAAATCTGTGCGACCACAACCATTAATTAATAAAGTATCCCCCGAAAAGACCATATTATTCCAGGTAAACGACATAGAACCCGCTGTATGCCCAGGCGTGTGGATTGCTTTTATAACCTGGCCATTTCCAAAAGCAAGTTCTTGACCATCCTCAAGTTGAATTTCTGCATTCGAGATATTGCAATGTGCTGGAGTCGCTGCGATTGCGCCCGTCATCTTACATAAATTTCCAGCCGAGGTTATATGGTCTGCATGCGCATGCGTTTCTAAAACGTATTTAATAGTCAAATGTTCTTTATTAATAAAATTTAATACATCATTTAATTTGGTATCCACAGGATCAATAATGACGGCTTCTTTCGTTTTTTCATCTATTAAAAAATAGGTGAAGGTAAAAGATACTTCATCAAATTGTTGCACTAACCTAGTCATGAACACTCCTTATTAAAAAAATAGTCAGTTAATAAAATCCCAACCATCATTGATAAGATGAAAACGAGTAAATTGAGATCAAGATTAGCAATGGCTGATATGGCTGTGCCTGGACACAAGCCTGATATCCCCCAGCCTGCGCCAAATAGTATGGAGCCCAAGATAAATTTTTTATTTACCAAAGTGCTTTTAGCTTCATGATGAATTTGCGTTAAATATTTAAATCCTAGAAATGAAAATAAAACCGCTGAGCCAAACACAATCAATAAATCCATTTGAATTGGATTTTGGAGCTTAATAAAACCAAAAATTGTCTCTGGGTTATTGACTTGAGCAACATTCAATCCCAATGAAAAAATAAAACCACTGATGAAAAAATTAGACATTTTTTTAAGCATTGAATACCCCCATTAAAATAGCAGTACCAAACATTAAACCAATAGCAATAAAAGACCGTGGATTGACTCGACCTAAACCAACAATGCCATGACCGCTTGTACAACCATTTGCTAGGGCAGCGCCAATACCCACAATCAAACCACTGAAAATATAAATCACCGTTTCTTGAGAAAAAGATATTTCAATCCCGGTAATATTTTTGAAAAGTAGCGACGCCATAATCATGCCTGCAAAAAAAACAAGCTGATCTAATTGATGCAGTTTTTTTAATAAACCACTAACCCCGAGAAATTTCTTTTGGCTGCGGTAGAGGATAATGGCCCCTGCGGCAATGATAAAAGAGCCGAGGATCAGATTAAGAATTGGGTGTTGAATTTCAATCATAAGAAGTTCACCTTGATAATTAAAAAGAGTGCAATGAGGATTAGGAAATAAGCAAATAGTTTTTCAAGTAAATGGGTATTCATTGTTATTTTTTTTGCACCCATCATGCCGATAATTGAACCTATACAAAAAAGCAGCGCAAGAGAAATATTAAGGCGACCATGCAAGAAAAATAATACTGAGTTAAAGCAAGCCACGACAGCGATCACAGCGATTGAAGTGGGAAATATATTATTAAGTTGTATGTTTGAATATTTTTTTAGCGCAGGAACAATTATAAAACCTCCACCAACTCCTAACATGCCTGACATTAAACCAGTAAGTGCTCCCGTGAAGCTTAAGGCTCGGGCACAACGCATGTTCCAACTTAATTTACCAGATGAATTATTCATTTCACAGGGAAGCGCTTCCTCATCTTGGTTCGATTTATGTTTTGATAAGTTAGATTTTTTATTAACGATCATGCGAATCGCAACCCAAAATAGAATTCCAGAAAACAGGAGCATTAATAGGCCTCGTGGCAATAGATTGCCAATCCAGATCCCGATCGGTGAAAGAAGTATTCCTGTTATGGCAATTAAACTCGCTGCTTTGTAGCGAACTTGTTTTTTTCTTAAGCTATACACTGTTCCGTAGACTGAGGAGAGTGCAATGGCAAACATTGATAATGGAATCGCCTCTTTGGGATCCATATTGAGGCCAAACACTAAAAAAGGAACCGCGAGAATTGTCCCACCAGCCCCTAAAAGACCCAGAATAAAACCAATGATCATGCCAATGATAATAATCATTATTTTCTCGATGGTTTAGCTAACCATTCAATCCCTTTCAGCATTAAGTTCCAATAAAGCCAAGGCATAATGGTTTGTTTTAAGAACCAGGAGGACCATCTTGCTTTTGCAGGATAGAGTGGAAATGTCGGTAACAATTTGCCGCCAAACCCAAATTCTGCGAGCACAACCTTTCCTTTTTCA
This sequence comes from Nitrosomonadales bacterium, assembly GCA_038110565.1. GTDB lineage: Bacteria > Pseudomonadota > Gammaproteobacteria > Burkholderiales > Methylophilaceae > BACL14. The sequence continues at coordinate 48,992 of JAYNJX010000007.1, read as the reverse complement.
ACGGTTAATGGGCATGCGCCATAACCATCATAATGGATGACCATTTCTCGCAATTCTTTTGCAGCAATTAAATTTTCAGCCACCACATAAATTTGCTTTCTCGCTGCAGCGGCAGTTTTTGCATTTGGTGAATTGATAACATCGCCAAGCCCAAATATATTTTTATAAGTTTTGTGCTGTAAAGTTAATTGATCCACATCAAGCCAACCAGCAGCATCAGCTAATTTACTCTTTTGAATAAATTCTGGTGCTTCTTGGGGCGGAACAACATGCATAAAATCAAATTTAACGGATTTAGTTTTCACTTTTTCCGCGGTATCTTTATATTCAAAGGTTGCAGTTTTCTTTTTACCATCAACTTTTATCAATTTATGGTTAAAGTTTAAATGGGCGTTATAGCGTTTAACGTACTCCATCAAAGGAGGTACAAAATCGGCTACGCCAAACAAAACCGGACCGGCATTAAAAAACTCTATATCGATATTATCTAGAACTTTATTGCGCTCCCAATAATTGGCTGACATGTACATTGCTTTTTGAGGTGCACCTGCGCATTTAATCGGCATCGGCGGTTGCGTAAATAAGGCTTTGCCTTTTTTAAGTTTTTGCACACAATCAAAAGTGTAGGGTGCTAAGTCAAAACGGTAATTTGAAGAAACTCCATTTTTACCTAAAGTCTCTGTTAAGCCTTCGATCTTTTCCCAGGCCAAGCGTAAGCCAGGACAAACAATTAATTGGTGATATGGAACAGTTTCCCCGTTATTTAAGACAAGACGATTGTTTTCCGGATCAAATTTTTTAACAGAGCCTTTAATGAGTGTTGCTTTTTTTGGCATTACTTTAATAATTGGCCGTACAGTGTTTTTAATGTTGTAAGTCCCTCCGCCAACCAGGGTCCAAGCGGGTTGATAGTAATGATCATCACTAGGTTCAATGACGGCAATTCGAAGGGATTTTCTTCTTTTTAATAAACTTGCTGTAATACCGATACCCGCAGCACCACCGCCCACTACAACAACATCGAATGCTTCAGACCAATTGCACGCACCAGTTACTTCTTGTGAGGTTTCTAGGCTATGAAATTTAAGATATTCGTTATAGATGCTACTTGCCCTGCCACCGCTTCGACAGTAACCAAGGGCAGGTAGCGCAGTTTCGCTTAATGCATTTGTAAAGTTGGCGACATTGTCTTGAGTAATGTTGCCTGGAATAACCGGAATTGCAGTAAATTTTATCCCAAGCTTTTTAGCGGCATTTTTAATTTTAGTTTGGTCGGGTTGAGTAGCCTGATCTTCTGTTTTGGGTCTAAAACAGAAAATGGTTTTAAAACCTGATTCTTGTATGGTCTTAAGGTCATTCACCGTAATTTGACCAGTGGCTGAATAACTATCGGATATTTTTTTTATGTCCATGACTCTTTAATCCTATCTTATTTTGTATTACAGCCATATAAACCTGATAGGGTTCGCATGACATCAATGACTGCATTGCTAGATATATTGTAATAAATGAATTTGCCCTCTTTACGAGTGGTCACTATCTTTTCTTGTCTAAGCTTGGTTAATTGTTGGGATAGGGTGGGTTGTAAAATATTAGTTGATAATTCAAGCTCCCTGACATTTTTTTCACCCTGTGTAAGCTGACATAACAACATTAACCGATCTTCATTGGCAAGCACTTTAAGTAACGAGCATGCATTACCGGCGGAGTTTCTGATTGCGTCAACTGAATTGGCTTTTAATTTTATTGCCATGATAATTTATTAATTTATAATATATAAAATTATATAATATAAAAATATATTAAGTTAAGCAAGGATTTTAAAAATTAATTGGATCTATGTCTAGTTAATCGTTGTGATCTGGTTAAACTTATTTCCTTGGGTATCCGCAATCGAGACTGATAATTCATCCTTAGGATTTAAGTTGGTTGTAAATTGAATAAATGGATCCTGGCTGATACTAATCTGATTTTCTATAGCTAAGATTTTTTTACCATTCTTATTAAACTCAATATTCTTAACGATCCATTCAGGAATGTAGCCTCCTGATTCTAGATCCTTTTGCAATCCAGTGAAATTTGGATGTTTAACTCTGGACGTTACAAAATTACTCTCCGCTTTTAGGATAATTTTACCTAAATCCTTCGTGAGTTCTGGATCATGGACATCCATGTAGCCACTGCAACCACCTGCTGCTCTGATTGGAATTGCATTCATATAAAGATTGCCTTGACTGTCTTCTGCGATGACACGAACAAATGAGTCTGTTTCCATTCTGATTCTAGTCGAAATAGTGATTTCTTGAGAATCATCTGTGAGGAAGTATGTTGCTGCATGTTGGCCTGGATTCGCATCAATATACATGTATATTTTTTCAATTTTTTTATCATTTTTAACTAGACTTATTGAGACCGGAACTTGCGCACCACTGGATGCTCTTTTTGGCCCGTCAATTTTAAGAAAATTTTGATTTTCTTCGATCGGACGTTGCTTAAAGACTTGTTCTTTTAAATAAGGCCAAATATCAGGACTTGCGTCAGCCAAGAGTGCTTGGCTAAAGCATACCAATATCATTAGGTAAATTGATCTAAACATCACTAGCATATCCTCGTAGACAGATAATATCTATTATAGTTCTTATTTTACACATCATTTAGCTTGACATGCCAGAGTTAAATAGTAAAGTATTTATTAAGAAACGATGAAGTAAGGTTTCGTGGTCTACTAATTAAAAACTTAAGGAGTAAAAAATGAAAGTACTTAAAATTCTCGGTTTCACAGCTATTATCTTTAGTGCAAGCGTTATGGCTGAAGAAAAAGCTTTTCACCCAACAGATGCATTATTAATCGGGGGTAATGGCGGCTTTAATCCCACTTCAGAAGAAGCTGAATCACCAATCAAAATGCCAGGTGATGCTGGATATGAAACAGGTGGGGCTAACTAAGAGTATTAAATTAGCTCATGATTTTCTTTAGGTTAACTTCATGAGTTAAGTAATATCAAATATTATTGAAAATAGATATATTGTCGTTGTAAATCTCAAGTTGAACCTTTGTGAGTAATCACATCTTCAATGATATGGTTTATGTTAGGTATATTTTTTAACATAAACAAGGAGAAATACTATGTGGACACAACCTACAGCAACTGAAATGCGTTTTGGTTTTGAAGTAACAATGTATGTTTGCAATAAATAATTTCTAATGAAATTAGTTAGAAACAAAGATACAAATATTACTTTTTGGCCGTTCCATACCTGGCAATGTAATTGCCCGATATGTGCGACTAAGTCTTAATTTATTAACTTTTCTTTTAAGGAGAAATATTATGTGGACAAAACCAGCAGCTACTGAAATGCGTTTTGGTTTCGAAGTAACCATGTACGTAATGAACAAATAATTAATTTATTTGTTTCGTATAAAGCCCGATTTTTATCGGGCTTTTTTATTGCTAGAATAGAGACATGCGCAGGATTATTTTATTTCTTATACTCAGTTTTGTGATGCCTTATGCAAACGCGGCCTGGACATTAATCTTTGAAAATGAAGAAACGGACTCGCGGTATTACGTCGATATAAACAGCATACTTAAAAAACAACAAAATGTCCGTATGCTAACTTTGGAAGATTTCAGATCTCCTCAACTCATTAAAAAAAAATCATTTCAATTAAAATATAATTCAATCAAATCGTTTGTAGAGTTTGATTGCACTGCAAAAAAAATGAGAATTTTGACTTATTTGGTCTATAAAGATCAAATGGCAAAAGGGGAGACAGTTTTTGATAAGAGCACTCCTTTAGGTTGGTCAAAAGTCAATGAAAATACAATGGATGAGAGTTATCTAAATATTGCCTGTAATGAGGCAGTCATCAACTAATCCTAGGCTATTGAAAATTTATCTTAGAGGCTTCAACTTTACCTGTTAAATTTTCAATAAATTCTTCCTGAATAATTTTTAAATACTCTTCAGATGTTGCTTCAAATCTCAAAACCAGAACGGGCGTAGTATTTGATGCACGCACTAAGCCAAAACCAAAGGGGTATTCAACTCGCAAACCATCAATCATGATAACTTCTTGAGCTTGAGGAAAGTGATGAGATTGTTGCAGTTGACTAATAATCTGATGTTGTTGCCCTTCATTCACTGCAATATTAATTTCAGGAGTGGAGATATCTTTAGGTAATGCTTTGAGCTTCTGATTCGCATTTTCTTCATAACTCAGTATTTCTAACAATCTTGCGCCAGCATAAACTCCGTCGTCAAAGCCAAACCATCGGTCGTTAAAAAAGGTATGTCCACTCATTTCACCTGCGAGTGGCGAATTCATTTCGCGCATTTTATTTTTGATAAATGAATGACCAGTTTTCCAAATAACTGGGTTGCCTTTATTTTTTTTAATCCAAGCAAATAAATGTCTTGATGATTTTACGTCAAAAATGATATTGCTTTCTGGGTCCGTTTTAAGAATATTTTCAGCAAATAACATGAGCTGTCTGTCTGGATAGATAATTTCACCATCTTTGGTAACCACTCCAAGCCGATCACCATCGCCATCAAAGGCAATACCAATTTCGGCATCTGTATCTTGTAAAACTTTTGCTAAGTCTTTTAAATTTTCTGGTCGTGATGGATCAGGATGATGATTGGGGAAAGTGCCATCAACCTCACAAAAAATTGGGTAGATATGAGCTCCCAGTGAACGAAATAAACTCTCAGCAACAATGCCCGCAGCTCCATTGCCACAATCGATGGCAATTTTCATTTTCCTTTTTAATTTCACACTCGATAATATTTTACGTTTATAAGCATCGATGACATTTTGTTCGCTAACCTTGCCTTGTCCTCGGGTAAATTTTTTTTCTAGGATTATTTCTTTTAAGTGTTGAATTTCATCTGCGCTTAATGCTTTTTGATCAACCACAATTTTAAATCCATTGTATGCAGGTGGGTTATGACTTCCAGTAATCATTACGCCTGAATTTGTTTTAAGTTCATAGGTGCTAAAATATAAGATGGGTGAGGTTGAAAGCCCAATATTAATCACATTAATACCGGTTGAAGTTAAACCTTGGATTAAATATTCACAAAGTTTTGGACTGGATAGGCGACCATCAAAACCCACTGTTATTTGTTGTTGTTTTAGTGAGAGCGCATAAGTTCCAATGGCTTTTCCGATATTGATAACGGTTTCAGCGGTAAGGCCTTGATCTACAACACCACGGATATCGTAGGCTTTAAAAATAGAATGGTCTAATACATTATTCAAATTCTTCAATCCATGCCAATTGAATTGCTTCTAAAATTCTTTCCCCACATTTTTTAGGATCATCATCAAAACCATCGAGTTTTAGTATCCAGTCGTAAAGATCTGTAAAGCGAATCGTTTTTGGATCAATATCAGGATAAAGATCAAATAATGATTCAGCAATTAAGTTTGTATCAGTCCATTTCATATGTCTGTTATCTATCAAATAAAGTTTAAGGTTACAGCTTAAGAATTACGAGAGCCGTGATAAAATTCTCTTTTTTATTAATTAAGACTAATTTTACACGTATGTTTAACAAAAAAGACCACACATTAAAAAACATTGACCCAGAAATATATCAACATGTAATCAATGAAGAAATTAGACAAGAGGAGCATATTGAATTAATTGCTTCAGAAAACTATACAAGCCCAGCAGTGATGGAGGCTCAAGGTTCTCAATTAACAAACAAGTATGCTGAAGGATATATTGGTAAAAGGTTTTATGGTGGTTGCGAAAATGTCGATGAAGTTGAACGACTTGCGATTGATCGTCTTAAAAAACTGTATGGAGCTGAGTATGCAAATGTGCAACCTCATTCTGGAAGCCAAGCCAATCAAGCAGTTTACTTTGCTGTGTTAAAACCTGGTGATACGATTATGGGTATGAACCTAGGGCATGGTGGACATCTTACCCATGGCTCTCCCGCAAACTTATCTGGAAAATTGTTTAATATCGTGCCTTATGGATTGGGGGCTAATGAAGAAATTGATTATGACCATATGGAGCAAGTTGCAGAGGAGAATAAACCCAAACTGATTATCGGAGGAGCCTCAGCTTATGCTTTAAAGTTTGATTGGGAACGTATGGCAGCAATTGCTAAAAAAGTTGGGGCCTATTTTATGGTTGATATGGCACATTACTCTGGATTAATTGCCGGTGGTGTTTATCCAAATCCGGTTCCCCATGCAGACTTTGTAACTTCAACAACACATAAATCGCTCAGGGGCCCAAGAGGCGGGTTTATTTTGGCAAAACAAGAACATGAGAAGATTTTAAACTCAATGGTTTTCCCTGGTGTTCAGGGAGGGCCGCTGATGCATGTGATTGCAGGAAAGGCTGTTGCATTTCTTGAGGCTTTAAAACCAGAATTTAAGACTTACCAACAACAAGTCCTTAATAATGCTCAAGCGATGGCAAAGCAATTGATCCAAAGAGGATATAGAATAATTTCTGGTAGAACAGAGTCACATGTATTTTTGATTGATTTACAAAACAAAAATTTAACCGGAAAAGAAGCGGATATTCATTTAGGTAAAGCGCATATCACTGTGAATAAAAACTCAATTCCCAACGATCCACAAAGTCCGTTTATCACCTCTGGAATCAGAATCGGATCTCCAGCAATTACTACAAGAGGTTTAAAAGAGGCAGAGGCGATGATGGTGGCATCTTTTATTGCGGATGTTTTAGATAATCCATCAGACGAAAACATTGCTATTGTTAGGGAAAAAGTATCTAATTTAATGAAGAGGTTTCCCGTTTATAAGGATTAAAAGATGAAATGCCCTTTTTGTTCAGAGGTTGATACACAAGTCATTGACTCACGCGTGAATGAAGAAGGAACAACTATCCGGCGTAGACGGAAATGCCTAAGTTGTGAAAAAAGATTTACAACCTATGAACATGCTGATTTGGGATTGCCTGCAGTGGTTAAGCAAGATGGAAAAAGAGAAGAGTTTAATCAAGAAAAATTACATTTATCTTTTTCTCGAGCTCTGCATAAAAGACCAGTTCCCACTGAATTTGTTGATCAAGCCATTTCTAATATCATACAAAAAGTTTTAGCCAAAGGTGAAAAAGAAATCCAAGCAAGAGAGATCGGAGAGTCTGTGATGGCTGAATTAAAGAAACTAGATAAAGTAGCCTATATTCGTTTTGCTTCAGTGTATCGAAGTTTTTCCGATGTCGAGGACTTTAATACTGCTATCAAGGATCTTGATTAAACTTGAATCAGCTAGCTCGTGATCATTTTTTTATGGCTAGAGCAATTCAGTTAGCCAAATTCGGTATCGCAAAAACAAAACCTAATCCTACTGTAGGATGTGTAATTACGAAAAATAATAAATTGATTGCAGAAGGCTATCATAAAAAAGCGGGTGGCCCACATGCGGAAATAGAAGCAATCAACCAAGTTAAAAACAAATCTATTCTTCAAGGGGCAACTATTTATATTACCCTGGAACCATGCAGTTTTACGGGTAAAACCCCACCCTGTTTAGATGCAATTATTTCACATCAATTTTCAAGAGTAGTTATTGCAATGCAAGACCCAAATCCAAAAGTTAACGGCACAGCCATTAAAACGTTAAAGCAAAAAGGAATTCAAGTTGAACTTGGTTTGATGCAAGAACAAGCTCAAAATCTTAACTTGGGTTTTGTTTCAAGAATGACTCGGTTTAGGCCTTTTGTTATCTCAAAGGTGGCTACATCAATAGATGGAAAAATTGCCTTACAAAATGGAAAAAGTAAGTGGATTAGCAATATTTTTTCTAGACAAGATGTTCAGTATTTAAGAAAAAGCGTATGTGGCATTTTAACTTCTGTGCAAACAATTAATTACGACAATCCGTTACTAAGTTATAGATTGGATGATCAACACGAGCAGCCTTATCGCTTTGTTTTAGATCCGCATTTAAATATTAATCCTAAAGCAAAGATTTTAAATCAGGATAAAGTAGTTATATTTTTCGACAATAAAATATCAAAAAATAATTTAAAGAAATTTCATCAAAAGAAATTGATTTTTATTCCTTATGCTTGTTCAAAAAATCAATTTAATTTAAAAAGCTTATTAAAAAAAATTACAAAAGATTATGAGGTGAATAATTTACTCATTGAGGCTGGGGCTGGTTTGAATGGCTCTTTATTAAAAGCCAAGTTGATTGATGAATTAATTGTTTATCAATGCAATACGCTGCTAGCTGGTTCTGCAAAAGAAGTATTTGCGGCACCTTTAATCAAGGACATGTCAAAAAGAATAAATCTTACAAAAGTAGATCAAAGATATTTTGCAGATGATATGCGTTTAACTTTTAAAACTCGTTATGTGGATTGATACCCACTGTCATTTAGATTTTATCTATAACAAAAATCAACTTGATATTAAAAGTTTTGGAAAAAATGAGTTGATCGATTATGTTATTTCCCCTTCAGCAAACCATGAAAGTTTTGCATGTTTAACTCAATTAAGCCAACTTAACCTAAAGTTTAAACCTGCTTTTGGTTTTCATCCGCTCTATGTAAAAGACCTCCCTGTTGATGCAATGCAAATCTTAGAAAACCAGATCGTAGCTTATAACCCAATCGCTATTGGTGAGATTGGCCTTGATTTTTATCACAACAACAAAGATTTAGAAGCACAACAAGTTTTTTATTTTGAAGAACAGTTGAAACTAGCAGAAAAATACTCGCTTCCGGTTATTTTACATGTCAGATCTGCTATTGACCGCGTTATAAGTATGATTAAAAAATTTCCTACTGTAAAAGGAATTGCACATGCTTTTAATGGCAGTGAACAACAGGCGCATACATTAGTGAAGCTTGGATATAAACTAGGATTTGGGGGCGCTATGACTTATGAACGAGCAACTAAAATTAGAAAATTAGCCATTAATTTACCTTTAAATTACATTGTACTTGAGACAGATGCTCCTGATATGCATCCAGTTTGGCTCGATAAAAATCAACTAAATCATCCCAATGAAATTTCACGTATTGGAGAGTTTTTTGCAACCATTAGAGGTATGCCAAGTCAGGAGTTAGCAAAAATAATTTACAATAATACCCAAGAGATCTTTCCACAACTAAATTAATTTTTTTTGTAAATGAAATATAACAATACTCATTATCAAACTATTTCAATCTGTCCAAATACTTATGAAGTAAGCTATATCAATCAAACTAAACTTCCTTATATTTTTGAATTAAAAAAAACACTTAACTACAGAGATTTAATTCAGGCGATTCAAACAATGGAGGTCAGAGGAGCGCCTGTTATTGGAATTTGTGGGGCATTAGCATTTTTCCTCGCTATTATTGAATTTGATAAACAAGATGAGAGTTTATTGAAAGCCAAAGAAGAAATCATTCATGCAAGACCTACCGCAATTAATTTAAGGTGGGCTGTAGAAAAATTATTTAAAGAGTTAATGCCCGCTCATGAGTCCAGAATTCTGACTGGTTTTAAACTGGTATCTGAGATGATCCATGAAGATATTTTAGTTAATAAAAAAATAGGCGAGCACGGCTATCAGTTATTGCAGAATTTGGTAAAAAAAGATGCTGCTCCCTTAAATATATTAACCCATTGTAACGCTGGATGGTTAGCTACTGTAGATTATGGAACAGCTCTTAGTCCAATTTTTAATGCTTGCTCCAATAACTTTTTAATCCATGTGTGGGTTGATGAAACGCGACCCAGAAACCAAGGTTTACTAACAGCGTGGGAATTGGAACAATATAATATTCCTCATACTTTAATCGCCGATAATACAGGCGCTTTACTAATGCAACAAAAAAAAATTGATTTAATAATAGTGGGTGCGGATAGAATTTCAATCAAAGGCCATGTCTGTAACAAAGTTGGTACTTTTTTGAAAGCGATTGCTGCTCATTATCACAATATTCCTTTTTATGTAGCAGCCCCTCTTAGTACGGTTGATCAAAATTTTGTTGATGATATTAACTTTGATATTGAAGAGAGAAGTGAGGATGAAATGCTTGAAATTTATGGAATGGATCAGCAAAAAAAAATATCCAGCATACGTTTTCCGCAAACGAAAGTTTATAATCCCGCTTTTGATGTTACCCCGGCCAAATTAATAACAGGCATTATTACTGAACAGGGTTTAATTGAACCACCCAATTTAGAAAAGATTTTAGAATGAGCACTCAAAAAGATATTGTTAATATAGTAAAAAGATTAAATCAATTAAATTTAAATCATGCTGCTACTGGAAATGTCAGTGTTCGTAAGGGAGCAGAATTTCTAATTACTCCTTCGGGGACAGTTGCAGACAATATTAATGAAAAATTAATTATTTCTTGTGACCTAACTATTACTGAACAGGAAGTTAAACGGCTTAATCCAGCCCCTTCGTCCGAATGGCATTTTCATCAGGCAATTTATCATAAGAGGCCAGATATAAATGCAATAATTCATACCCATTCAGTTTATGCTTCAGCGGTCAGTGTATTAAGAGAAAAAATCCCACCTTTTCACTATATGATTGCGATGTTTGGCGGCAATGAAATTTTATGTGCTGATTATGCTTTATTTGGCACAAAAAATTTATCAAAAAATATTATTACATCTCTTGGTGATAGATACGCAGTATTGCTTTCTAATCATGGTTCAATTGTAGTGGGTAAAGATCTTCAGCATGCATTCTATCTCATCCAGGAACTTGAACATCTTGCCCATCAGTTTATTGAGTTAAAAAAGATAGGTAAATTAAAATTACTTTCAATGAAGGAGATGAAAGAAGTTCATATCCAATTCTCTAACTATGGACCTCAGTTAAAAAAAAGATAGATTGTGAATGTGTTGTAGTTAAAGTAAAATGATATTCCGTCGGGACTATTTAAAACTACATCAATGACAAAATATATCTTCGTAACTGGCGGCGTTGTTTCCTCATTAGGTAAAGGTATTTCTGCGGCTAGTCTTGCCTCGATTCTCGAATCTAGAAGATTAAATATTACGATGTTAAAACTCGATCCTTATATTAATGTCGATCCAGGCACAATGAGCCCATTTCAACATGGTGAAGTATTTGTTACGGATGATGGGGCTGAAACAGATTTAGATTTAGGTCATTATGAGCGCTTTATTGGAGCCAAGATGACTAAGAAAAATAATTTCACCACGGGTCAGATTTATGATTCAGTTATTAAAAAAGAGAGAAAAGGTGAATATCTTGGAAAAACGGTGCAAGTCATTCCGCACATTACTGATGAAATAAAAAACCAGATTAAAAAAGGTGCCGAAGGTTATGATGTTGCCATTGTTGAGGTTGGTGGAACTGTTGGTGATATTGAATCCCTCCCTTTTTTAGAAGCGATCAGACAAATGGGTTACGAGGAGGGTAGAGATAATACATGTTATATACACCTCACATTACTTCCTTGGATTAAAACTGCCGGTGAGCTTAAAACCAAGCCAACACAACACTCTGTAAAAGAATTGCGTGAAATCGGAATCCAGCCTGATATTTTGCTTTGTAGATCAGAGCGAGATATTCCAAATGAAGAAAAGGATAAAATTGCGCTCTTCACTAACGTTAAAAAAGAGGCTGTAATATCAGCGATTGATGCAGATTCAATCTATAAAATTCCACATATGCTTCATGAGCAAAAAATTGACGATATCGTATGTGATATCCTCAAAATCAAGGCTGATAAAGCTGATCTTAAAGAGTGGGCAAAAATTACAAAATTAATAGATAGCGCAAAAGAAGAAATTAATATTGCCTTTGTGGGTAAATATGTAGACTTAACTGAGTCATATAAATCATTAACAGAAGCCCTGATTCATGCAGGATTTCATAATCATGTGAAGGTTAAATTAAATTTTATTGATTCCGAAGAGATTGAAAACAATCAAGCAGCCTTATCAAATCAAAATGCAATTCTCGTACCAGGTGGTTTTGGTAAACGAGGAACGGAAGGCAAGATAAGGGCTATTCAATATGCACGTGAAAATAAAATCCCTTATCTTGGTATTTGCTTGGGCATGCAGCTTGCAGTGCTTGAGTTTGCAAGAAATGTTGCTGGGATAAAAAATGCAAATAGCACAGAGTTTGATGACGCTTGCCAGAATCCTGTGATTGCGTTAATTACAGAATGGGAAGCAGAGGATGGACATATTGAAATAAGATCAGCTGACTCAAATTTGGGGGGCACAATGCGGTTAGGATTACAAAAAGCTAAAGTTGCGGACAATACACTTGCCTATGAAATATATGGACCTGAGGTTAACGAGCGACATCGTCATCGATACGAGGTGAATAATAACTACGTTGAGCAACTATCTTCAGCTGGGCTTCTAATTTCTTCCAGAACGGTTGCTGAAAATTTATGTGAAATTGTAGAACTTCCAAAAGATCAACACCCATGGTTTTTTGCATGCCAGTTTCATCCGGAATTTACTTCAAATCCAAAAACAGGGCATCCATTATTTTTGTCTTACATTAAAGCAGCAATTAACTTAAAAGAAGGATTACGCCATTGAAATTATTAAATTTTGATATCGGTTTAGATAAACCATTTTTTCTTATTGCGGGACCTTGTGTAATCGAAAGCGAAGCGCTTACACTTTCAATTGCAGATCAAATGAAGGGAATTACAGAAAGGCTAAATATCCCTTATATTTTTAAAGCATCTTTTGATAAGGCAAATAGAAGTTCAAATAGCACATTTAGAGGTCATGGTGTTGAGGAGGGTTTAAGAATTCTGGAGAAAGTAAAAAAAGAATTTGAATTACCAGTGTTAACCGATGTGCATACTGAAGAACAAGCGCCAATAGTTGCTGAGGTTGTGGATGTTTTACAGACCCCGGCTTTTTTATGTAGACAAACAGATTTTATAAGAGCTGTAGCCGCAACAAAAAAACCAGTTAATATTAAAAAAGGGCAGTTTTTAGCGCCACAAGACATGAGTCAGGTTGTGAATAAGGCTAAAGAAGCTAATGGGGGGCTTGATAATATTATGGTGTGTGAACGAGGAGTTTCATTTGGTTACAATACCTTAGTTTCTGATATGCGCTCGCTAGCTATCATGAGAGAAACAAACTGCCCTGTTGTTTTTGATGCGACACACTCCGTTCAACAACCTGGTGGACAAGGTGATCGCAGTGGCGGACAAAGTGAGTTCGTTCCCCTTCTCGCTCGGGCAGCAATGGCAGTAGGTATATCAGGTATATTCATGGAGACCCACCCTAATCCAGCAGAAGCATTATCAGATGGCCCTAATGCGATACCTTTAGGAAAGATAGAAAATTTATTAAAAACTTTAGTGGATATTGATAGCCTCGTTAAAAGTCAAAAAGTAATTTAAAAATAATTTATTAGGAAATTTATGGCAAAAATTAAAACAATATTCGCAAGACAAGTGATTGATTCGAGAGGAAATCCAACTGTTGAAGCGGATGTCTATTTAGATGATGGTTCTTTCGGTAGAGCAATTGTACCTTCTGGCGCGTCTACCGGATCCAAAGAGGCGATTGAGCTAAGAGATGGAGAAAAAAATGTTTTCCTAGGAAAGGGCGTTTTAAAAGCGGTTGAGAATATTAAAACAACCATAGCAAAAAAGCTCATTGGTATGAATGCGAATAATCAACTAGCTATTGATGAGGCAATGTTGGAACTTGATGGAACAGATAATAAAGCAAATCTTGGTGCCAATAGTCTTTTAGCAGTTTCGCTAGCTACTGCAAATGCAAATGCTAAGAGTCTGAATAAAGATTTATATGAAATTTTTACAGCAAATGAAGACTATTCGCTACCAACCCCCATGATGAATATCATTAATGGTGGCGCGCACGCAGATAATAGCGTTGATATGCAAGAGTTTATGATTGTTCCTGCAGGATTTGATAGTTTTTCAAGAGCACTCCAATGTGGAGCTGAGATTTTTCATGAATTAAAAAAGACCCTTAATCACAAAAATTTAGCGACAACTGTTGGAGATGAAGGCGGTTTTGCACCAAATCTAAATTCTAATGAAGAGGCAATTGAGCTTATTTTGGAATCTATACATAAAGCAGGTTATCAAGCAGGAAAGCATGTTTACCTGGCTCTAGATTGTGCGAGTTCAGAATTTTATAAAGAGGGTAATTATCAACTTGCTTCTGAAGATTTAGTATTAAATTCAGAACAAATGAAAAATTATCTAGTGAATTGGTGTGATAAATATCCTATTATAAGTATTGAAGATGGTATGGACGAAAATGATTGGGCAGGATGGAAATCTTTAACAGAAGATCTTGGTAATAAAGTACAGTTAGTTGGAGATGATTTATTTGTGACAAACCCAAAAATATTACAAAAAGGGATAGATCAAAATATTGCGAACTCTGTACTCATAAAAGTAAATCAAATCGGAACACTTTCAGAAACGCTTGAAACAATTAAAATCGCCAAAGCAAATAACTACACCGCAGTGATTTCTCACCGTTCTGGAGAAACTGAAGATACGACTATCGCAGATATTGCCGTTGGGACTAATGCAATGCAAATTAAAACTGGATCTATGTCTCGGTCTGAAAGAATAGCAAAATATAATCAATTATTAAGAATAGAAGAAAAACTTGGGTCGAAAGCTCAATACGCCGGAATGAAAGCATTTTATCAATTACATAAATAAATGAATTTTTTATCAATTATTTTTACGATTTTAATTGTTTCTTTGCAGTATCCTCTGTGGTTTGGAAGGGGGGGTTGGATTAATATATATGAAATGCAAAAAGAAATAGAAGCTCAAAAAACAATTAATAAAATTATGCAGGATGAAAATAACACTTTAAGACTTACAGTTAATGATCTAAAAAATGGAACCGATGTTATTGAAGCAAAAGCACGTTTTGATCATGGCTTAATTAAAAAGGATGAGATTTTTTTCCAGGTAATCAATTAAAGCTTTTCACGTTCATAATTATATTTTCCTCGAGTATTATGTCTTTTTCAATCGCTTCAATATTTGTTTCAAAAAGCAACAAGGTTTTATCTTTTTCTAAAGCAGATTGAATGATGGTTCCTATTTTTTCATTTTTGTTGTTTACTAATTCTCTAGTTTCAGAAGAAATAGGGCGGTTAATTTCACCATAAAAAGTTCGATATTTAGGCTTTCCTAGATATTGGGTTCGAGCGACAATTTCCTGGCCTGTGTAACATCCTTTTTTAAAGTTAATAGCATTTAATATGTCTAGATTGATTGTATGAGCAATAAAATTTTCCGAATTGTTGCTATTGATGAATGGTATCCCATTTTTTATATCTTGTAAGAACCAATCATTTAAATTCTTATTTCTTTTAAAAGGTTTATTGGTATTTTTTTTATGAATAACCAAAACTCTATTATCTAAAGGCATTTGAAAAGAAGTTATGAATTCTAAATTTTTTAAATCTTGGGGATTGTATACTCCAGTTATCTCATATTCATTTTTTATTTCAATGACAACTTTAGATCTTAGGACATACATGGTGAGTTTATTTTTTAATTTTTCAGCTAAATCATTAGGAATTAGAATAATAAATTCATCATCAGCCATTCTGCAAATAATTAAAAAAGCAATAATTCTTCCTTTTGCGTTACAAATCCCTGCGTACATTGCTTTATTTTTCTCGATTTTTTTTATGTCGTTGGTGATTTGACCATTAATAAAAGTAGGTGCATCTGTTCCTGTGATGCTGAGAAGGGCATAACATGAATTTAAATCATAAATATTCAATTACTTTTAAACCTCCATTGGGTTATCTGATTTAAATTTATAAAACGCAATATAAAAAATAATAAACTGATAAAAATTAGAATAGGCTTCATATGAAATTTACTTTTTGCTTTCCATGCAGGCTCTAGTTCATTCATTCTTTCAATAATTATGTTTGATGATTTTCCTTGTATGTATTTGGCCGAAATTTCTTGAGTTAATTTTTTTAGATAATCCTCATCTAATTTAGATAAATAACGATCATTTGTTCCCCCAGCAACTGAGTCATCTCTAGCGCCAATATTTGATTCAGATATTTGTGCGATACCTGGCTGAAGTGCAAAGCTTTCATTTGACCAATATCCAATTAATTGATTATTACTGTCGTATTTTGGTATTGGGGTACCTTCCTTACTTCCAATACCCACAAATAACCAATTTTTTCCATCTTGAAATTGAGTCAGATCTCTTGTATTAAAAGCATGCAGTTTCGGGGCCTCTTCTCCGTCTGTAAAGAAAACTACTTGAGCAGATTCTGGAAAACTTCTAATTAATCTTGCAAGATTTACTACTGATTCTCGTATCCTTGTATTTCCAGACCATGTGTTTCTCCAATCAAGATGTTTTATAGTTGCATTTAAATTATTAAAATTTGCACAAACCTCAATAGGTGAGTAAGTTGCTGAAACTGAGACGCCTGCAAACATGCCTATACTTACTTTAGTTTTACATGGTAATTTTTCAACAATTTCATTCATTAATGACTTACTGTATTCAAGGCGAGACACATTTTTATTATCTAATTTCATGTCTTGTGTATTCATACTTTGAGAAATGTCTACAATAAGAATGAAATTATAAATTCCTCTGGTGATGTTTAAAGTTGGATTTGATAATCCAGCTAATAAAAATAAAAAACTTATGAAAAGAAATAGATTATTTTTATTACTTAAAAGATTTAAAAAATAATGTTTCATTGTTAAATTAAGGAAGACCTATAGGAATATTCCCCATAATAAGACCTGGTGCATCTGAGTCACCAACCCCAGGGGTTGGATCTGGTGGCAGCATTGTTAGAATTCTATCTAAATTATGACGCGCATCCCAATGTTGGTTGCTTAACTTAAGAGACGCTTGATAAGATTTTTTGGCTTGTTGAAATAAATATTCTGCCTCATCACGAACTGTCATGTTGGTTCCATTGATAATTAATCCTTTTTTAAAAAAAATATTTCCAATATTGTAATGAATTGCAGATTTTTGCTCGTCGTTTGCTTCTGTTATTAGATTGTTAAATAAAATTGTTGATTCTTTATACATCTCTTTCTTGGCTAACCAATAAGCACTTGCGAATCGTGCCTCAAAAGTTTGTTTATAACTTGATAAATTTTCAGCATGCATAATTTTTTTATTAAAGTCCTCTGTTTTAAAGTAATTTAATGTGTAAAAAATTAAACTAAATAAGCTTAAAAATAGAATAGTAAAATTTATCATTGCGAGCATTCTCACTGAAGTTAATTTTTTAACAAAATTATTCATTTAAGTTCCACCGTTTTAAAAATTAGAAGAAACATAATCATTACTAGTGCAGTTATCAGAAAATGATCTGAGTAGTCTTTACCTGGCACTATTTCATTATAAAGAATAGGTTTCTTTTCTTTGAGATTAATATCTCTAATTGCCTTTTCTAGAGATTTTGGGTCTTCTGCTTCATATGCTTGAAACGGTGATTCAAATGTTTTAAAAAATTCAAACAGTTCAATTTGTGGAGGTATTTGGCTATCATCATAATGTTTAAATTTTTCATCAAAAATACTAATTCCTCCTGGCTGTCTCAGAACAATCCAATATAATCCAATATCGAATTTTTGAAACCAATCTCTAATTTTTTGTTGTGTTTTAGCATCAATGCGTCCTGCTCCATCTGATAGTAAAATTACAGCTCTGGACCCTGAGTCTTGAACTTGTGAAAACAGTGAAGTTACACTGGTTAATCCTGCACCAATATTCGTTTGAAATAGTGCATTTCCAGCTGTAGCATTAACTGCAGCGGTAATGGCGTCCTTGTTTTGTGTGAGCGGTAAGACAAACATGCCTGAATTACTAAAAGTAATCACCCCAATCATATCCTGATCTCGTGTTGTAACAAATTCAGAAATTAATCTACTTGCTGCAGCAGATTTAGATTCTCCAATACCAGAGTTAGAATTCTCTTCAGATCCTGAAAATGGATCATCCATGGATGCGCTTCTATCAAGCACTAGACCAATTTGTGAACCAACACCAATTTTTTCTATGGTAGTTTGTTTTGAATGTGGCCCCGCGAAATAAAATACCAGACTAATAATCGTACCTATATTCAGAATGCGTATAAAAATTGATAATAATAAAGATGTTGAATCAATAGGTAATAAGGCATTCCATGAGAAGTAGTTTTTTGAAGTCTCTTTAAATATAAAAGGAATAACACAAAGAGGTGTTAAAACTAGCCAAAAAATATGAGAGAAGTACATAGTTAAATTTTATTATTATTTATTTGTTGTTTATCTATATTCAAACCTTTTTCGCAACAATGGCAATGAAAACTAAATTTTTTTAACCATGCTATTTCTTTATCAGTTATTTTTTTCTTTTTAAATAATATGTTATTTGACAATGCAAAGAAAAAAATGAGTTCTTCATGAATCGATTTAAAAGCCATTTTATTTTTATATAAATCATTTAAATTATTCTGAAATAATGTTTTATTACTCATTTGATTTAAACCATTATGTAAATCTCTAATGAAAGTATTTTCGTTTAAAGATTTTATTTTTCTATATTTTTTATAGATAGGCAAAAATGTTTTTTTGAAACCTGGTAATAGAGTAAATCTTGTATAGATATATAAAAGTACTAGCGATGAAATCATAATAAAAAATATTGATAGATATATATTTTTTAAATTCGTTAAGTTTTCTTTTAAAATCGGACCACGAAAATCACTCATATCATTTTCAACTTTCACTTCTCCAAAGATAGCTATTGGTGATATTGCGAAAGTAAAAGATGGAATTCTGATTTTTAATACTTCTTTTGGATTATTTTTATTAATTACTCTGAAGTAATCAGCGGTAATAGAAGCTGGTTTTGCTACAACATTATTAGTAAAAATCTGATATTTAAGATTTATCTTATAATTATTTTTATTTTTTATGGTTTGAATTTTTTGTAAAATGATACCTAAAACTTGACCTCTATATCTTTTTTCATATCCCTCTATCGGTAGTGATTCTTCAATAAGTTTGTAAGGCTCTTTAATCTCAAGGTCGATTTCACGTGCAATAAAATCACCAACTGTATATCCCACTTTTTGTTTAGGATCATGAACTTTTAATACAAAAAACTTTTCGTCTAAGTCTGAATATAAGTTTGGGTCTTCATAGCCATATATATTTATAGAAAAATAAAATAATAATAGAAAAATAATTTTATGCATGATAGTAAGAGTTGAAGTAATCAGTCATTTTTTCTGGTATAAATTGATCTTCAACAAAAAATGCTGGTGCATTATATTTATTAAAAGTTTTTACAAGTTCATTTTTTCTTTGTAAAAAATTTTCGTTAATGTTTTTTAAAAGCTTTTTTCTTAAAAAAATTATATTGTCTTCATTTGTTTCAGGATCTGTAAAATTAACTATTCCAAATTTAGGCAATTTTTTATATTCAGAAGAGTTCCAAAGCACTATAGGTACCACGCGATGTCTTGAAGTATTTTTTAGAAATAATTCAATTTCATCAATAGGCATGTGAAAATCAGAAATCATAAAAATGAGTGTTTTATCGCTTGGTAAATAACGGTGAATTAAATTCATTCCTTTATTGCTTTTGTTTAATGAGGAGTAGTCTTTTAATTTTTCTATTAATTCTATGGTTTTGTATGGCTTATATGAAAGGGGTGCAATCCAATCATCATTGATAATATCCTCAAATCCGATAAATCCAATCGCATCGCTATTGTCCGATACCGAATTTTGAATTACTTTCGCAATATATGCCATTTGTTGGTATTTATTATTTTGACTACCAAACGTCATGCTTGATGATAGGTCAGAAAAAATCATCACCGGTGTGGCACTTCTTTGATTAAAAATTTTTACATAAATTTGTTCAGAAGGGTCTTGTATGGACATTCTGATGTCAATTCTTCTTGGATCTGGGTAATCTAATAAGTTGGAGTGACCAGCGAATTCTATACCCATACCTCTTTGACTTGATTTATGTAACCCAGGATGAGTTCCCCTAGATTTCCAATTAATGTGATAAGAGAATTTTTCTAATATCATAATTGAACTTTATTAATTATCTCTTTTGTTAACTCCCGTGATATTTCAGTTCTACGTAAATCATACATCGGATTAAATACTAGACGATGAGCAATCGTTTCATGAAAAATCTTATGAAGATCTTCTGGCAATATATTCGTTCGATCATTGATCCATGCATTAACTCGCGCGCATTTCATCATCATGCTTATTCCTCTAGGACTAGCGCCAGAAATAATGAGTCTTTCAATATCAATGTCAGAAATTGATATCCCATATTTTTTTGGATTGCTAGTTGCTTTCCAAATATTCAATGCATAACTCTCTAAATCTTTTGTCGCTTTAACAGTATTTTGTATTTCTGCAGAGACGTTATTTAATTCATTAAATTGGAAAATATTTTCTTTTATTTTTTCAATTAATTTATCAGCGTCGTGATATTGAGTATCAAAAATTAAGTTAGTCATTAGCTGGTCATCATTGGGAATGGAAATAGGTATTTCCATAGTAAAACGGTCTCTTGCCGCTGAAGGAATTTCAAAAGTTTCTTCCTTTTCTACCTGATTGCGATCAGCAAAAACAACTAAATGTGGAAAGTAATATTCTTTATTAAAAGCTGATAATGATTTTTCAGCCATAATTCTTAACATCAAAGAATGAACTTGGGGTCGTGCACGGTTTATTTCATTAAAAAAGAATATGCTTAAATTTTCTCCGGATCTCAAAACTGGACCACGATCTACGTGTGGCTTTCCATCCTCACCAAGATAGGTATGGTAAATTAGGTCATTAGGCATTAAATCTATAGTGCCCTCAATTCGCTGGTATCCGCCGCCGATACCTCGCGCCATTGCTTTTAATAGAGTTGTCTTACCCACCCCGACATCACCCTCAAGCAGAACATGGCCTCTTGAAAAAATTGAAATAAGCATCAAGCGAACTGGGTCGGATTGGCCGATGATAATAGAGTTAACTTGTTTTTCAAGCTCAAGTGCTTTTGAGCGCCAATCTGTTAAATTTATTTTAGCCATTTGTTCATTATTCCTAATTTTTGAAATTTTATTGTTTAGAAAGTTTACTGTAATAATGTAGCATAAAGTGTTTATAATTTAGTTTTATTGACTTCAATTAATAAAAATTATTACTATCAATAAATTTTAAAATTACCCTTTTTGTTAGGTTTACAAATATGAAAAAAAACGAATATTCATACGAAGAATTAATACAATGTGGAGAGGGTAAGTTGTTTGGTGCAGGAAATGCACAACTCCCATTGCCGCCTATGTTAATGTTCGATCGCATTATAAATATAAGCGATGAGGGGGGTGAGTATGGCAAGGGATCCATTACGGCTGAAATGGATATTAACCCTGATAAATGGTTTTTTAAATGTCACTTTGAGAATGATCCGGTTATGCCTGGATGTTTAGGTTTGGATGCAATGTGGCAACTTGTTGGTTTCTTTCTTGGTTGGAAGGGTGGTTTAGGTCGAGGAAGAGCTTTGGGGTGTGGAGAAGTAAAATTTACAGGACAAGTGTTACCAACAGCAAAAAAAATTTCCTATTTTATTAATTTCAAGAGAGTTATTTTGCGTAAATTAGTTATGGGTATTGCAGATGCTAAAATGGAAGTAGATGGTAAAATTATTTATCAAGCTGAAGATCTAAAAGTTGGATTATTTCAGAAGACAGATAATTTTTAGAAAAGGAATTTTTTAATTGAAAAGAGTAGTAATCACGGGTTTAGGAATTGTTTCTAGCCTTGGAAATAATCAGCTAGAAGTTAAAGATAGTTTATTTCAAGGTAAGTCTGGAATTACATTTCAGCCTGATTACGCACAACATGGCCTTCGATGTAATGTAGCGGGCTCAGTTAATATTAATTACGAAGAATTGATTGACAGAAAACTGCTGCGTTTTATGGGTAAAGGACATGCTTATGCTTGGATAGCTTTGCAGGAAGCAATTCAGGATGCCCACTTAGATAAAAAAGATGTCTCTAATCCAAGGACCGGTTTGATTGTTGGGGCAGGTGGAACTTCAACTGAATCAATGTTACAAGGAACAGACACTCTTAAAGAAAAGGGAATCAGACGTGTC
The DNA here is from genome assembly GCA_038110565.1 of Nitrosomonadales bacterium. Lineage (GTDB taxonomy): Bacteria > Pseudomonadota > Gammaproteobacteria > Burkholderiales > Methylophilaceae > BACL14. The sequence goes on along the minus strand of JAYNJX010000007.1, from coordinate 26,851 downwards.
GGACCTTATATGGTTACTAAGACAATGTCGAGCGGAGTCGTAGCATGTCTGGCTACTGGTGCAGAGATCAAAGGAATTAATTATTCTATAAGCTCCGCATGTTCAACTAGCGCTCATTGTATTGGTAATGCGTTTGAACAAATACAAATGGGTAAACAAGATATCGTTTTTGCTGGTGGCGCAGAAGAGGAACATTGGACGATGAGTTTTTTGTTTGATGCAATGGGCGCAATGTCATCTAAATATAATGAAACACCTCAGAAAGCATCTCGAACTTACGATAAAGATCGTGATGGTTTTGTGATTTCTGGTGGCGCAGGTATTTTAGTTGTTGAAGAATTAGAGCATGCGCTAAAACGCAAAGCTCCTATCTATGCAGAAATCGTTGGTTATGGTGCAACATCTGATGGCTATGACATGGTTGCTCCGAGTGGTGAAGGCGCTCAGAGATGTATGCTTCAAGCATTAGGAAACTTAAAAAAAATTGATTATCTAAATACTCATGGAACTAGCACGCCTGTTGGCGATGTTACTGAGCTCAAAGCAATTCAAAATGTTTTTGGTTTGGGTCAATATGGGAAAACTCCATATATTGCCTCTACCAAATCACTATCAGGACATGCTTTAGGCGCTGCAGGAGTTAATGAAGCAATTTATTCTTTGATTATGATGAAAAATGATTTTATTGCAGCTTCAGCGAATATTGAAAATATTGACCCTGAGGCGCAATCTTTCCCAATTGTGACAAAGCGATTAGATCAGTCTTTTAATACCGCAATGTCCAATAGTTTTGGCTTTGGCGGAACAAACGCAAGCTTAATTTTTTCTAAAGAAAATATTTAAATTAAAGAAAAATAAACATTCCAACCGGCCTGTCCTCTGACAATATAATATTAAATGTTTTTAATCCTGATTGAAGCTGCATAAATTCGACTGCAATTTGTAGATTAATCAAATCTTGATAATACTCGATATTGTTTTGTTCTTTATTATCTTTAGATGCAACGATAATATAGTTAATAGAATCTTGTTGAATTAACTCTAGAATTTTATTTATGCTAATTTTCGATAATAAGAAGATTTGATTTTTTGTTACAAAAAGAGAATTTTTGTAATTTTTTTTCTTAATTTTTACCCATAAATCGCTATAGGCACTGATATAATTCAGTTCATTATCTGATAATTCATTTAGTTGCATAATTTTAATTTTAATTTAGATATTACTTATAGGCACTATCATTTTGAAAGAAATTTTAAAATCTCATAAACTTGATCACGTATGTTATGACATACGAGGACCTGTTCTTGCCCGTTCTAAACAACTTGAAGAAGAGGGACATAAGATTATAAAGATGAATATTGGTAATCCAGCTGCTTTTGGTTTTGATGCCCCGGATGAAATAACTCAAGACGTAATAAGAAATATGTCAAAAGCCTCTGGTTATACTGAAAGCCATGGTTTTTTTGAGCCAAGAAAATCAATCATGCAGTATACCCAGGAAAAAGATATCAAGAATGTTGATGTTGATGACATTATTATTGGCAACGGTGTTTCTGAATTAATTGTAATGGCAATGCAAGGCCTAATAAATAATGGCGATGAAGTTTTAATTCCAATGCCGGATTACCCTTTATGGACTGCGGCAGTGACATTGGCAGGCGGAAAGCCAATTCATTACGAATGCAATGAATCTGATTCATGGTATCCAGATTTAGATGATATTAAGTCTAAAGTTACCAAAAATACAAAAGCGATTGTGGTTATTAATCCAAATAATCCCACTGGCTCCTTATATCCAAAAAATATTTTACAAGACATTGTTAAAGTAGCTAGAGAAAATAATCTTATAATTTTTGCTGATGAAATTTATGACAAAGTTATATATGACAAAAAAAAACATATTTCGATAGCTTCTTTAGCGGATGATATTGTTTTTGTGACAATGAATGGATTATCCAAAAATTATCGTGCTTGTGGCTATAGAGCTGGTTGGTTAATTCTTTCTGGAGATAAAAAGAAAGCAAAAGATTATATGGATGGCTTGAACATGTTAGCTTCTATGAGACTGTGTTCAAATGTTCCAGGCCAACTTGCTATCCAAACCGCTTTAGGCGGATACCAAAGTATTAATGATTTGGTTGCTGAGGGTGGAAGATTATATAGACAAAGAGAAACAGCTTACCAATTGATTACATCTATTCCTGGAGTCAGTTGTGTCAAACCAGATGCTGCAATGTATCTTTTTCCAAAGTTAGATCCTGAAGTCTATAAAATCAAAGATGATCAAAAGTTAGTTCTTGATCTGTTGTTAAGTAAAAAAGTTCTATTGGTTCAAGGAACTGGGTTTAATTGGAAAGACTCACAACATTTTAGAGTAGTATTTCTTCCAAGTGAAGACGATTTAAAATTAGCAATATCAAGAATAGATGAATTTTTAGTGGATTATCGTAATTAATGGATAAAATAAAAGTCGGTATTATTGGTTTTGGAACAGTTGGAAGCGGTACCTACAAGGTGCTTACAGAAAACTTCCAAGAAATTAAAAATAAAACTGGGCTATCTTTCCAAGTTAATAAAATTGCAGATTTAAACAAAGAGTTGGTTGTTGAAAAAATAGGAAATGCTGACCTTTATACAGACAATATAAACGAGGTAATTGAATATTCTGATATTGTTGTTGAACTAATTGGTGGTACAACGATTGCTAGAGAAGTTGTTGAAAAAGCCTTGACTAAAAAGAAGCATGTTGTTACTGCCAATAAAGCCTTGATTGCATTATATGGAAAAGATCTGTTTGCTTTAGCAGAAAAAAATAATATTGCATTGATGTATGAAGCAGCAGTTGCTGGTGGAATTCCGATTATTAAAACCATTAGAGAAGGTTTAGTTGGTAATAAGATTAGTTGGGTTGTAGGTATTCTAAACGGTACAACTAATTATATTCTTTCAGAAATGAAAAATAATGGGTTATCTTTTGAAACAGCATTAAAGCAAGCTCAAGAATTAGGCTATGCTGAAGCAGATCCAACTTTCGATATCGAGGGAATAGATGCAGCACATAAGATCACCATTCTTGCATCTATTGTTTTTGGAATTCCTCTAAATTTTAGTGAAACATTCGTCGAGGGAATAAGATCACTAGATCTTGCTGACGTATCTTATGCTGAAGAGCTTGGTTATCGAATAAAACTTTTAGGTATTGCAAAAAATAATAATAATAAAATAGAGATTCGAGTTCATCCAACTTTAATACCATCATCAAGATTAATCGCAAACGTTGATGGCCCTATGAATGCAATTTTGGTTAATGGAAATATGGTTGGGCCTACATTATATTATGGCGCTGGAGCTGGATCAGAAGCAACCGCAAGTGCAGTTGTAGCAGATATTGTAGATATAGGTCGACTAATTCATCAAAATGTAATTCCACTGATACCAAATTATGGTTTCCAAGAAAATTCTCTAACTCATAAAAATATTGCTAATATTTCTGAAATTACCTCAGGCTTTTATTTAAGAATTCCAATTAGAGATTCATCTGGTGTTCTGGCAAATATTACTAAATTTTTTGCAAGTAAAAATATTTCAATTGATGCTATGACACAAAAAGAATCGAAATCAAGTATCGATCAAAAAACCGATGTATTGATTGTGGTTAAATTAGCAAAAGAGTCAATAATTGATGAAATTATCAAAGATATTCAGTCAAAAGAATTCTGCTTAAGTAAAATAATTAAGATAAGGCTAGAGTTGTTAAATAAATGAGATATATATCTACCCGAGGGCAGTCACCTGCAATATCTTTTTCAGAAACTTTAATGACAGGATTAGCCCCTGATGGTGGCTTATATCTTCCTGAGACATATCCTAAATTCACGGCAAAACAGTTAGGTGAAATGCATGATCTTTCATATAAGGATCTTGCATTTGAACTGATGCAGTATTTTGTCGATGATATATCGCAGCAAGATCTTAAAAAAGTTATTAATAATACTTACACCCCTGAAATTTTTTCTTATGCGCGTCAGGAACAAGATGCTTCTCAAATTACTCCGATTTTAAAAGTTGAAGACAATGTTTATATATTGTCTTTATCTAATGGGCCAACTTTGGCATTTAAAGATATTGCGATGCAATTTTTAGGAAATATTTTTGAATACCTATTGAATAAAAATTCTATGCAATTAAATATTTTAGGGGCAACCTCTGGTGATACCGGGTCAGCTGCTGAGTATGCAATGAGAGGAAAAAAAGGCATTAATGTTTTTATGCTTTCCCCTTATCAAAAAATGAGTGCATTTCAAACTGCTCAAATGTTTAGTTTACAAGATGAAAATATTTTTAATATCTCAGTTAAGGGAGTGTTTGATGATTGTCAGGATATTGTAAAAGCAGTTTCAAATGATTTAGTTTTTAAAAAAGAAAATGCAATTGGTGCTGTCAATTCAATAAACTGGGGACGAATTATTGCCCAAATTGTATATTATTTCAAAGGATATTTCCAAATAACAAATGATATGAGCCAAGTAATCGATATTACAGTGCCTTCAGGAAATTTTGGTAATATCTGCGCTGGTCATATTGCCAGAATGATGGGATTACCTATACGAAAACTTATAGTGGCAACAAACGAAAATGATGTCTTAGATGAATTTTTTAAGACTGGTCGATATGCACCAAGAAATGCAGATAATACATTTCATACATCCAGTCCTTCAATGGATATCTCAAAAGCATCAAATTTTGAAAGATTTATATTTGATTTAGTTGGAAGAGATTCTAATACCTTGGTTGATTTGTGGAAGAAAATTGATGCTGGTCAAAGTTTCGATTTGTCCATGACAGGGTTTTTTGGGCAGGTTGAAAATTATGGCTTTACTTCTGCCTCTAGCAGTCATAGTAATAGATTAGATTTTATTAAAAGAATTTATCAAAAGCATCATATCTTAATTGATACTCATACAGCTGATGGATTTAAAGCTGCCTATGAACATAGATCTGATGATATACCGATGATGATATTAGAAACTGCATTACCTGTAAAATTTGAAGAGACTATTATTGAGGCATTAGGAATAAAGCCAAACAGACCAGAACAATTAATTGACCTTGAATTATTACCGCAAAAATCAAAAGTTGCTGAGAATGATGTTAATTTTATTAAGTCGTACATAAAAGAAAATATTTAAAATGAAGCAATACTTAGATTTATTAAACCATGTTTTAGAGTATGGTGATTTCAAAAGTGATCGAACTGGCACGGGGACTTTATCTGTCTTTGGCTATCAAATGCGCTATGATTTAAAAGCTGGATTTCCCATATTAACAACAAAAAAAGTTCATTTAAAATCAATTATTTATGAACTGTTATGGTTCCTGCAGGGATCAACAAATATTCATTATCTTCAACAAAATGGTGTGAGTATTTGGGATGAGTGGGCTGATGAAAATGGTAATCTTGGACCTGTTTATGGGTCTCAGTGGCGTTCTTGGAAATCTCATGATGGCAGGAGCATTGATCAAATAACAAACCTAATTGAAACAATTAAAAAAGATCCTAATTCAAGAAGGTTAATTGTTTCTGCTTGGAATGTTGGAGATATAGATAATATGAAATTACCGCCTTGCCATGCATTTTTTCAATTTTACGTTGCCAATAACAAATTATCTTGCCAGCTATATCAAAGAAGTGCAGATATTTTTCTTGGAGTGCCATTTAATATTGCTTCATATGCTTTATTAACAATGATGATCGCTCAGGTTGCTAAATTAGATTTAGGGGACTTTGTTCATACTTTAGGTGATGCACATATATACTCTAATCACTCTGAACAGGTTAAAGAGCAGCTTTCCAGAACTCCACGTAATTTACCAAAGATGGAAATTAATCCAAATATTACCGATATTTTTAATTTTCACTATGATGATTTTAATTTAGTGGGATACGATCCTTATCCCTCAATTAAGGCACCTGTAGCAGTTTAATGTTAGATATTAGTTTAATTGTTGCTTGCTCTAGAAATAAAGTAATCGGCATTGAAAATAGGTTACCTTGGCATCTTTCTTGTGATCTTAAAAGATTTAAAGAATTCACAACTGGAAATACAATTATTATGGGACGTAAGACTTATGACTCTATTGGTAAAGCATTACCAAATCGAAAAAATATAGTTATTTCACGAAATCCTAATTTAAAATTAAAAGATGCTTTGGTTGTAAGGTCAATTGAAGATGCTTTGAAGAATTCTGAAAAAAAAGTTTTTGTTATTGGTGGCGAGCAGATTTATTTATATGCTATGCCTTATGCAAATAAAATTTTAATGACTTTAATCAATGATGATATAAAGGGAGATGCATTTTTTCCATCGATTGATGAAAGCGAATGGATTATTGCTGAAAAGTCTGATGAATATGAAGAAAATGGCCTTCGTTACATGTATTTAACTTACCTGAGGCCTAATCCTTAACGCAGTCAACAAAATATTTAGGCTTACCGTTAATTGTCTCTTTTACCAATCCATGATTATCTGTTTCAAAACCAGGAAATTTTTCATTAAAGAGTTCTGCAAATTTTAAATAATCGACAATTGTTTTATTAAATCTTTCTCCTGGGATCAGCAGTGGTATCCCTGGAGGGTAAGGGGTAAGTAAAACTGATGTAATTCTACCTTCAAGATCTTCGATAGCAACTCTGTCAATCTCTTTATGAGCCATTTTTCCGAATGCATCTGCAGGTTTCATTGCCGGCTCCATATTTGATAGGTACATTTCAGTGGTTAATTTTGCAATATTATTTTCTTTATAGGTATTATGTATTTCAGCTGAAAGATCTTTTAAACCTATTCTTTCATATTGTGGAAATTTTTGTGTAAATTCGGGTAGCACTTTCCAAATGGGTTGATTTTTGTCGTAATCGTCTTTGAATTGTTGTAGTGCCGCTAATAAAGTATTCCATCTTCCTTTAGTGATTCCAATGGTAAACATAATGAAGAATGAGTAAAGTCCCGTTTTTTCAACAATCACTCCATGCTCAGCAAGATACTTGGTAACAATTGAGGCAGGAATTCCAAATTCCTGATCAAATTCTCCCTCTAAATTTAAGCCTGGTGTGATGATTGTTGCTTTAATAGGATCTAACATATTAAAGCCTTCAGAAAGTTTACTAAATCCATGCCAGGTATCATTTTCTTTTAACATCCATGAATCTCTTGTCTCTATTCCTTCTTCAGAAAGGTCGTTAGGCCCCCAGACTTTAAACCACCAGTCGCTTCCCCAGTCACTATCAACTTTTCTCATTGCTCTTCTAAAATCCAGAGCTTCCATTATTGATTCTTCAACTAATGCATTTCCTCCGGGTTCCTCCATCATTGCAGCAGCAACATCGCAGCTAGCAATAATTGAGTATTGAGGACTTGTGGAGCTATGCATTAAGTAAGACTCATTAAAAACATCTCTATCTAATTTATTTTTTTCAGCATCTTGAACTAATATTTGAGAAGCCTGACTTAAGCCTGCAAGTAATTTATGAGTCGATTGTGTAGAAAAAATCATACTTTCTTCACAGCGTTTCCTGTTATCACCAATTGCATGATAATCCCCGTAGAAATTATGGAATGCTGCATGAGGCAACCATGCTTCATCAAAATGTAAAGTGTCAATTTTTCCATCAAGCATTTCTTTAATTTCCTCAACATTGTATAAAATACCATCATAAGTTGACTGAGTGATAGTGAGGACTCTGGGCTTCTGATCTTTATTTTTAATAAATCGATTTTCGCTTATTTTTCTTTGAATGTTTTTGTATTCAAATTCCTCTTTTGGTATAGGGCCAATAATTCCAAAGTGATTTCTAGTCGGCATTAGAAAAATAGGTATAGCACCGGTCATGATAATTGAATGCAGAACAGATTTATGACAATTTCTATCAACAATAACGATATCTCCTGGAGCAACTGTAGAATGCCAAACAATTTTATTAGAAGTTGAAGTTCCATTTGTTACAAAATACATATGATCAGAATGAAAAATTCTAGCTGCATTTTTTTCTGATGCCGCTACAGGACCAGTATGGTCAAGTAGCTGGCCTAATTCATCAACAGCGTTACAAACATCAGCGCGAAGCATATTTTCACCGAAAAATTGATGGAACATCTGTCCAACAGGTGATTTTAAGAAAGCGACACCACCAGAATGTCCAGGGCAATGCCAAGAGTATGAGCCATCTGCTGCGTAATGCGTTAATGCTCTAAAAAAAGGAGGGGGTAAACTCTCCAGATAGGCTTTTGCCTCTCTAATAATATATTTTGCAACAAACTCAGGTGTGTCTTCATTCATATGAATGAATCCATTTAATTCTCTAAGAATTTCATTTGGAATATGTCTGCTTGTTCTTGTTTCACCATGAAGAAAAATTGGTATTTCATCATTACGATATCTAATTTCTTCAACAAATAATTTCAGATCTCTTAAGGCTTTTGGATTTTCTTCAGCAAATTCTTCGTCATCTATTGCCAGTATAAAAGCTGATGCTCGGCTTTGTTGTTGAGCGAAAGATGAAAGATCAACATAACTTGTAACTCCAACAACATCAGTACCTTCTTTGATAATTGCATCAGCCAGTAAACGAATACCCAGGCCAGAAGAATTTTCAGATTTAAAATCTTCATCTATGATAATGATTGGAAATTTAAATTTCATTTAGATTTTTGGTAGGGTTACACCTACCTGGCCCTGATATTTGCCACCTCGATCTTTATAGGATGTTTCACATACTTCATCTGACTCAAAGAAAAGTACTTGAGCACAACCTTCCCCAGCATAAATTTTTGCTGGAAGAGGGGTAGTGTTACTAAATTCTAAAGTTACATATCCCTCCCATTCTGGCTCAAATGGCGTTACATTTACAATAATCCCGCATCTTGCATAAGTTGATTTACCAAGACAAACTGTGAGAACACTTCGTGGAATACGAAAGTATTCCATTGTTCTGGCAAGCGCAAATGAGTTTGGAGGAATTATGCAGTGGTCAGATTTGAATTCAACAAATGAATTAGGATCAAATTTTTTAGGATCAACTATTGTTGAATTAATATTAGTAAATACTTTGAATTCATCTGCACATCTTATATCGTAGCCATAGCTTGAAGTTCCATAAGATACAATTTTTTTACCGTTCACTTCGCGAACTAATCTGGGCTCAAAAGGTTCAATCATGCCTTCTTTTTCAGCCATCCTTCTAATCCATTTATCTGACTTAATTGACATTAAATTTACCTATAATTAAACTTCACTGTTAATTGATGATCGCCAAAATTGGCTTGCATCTTCAAATATAATCCTAGAGGCATCCGGATCACAGCTGCCAGCTTTATACTCATGAACTGGAATATTTGCATCTTGCCATTTTTCCACTATTGGATCAATTAATTTCCACTGAGCCTTAACTTCATCAATGTGTAAGTATCTAGATTGATTACCTTCTATAAGGTCAAGAAGAAGATTTTCATAAGAGTCAATTGTCTCATCTCCAGGAAGTCTTATATTGCCATCTAATTGAATGGTTCTAGTCTCAAGCTCTTCTAATCCAGGCACTTTTGATTTTATTTCTAAGCGAATACATTCTTTGGGTTGGATACTCATTATTAACCAGTTTTCAGTACTCACATTATTTACTTGACCTAAAGATTTGAATTTTATAGAAATATAAGTGGCACCATCATGAAGTCTTTTAGCTGTCCGAAGGTAAATGGGTACGCCTTTCCATCGATCGTTATCAATAAATACTTTAATTGCGGCATAGGTTTCAACATTGCTGTTTTCTCCAAGCTCTTCCAAATAACCTTTTACTTCACCTTCTTTTTCAATGTAGCCTCTTGTATACTGAGCTCTAAATACTTGCTTTTCAAAGTTACTAGTGTCAATTGGCAGTATCTTTTCAAGTAAATTTATTTTTTCTGCCCTAATATCATCTGGTGAAAATGATTTTGGCTTTTCCATTGTTGTTAGAGTTAGCGTTTGCAACAGATGACTTTGCATCATATCTCTTAAAGCTCCAGTTGCATTGTAGAAAGTAGTTCGATCTCCAACCCCAAGGGTCTCGTGGTTAGTGATTTGAATGTGATCAATATAATTTTTATTCCAAAGAGGCTCGAGAAAAGAATTATAAAACCTTGTAAATAAAATATTTTGTAGAGCAAATTTTCCTAAATAATGATCTATGCGGTATATTTGATGTTCACCAAGATGCTTAGATATTGAATCTTGAAGCTCGATCGCGGTTTCGTAATTAACTCCAAATGGTTTTTCTATTAAAACCCTTTTCCAATTTTTACTTTCATTTAATAAGCCTGCTGCGGCTAAATCATCTACAACTTTTGCAAAATCAGATGGGCGAACCGATAGAAAAAAAGCCAAATTTTGTGGAAATTTTTTTTCTTCAATTGTCTTAGAAAGTTTTTGATAAGCCCTGTTGTCTTCAGGTAAGTTTGCATGATAAATATTTCTTTTTAAAAACCTATCTAATACTGTTTGATTTAAGTCTTTGTCATATTTTGCACGAATAATACTTTTAAGATTGATTAGCCACTCTTCTTGATCTTCCTCTTGTCTACCAACAGATATAATCTTCATATCAGGATGGAGTTTATTTGCCAAATCAAGCTTAAAAAGCCCAGGTATCAGTTTGACTTTTGCTAAATTACCTTTGGCACCAAATAAGACGAGTGTGGATGCTTCTTGTTTCATCAATGATTACCCTTTTTTTCTTAACATATGCCCACCAAATGCATTGCGCATAATTGATAGAAGCTTGTAACCATAACCCTTTTGTTTTTCTTGAGATCTAAATCTAACCTGCAAGGCGAGAGTTAATACAGGAGCGGGTATTCCAAGATCAATAGATTCAACAACAGTCCATCTCCCTTCACCTGAATCGGCAACATACGGTTCAATATTATCAAGATTTTGATCGCTTTTAAGCGATTCAGCTGTTAAATCAAGCAACCATGATCTTACAACTGACCCATGTCTCCATAATTCTGTTACCTTTGCGAGATCAATATTGAATTCAGTTTTACCTTTGAGTAACTCTAAACCTTCTGCAAAAGATTCCATCATTCCATATTCAATTCCATTATGAATCATTTTTGTGAAATGACCTGATCCTATTGGACCTACATGAAGCCAGCCATCTTGTTGATTTGGCGCAAGCGCTCTTAAAACTGGTTCAACAATTTTAGCAACATCATTATCAGCGCCTACCATAAGGCAATAGCCGTTTTCTAAACCCCAAACTCCACCAGAGGTTCCACAGTCCATAAAGCCAATCTGGTGCTCTTTTAGCATGGCACCAATTTTTATACTATGTTTATAGTTTGAATTACCGCCATCAACAATTACATCTCCTGGATTAAGTATTGGAATAAGGTCGTTAATTTGTTTTTCAGTTATTTCACCGGCAGGTAACATCATCCAAACGATTTTTCTCTCCTGATCAGCAAGTTGTTTTACGGCATCTTCAACCGAGTTTGAAGGGATTAGTTTCTCGGTATCTTCTAAGTGCTTAATGGTTTCTGCAGATGTGTCATAACCTACAACTGAGATTCCATTCCTAATAAGACGAGTGGCCATATTTCCACCCATTTTACCGAGGCCTAACATTGCTATTTTCATAATTTTCCCTTTTGTAAAAGTTTAAAGTTTGGTAATCTTTTGGATTAATAAAAAATAAGCTCGAATTATACCAAACGATATCACTCCCATATAGATAAATATTAAGTAATTTTTGCTTTTAAACTCAATGAAATAATAAGGTTAAATATGAATTTAGATCAGCTGCAATGGATGTCCTTCGAGACCAAAGAGGAATTAATAAATCAGTTAAAAGATTATTTGGTGAATTTATCAATTGAAAAAATTTCAAAAAATGGTTTTTTTAGCATTATTTTAGCTGGAGGTACAACTCCTGAAAACTTATATCAACTTCTCAATAAAGAAGAAAAAATTGATTTTACCAAATGGAAAATTTTTATTGGCGATGAGCGTTGTCTTGACGCTAATAACAAAGATCGGAATAGTGTAATGATCGTTAGGTCGTTATTGAATAAGATTGATATTAAAACAACTAATTTTTTTCCAATAAACTCTGAAAAGGGTTCTAAGTTTGGTGCTGATGAGTATAACAAGCTAATAGAACAACAAGATAGTTTTGATATTGCTTTATTGGGTTTGGGAGAGGATGCTCATACCGCAAGTTTATTTCCAGGACATATATGGAACGAGGATAAATATGTTGTTCCTATAAACAATGCTCCAAAACCCCCAGCAGATAGAATTTCATTAACGCCTAAAGCTTTTAAGAAGTGCAATAATATTATTTTTATTGTAACAGGAGCTGGAAAAACTGACGCAATTAATAAATGGAAAAACGGTGATTCTTTGCCGGTTTCGTTTATATCTGGTAAAGAAAAAACACAGGTATATTTTAATTTAGATTAAGTTTTTTCGATCTTTATTTCAGGAAATTTGTTTTTGTAATTAGTTTTAAGGTTATCGATTTTCATCGAAATGTTAAATGCTAATTCATTAAAAATTTTAGCTTCCGGACTTTTAGGGTTTGCAAATATTTCAGGATTACCAAGGTCCATATTTTCTCTAATACTCATTTTAAGTGGTAATGAGGCAAGAAAATCTACTTGATTTGATTGTGCAAGATTATTACCCCCATCTTTACCAAATATGGATTCCATGTGACCACAATTAGGACATAAGTATGATGACATATTTTCTATTATTCCCAAATGCGGAATATTAACTTTATCAAACATTTTAATACTTCTTTGTGCATCAATTAAAGCAATATCCTGGGGGGTTGTCACAGTAATAGCAGCAGTAACTGGAATTTTTTGAGCTAATGTTAATTGTGTGTCACCTGTGCCGGGTGGCAGATCAATGAGTAAATAATCAAGATCTCCCCAATTAGTTTCATTGAGTAACTGTTGAAGCGTATTTGTTACCATCGGACCTCGCCATATCATTGCAGTATCAGGATCAACTAAGAAGCCAATCGACATGAGTTTAATATTATGAGCAATAATTGGCTCCATACTTTTGCCATCTTTACTATCTGGTCTTATGTTTGTTTTGCCAAACATAGTTGGTTGGCTTGGACCATAAATATCTGCATCTAAAATACCAACCTTAGAACCCAGCATTGACAATGAGGAAGCGATATTAGAGGTAACTGTTGATTTTCCGACGCCACCCTTTCCCGAACTAATAGCAATTATATTTTTAATATTTTGAAAACTTTGAGTAGAACCTTGTGTTTGGTGATCTTGTATATCTTGAACTAAAACTATATTAATTTTTTGAGCATCGATAGGAAGGTGAGAAATTATTAGATTTTTTAAATATTCTTCATATCCCATAAAGGCAAAACCAAGATTTAAGGTAATCTCAGTTTTTTCATTACTTTCTTTAAGATGAATATTTTTTTTCTTAAATGGGTTTAGTTTAAACTTTGAATCATAAATTTCACTGAGTATTTCTTTAATGTTTTCCATTATATTTAATCGCGATAGTATTTATATTTGCTAAAATATGATTTCGAAAACATAATAAAGTTTAATCCATGAAAAAAATTGTAGTTACTTCGGCATTGCCTTATGCCAATGGTAGTATACACCTCGGTCATTTAGTTGAATATATCCAAACTGACATTTGGGTTCGTTTTCAGCGCATGATGGGAAATGAAGTTTATTATATTTGTGCAGACGATACTCATGGAACGCCAATTATGATTAAAGCACAAGAGGAAGGCATTGAGCCTGAAAAATTGATTGCTAAAGTTCATGAAGAGCATAGTAAAGATTTTTCTGATTTTTTTATTTCTTTCGATAATTTTTACTCTACAAACTCAAAAGAAAATGAAGAGATATCCGGTGAAATCTTTAAAAAACTATCCAAGAATAATAAAATTTCTAAAAAAGAAATAGAACAATTTTTTGATGAAGAAAAAAATATGTTCTTACCTGATCGGTTTATAAAAGGTGAGTGTCCAAAATGTAGAGCAAAAGAACAGTATGGCGATTCTTGTGAATCTTGCGGGGCAACTTACAATCCAACAGATTTGAATAATCCATACTCATCTCTTTCAGGAACAACTCCGGTATTAAAGAAAACAGAACATTACTTTTTCAAACTTTCCGAATGTGGTGAATTCTTAAAAGAATGGCTATCAACAAATATCTTACAAAAAGAAGCTGAAAATAAAATTCAGGAATGGTTTGAATCAGGGTTACAAGATTGGGACATTACCAGAGATGCTCCATATTTCGGTTTTTTAATTCCAGGGGAGACTAATAAATATTTCTATGTATGGCTTGATGCACCAATTGGCTATATGGCAAGCTTCCAGAATTTTATAAAAGAAAAAAATATAAACTTTGATGAGTTTTGGAGTGCCAACAGTAAAACTGAGTTATACCATTTTATTGGTAAGGACATTTTATATTTTCATGCGTTATTCTGGCCCTCAACATTAGAATTTTCCGGATATCGAAAACCAACCAAAATTTTTGCCCATGGTTTTCTTACTGTAGATGGTGAAAAGATGTCTAAGTCTCGAGGCACCTTTATAACTGCTAGAAGTTTTTTAGATTTTGTTAATAGTCCTGAGACACTCAGATATTATTATGCTTCTAAATTAAATGATTCAATGTCTGATATTGATTTAAATATTGATGATTTTGCCAACAAAGTTAACAGTGATCTTGTTGGGAAACTGATTAATATTGCTAGCCGAAGTTTTGGTTTTTTAAGAAAATTTTACGAAAATAAACTTCTTGATTTTAATGCATTTAAAGATTCTGAATCTATTAATTTAGTGAATGCATCAGTGACCATTAAAAGCGAAGTGTTAAAACACTATGAGTCAAGAAATTTTGGTCATAGTATAAGAACTATCTTTAAAGTGGTGGAGTTAGTTAATGAATTTATTAGTAAAAAGGAACCTTGGGTTATGGTGAAACAAGAAGGGTTTGATGAGACTGTTTTACATGAAATTCTTACTGTTGCTGCTTTTACTTTTAGAAATTTTATTATTCTTTTATCACCAGTTTTACCTGAGCTTTCAAAATCTGTTTCTTTGTTGTTTAAAGAAAATGATTTTATTTCATTTGATGCTATTCATTTCTATCCATCAGAAATAATTGAGTTTAAGCATTTAATGAAAAGGGTTGAGAAAGAACAACTTGAAAAACTGATTGAATCAAATAAGAAATAATTAAATAGAATTAATTTCAGTATTTATTTCTTCTATCAATCTTTTTGGATCATTGCTTTCTGTGATCGGTCTACCAATCACTAAATAATTAGAACCATTTTTTATTGCTTCTTTAGGGGATAGTGTTCTTTTTTGATCATTGCTTTTATCGTAAATGCCCCTAATTCCAGGCGTTACATAAATAAAGTTTTTTGGCAGTTCATTATTTATTTTTGAAATGTCTTTAGCAGAGCACACAACTCCATCTAAGCCTGAATTTGCAGCATCTTTTGCTAAGCTCAGTATTTGTTCATTTAATGTTGTTTTGTAATTAAGTTCATTAAAATTATTTTCATTAAATGATGTAAGTATGGTTACCGCAATTAATTTTGCATTGTGACTTTTTGTCATCACACCATTTTTGGCTGCATTCAACATTTCTTTTCCACCTGAGGCATGAACATTCAACATCCATATTCCCATTTCAGCCGCTGCTTTACATGCTTTTTCTACAGTAGAAGGAATGTCATGAAATTTTAAGTCTAAAAAAATTTCAAAATTATATTTTTGGATTAAATTAATTGCTTCGTGACCTAAGCTTGTGAAAAGCTCTTTTCCCACTTTGACCCTACATGAAGAACCTTTTATTTTTTTAAGAATTTCCTCAAGTGAGCCTCTATTATTTGTATCTAAGGCAACAATTATTTTTTGTTTTTCTAACATTAGTTATTTTCTAATCTCTTCAGACTCTACAGTCATAGAATCCCAGCTGTTACATGCTGCACATTGCCAGTGAAATTGTTTAGTTTTAAAGCCGCATTTTTCACAAATATGAAAATATTTATTTCCAATAGTGTTTTTGATAACTTGTTGAATAATTTCAACATCCTTATTTTTTTGCTGATGAAGTGCTTGTGCACTATAAAATTGATCAAGATTTTTAATTGATGGTTCCTTAATGAGATTTTCTTTGGCTAATAGCTCAGCTTTTTTTGGACCCTCAGTTTCTAGGTAGAATTTATAAATAACATTATCAACGTTTGATAATCTATAATTTTCTTTGTAACGACTTAATAATGATAAGCCTTCGTTTTCATTATTAATTTTTTGGTAGCATTCTAAAAGTTGAGTCAAAATTAAAGATAAGTATAAAGGATTTTGAAATTCAATTTTCTTCCATATACTTATAGCACTCTTATAGTTCTTTTTGTTATACTCAAATTCACCAAGAATAATATTCGCCCGGCAACAATCCTTGTCTTTTTGCAATGACTGTTCCAGAAATTTAATAGCCTGAGCTTCTCTTTTTTCATTTATTTTTTCAATAGCAAGTTCACAAAAAAAATGTGCTACTGCTCTATTGTTTGCTAGGCCAATTTCCTTTTCAAATTTTTCGCTTGTTTTGATAGCTGTATGCCAATCTCTTTGCTTAATAGCAATATCTAACAGAACTTCTAATTTAAATTTTTTGTATTTATCCTCTTTAATTTCATGACATAGATTTTGACAGCGATCATAAAAACCTGCAGCGAAATAGTCTTGAATGAGTTCGGTCTTTATTGCCTCAGATTGTGAATTATTGAGCTCTTTAGAATTGAGAATTTTTGTATGAAGATTTATAGATTGATCAATTTTTCCGAGTTTTCTTAATAATTGCCCTTGGATGATGTGTAACTCAAGAGAGTCTGGTTTAATATTTAAAGCCTCATTGAAAGCAACGGTTGCTTCTTCAATATTGCCATGAATACTATGATTTAAGCCTTTAAAGTATGCTGCTGGCAAATCGGTTGTTTCTGAAATTATATGTTTTATATCAATTCTTGCAGCAATCCAGCCCAAGAAAAAGAAAAAAGGAATAATTAATAACCACCAAAATTCAAATTCAACCATATCTTAGATGATATCACTGTTGTTTCTTATGAAAGTATTTTATTTATCAACCCTAACTTTAAGTTCTTTTCCTGGCTTGAAATGCGGAACATATTTTTGGGATATTGGAACTTGAGCTCCAGTCTTTGGATTTCGTCCCATTCTTGCTTTTCTAAGATTTAGGCTAAAACTACCAAAACCTCTAATTTCGATTCTTTTTTTACTTGAAAGGGTCTTAACCATTTCGTCAAAAATATTTCTCACAGCAATATCAATATCTTTTTGATCCAGCCGTGAGAATTTTTTTGATAATCTAATAATTAGTTCAGATTTAGTCATTAGTAAGAATTACTTCTCAGATTTATCATCCATTTTTGCTTTAAGAAGAGCGCCTAAATTAGTTGTTCCAGCATTATCAGGCTCTTTTGAAGCTTTACTTTTTTTGGTTTCTTTTTTTACTTCTGGAACCTTTTCTTCCTCTATTTGGTGGATTTGTTTAATGCCTAAAGAGATTCTTTCTTTATCAACATCAATTGCTAAAATTTTTGCTTCAACTTCATCACCTTTTTTATAATCTTTAACAGCTTCTTCCCCTGTTTTTTCTGCAGATATGTCTGACATATGAATTAGGCCATCAATATTACCAGCAAGACCAATAAAGATTCCAAAATCTGTAATTGATTTAATCTGTCCTTTGATTAAGTCACCTTGTTTGTTTGAGCTTTCAAATTGTTGCCATGGATTTTCTTGACATTGTTTAATTCCAAGAGATAAACGTCTTTTTTGTTCATCGATTTCTAGAACCATTACTTCGACTTCATCTCCAAGGTGAACAACTTTGGTCGGGTGGATATTTTTATTAGTCCAATCCATTTCTGATACATGAACTAATCCTTCAATGCCATTTTCAATCTCAATAAAAGCACCATAGTCCGTTAAGTTAGAAACTTTACCAAATATTCTTGTGTTTACTGGGTATCTTCTTTCAACACCCACCCATGGATCATCATCAAGTTGTTTTAAACCAAGTGACACTCTATTTTTTTCTTGATCAAATTTCAAAACTTTTGCTTCAACTTCATCTCCAACACTTAAAACTTCAGAAGGGTGTTTGATTCTTTTCCAAGCTAAGTCAGTAATGTGAAGTAGGCCATCGATACCACCTAAATCAACGAATGCACCGTAGTCAGTAATGTTTTTAATTAAACCTTTAACAATTGATCCATCTTTAAGGTTTTCTAATGTGCTTTCACGATCGGCACCATTTTGTTCTTCAAGAACAGCTTTGCGCGAAACAACAATATTGTTTCTTTTTTTATCAATCTTGATAACTTTAAATTCACTTTCTTTATTTTCATATGGTGAAGTGTCTTTAACTGGGCGATAATCCACAAGTGAACCTGGTAAGAAAGCAGTAATGCCATTAACAGAGACACGTAATCCACCTTTTACTCTGGTGCTAATAAAACCCGTAACTGTTTCCTTATCATTCATTGCTTTTTCAAGGTCTTCCCAAGCTTGAATTTTTTTAGCTTTATCTCTTGATAGTATTGTTGAGCCATAACCATCTTCAAGTTTCTCAATAGCAACTTTTACAAAATCTCCAATTTTTACTTCTAATTCGCCTTTGTCGTTATAAAACTCTTCTGCTTTAATTACGCTTTCTGATTTTAGTCCCGCATTAGTTATAACGAAGTCGTCGTCAATTGAAATAACTTCTGCAGTGATAATTTCACCTGGTTTCATCACTTTGAGTGCCATGCTTTCCTCAAAAAGTGCTGCAAAAGATTCAGTATTTGTTTTTGTTGTGTTTGTTTTGTTAAGCGTTGCCATTAAATTTTCCAATCCCATCTAGCAATGGGGTAATTAAAAATTGTTAGTAGTTTGAGAGCTACTAACCCCTGTTAAATTTTTTTATAGAGAGTTTTTATTTTTTTACATACCTCGTTAATGTTAAGATATGTAGTATCAAGAACAAAAGCTTCGCTACTAGGAACTAACGGAGAGATTTTTCTATTCATATCTCGTGCATCCCTATCTTGAATTTCTTTTTCAAGGTCGGAGATATTAACATCTATTTCTTTTGAAATCAACTGCTTATATCTTCTCTGTGCTCTTTCTTGAACGCTTGCGGTTAGAAAAATTTTAAGTTCAGCCTCTGGGAATACTACCGTACCCATATCTCTTCCGTCAGCAATCAATCCAGGTTCTTGAATGAAAGACCTCTGGAAGTCAAAAACTAAATCTCTAATAATGGGCATAGCTGATATTTTAGAAGCTAAAATGCTAATATTTTCTAGCCGAATTTCATCGCTAATATCTTTTTCATCAAGCATTACAGAATTTGATGTAAAGCGAATATTTATACTACTTAATTTTTTTTTAAGCTTTGTTTCATTGTCAAGTTGAATATCGTCATTTTTGATTTTATAAGCAATAACTCTATAAATCGCACCAGAATCAAGATAATGGAACCCAAGTTCATCAGCCAACTTTTTTGCAATCGTTCCTTTTCCAGAACCCGCTGGTCCATCAATCGTTATTATTTTCATAAAACATACGCTTTAAAGTCATTAAAATAATTTGGATATGTTTTGTTTACACACTCTGGGTCATTAATTGTAATGTCCCCTAAAAAGCTTGCTAGCGAAAAGCTCATAGCCATCCTATGGTCATTGTATGTATTAATCTTGCTATCGTTTTTAAATGTCAGGCCTTTAAAAATCTGAATTGAATTATCATCAAATTCAACTTGAGCTCCAAGTTTCTTTAATTCATTTGCCATTGCCAGTATTCGATCAGTTTCTTTGACTTTCCAGCTTTTAATATTGATCAGCTTCACAGGATTACTTGTAAAAAGACCAAGAACTGCAAGCGACATTGCAGCATCAGGGATATTAATACAATCAAAAATTCCACCGGAAAGATTTTTCTCTTTTTTTACAGATATAGAATTTTTTTTGTATGTTACAGACGCACCCATTAGTTCTAGGCAGTTAAGAAATTTTATATCGCCTTGTATAGAATTTTGATTAAGGTTTTCAATTGTTATCTCTCCATTAATCGCTGCTGCAGCAAAAAAATAAGAGGCAGAGGAAGCGTCTGGTTCAATAGTAATTTCTTGATTACATAGATATAAAGCTTCCGT
This sequence comes from Nitrosomonadales bacterium, assembly GCA_038110565.1. Classification (GTDB taxonomy): domain Bacteria; phylum Pseudomonadota; class Gammaproteobacteria; order Burkholderiales; family Methylophilaceae; genus BACL14. Next base: position 6,571 of record JAYNJX010000007.1, on the reverse strand, counting down.
ATTTATTAAGGCAAAGCTTTTAAAGTCATTATTTGTATAAAAAATATTAAACTTTTCAAGTAATTTTAGAGTTAGCTCAATATAGGGTTTTGAAATCAGCTCTCCATCGATATTAATAATGATTTTTTTTTCTAAAAGTGGCAGGGCCATAAGCAAACTTGATAGGTATTGACTGGAAATACTCCCTTTAACTTTAATAAACTTTGTATCATTGATTTGTGGAGCTATTATTTGTAAAGGAGGGTATCCTTCTTTTTCTAGATAATTAATATTTACTCCAAGTTGCGCAAGTGCATCCACCAGATCTTTTATAGGCCTCTCATGCATTCTATGAATACCTTCAAGTCTATAGTTACAATTTTCTTGTAAAGCTAGTGCTGCCGTTAAAGGTCTAAAAGCAGTTCCTGCATTACCTAAAAATAAGCTTGCATCTAGATTGGGGAATTTCTTTGAAATTCCTATAACACTAATCGTTTTTTTTTGCTTATTAAGCCGGAAATTAACCCCTAACTTATTAAGCGCATTGAGCATCATTTCGGAATCTTCTGAAAGGAGAATATTTTTAATTTTTACTTCATTTGAAGATAATGCAGATAAAAGCAAGGCTCTATTTGTAATGCTTTTTGAACCAGGCGGTGAAAATGTTCCCTTAGTTATGTATTTCTTACTTAGTCTGAGCTCATTTGTCATTTGGTCTTTAATTTTTCCAATTTTTTCGAGTCTGACTTGCTTTGGTGATAAATTCTTTTAAATCTTTATCTGAAGCCATAGATTTTATAAACTGATCAATAAGGTCTTTGAAATTTTGCAGATTATCAATACAAAAACTTTTATTGTTTTGAAAAATATCTAACCACATTTCTGGAGAGCTGCCTGCTATTCTTGTAAAATCCTTAAACCCACTTGCTGCATAGTTTAGTAATTCATCAGCATTAGTTTTTTGGTTGATTAAATTCATAAAAATAAAAGATAAGGCATGGGGAAGGTGGCTAACAGTTGAAAAGATATTGTCATGATCTTTGGCATTCATCTCGATTACATTGCATCCAATTTTATGCCAAAAGTTTTTAACAAATAGCAAAGCATCTTTTTTGTTTGATTCGTGAGGCGTTACAATAACAGTTTTATTATCAAACAAGTTTTCAAAGGCGGCTTCAGGTCCATGTTTTTCAGATCCTGCAATTGGATGAGATCCAACAAAATTTTTATATTTATTACCTAAGATCTTTTTAGCAGAGATTAAAACTGATTCCTTGGTGCTACCAACATCTGTAATTAGGGTTTTTTGACTAACAAAGGGTTCAATTTTTTTTAAAATATCCTCAAACTGACCAATTGGAGTTGCAAGGATAATTAGATCAGAGTTTTTGATATCTTCAAGATCGCTTGTTAGTTTGTTAACTAATTTCAATTCATTAATTTTTTGAGAATTATTTGGGTTTCGTGTTAGGCCAATAACTTGTTTAGCAAGATTATTTTTTTGAGAAATTAACCCAATTGAGCCACCGAGAAGGCCTAGACCAAAAATAGATATCTTATTCATAAAATTGTTGCCATTGATTATTAATTAATAGCTCAAAGGGTTTAAAATTTGTTTTGTAACGCATTTTAACACTTTCGTTAATCCAATAACCTAAGTAAATGTGTTTAATTTTATTTTTTTTTGCCCATTCAATCAGCCATAAAATCGAATAAGTTCCATAACTTTCTTGATTAGATTTAACATCGTAAAATGTATAAACGGCAGAAATTGAGTTATCAAAAATATCTAAAATAGTAATTATTTTTAGCTTACTTTGGTGTTTAAATGTTATTTTTTTTGTTTCTGTATTCGAGGTTAAAAGGTAATTAATGTAATCATTACGATTATTCTTGTCGCTGTCAGTAAATTCATTATGTTTAATTTTTTGATATTGGTCATAAAGAAGAAAATCTTCATCTGAAAATTCAAGTTGATCAAGACTTATATCAAGATATTGATATCTTTTTATAATTCTTTTTTGAGTTCTATTTGGTCTAAAATTGGTTACATCAACTCGAATAGGAATGCACTTATTACAAGATTTGCAATCAGGTTTATATATATGAATACCACTTCTTCTAAAACCATTACTAATAAGATTGCTAACTTCATTTTTTTCTAATTTTTCTGGATGGGCAACTACCAACGATTGCGACCTATGATGTTTAAGGTAACCACAATCATATTCTGCTGTTAAATAGTATTGGTAATTATCAAGTTTATTATTTTTTTCTAACTTCATTCTAAATAAAGTTTAATTCAAGTATATTCTTTATTATGCTTCAAATTTTTAAAAATTTATTCATTCTATTATTTCTTTTTTTCATTTTGATTTCCAAGGCGGAAGCTAGAAAGCATTTTTATAAAATGATTGATCCGGATGGTTATGAGCATTATATATTTGGCACTATGCATTCAGATGATGCTGAAATAACTAATCTAACACGTGATATTCAAAATGCGATTGAAAAAAGTGATATTTTTCTAATGGAAACTGGACCAGTCAGTGATTCAAAAATTCTTTTTAGTAACGGAGCTTTATATGATGAATATTTAAGTGTTTCTGAACTAGATTTATTAAAGAAATTATCAGATTTTCATGTAATTGATTATGACAACGTGATTCATATGAAGCCTTGGATTGTTGCAATTATATTTTCCTCACCAATACAAAGTACCCCTTTTAATCAAGATCGTATGCTCAAGGATATGGCTGATGCAAAAATGAAAATGACTCAAGGTCTTTTAGATGCAAACGAACATTTTTCTTCATTAGATATACTGAGTTTTAAACAACAATTTAGTTTTTTAAAAAAAATTCTTTATATGACAGATGAAGAAAAAAAATTTGACTATGAAAAGCTTTTAGACCTATACAAAAATAATACTTTAGAAGATGTTTTGGAGGCAGATTTAGCAATTACCAAAAAAATGTTCCCAGATGATATATGGCCTGAGGTTAAAGAAAAGATTTTGGATAATAGAAATAATTTATTTAGCAATAGAATAGAACAACTCGTTCATGGAAATAAATTATTTATTGCTGTTGGTGCATCTCATTTAGCAGGATCATCAGGCATAATTAACAACCTATCCAAAAAAAAATACACTTTTATAAAGATAGATTAATTTATGAAATTTTTAACATCAGAAGACAATGATCTTATTAAATTAATTTCTAAGCTTCATAAAAGTTCTCAGTTTAGAAAAAAAACTGGACAAACAATTATTGAAGGAGAGCACTTAATTGCTTCCTATCTTAATGTGAATCCTGCATTAAAGTATCTTGTAGTTAGTGAAAAATTTTATGAGCATAATTCTAATTTTCAGAATAAATTTAAAGCAGAAAACTATTCAGTTATTCAAAATAATCTATTAAAGAAAATAAGTGGATTAGACAGTCAGTCGGATTTAATAGCTTTGATTAATTTGCCTAAAGAAAAAGAAAAAATCCATAAGGAAGGTTTACATCTTTATTTAGATAATATTCAAGAACCAGGAAATTTAGGGTCAATTTTAAGAACAGCACAATCTTTTAATGTTAGTGCTGTTTATTTATCACCCCGTTCATGTGATGCATGGTCTCCTAAAGTATTGAGAGGTAGTCAAGGTTGCCAATTTGATATTCCAATATTCATACGAGATATTAGTGAATTGATAGATAAAAATTTTCAATTTATCGTTGCTGATATGAAAGGAACTGAACTGATGAGTTTTAAATTTGAAAAAACTCCTCTGGTGATTTTTGGAAATGAGGGTGGGGGTGTTTCAAATAAAATTAAAATGCATAATTTTTCTTCAGTAAGTATTCCAATGCATAGTTCAGTTGAATCACTAAATGTTGGTGTTGCGGCAGCCTTATTTTGTTACCAATATAATTTTCAATTTAAAGGCTGATTGTTCTCAGCAAAAATAAAATCAATTTCTGTTTTTTTAATTTGGTATTTTTTTTGACAGTATTCGCATACCATTTCAAGCTGTTCGTTTTTAAGTGATTTATAGATTTCTTCTTTATTTATTAATGAGATAGTTTTTCTAATTTTTTCATCACTACAAGAACAATTAAAATTAATTGGATGTTTTTCATAAATTTCTATTTCTTCATCAGGAAGAAGTTCTTTTAATGCTTCATAAAAATTTCCTGAAAAATTTTCATTTGAGAATTTATGAATAATATCCCATACCATTTCACTTTTTTGTTTTTCGTTTACATGATATTCAGGCATATCCTGAAATAAGATCCCATGGTAGCCTGCTGAGGTTTTGCATATATAAATCTTACTTTTTGTCTGCATCGATTGAGAGAGATAATGTTCTACTATCAGAGGTATTTCGTTTGACGTTATACTGATAATGCCTTGATAGGGCGCTTTTTGTTTTTTTTGAATTACAGTTAGTGCAAAAATTGCATCACTAATAGATTTTTCAAAATCTTCATCCGTATTTGAATCTTTTGTTTTTAAAGTTCCGCGAATATTAAATTTATGATCTGATTCTGCAATCATTAATTTTAGATTCTTTTTTCCCTGAATTTGGAGAATTAAAGCTCCTTCAAATTTCATTGTAGCTGCTAACATTGGACATACGGTGAGTAATTCAAAAAATGGTTTTTCGTATTGTGAAACAGGCTTTAAGTTGTTATTTAATTTTTTAATGCTTTCATCGAGTTGGATAATATTTCCACGTATTGACGTACCTTTAATTGTAAATCGAGAAATATAGTCTTTTTGCATTTATTAAAATCTTAGCATTATCTTGAATAAACTTTTTTATTTTGTTGACAATGAGAATCATTCTCATTTAGAATGCATTTTTTATTATTATTATTATTTTAAATTTGTCCCTTAAAACTAAACTCTTTTGCTTTACGATTTTCCTTTATTCTTTTTTACTAAGCGCAGATGAATTATCAACCTTTCAAATTGATATTACCGCGCCTAAAAGTTTTGGATATTATAAGCCAGACACCTTTACAGCAACTAAAACCAATACTCAATTAATTGATATTCCGCAAACAGTTAATGTGATCAATCAAAAACAATTACAGGATCAACAAGCAACTGATCTTGGTAAAGCAATAACTTATGTTCCTGGAATTACATTAGACCAAGGTGAAGGAAATCGTGACGCATTCGTAATCCGCGGAAATAAAACAACAGCTGATATTTTTAGTGATGGCATTAAAGATGATGCTGAGTATTATCGTGATTTATACAATATAGAGCAGGTAGATATTCTGATGGGGGCAAATGCTATTTTATTTGGTAAAGGCGGCTCAGGTGGAATTGTCAATCGAGTTACAAAAAAAGCACAGTTTAAAGATTTTAATCAACTCACGGTGCAAGCGGGTTCATTAGACTCAGAGCGAGGAGTCTTGGATATTAATAGGCAACTCACAGATCGTTTAGCAATTCGTTTAAATACCATGGCAGAGCGAAGTGATAGTTTTATATCAGGCGTAAATTATGAAAAACAAGGCATTAACCCAGTTTTTACATATCTTTTAGGTAATGATACAACGATAACTTTTGGGCGAGAATATTTTCATGATCAGCGTATCGGATATCGAGGGGTCCCATCTAAAAATGGCCGACCATACGATAGTAACCGCGATCAGTATTTCGGTGTTGCCTCATTAAGTCCAAATGAGGTTTCTGTTAACTCAACTTTTTTTACAATTGATCATGACTTTAGTGCAAATTTAAATCTTAAAAATAGTACCCGTTACACGGATTATGATAAGTTTTATCAAAATGTTTATGCAAGCGATGCTGTTTTAGCTTCTGATACGCTAAAACTAAAAGCTTATTTTAATGATACACAGCGACAAAACTTTTTTAACCAAACCGATTTAACTTGGAAATTTAAGACTGGTTCAATGCAGCACACGTTTTTGTCAGGTTTAGAATTTGGTAACCAAGATAACCGGAGCTACAGGTTTGAATATGATGTTAGCGGTAGTAAAACACAGACAGTAAATGTATCGTCGCCTTATGGTGCAAATTGGGTTTTTAATACTTTTACAAGAGATAGAAGAACTGATATTCAATCAAAGTCAATTTACCTTCAAGATCAAATTAAATTCAATGATCAACATCAATTTGTCTTAGGTATTAGAAAAGATGATTATGAGACAAAATTTAATGATATAAAAACTTCCCTTAAAACAACAATTGATGATCAAATGACCTCAAGTCGTTTAGGTTATATTTATAGCCCATTTAAAAATCAATCCTATTATGTTTCTTACAGCAATGCTTATCAACCCAGAAATGGAGATCAATTAGAGAGTATTACAGCTTCAAACGTAAATGAGGATCCAGAAAAATTTATCAATTATGAGATTGGAACAAAATGGGATATTACTTCAAAACTTTCTGCCACCTTGTCAATATATCAATTAGACCGAGAAAGAATGCAAATAATAGATCCCGCAGATAATTCGAGAAACATTATTGTTGATGGCCAAAAAACACGAGGGATAGAAACTTCAGTTAATGGTCAGTTAACCGATAAATGGCTTGTTGTGGGTGGATATTCTTATATAGA
>JAYNJX010000006.1:43396-57461 GCA_038110565.1 Nitrosomonadales bacterium | reverse complement strand
GAAGGTGGCCGTACAGTTGGCGCTGGCGTGGTAGCAAAGATTGTTGAGTAATATTAGTTAAATTTATAGCGCTCTATTGAAATAGGGCGTTTGTTCTTTGAAAGGTATAGGAAGATGCAGAATCAAAAAATTAGAATTCGTTTAAAAGCGTTTGATTATCGTTTGATTGATCAATCTGCTCAACAGATTGTTGATACAGCAAAACGAACTGGAGCAATTGTTAAAGGACCAATTCCGTTGCCTACAAAAAAAGAGAGATATGATTTGTTACGCTCACCTCATGTTAATAAAACTTCAAGAGATCAATTTGAAATTAGAACACATTTACGTTTGATGGATATATTAGATCCAACAGACAAAACAGTTGATGCTTTAATGAAGCTTGAGTTAGCAGCTGGCGTTGACGTAGAAATTAAGTTGTAATTTAAAAAAAAGGCGTGTATTATGCACGCTCTTTTGTAAAAAAAGTAGAAACTAATCAATTGTAATTAGTTTTTTAATAATAATGAAAAGGATATGATCATGAGCTTAGGGCTTGTTGGTCGCAAAGTTGGAATGACTCGAGTATTTACTGAGGATGGTATTAGCATCCCAGTGACAGTGCTTGAAATTGTGCCAAACAGAGTGACTCAAATCAAAACATTAGAAATTGATGGCTATAGTGGCCTTCAAGTTGCTTTTGGTAATTCAAAATCTTCAAAATTAAATAAATCTATTAAAGGGCATCTTGCTAAGGCAAAAGTAGAAGCAATTGATGGTTTGAAAGAATTCCGAGTTGAGCCTGAAGTAATTGCTGACAAGCAATTAGGTTCTGAATTCAGCGTTGACATTTTCGAGGCTGGGCAGAAAGTAGATATAACAGGCACGACAATTGGTAAAGGTTTTCAGGGGGGTATTAAGCGCCACCACTTCAGCTCACAAAGAGCTTCTCATGGTAATTCTGTGTCACATAATGCACCAGGTTCAACGGGTATGAATCAGGATCCGGGAAGAGTTTTTAAAGGCAAACGTATGCCTGGGCATTTAGGTTCAGTAACAAGAACCACACAAAACCTTGAAGTTATTCGTGTAGATAAAGCACGCAACTTACTCTTGATTAAAGGTGCAGTTCCTGGTTCAGCCGGCTCTAATGTAACTGTTAAGCCTGCAGTTAAGCATAAGGGAGCTAAATAATGGAATTTAAATTAGTAGATAATAAGGGTAAAACATCCACAAAAACTCTAAAAGTATCTGATGAAATTTTTGCTCAAGAATTTAAAGAGGGTTTAGTTCATCAATTAGTTGTTTCCTATCAGTCAAATGCTCGTGTTGCAACTAGAGCCCAAAAAACAAGAGCTGAAGTTAGGCATAGTACAAAAAAACCATACCGTCAAAAAGGCACTGGTAATGCGCGTGCAGGTATGACATCAAGCCCACTTTGGAGATCTGGTGGCCGAACATTTCCTAATAAGCCAAATGAAAATTTTTCTAAAAAATTAAATAAGAAAGCTTATCGAGTAGGAATGAAATCTATTTTTTCTGAGCTTGCAAGGCAGGATAGATTAGTCTTTGTAGAAGATTTCTCTGTGGATCAACCAAAAACAAAATCTTTTATTGAAAAAGTCAAAAACTTTGAAGTAAAGAATAACTTGTTGATCCTAACAGATTCATTTAATGAAAACTTATATTTAGCATCACGTAATGTACCTAGTGCGCTTGTTGTTGAAGCGCAATATGTGGACCCAGTAAGCTTGGTTCATTTCGAGAAGGTTGTGGTTACTGCCGGTGCTTTAAAGAAGATTGAGGAGATGTTTGCATGAGTGAATTAAATATTAAAAATTCAAAAGTGTTGTCATCTGTAATAGCCCCTCAAGTTACTGAAAAAGCTACTTTTGTTGCAGATAAGTATAACCAAGTTGCTTTTAAAGTTAAAAAAGATGCAACTAAAGAAGAGGTAAAAACTGCAATAGAATTGATGTTTAAAGTTGAAGTTCAGGCAGTCAATATTCTAAATATGCAAGGCAAAACAAAAAGAAGAGGCAATAACTTCGGCAAAAGAGCTGATTGGAAAAAAGCCTATGTATCTTTAAAGCCTGGTCAAGAAATTAACTTTGTTGGAGATTAGGAGAATTAAATGGCGATAGTTAAAGTAAAACCAACTACACCTGGTAGACGCGGTCTTCAAAAAGTAGTTACAGAAGGACTCTATAAAGGAAAGCCTGTTAGCTCTTTAATAGAAAAGAAATCTAAAAATGCCGGTAGAAATAATTCAGGAAGAATTACAGTTCGACACCAGGGCGGTGGGCATAAACAGCATATTCGAATCGTGGATTTTAAAAGAGATAAAGATAATATTGTGGCTAAAGTTGAACGCATTGAATATGATCCGAATCGTAGTGCAAGACTTGCTCTACTCTGTTATGTTGACGGAGAAAGAAGATATATTATTGCACCTAAAGATTTAGATGTTGGAGCTGAAGTTGTCAGTGGAGAAGCTTCTCCAATAAAAATTGGCAATACATTACCCATAAAAAATATTCCTGTTGGTACAACGATTCATTGTATCGAGTTAAAACAGGGCAAAGGAGCTCAAATGGCTCGCTCAGCTGGCACAGCAGTTCAATTGTTAGCTAGAGAAGGTGAATATGCTCAGTTAAGATTAAGATCAGGTGAAGTTAGAAAAGTACATATTAACTGTAAGGCTACTATTGGCTCTGTTGGAAATGATGAACATTCATTAAGATCTCTCGGTAAAGCTGGTGCAGTTAGATGGAGAGGTATTCGTCCAACAGTGAGGGGTGTGGTGATGAATCCAGTCGATCACCCTCACGGTGGCGGTGAAGGCAGAACTTCAGGTGGTAGACATCCGGTAAGTCCATGGGGTGTTCCTACCAAGGGGTATAGAACAAGAAATAATAAGCGTACGGACAATATGCGAGTTAGTCGCCGTCCTGCTAATAAGAGGTAATTAAAAAACTATGGCAAGATCAATTAAAAAAGGACCTTTTGTTGATGCGCATCTAGCAAAAAAAGTAGATGTTGCAATACAAAATAACGATAGAAAGCCAATCAAAACATGGTCAAGACGCTCTATGATTCTTCCAAGTTTTATTGGTTTAACAATCGCAGTTCACAATGGTAGACAGCATGTCCCTGTGTTAATTACCGACAATATGGTTGGTCATAAGCTAGGCGAATTTGCTGCGACAAGAACTTTTAAAGGTCACTCAGGCGACAGGAAGGTAACGAAATAATCATGGCAGATATATCAGCAATTTTAAGAGGTGTCAGAATATCACCACAAAAAGCCCGGTTGGTAGCTGATCAAGTACGTGGAAAAAAAATTGATAATGCATTAAATATTTTAACTTTTAGCCCAAAAAAAGGTGCAGAAATTATTAAGAAGGTTGTTGAGTCCGCAATTGCGAACGCAGAAAATAATAAGGGCGCTGATATTGATACATTAAAAGTTAAATCAATCATTATAGATAAGGGGATGGTTTTTAAGCGAATTCGCGCTAGAGCCAAAGGTCGTGCAGGAAGAATTATTAAACCAACATGTCACATCAAAGTGACAGTAGGAAGTTAAGGGAATAGGTATGGGTCAAAAGATTAATCCAATAGGTTTTCGTCTAGGAGTTCAAAAAAATTGGGCATCTAAATGGTTTTCAGCTAGTAAGAACTTCCCTGCACTTTTAAATAACGATATTCAAGTGCGTGAATTTCTAAATAAGAAGTTAGTTAATGCTGCGGTAAGTAAAATTATCATTGAAAGACCAGCTAAAAATGCAAAAGTAACAATAATGACGGCAAGACCTGGAATCGTAATTGGTAAAAAAGGGGAAGATATTGAAACACTTCGCGCTGAGCTACAAAAAATTATGGGTATTCCTGTTCAATTAAACATTGAAGAAGTTAGAAAGCCTGAAATTGATGCTACCTTAATTGCACAAAGTATTGCACAACAATTAGAAAAACGTGTTCAGTTCAGAAGAGCGATGAAAAGAGCAATGCAAAATGCAATGAGACTTGGTGCTCAGGGCATTAAAATAATGAGCTCAGGAAGATTAAATGGAATCGAAATTGCTAGATCAGAATGGTATAGAGAAGGTCGAGTTCCACTTCATACGCTTCGTGCAGATATTGATTACGGTGTAGCAAGAGCTCAAACAACATACGGAATTATTGGAATTAAGGTTTGGATTTTCAAAGGAGAGTTATTTGAAGACAAATCTAAAGCTTTGCCTACTTTTGATATTGATTCCTTAATTGAAGATGAGAAGCCGAAAAGAACAACAAAACCAACTGCGAAGAAAACAACAAAATCAATTAAAGCTGCAACAAAAAAAGATGAACTAAAGAAAGATGAACTAATTAAAAGTGAAAATGATTCAGATTCAAATGTGTCAACAAATGAAAGTGATGAGGCTTAATCATGTTACAACCAGCAAAGCAAAAATATAGAAAACAACACAAAGGTAGAAATACTGGAATAGCGACGACAGGTAATAAGGTTAGTTTTGGTGAATTTGGTCTAAAGGCAACATCAAGAGGAAGAATTACTGCCCGTCAAATTGAAGCAGCTCGTCGAGTAATGACAAGACATATTAAAAGAGGCGGTAGAGTTTGGATTAGAATTTTTCCAGATAAACCAATCTCTAAGAAACCTGCTGAAGTCCGAATGGGTAAAGGTAAAGGAAGTGTAGAATTTTATGTTGCTGAAATTCAACCAGGAAAAATGTTGTATGAAATGGACGGTGTGCCTGAAGATTTAGCAAAAGAAGCATTGAGATTGGCAGCCGATAAATTACCGGTAAGAACAACATTTATTAGAAGACATATTGGAGGTTAGTAAATGAAAGCTGCTGAATTAAGAAAAAAATCAAAAGATGATTTAAATAAAGAGCTTACCAGTTTAAGACAAGCACAGTTTAATGCAAAAATGCAATTAGCTATGCAGCAATCAAATAAAACTGATCAATTAACTAAGATTCGTAAAGATATTGCAAGAATTAAGATAGTATTATCTGAGAAAGGGAGTACCAAATAATGGTTGAAACACAAAAAATTGTAAGAACATTGCAAGGTACTGTTGTAAGTAACAAGATGGAAAAAACAGTTACTGTTATGGTAGAGAGAAGAGTTAAGCATCCTATTGTTGGTAAAGTTATTAAGCTATCTAACAAATTTCATGCACACGATGAAAAGAATGAATTAGCTCAAGGTGATATTGTTGAGATTACTGAAAGTAAACCTATGTCTAAAACAAAAACATGGGTTGTAACAAAGGTTATTTCTAAGGCGCCTCAGTTAAATTAGTTATTGAATTTTAAGAATTTTTAATTTATAATTTGCGTCTTTTAAAAGTTGGTGCGTGCTAGCACCCCAATACTGACCGTAATAGGCTCAATTGAGTCGGTTACAAAAGACGGATTAAGTTGGAGAATATTTCATGATACAAATGCAATCAAATTTAGAGGTTGCCGATAACTCTGGTGCACGTTCTGTAATGTGTATTAAAGTTCTTGGCGGCTCAAAGCGTCGTTATGCAAGCGTTGGAGATGTCATTAAAGTAAGCATTAAGGACGCAGCTCCTCGTGGAAGAGTAAAAAAAGGCGAGGTATACAGCGCTGTTGTTGTAAGAACAGCAAAAGGGGTCCGCAGAAGTGATGGTTCGTTGGTTAAGTTTGATGGTAATGCAGCAGTATTACTTAATAACAAATTTGAGCCAATAGGAACAAGGATATTTGGACCAGTTACAAGAGAATTAAGAACAGAGCGTTTTATGAAGATAGTTTCATTGGCGCCCGAAGTAATTTAGGAGCGACTTAATGAATAAGATTCGTAAAGGCGATAAAGTAATCATCAGTACCGGTAAAGATAGAGGTAAAGATGGTATTGTTTCTCAGATTTTGTCCAATGGAAAAGTGCTAATAGAAGGCTTAAATATGGTGAAAAAACATGTTAAGCCAAATCCTAATGCTGGGATTCAAGGTGGCATTGTAAGTCAAGAAAAGCCAGTAGATATTTCAAATATTGCTATTTTTAATAGCAAAACTAATAAAGCGGATAAAGTTGTATTTAAGTCTCTAAAAGATGGAAAAAAAATCCGAATTTACAAATCTAATCAAGAAGCGATCGACGTTTAAGGATAAAAATTATGGCTCGATTTAAAGAATTTTATAAAGATACCGTTGTTAAGCAATTAATGGATCAATTCAAATACAAGTCTGTAATGGAAGTTCCAAGAATTGAAAAAATTACACTTAATATGGGAGTTGGTGAAGCAGTTGCTGATAAAAAAGTGATGGAACATGCGGTTAATGATATGCAAAAAATTGCTGGACAAAAACCTGTAGTTACAAAAGCAAAAAAATCAATTGCTACTTTTAAGATCAGAGATGACTATCCGGTTGGATGCAAGGTAACGCTTAGAAAAGATAACATGTACTCTTTCTTAGAGCGTTTAATTAATATAGCCATCCCTCGAATTAGAGATTTTCGTGGTATTTCAGGAAAATCATTTGATGGAAGAGGCAATTTTAATATGGGTGTTAAAGAGCAGATCATTTTCCCTGAGATTGAATATGACAAGATTGACACACTCCGTGGAATGAATATCACAATCACTACAACAGCTAAATCAGATGAGGAGGCAAAAGCCCTTTTATCAGCATTTAGTTTTCCATTTAGAGGGTAAGAAATTATGGCAAAACTATGTATGACACAAAGAGAGTTAAAAAGACGTAAAACTGTTGAAAAATTTAAGGCTAAGAGAGTGGCTTTAGATGAAGTGATTAGAAGTTCTAAATCGTCACCAGAAGACAAAATGGAAGCTAGAAAAAAATTGGCAGCTTTACCAAGAAATTCTAGCCCGGTGAGATTAAGAAATAGATGTGCGTTGACTGGAAGGCCGAGAGGCACTTTTAGAAAATTTGGTTTAGCACGTGGAAAATTACGTGACTTAATGATGTCAGGTGAAGTTCCTGGTGTAATTAAGGCGAGTTGGTAGGAGAAAAAATATATGAGTATGCAAGATCCAATCGCAGATATGTTAACAAGAATAAGAAATGGTCAGATGACCAACAAGGTTGACGTATCTATGCCTTCATCGAAATTAAAAAAAGCAATTGCTGAGGTTTTAAAAGATGAAGGTTACATTGAAGATTACAAGGTTGACGAAAATAATGGCAAGCCATTATTACGAGTGGAATTGAAATATTACGCTGGACGTCCGGTTATTGAAAAGATCGAAAGAATCAGTAAGCCAGGATTAAGGATTTATAAAGATTCTAATCATCTTCCAAAAGTAATGAATGGGTTAGGTGTTGCGATTATTACAACATCTAAAGGTGTAATGACTGACATTAAGGCACGTGCAGCTGGTATTGGCGGCGAAGTGCTTTGCTATGTTTCTTAAGGAGTTGTTATGTCAAGAATAGCTAATTTACCAGTTAATGTTCCTGAAAAAGTTGAGGTAAATATTTCAGCAAATAATATTAACGTTAAAGGCCCTTTAGGAGAGTTAAATCAGCATTTAACAGGAGATGTATCTGTTGAAAAGAATGATAATCTTTTAACTTTTAAAATACTAAATAACTCAAAATTTGCTAAAGCAATGTCCGGAACTCTAAGAGCCCTAGTAGCTAATATGATAAAGGGTGTTTCAGAAGGATTTGAAAAAAAACTAACTTTAATTGGCGTTGGATACAAAGCCCAAGTTCAAGGTAACAAAGTCAATCTTGATCTAGGTTTTTCTCATCCAGTAAGCCATGAACTACCAAATGGTGTTACAGCCCAGTCTGCTTCTCCAACTGAGTTAGTAATTAAAAGTTTCAATAAGCAATTAGTTGGTCAGGTTGCTGCTGAAATACGTGGCTATCGACCACCAGAACCATACAAAGGAAAAGGTGTGAGGTATGCAGATGAGCGAGTTGTCATGAAAGAAGCGAAAAAACAATAAGGATTAGATATGGTAAATAAAGAAATATCAAGAATCAGAAGATCACGAAAAACTAGAGCTAAAATTGCTGAACTACACAAAACTCGTTTAACAGTTTACAAATCTAACACTAATATTTATGCACAAGTGATCGATGGCACGACAAATAAGGTTTTAGTTTCAGCGTCAACTCTAGAGGCTGATGTTAAGAAAAATTTAAAAAAAACTAGTGATGTTGCAGCAGCTACTGAAGTTGGAAAAAGAATCGCAGAAAAGGCAACTAAAGCAGGTGTGAAAGATGTTGCTTTCGATAGATCAGGCTATAGATATCATGGTCGTATCAAAGCTCTTGCTGAAGCTGCAAGAGAAAATGGATTGAAATTCTAATTTAGGAAAAATTATGGCAGAAGATTTACAAATACAACAACAAACTGATGGCTTAACAGAAAAGATGATTACAGTTAACCGTGTCACTAAAGTTGTAAAAGGTGGACGTATTATGAGTTTTGCGGCGTTAACGGTTGTTGGTGACGGTGATGGTTCTATTGGTATGGGCAAGGGTAAGGCTAGGGAAGTGCCATTGGCGGTTCAAAAAGCAATGGAAGAAGCTAAAAGAGGAATGCTCAAAGTAAATTTAACAAAAACAGGGACCTTGCAGCACGCAGTGATAGGTCGTCATGGCGCGGCTAAAGTTTTGATACAGCCGGCTTCAGAGGGTACTGGAATTATTGCGGGTGGTGCTATGAGAGCGATTTTTGAGGTGATGGGGATTCATAATGTTTTAGCTAAAAGTTTTGGCTCTTCAAATCCATACAATATTGTTAGGGCAACAATTAATGGTCTAGCAAGCATGAACACTCCTGCTGAAATTGCTGCTAAAAGAGGTAAAACTGTAGAAGAGATAAGAGGCTAAAAATGGCTAGTAATAAAAAAATTAAAGTAACGCTTGTTAAAAGTGCATTTGGCACAGGTGAAAAACACATGGCAACAGTTCGTGGTTTGGGATTAAGAAAATTAAATCATACCGTTGAATTGCAAGATACTCCTGAAATTAGAGGAATGATTAGGGCAGTAAATTATTTAGTAAGAGTTGAGAGTTAATTATGAAATTAAATATTTTAAAACCTGTTGAAGGTTCAAATAAACCAGCTAAAAGGGTGGGGAGAGGAATAGGATCTGGCCTTGGCAAAACTGCAGGAAGAGGGCATAAAGGACAAAAATCTAGAGCTGGTGGATTCCATAAAGTGGGTTTTGAAGGTGGACAAATGCCTATTCAAAGAAGGTTACCAAAAAGAGGCTTTAAATCTTTAATTAAAAAGTTTAGCGCACAAGTGAGAACATCAGAGTTAGCAAAATTAGATTCAGAAAAAGTCGATTTGTTGACGCTTAAACAAGCAAATCTTATCTCTGATATTGCGACGTCAGCAAAAATATTTCTCTCTGGAAAAGTAGAGAAAAAGTTTACAGTATCAGGTGTTTCACTCACTAAAGGAGCCAAAGAAGCTATTGAGGCTGCTGGCGGCTCAATTAAATAATCAAGACGATGTCACAAGCCCCTATAAATTTTGGAAAAATGACAGAATTAAAAAATAGGATCCTATTTTTAATTGGGGCATTAATTGTGTTTAGGTTAGGTGCTCATATTCCAGTCCCGGGAATTGATCCAGTAGAATTAAAAAAACTTTTTGATACTCAGGGTGGTGGGATACTTGGGATGTTTAATATGTTCTCAGGCGGAGCTTTAAGTCGTTTTACTGTGTTCGCCCTTGGAATTATGCCTTATATTTCAGCCTCGATCATTATGAATCTTTTACAAGCAATGTCACCAGCTCTTAAAGAGTTGAAAAAACAAGGGCAGGCGGGACAAAAAAAAATTGCAAGTTATACAATTCAGGGAACTTTAGTTTTAGCAGCCTTTCAGGCATTAGGTATTTCTGTAGCTCTTGAGTCACAACCTGGCTTGGTATTAGATCCAGGAATGTTTTTTAGGCTTACAGCTATTTTAACTTTAGTTACTGGAACTATGTTTCTTGTTTGGCTTGGTAACCAAATTACTGAAAGAGGTATCGGTAACGGCATTTCAATGATTATTTTTGCAGGTATTGTTGCTGGCTTGCCCAGGGCCCTTGGAAGCACGCTTGAACTTACAAGAACTGGTGCTTATTCAATTCCATTAGTTTTCTTTTTATTTGCAGCAGTTATTTTAGTGACCGCCGTTGTTGTTTATGTGGAAAGAGCTCAAAGAAGAATCACAATTAACTACGCAAAAAGACAAGTTGGTAATAAATTATATGGGGGACAATCAACTCATTTACCTCTAAAGATTAACCAAGCAGGTGTAATTCCTGCAATCTTTGCTTCCAGCGTAATTCTATTTCCAGCGACTATAGCTGGGTGGTTTGGAACAAGTGAAAGACTATATTGGTTAAAAGATATTTCAGCGTTAATTTCTCCTGGACAGCCAATTTATATTTTCCTTTTTGCAATTGCAATAGTGTTCTTTTGTTATTTTTATACCGCTTTACAATTTAATCCGAAAGAAACTGCTGAAAATTTAAAAAAAGCCGGTGCTTTTGTCCCAGGTATAAGGCCGGGGGAACAAACAGCAACATATATTGATACTATTATGGGAAGATTGACATTAGTCGGCGCAGTTTATATCACCCTGGTATGTCTATTTCCAGAGTTTTTAATTCTAAAATTTAATACTCCATTCTATTTTGGTGGTACATCTTTGCTTATTATTGTTGTGGTTGCAATGGATTTTATGACCCAAGTTCAAACCCAAATGATGAGTTATCAGTATGAAAGTTTATTAAAGAAAGCAAATTTCAAGGGTGCCCAACAAGGATTAATTAGGTAAAAGTAGAAAAAATGGCAAAAGAAGACATTATTGAAATGCAAGGTGAGATTTTAGAAAATCTTCCTAATGCAACTTTCAAAGTTAGGTTGGAAAACGGCCATGAAGTTTTAGGTTTTATATCTGGAAAAATGAGAATGAATTATATAAGAATTCTTCCAGGTGATCAGGTGACAGTTGAAATGACACCTTATGATTTA
Organism: Nitrosomonadales bacterium; assembly: GCA_038110565.1. Lineage (GTDB taxonomy): Bacteria > Pseudomonadota > Gammaproteobacteria > Burkholderiales > Methylophilaceae > BACL14. The sequence goes on along the minus strand of JAYNJX010000006.1, from coordinate 46,480 downwards.
ACTAAAGGCAGAATCACCTTTAGAGCAAAGTAACAAAGGAAAATATTATGAAAGTAAGAGCATCAGTTAAACCACTTTGTCGTAACTGTAAAGTAATAAAAAGAAGACGTGTTGTGCGAGTTATATGCACAGATCCAAGACACAAGCAAAGACAGGGTTAAGAATTGAATTTTTTCATTAAAATTGATATAATTTTTGGCTTTATTTTTAACAAAGCCTACATTTTGGAGTAATAGTATATGGCTCGTATAGCAGGTGTAAATGTACCGGATAATAAACATGCAGAAATTGCTTTAACATCTATCTATGGTATTGGAAGAAAAACAGCGCAGGATATTTGTCTTGCAATAGGAATTGATTATACAAAAAAAATCAAAGACTTAGCAGAGGCTGATTTAGAAAAAATAAGAACGGAGATTTCTAAATATCAAACTGAAGGTGATCTTCGAAGAGAAGTTACCATGAATATCAAGCGCCTTATGGATTTAAACTGCTACAGGGGACAAAGACATAAGCGCGGACTTCCAGTGAGAGGTCAAAGAACTAAAACAAATGCTCGTACCAGAAAAGGTCCGGTTAAAGCAATTAAGAAATAATTTTTTAAGGACTATTTAAATAATGGCTAAATCAACCACTACTAGAGTTAAGAAAAAAGTAAAAAAGAATGTTGCTGAAGGTATAGCTCACGTTCATGCTTCATTTAATAACACAATTATCACCATTACAGACAGACAAGGTAATGCTTTATCATGGGCTACATCCGGAGGTGCTGGGTTTAAAGGTTCGAGAAAAAGCACACCATTCGCTGCACAGGTAGCAGCAGAGGCAGCAGGTAAAGCGGCCCAAGAATTTGGTGTTAAAAATATTGAAGTTAGAATTAAAGGTCCTGGTCCAGGTAGAGAATCATCTGTGAGAGCACTAAATGCATTGGGCTTAAAAATAACAGCAATTCAGGACGTGACTCCAGTGCCACATAATGGCTGCAGACCACCTAAAAAAAGAAGAATTTAAGGAGATAACAAAGTGGCAAGAAATTTAGACCCAAAATGCAAACAGTGCCGAAGAGAGGGAGAAAAGTTATTCCTTAAAGGCGAAAAATGCTTTACAGACAAATGTGCAATGGAGAAAAGAAGCTATGCTCCTGGACAACATGGTCAAAGAAGAGGAGGCCGCTTGTCTGATTATGGTGTTCAATTAAGAGAAAAACAAAAATTAAGAAGAATTTATGGTGTATTAGAGAAACAATTTAGAACTTATTATGCAGAGGCTGATAGATTAAAAGGTGTAACAGGTGAAAACTTATTGCAATTGCTTGAATCAAGACTAGATAATGTGGTTTATAGAATGGGTTTAGGTATCTCTAGAACTGAATCACGTCAATTGGTGCGACATAATTCAATCATGGTAAATGGAAAAAGAGTCAATATACCATCATATCAAGTAAAACCTGGAGATCAAATCTCAGTTGTCGAAGCTTCTAAAAATCAATTAAGAATTAAAGCTGCGGTTGAGGCAACAGAAGAAAGAGGTTTTCCGGAATGGTTAGAAGTTGATGCAAAAAAACTTCAAGGTGTTTTTAAAAATAAACCACAGCGTGACGATTTGCCTCCAACAATTAATGAGTCATTAGTTGTTGAGTTGTATTCAAAATAATAAAAATTTAGAGGAAAAATATGCAAAACAGCCCTACTGAGTATTTAAAACCAAGAATTGTAGATGTTGACTTAGTTAACCCAAACAGAGCTAAGGTAGTATTAGAGCCTATGGAAAGAGGCTTCGGATTTACACTAGGAAATGCACTTCGTAGAATCTTATTATCAGCAATTCCGGGATTTGCTATTACGGAAGTGAAGATTAATGGAGTAGTTCATGAATATTCAACAATTGATGGCGTTCAAGAAGATGTAGTGGATGTTCTTTTGAACTTAAAAAAAGTTGCTTTAAAGATTCACGAAGGTACTGAGGCAACCATTAAATTAACGAAAGATACTGAAGGTGAAGTTTATGCAAAAGACTTTGAGATTCCTCATAATGTAGAAATTGTAAATACTGATTTATTGATTGCTAATGTCAACAAAGGTGGAAAATTAGAAATCGAGGCAAAAGTTGAAATGGGAAGAGGCTATCAACCAGTACCTCAAAGAGTAAACTCAGAGCATGAAAAAGCGTTGGGCCATATGTTAATTGATGCTTCATTTAGCCCGATTCTAAAAGTTAGTTATGTTGTTGAGAGTGCACGTGTTGAGCAGCGAACTGACTTGGATAAGCTTATATTAGACGTTGAAACAAATGGCGTGGTTGAGGCTGAGCAAGCTATAAGAGATGCAGCAAGAATTCTTATGGGACAACTTTCTGTATTTGCAAACCTTGAAAGTGACTTGACAGAAGTCGAGGTTAAACAAGCACCACAAATCGACCCTGTATTATTGAGACCTGTTGATGACTTAGAGTTAACTGTAAGATCTGCTAACTGTCTTAAAGCTGAAAATATTTATTACATAGGAGACCTGATTCAGAGGTCAGAAAACGATCTATTAAAGGCTCCAAATCTTGGTAGAAAATCATTAAATGAAATTAAAGATATCTTAATATCTAAAGGTCTATCTTTGGGAATGAAGGTTGAGAATTGGCCACCACAAGGTATTGAAAATAATTAAAAACTTAGGTAAATAAAATGAGACACGGATACAGTCATAGAAAATTAAATAGAACCAGCAGCCATAGAAAAGCAATGTTTAAAAACATGGTTGTTTCTTTGCTTTCAAATGAAGTTATTAGAACAACTCTTCCAAAAGCGAAGGAGCTAAGAAAATATGCAGAGCCATTGATTACATTAGCTAAAGTTTCAAATGTTCATAACCAAAGAATGGCATTTTCCAAATTAAGAAGTGATGAAGCTGTTGCGAAGTTATTTGGTGAAATTGGCCCTAGATATAAATCTAGAAATGGTGGTTACTTAAGAATTTTAAAATGTGGTTTTAGAAAAGGTGACAATGCTCCTTTGGCATTTGTAGAGCTAGTTGATAGACCTTTGGTAGATAAGACTACCCCAGTAGCCGATAATACAACAGCAGCTGAGAAGAA
>JAYNJX010000006.1:0-43296 GCA_038110565.1 Nitrosomonadales bacterium | reverse complement strand
AGCAGCTAAACCAGCAGCTGAGAAGAAAGCAGCTAAACCAGCAGCTGAGAAGAAAGCAGCTAAACCAGCAGCTGAGAAGAAATAATCTTATTTGGTATTTAAAAAGCCGGGTAAACCGGCTTTTTTTTTGTTTTGAATATTTAATTAAATAACTCATAATGTTGGTTGAGGCAATTATGGACAAAAATCAAAAAGAAAATTTAACAAGGTTATTAGATGAGGTAAATAATTTACTTGGTAAAAGCAAGATTTTAGAAAGTCTTGTCGAAAAGCAAGATATGCCTAAGCAAAAATTAATTAAAAATTTAGTCCACAAACAAAATCTTTCAAAACTCGGAAAGATACTCAATTCAATTCACCCTGCGGACGTTGCATATATTTTAGAGGCCCTCCCTCTTGACGAGAGATTGATTGTCTGGGATTTAGTTAAAACAGAGCGAGACGGAGATATTTTACTTGAAGTTTCTGATAGTGTTCGCCAAACACTTATTGCAGAAATGGATAACACAGAGCTTTTAGCAGCTGCTGAACATTTAGATACAGATGAAATTGCTGATATTGCAGCAGATTTACCAGAAGATGTTTTACAAGATCTTTTAGATAGCTTAGATGTAAATAATCGAGTAAGGCTTGAATCAGCATTGTCCTATCCTGAGGATCAAGTTGGTGCACTAATGGATTATGATATTGTTACAATCCGTGAAGATATTACTCTGGAGGTTGCCTTAAGATATCTTCGTAAAATAAAAAAACTACCAGTTTTAACTGACAAATTATTTGTTGTTAATAGAGCACAAAAACTTTTAGGCGTTCTCCCTTTAAAAAGAATTGTCGTCAACGAACCTGATATCTTGGTAAGTGATGTGATGGCAAAGGAAGCTGTATTGTTTAGACCTAATGATGAGGCAGCTGAGGCGGCGAAGGCATTTGAGAGATACGATTTAGTTACAGCGCCTGTTGTGAATGAATCGCAAAAACTTGTTGGCAGGATTACTGTTGATGAGGTTATGGATTATATTAGAGAGGAGTCAGACAGTTCTCAATTATCAATGGCCGGATTGAGAGAAGAAGAGGATATTTTTTCATCAATATGGAAATCAGTTCAAAATAGATGGGCTTGGTTAGCAATTAATCTAGTTACTGCTTTTATAGCTTCTCGTGTAATTGGTATATTTGAAGATTCAATTGAAAAAGTAGTTGCATTAGCCGCTTTAATGCCAATTGTGGCAGGTATAGGGGGAAATTCTGGTAATCAGACAACAACAATGATTGTTAGAGGAATCGCACTTGGGCAAATAACGTCTGTTAACCTTAGAAGCTTGTTAGTAAAAGAAATTGGTGTAGCTATATTAAATGGTTTGGTATGGGGTGGTGTTATTGGATTTTTCGCATATTCTCTTTATGATAATTTAAATTTAGGTATAGTCATGACAGTTGCAATGACCTTAAATTTAATACTAGCTGCAACCATGGGTGTTGCAATACCATTTATAATGAGTAAATACGGAAAAGATCCAGCTGTGGGTTCAAGTGTTTTAATAACCGCCATGACAGATAGTGGTGGATTTTTTATATTTTTAGGCTTAGCAACCTTGATATTGTTATAAGAAGATGAATTTTCTAGATCTTGTAAATTTTGATAATTTTTTAAATGTAAGTTTTTTAATGCAAATTATTGTTGTCCTTCTGGCTGTTGGGATCTCTTATTTTACAAATACTAGTTTTAAACATTTTTTAAATAAACACTCTAGTAAAAAAAATCATTTATTTATTGACGGCTTAACAAGAGTAACTTTTCCTCTAATTGTGATTTGCGTCATTGGTATAAGCCAGTATCCTCTTAGTTTTTTTTATGAAGCAAAATATCTAGGAATTGCACAAAAAATATTTTTTGCGATGGTCTTAATTAGATTATCAGTTTATTTTATTAGATATATTTTACATGCTAGTGCATGGATCAATGCGTTAGAAAATTTTATAGCAACTATTATTTGGATACTGGCAGCTTTATATATTTTTGGAATACTTTCAGAATTTATAGATTTGCTTAATGATGTTAGTTTTAAAGTTGGAACACAAAACCTCTCATTGTTAATTCTTTTGCAAGCAGTGTTTGTAATATTTTTAGCAATCTTAATTGCAATGACATTTGCTAAATATATCGAAAATAAGTTAATGAGATCAAAACAACTCGATATGAATTCAAAGGTTATGTTTGGCAAAGTTTTAAGAATATTTTTATATTTTATTGCTGTAGTTGTTTCTTTATCTTCTATTGGAGTGAATCTTACTTTCTTAAATGTTCTTGGAGGAGCTTTAGGAGTAGGGCTTGCATTTGGATTGCAAAATATAGCGAGTAATTATATTTCTGGGTTTATTATCTTAATGGACAAATCTATACACATAGGTGATATTTTGATGGTTGGTGAACATTACGGTGTTGTAACGCTTATTAGATCTCGATATACCGTTCTTAGAAAGTTAGATGGTGTAGAAGTAATTATTCCAAATGAAAAACTAATTTCTGAAAACATTATCAATCATTCTTTTACGGATAGAAAAGCAAGGATTACTGCTGAAATTCAAATTGGCTATAAATCTTCTGTTGATAAAGCTTTTGAGATTATGTTAGATGCAGCAAAAAAAGAAAAAAGAGTATTAAAAAATCCTGCTCCAAAAGTATATTTAATGGGTTTTGGTGACAGTGGAATTGATTTGAAATTATCTTTTTATATTTTAGATCCTGAAGAGGGTTCGTGGGAGCTTAAATCAGATATATATAGAAAAATATGGAAAAAATTTCAAGAGCAAGGTATCGAAATACCTTACCCTTACAGAACCATTGAATTAATAAATCAGAAAAAATAAAGTTATTTGATTTTATTTTCTTTATAAATTACGTGCTTACGTGCCTTTGGATCAAACTTTTTAATTTCCATCTTATCCGGCATTGTTTTTTTATTTTTGGTGGTTGTGTAAAAATGTCCAGTGCCAGCAGTTGATTCTAGTTTTATCTTTTCTCTCATACTTTTTTACCCTCAACTTTCATTTTAGCGATTACAGCATCAATTCCAAGCTTGTCAATTGTTCTAAGAGCTGCGCTAGTGATTTTTAAGGAAACCCAACGATTTTCGCTTTCAACCCAAAACTTTTTATTTTGTAGATTTGGCATGAAGCGACGCTTGGTTTTATTGTTTGCATGAGACACATTGTTACCGCTAACCGGTTTTTTTCCTGTAACTTGACATTGTTTAGCCATAGTGTGATTCCAATAATTCAAAAAAAGAGAGGTATTCTACCAGTGTTTTTTAACTTTTACCAGTACTTCCGAATCCACCAGACCCACGTTCAGTTTCGGCAAAATTTTCAACTATATTAAATTTTGCTTGTTCTACAGGGGCGATAACTAGCTGTGCAATGCGTTCAAGTGGATTTATCATAAATTCATTTTCACTTCTATTCCAACAAGAAACTAATAGTTCACCTTGATAATCGGAATCTATAAGACCCACTAAATTTCCTAAAACTATACCGTGCTTATGTCCAAGTCCAGAACGCGGCAAAATAAAACCAGCATATTTTGGATCTTTAATATAAATTGCAATACCTGTAGGAATTAGAAATGTTTCTCCTGGTTTTAAGACTTTTACGTGTTCAATGCAAGCCCTTAAGTCTAAACCCGCAGATCCAATTGACGCATATGCAGGGATATGATTTTTGATATTAGCATTGATAATTTTTAAGTCTACTTCAATTGCCATGGAATTCTTTATAAGTTTTATGAACCTCTTGAAGTATATTATATGCTAAAACATTTTTTGGCATTCTACTAAATTTAATCTCTTGTGTTTTAGAGAGAATAATAACTTCAGCCTCGTCGTGACCCATTGTTTCTTTTATTTCATTGGCAATTATAAGATCGATATTTTTTGCAATTAATTTTTTTTTAGCATATTCAGCAATATTTTCACTTTCTGCAGCAAATCCCACACAAAACACTTTTGGGTAACTTGCTTTAACAGAGCTTAAGATATCAATATTTCTAGTTAGTGAAAGTTGAAGCTCTTTTTCATGTTTCTTTATTTTCCCAGTCTTTTGGATTGGAGAATAGTCTGATACTGCAGCAACGCTTATAAAAATATTATTTTTTTTTATTTCTTTTGTAATTGCTGTTTGCATATCTTCATGGGAAAACGCATTAATGGTTTTTATTTTTGCGTAAGGAACAACATTGGTCGCCGCCTTAATCAGTGTTACATTTGCACCTAGTTTCCATGCTTGATTGGCAATAGCAATACCCATTTTCCCTGAGCTTAGGTTTGTTATTGCTCGAGCATCATCTATTTTTTCTAATGTCGCTCCGGCAGATATTAAAATATTTATGTCTTTTAATGATGGCGGCAAAAGTATTTTTTCAATTTCTTGAAAAATATCCTCAGGTTCTGTCATTCTTCCGGGACCTGATTCCCCACAAGCTTGAATACCGATTTCTGGCCCAATTATCAGAACACCATCATTCTTGAGTTGTTTTAAGTTTCTTTGTGTTGATGGATTCTTAAACATTTCTGTGTTCATGGCAGGACAAATCAGGAGAGGACAATTTCTTCCTAGACAAATACTAGATAAAAGATCATCGGCTAATCCATAATTTAATTTTGCTATAAAATTTGCTGTTGTAGGCGCAATAACGATAAGGTCTGCATCACGACTTAAATTGATGTGATCAATTCCATTGTTTGAATTTTTATCCCACAGTTCTGTAAGAACAGGATTGCCTGAAATAGCTTGAAAAGTAAGCGGTGTAATAAATTCTTGTGCAGATTTTGTCATTACAACCTGTATATCAAAATTTGATTTTTTAAGAATGCTACAAAGCTCAACAGCTTTATATGCTGCTATTCCGCCAGTAACACCTATTAATATTTTTTTCATAGGCTAATTATATCAAAGCATTATAGAGTTTAGATTGCTTATAATCATACTTTCTTCATAGATGTAGTTATAATAAATTTATGAATAAAATAATATGGCTTGTAGTTGCAATACTTGGTGCATACGCATTTTCAATTATTGCTTTATCAAGAAATGAAACAATAAATGCTATTTGGTTTATCACGGCAGCAATTTGTATTTATTTAATAGCTTATCGTTTTTATGCGGCTTGGATTTCAACAAAAATTTTTGTATTAAATCAAAGCAACAAGACCCCAGCTTATAGATTAAATAATGGTAAGGATTTTATCCCTACTGACAAGTGGATTGTTTTTGGCCATCATTTTGCTGCAATAGCCGGACCAGGCCCCCTTGTTGGACCAACCCTAGCTGCTCAATTTGGTTATTTACCTGGAACAATTTGGATTCTGGTTGGAGCAGTTCTTGGGGGTGCCGTTCAAGATATGAGTGTTTTATTTTTTTCAGTCAGAAAAGATGGTAAAAGTTTAGGGCAGATGGCAAAAGAAGAGATGGGACTTTTAGCAGGAGTTGCATCTCAGATTGGTACTTTTGTTATTATGATAATTTTGATTGCTGTATTAGGACTTGTTGTGGTAAATGCAATGAAACACAGCCCTTGGGCAACCTCAACTGTTGCAGCAACAATTCCAATTGCTATGATTGTTGGAATTTTTCTCAAATCAATAAGACCAGGAAAGGTAATTGAGGGTACTTTGATTGGTATTTCTCTGTTGCTTTTAGCTGTTTATTATGGAGGAGAGATTTCAAAATCAGAAACTTTGAGTAGATTCTTTGATCATGATGGATTGTTTTTGGCTTGGACCATTATCGTTTATGGATTTTTAGCTGCGGTTCTTCCTGTTTGGTTGCTATTGGCCCCTAGAGATTATCTGTCTACATTTGTTAAGTTAGGAACAATTTTTTTCTTGGCAATTTCAATTGCTTTTTTAAAACCTGATATTAATATGCCAGCAATCACTCAGTTTGTTGATGGTGGAGGCCCAATTTTTGGTGGTAGTTTATTTCCGTTTGTATTTATAACAATTGCTTGTGGAGCTATCTCGGGATTTCATGCATTGATTTCATCTGGCACAACCCCAAAACTTATAGAAAATGAAAGATATATCCCTATGATAGGTTATGGAGGTATGTTGTTAGAAAGTTTTGTAGCCATTATGGCTATGGTAGCTGCGTGCGTTTTAGAGCCAGGAATATTCTTTGCAATAAATAGCCCTGCTGGATTGATTGGCAATACCGCGCATGAAGCAATTGCTACAATTAATAGTTGGGGTTTTCAGGTTTCAGCTGATGATATGAATAATTTAGCTAAAGATGTTGGTGAGCATACTTTATTCTCAAGGACAGGTGGAGCACCATCCTTGGCGATCGGCATGGCAACTATCTTTTCTAATGTTTTTGGTAAGCATTTACTCTCGATGTGGTATCACTTTGCAATTATGTTTGAAGCGGTTTTTATTCTGACCACTTTGGATGCTGGAACTAGAGTTGGAAGATTCATGCTTCAGGATATCTTTAGTAACTTTTCAAAAAAACTTGGGAGTCATAAATCAATCTTTTCAAATGTAATTGCGAGTTTTATTGTTGTGTTTTGTTGGGGTTATTTTTTATATATTGGAGTAATAGATCCAAGTGGCGGTGTAAATATTTTATGGCCCCTTTTTGGAATTGCTAATCAAATGTTGGCAGCAATCGCACTGTGTCTAGTTACAACAATGATATTAAAATATAGAAAAAAGGTTTATGCTATGGTAACTCTAATGCCACTGACATGGCTACTTCTAATAACAACAATAGCTTCATTTGAAAAATTATTTAGTAATGATATTCGCGTAGGATTTATTGCAAATGCAAACTTTTTGGAAACTCAAAAAAGTCTTATTGAGAATGGTGATTCATTTAAGCTTAACCAGTTAATTACAAACTTATATATAGATGCAGGAATAACAATTTTTCTATTGTTAATTATGTGGGTTGTATTTATAGACTCAATGAAATGGTTTTTTAATGAAAAAAAAATTATTAAAAAAATTTAAAGAAATAATAAAGTTTATTAGAACCATCAGTGGCGATAATGCTTATGAATTTTATATTCAAAATACAAATACTAAGAATAGACTGAATAGAAAAGAATTCTATTTGGATAAATTAGATAAAAAGTGGAACAGAATTAATCGCTGTTGTTGAAAGAAAAAAATAAAATTAATCCAACGATTAACATAGGTATACAAAGAAGTTGTCCCATTGTTAAATGAAGAAATAAAAAACCTATAAAACTATCAGGTTCGCGAAAAAATTCTACGAAAAATCTAAATAAACTATAAAAGATTAAAAAGACCCCTGAGACTTTCCCTGTTGCTGGCTCTTTTTTAGAATAAAATTTAAGAATCATAAATAATATAACTCCCTCAAGAAAAAACTCATAAATTTGGGAGGGATGTCTAGAGAGATTGTCAGTTTTTGGGAAAACAACAGACCATGGTAATAGAGAGGGTTTACCCCATAATTCTTGATTAATAAAATTCCCTAAGCGGCCAAAACCTAATCCTATCGGCACAAATGGTGCTATGAAATCTGTTAGTTTTAGCCATGCTATATGGTGTTTTTTACCTACAAAGATTATAGATAAAATAACTCCAATTAAGCCACCATGAAAAGACATCCCCCCTTTCCATATGGATATAATTTCTAGAGGGTTATTCAAATAGAAGGCTGGTTGGTAAAAAAGAATATACCCAATTCTTCCTCCTAAAATTACTCCTAAAGCACTATAAAAAAAAATATCGTCAAAAATTTGTAAATTCAAAAATTTTGATTGTTGTATGCTTTTTTTCCCAATTAATAAAAAAAGCATAAAAGAAAAAAAATACATCAAGCCGTACCAATGAATTTTTAGGGGACCGAGATTTATTGCAACAGGATCTATTTGTGGATGTATAAGCATGGTCATATTATAATGAAGCTTTACCATAAATTAAAATAATTAGGAACTTATTAGATGCCAAAATATCGTTCACACACAACAACCCAAGGAAGAAATCAGGCTGGAGCAAGAGCACTTTGGAGAGCTACTGGAATGAAAGATGATGATTTTAGTAAGCCTATTATTGCTGTTGTTAATTCGTTTACTCAGTTTGTACCAGGTCATGTTCATTTAAAAGACTTGGGACAATTGGTTGCAAGAGAGATTGAGAAGAACGGTGGCGTTGCAAAAGAGTTTAATACTATCGCGGTTGATGATGGCATTGCTATGGGCCATGATGGGATGTTATATAGTTTACCCAGTAGAGATTTGATCGCTGACTCAGTTGAATATATGGTTAATGCTCATTGTGCAGATGCAATGGTGTGTATTTCAAATTGTGACAAGATAACCCCAGGAATGTTAATGGCAGCACTAAGAATTAATATACCAACAATATTTGTTTCGGGCGGACCCATGGAGGCGGGAAAAGTAAATTGGCATTCTAAAGAAATAAAAATAGATTTAGTTAATCCTATGGTTGCCTCAGCTGATATGAAAATTCAAGATAATGAACTAAATCAATTAGAAAGATCTGCCTGTCCAACATGTGGTTCTTGCTCTGGAATGTTTACAGCTAATTCAATGAATTGTTTAACTGAAGCTTTAGGGCTTAGTTTTCCAGGAAATGGCTCTACATTAGCGACTCATTCTGCTAGAAAAAAATTATTTCTTGATGCAGGAAAAAGAATTGTAGAAATAACAAAAGAGTATTATGAAAATAATAGAGAAAGTTATTTGCCTCAAAATATTGCTACGAAAAAGGCATTTGAAAATGCTATGAGCCTTGATGTAGCGATGGGGGGTTCAACTAATACAGTCCTTCATTTGTTGGCAGCCGCTAGGGAGGCTGGTGTTGATTTTAAAATGTCCGATATAGATAAAATATCAAGATCTGTTCCGTGTCTTGCAAAAGTATCACCTGCAACAGACAAATACCACATGGAAGATGTTCATAGAGCAGGCGGGGTATTTGGAATTCTTGCTGAATTAGATAGAGCTAATTTAATACATCAAGATGTTTCAACGATTCATTCAGAAACCCTTGGTGTAGCAATTAAAAAATATGACATTATGGCAACAGAAGATGAGGATATTAAAGAATTTTATAAAGCAGCTCCTGGAGGCATTTCAACAACAGAGGCATTTTCACAAAATAAACTTTGGCCTTCTCTTGATACAGATCGCCAAAATGGCTGTATTAGAGATAAAAGTAATGCTTATAGTCAGGACGGCGGACTAGCAGTTTTGTTTGGTAATATTGCTCAAGATGGATGTATCGTAAAAACAGCTGGGGTAGATGAGTCGATCCATAAATTTTCTGGAAGAGTTAGATTATTTGAATCACAAGAATCTGCAATTAATGCAATTCTTGAAGATGAAATTATTAAGGGAGATATTGTGTTGATTATTTATGAGGGCCCAAAAGGTGGTCCTGGAATGCAAGAAATGCTTTACCCAACTTCGTATCTTAAATCTAAAGGGTTAGGAAAAGATTGTGCTTTACTGACTGATGGTAGATTTTCAGGTGGAACATCTGGCTTAAGTATTGGGCATGTGTCACCAGAGGCTGCTGAGGGGGGTTCGATTGCTCTAGTTCAGGAAAATGATGAAATTGAAATAAATATACCAAACAGAACAATAAATTTAAAAATATCCGATGATGAATTAAAGAAGCGTAGAGAAACAATGGAGTTGAGAGGATCCAAAGCATGGAAGCCAAAAAAAAGAGAGCGAAAAATTTCCAAAGCATTAGAAGCTTATGCCCTTATGACAACCAGTGCTGCTCAGGGTGCTGTTCGTGACTTAAATCAATTAAAAAAATAACAATATGCTTAATTCAAAAAATATAAAGATTGAAAAAAGAAACAATCTAGAAATTCTAAGTATTAATAATAATCTTGCAACTGCTGAAATTTCTCTTCAAGGAGCTCATGTTTCAAAATGGATACCAAAGAATATAAAAGATGATGTGCTGTGGTTGTCATCCAATGCTAAATTTGAAAAAGGCCGTTCTATTAGAGGAGGAGTTCCTATAATTTGGCCTTGGTTTGGCCAACATCCAACAGACAATAGTTATTGTATTCATGGTTTTGCTCGGGTTATTCCATGGGAGTTAATTGCTTCGGAAGATTTGAAAAATGGATCAACCAAAATGCTGCTCAGAATGTTACCTACAGAGATTGTAAAAAAACAATTAACATATGAATTTCAGTTAGATTTAACCGTTATAGTTGGAGAAACTTTAAGTCTTAGTTTAACGACAGCAAATAAGTCCCAGTTTCCATTTATAATTTCTGAGGGATTTCATACATATTTTTATATTTCAGATATAGAAAAGATAAGAGTAACTGGGTTAGAAAATGTTGTTTATACAGATAAAGTATTTGAATTTAATAAAGGAATTGAGAGACCAGAGATTCAATTCAATAATGAGTTTGATAGAGTTTATATGAATACAAGTAATGATTGTTATATAGAGGATGAGGGCTTTAAACGAGTTATTTCTATTAAAAAATCAAATAGTAACTCAACTGTAATTTGGACTCCATGGGGAAAAAAAGCTTCCGCGATGGGCGACATGGGAGCTGATAAAGAATGGAAAAGAATGGTTTGTGTAGAAACGGTCAATGCTCTTGAAGACAATGTTGTTATCTATCCAGGAAAAAAACATTCTATCGCTACCGAATACTCAGTCCAAGAGTATTAAAATTATGAACTTTTTTTAAAAGTTGCTCACCAATAATCATGAAATATATTTTAATTTTAACATTTATAATTAGTAATCAACTTTTTGCCGCTCAATCTGGTGAGGAATTAGTGAAAAAAAATGGTTGTTTAGCTTGCCACTCAATAAAAGTAAAAGTATTAGGACCTGCTTATTTGGATGTTTCAAAAAAATACAAAGAAGACCAGGAGGTATTTAAGAAACTTTCTTTAAAAATAAGAAATGGTGGCTCAGGTAATTGGGGAAATATTCCAATGCCAGCAAATCAAAATCTTAACGACACAGAAATTAAAGCTATTATAAGCTGGATATTAAGCTTGCATTAATACTAACAATTTTTTCTATAACCATAAAAAAAGTAAATTATAACTCCCACTATAAGCCAGATAAAAAATCTATGCATTGTCTCAACAGGCAGAAACAAAACCAAAGAACTACATGAAATCATTCCAAGAATAGGAACTGTAGGATGGTATTTATTTAAATAAGTGCCTTTTTTTGGTTTATTATTTTTGCGCCATATAATTGTTGCAAAGCATACAAAAATAAAAGCAATCAGTGTGCCAATATTTACGATTTCTGCAAGAGTACCAAGAGGAACCAATCCGGCTATAAGGGTAATAATAACTCCAGTAGTAACTATTATTCTAACCGGGGTCTGAGTTTTTGGGTTTATTGTTGAAAGTGATCTAGGAAGCAGCCCATCTTTACTAATTGCAAGTAGTATTCGTGTTAATGCATAAAATAAAACAAGTATCACGGAAGTTAAACCTGCAATCACCCCTGTTGATACTAACGTGGATGCTGATTTAAATCCTATGCTATATAAACCATAAGCCACTGGATGGGGAACATTTAGGTTTTTGTAATTGACGATACCTGTCAGTAGCCCAGATACTAATATATATACAATCGTACAAAAAATAAGTGAGTAAATAATGCCTCTTGGAAGATCTTTTTTAGGATTTATTGCCTCATCCCCAGCTGTTGAAACGGCATCAAAACCAACATAAGCAAAAAAAACAATTGAGGCTCCTGCTAAAACACCCACTGTATTTCCATTGTCAAGTTTGTCAAACCAGCCGTATGGTAGAAAAGGGTCCCAATTGTTAATATCTATATTGAAGGATGCTACTAAAATGAATGTGAGTATTGTGATCGATTTAATAGCAACCATAATAGCATTAAATTTTGCACTTTCTTTTACACCAAAGATGAGTAAACCCATGGTGAATAAAACAATAAGCGATGCTGGTAAATTAATAATACCGCCTGCAAAAGGACCAGAAACCAGAAATTCAGGAAGCCCATAATTAATAGAATGCAAAGCATGATTAACATAACCAGACCAACCATTAGCGACTGCTGCTATAGACATTCCATATTCAAGGATAAGTATCCATCCAATTATCCAGGCAAAAAATTCACCAAAGGTAACAAAAGCGTACCCATACGCACTGCCACAACCACCAATAGATGAAGAAAGTTCAGCATAGGAAAGTGCCGCAAAAGCACATGCAAATCCAGAAAAAATGAAAGATAGAACAACGCCTGGGCCAGCTTGATTAGCAGCAGCGATTCCAGTAAGAACAAAAATTCCTGTTCCAATTATACAACCAATACCTAAGAGAGTAAGATCTAAAACAGATAAACATCTTTTTAGATTAGATTTTTCTTGAATGAGTTTTTTTTTTCTAAAAAGTTTTTTTGTCAAAGCATTCATTTATTCAAGCCATTCTTTGGGCATTAAAAATTCTTTATACAATATTTCCTCAAGACTACCTTTTTTTGGTTGGTAATCATAACTCCATGTTACATGAGGAGGCATTGACATCAAAATAGACTCAGTTCTGCCTCGAGACTGAATACCAAAAAGAGTCCCTCTGTCTTGTAAAAGATTAAATTCAACATATCGACCTCTTCGATAGTGCTGAAAGTCTTTATGTTCTTGTTTAAATTTATGCGATATTCGCTTTTGAACAATTGGCATGTATGCATTTAAAAACATATCTCCAACTTCAAAAACCATATTTGAAGTTTTTTCAAAACCAAGCTGATTTTCATCGTCAAAGAAAATTCCACCAACTCCTCTTGGTTCATTTCTGTGAGGTAAGAAAAAATAATCATCACATTGTTTTTTGTATTTTGGATATAAGTCCTTACCATATTTATCTAACCCATCTTTAAGGGTTTGATGAAAATGAACTACATCTTCTTTGAATGGGTAATAAGGGGTAAGATCCGTCCCCCCACCAAACCACCAAATTTCATCAGCATTTTTTACCGGACTAGCAATAAAAAAACGTATATTGAGATGAACTGTTGGAATAAATGGGTTGAAAGGATGAAATACAAGAGATACTCCCATAGCCTCCCATTTGCTATTTATAATTTCTGGGTGGGCAACACTTGCAGATGGTGGCAATTTATTGCCAAACACGTGAGAAAATCCAATTCCTGCTCTTTCAAAAATAGAACCATTCTCAAGAATGCAAGTAATACCTCCACCTCCTTCGGGTCTATTCCAAGTATCTTGTAAAAACTTTTTGTTATCAACCAGCTCGACGGTTTGAACTATTTTCTGTTGCAATGATTTAAATTGATTTTTTATTTTAGTTGAATTAATCATCTGTAAATTACTTTAGATTCAAAATTTTGAATTGTAGAGGGCTTGTCATAAAAACCGACCTTATACTTAATTATATATCCTAATTTATTATATTTTCTAAAACACTCTCTGATGGATTTAATGCTTTTTTGACCTGATTTGTTAGCGCTTGTAGAGGTAATAGCCATTCCGATATCTTTTAGAATAGATCTCATAAAATTATGGTCAGGAATTCTACAACCGATCGTATTATTTTTTGGACTTAATAGCTGGTTACAATTGAATTGTTTTTTTAATAACCAAGTATGATGACCAGGCCATTTTTTTTGAATTTCACTTAAATCTGTTTTATTAATTGGGGTTATAAATTTTCTAAAGTTATTAATTGAGGATCCAATGAGTAAATAACTTTTATTTTTACTTCTTTTTTTTACTTGCGAAATTTTTATAAGGGAGTTAATACAGTTTGGATCACATCCAATACCAAAACAAGACTCAGTTGGATGAATAACGATCTTTCCAGATAAAATTTTCCTTCTAAGTCGTGTTCTTATCAAACTATTTTAATGCTTTCCAACCAATATCAGTTCTATATTGTGCGCCATCAAAGTCTATTTTCTGACACAGATTGTAGACATGGTCAAATGCTTCTTTAAGTGTAGGACCTTTTGCAGTGACACCTAAAACCCTTCCGCCTGATGTAAAAACTTTATCATTTTGTTTTTTTGTACCTGCATGAAAAATATATGAATTGGGATCTTTATTTGTTAGACCAAATATTTCTTTATCTTTTTCTGGGGTGTCAGGATAATTTCTGGCTGCAATTACAACTGTAATTGCAGATCCATCTGCCCATTTTGGAGTATGTTTGTGAAGATTTCTTTCGCAGGCATCATTTAATAGTTCACATAGATCATTTTCAAGTCTAAAAAGAATCGGTTGTGTTTCCGGATCACCCAAGCGGCAATTAAATTCAAGAACTTTTATTTCCTTTTTTTTTATCATCAAGCCAGCATATAAAAAACCTTCAAAAGTAATATTTTCATTTTTTAAGCCATTAATTGTTGGGTAAATAACTTGTTCCATAATCTTATTATGCAATTCATCATCTATGATCGGTGCAGGAGAATAAGCACCCATCCCCCCTGTATTTGGACCTTTGTCATTATTTAAAAGTCTTTTGTGATCTTGGCTAGAGGCCATTGGGAATATTGTATTTCCATCTGACATAACGATAAAGCTCGCTTCTTCTCCTTCAAGAAATTCCTCTATAACTACTCTAGCTCCAGCTTGACCAAATTTATTTGATTCCAGCATGCTATCAACTGCTTGGTGGGCTTCAACTTCATTAAAGGCAACAATCACTCCTTTTCCTGCTGCTAACCCATCAGCTTTTATTACAATTGGTACCCCTTTTTCTTTGATATATAAGTGTGCATCCTCAAGCTTGGTGAATGTTTTGTAAAAAGCCGTTGGAATCTTGTACTTTGTCATGAAGTCTTTAGCAAATTCTTTAGATGATTCAAGTTGAGCCGCGGACTGACTTGGACCAAAGATTTTAAGTCCTTGTGCTTTGAAAACATCAACTATTCCTTTTGCCAATGGAACTTCAGGGCCGACAACCGTAAAGTCGATACTCTCAGTTTTGCAGAAATTAATTAATTCGTCGAAATTAGTAATAGGTAAATTAGATATTTTTTGATTATCCTCCGTACCGCCATTTCCGGGAGCGACATATATTTTTGTAGATTTTGGACTCTGCGCAAATTTCCAAGCAAGAGCATGTTCTCTTCCACCGCTTCCAATAACTAAAATTTTCATTTAATGTTTAAAGTGCCTTTCGTTGGTGAATATCATTACTAATCCATGTTCATTTGCTGCTTCAATTACTTCGTCATCCCTAATACTTCCACCTGGCTGAATAACACATTTAGCCCCATATTTTGCTAAAACATCAATACCGTCTCTAAAAGGGAAAAAAGCATCAGAAGCTACAACAGAATTTAATAAATTTATATTTGAATTCTCGGCTTTTAGTGCAGCAATTCGAGTACTGTCTACTCTGCTCATTTGGCCGGCGCCAACCCCTAGTGTCATAGAATTTTTGCAGAAAACTATAGCATTTGATTTAACATATTTTGCTACATGCCATGCAAAATTTAAATCTCTAATCTGCTCCTCATTTGGTTTTAATTTACTAACTACTTGGCAATTAGATATATTAAAGTCTGATATATCTGGAGATTGAATTAAAAAGCCTCCCCCAATTTTTTTTATATCAAACTGGTCATTACCATCAATTAAGGGTATTTCTAATAATCTTAAGTTGGTTTTTTTTTCAAAAATTTTAATGGCCTCTTTTGAAAATTTTGGTGCAATGATTAATTCTGCAAACTGTTTATTAATTTCTGTTGCTGTATCTTCATCAACTATTGTATTAAATGCAATGATTCCCCCAAATGCTGATGTTGGATCTGTCTTAAATGCCGCTAAATAAGCCGTGAGAGCATTGTTGGCGGAGGCAGCTCCGCATGGATTAGCATGTTTTACAATAACGCAAGATTTTTCAGTAAGATTCTTGACACATTCCCAGGCATTTTCAGCATCATTCAGGTTATTAAATGATAGTTCTTTTCCTTGTAGTTGTGAAAAATTTGAAAGTGCCCCTTTGTATAATGAATTTTCTTTATAAAATGCAGCAGTTTGATGTGGGTTCTCACCATACCGCATATCCATGACTTTTGTTAATTCAATATTTAAATGATCTGGGTAGGTACAATCTTTTTCTTTTTTATTAATTTGATTTAAATATGCGTAAATCGCTTTATCATAACTTGCTGTATGCCCAAATGCTTTTTTTGCTAATTCTTCTTTAATTTTTTTTGAGATGGTACCATTATTTTCATTAAGTTCTTTTAGTATCAAATCATAATCCCTTGGATCAGTGACAATAGCAACAGAGGCATGATTTTTTGCAGCAGATCTAATCATGGCTGGCCCACCGATGTCAATATTTTCAATTGCAAGTTCATAAGTACAGTCTTTTTTTGCAATCGTTTCTTGAAAGGGGTATAAATTTATTACCACAAGATCGATAAGATCAATCTTGTGTTCTTTTGCAGTATTTAAATGATTATCATCATCTCTTTTTGCAAGAATCCCGCCGTGAATTTTTGGATGTAATGTTTTGACTCTACCATCTAATATTTCTGGAAACCCAGTATGTTCAGATACTTCAGTGACTTTTAAACCAGATCTTTTTAAAGTTTCTGCTGTGCCTCCAGTTGATAAAATTTTTATACCAAGTTTGTTAAGATTTTTTGCAAATTCGATTATATTTGTTTTGTCTGAAACGCTTATAAGTGCAGTAGATATTGTATCCATAATAATTAAAAATTTATTTTGTGAAGTTCTAATTTCTTTCTAAGAGTGTTTCTATTTAATCCTAGAATCTTAGCGGCTTTACTTTGATTACCCTCAGAATAATTCATAATATAAATTAGTAGTGGTTTTTCAACACTTTGAATTACCAAATCATAAACTGAATATGGTTTTTGGTGATCAAGATCGTTAAAATATTGATCAAGAAGAATATTAATCTTATCTGATAAATCTGATTTCATAAGTTTAAATAAACGATAACTCCTCTTGGTATTCGATAAATTTATTTTTAGATCTTAGAAATGAAAAAAATTCTTTGATAAAGTTAACTTGTTTTTTATTTTCATTAATTTGATTCATTTCAGAGCGAAAGTGAGCAGAATTCTTTAACCCTTTTGTATACCACGCGATGTGTTTTCTTGCTATTTTTAATCCTGATTCTTCACCGTAGAAGTCATAAAGATCGAAGATGTGTTCAATAGTAGTCTGTTCAATTTCATCAATAGTGGGCGCTGAAAGAGATTTTCCAGTTTTTAAAAAATACTCGGTCTCTCTAAAAATCCAAGGTCTTCCTTGGGCAGCTCGACCAATCATAACAGCGTCGGCATTTGTTTTTTCAAGTACAAATTTAGCTTTTTCTGGTGTGGTTATATCTCCATTAGCAATAACAGGAATATTAATTTCATTTTTAACTTCTGCAATAGTTTCATATTCTGCTTCACCTGTGTATTGACAGGCCCTTGTTCGTCCATGGATGGCTAGTGCTTTAATTCCAGAATCTTCTGCAATTTTTGCAATTCTTACAGCATTTTTATTAGACTTGTCCCATCCAGTTCTTATTTTTAAAGTTACTGGAATAGGAGAGGCATTTACAACTGAATCAAGAATTTTAGATACAAGAATTTCATTTTGTAAAAGTGCAGACCCAGCCATAACATTGCATATTTTTTTTGCTGGACAGCCCATATTAATATCGATTATTTGTGCACCATTATCAGCATTATATTTTGCAGCATCTCCCATCATTTTGGGGTCGGCCCCAGCAATTTGAACCGAAATGGGTTCTACTTCACCTTCATGGTTTGCTCTGCGAATGGTTTTAGAACTTCCATAGAGTAATGAATTTGAAGTCACCATTTCACTTACAGCCATTCCAGCCCCATACTTTTTGCATAGTTGTCTAAAAGGCCTATCTGTTACTCCAGCCATAGGAGCAAGGATCAGATTATTTTTTAAAGTGTAGGGACCGATTTTCATTACTATCTTTTATTTAAATTAAGTTGCTTATTTTATAATCAATTAGACTTAATTAAAAGTTATATGTGACCCTGCGATTTAAGTGATTTCTTTAAGAAAATCATAGCATTTTTTGTTTGCTTTTTATTTCCTTTAACTCCAAGCTCTAATTGTTTAGTTGGAGTAATTCTAGGTAAACTGTAAACTTTGACATCAATAAATTTTTTTTCAATTTCCTGCATGATGTCTATTAGTGAACTTTCAGTAACGTTTTTTAAAATAATATGCTCCTCATAATAATTTTTTTTTTGTTTAGGAAGAATTTTTTTATATATCCATTCAATCATTGGCCAAGCCATTTCTGGAAAACCAGGCATAAAGTAAAATTGATTAATATAGAAACCGGGAACTTGGTTAATTGTATTTGGAAGAAGTTTTGCATTTTCAGGTAAATTCGCCATAAGAATTCTCTTTGGATAAGCTTCTTTGCCAAAACGTTTTTCAATGAGTCGAATTGCTTCTGGATGTGGTATTAATTTTAGATTAAATGCTTTCGCTGCAGCCTGTCTGGTATGGTCATCTGGAGTTGCCCCAATTCCACCAAAGCAAAAAACTATTTCATTTTTTAATTTTTTTAAATTATTTTTTATTGATAAAGGGTCATCAGATAAATACAAAACCTGTTTTATTGCATAATTAAATTTATCAGCAAGTTCGATATTCTTATTAAAATGTTTATCTGTTCGCTTGCCAGATAAAATTTCATCCCCAATAATTACTAGACAAATTGAATTCATATTATTTTAATGAGCAACCTCCCAATTTAAGCCGAAACCAAGATCTGCAACTAAAGGAATTTTTAGTTCTGTTATACCACACATAATTCTAGGAATATTTTTTTGAATTTCTGATAACTCATTTTCAGGAACTTCTAGGACTAGCTCGTCATGCACTTGCATAATAATTTTACTTTGAAGTTTGTTGGTCGTAAGCCATTCTTGTATTTTATTCATTGAAAGTTTAATCAGGTCTGCTGCAGTGCCTTGCATAGGAGCATTTATTGCCGCACGCTCTGCTGCGGCTCTTCTTATTCCATTTGTGCTATTGATTTCACGTAACCATAATTTCCTACCAAATACTGTTTCAATAAATCCTTGTTCTTTGGCTAAAAGCTTAGTTTCATCCATAAAATTTTTTACTGCAGGATACTTTATAAAATAATCTTCAATAAAATTCTTGGCCGATTCACGATCGATATTTAGGGCTTGTGATAACCCGTAAGTGCTCATTCCATAAATTAGTCCGAAATTAATTACTTTCGCATATCGCCTTTGTTCTTTTGTTACATCGTCTGTAGTTAAATTAAAAATTTTTGCTGCTGTAGATTGATGAATATCTAGATTATTTTTAAATGCTGAAATCAGTCCTTCATCGCATGAAAGGTGAGCCATAATTCTTAGTTCGATTTGAGAGTAATCACAAGAAACAATCTGATAATTTTTAGGCGCTATAAAAGCCTCCCGAACTCTTCTGCCTTCTTCATTCCTGATAGGTATGTTCTGTAAATTAGGGTCTGAGCTTGCAAGCCTGCCTGTGATTGCAACTGCCTGATTGTAGCTAGTATGGACCCGATTTGTTTTTGAGTTGATCATTCTTGGTAATTTGTCAGTGTATGTATTTTTTAATTTAGAGAGACTTCTGTGCTCCAGAATAATTTTTGGCAAAGGATAGTTTAATGCAAGTTCTTCTAAGACATCCTCACTTGTGGATGCCGCCCCCGTAGGTGTTTTTTTAAGTGGTTTTATTCCCAATTTTGAAAACAGTATTTCTTGAAGTTGCTTTGGTGAAGAGAGATTAAAAGGCTGTTCTGCAATCTTAAAAGCTTCCTTTTCAATTTCTATTATTTTATTTCCCAGCTTTAAGCTCTGATCATGAAGTTTTGAGCTATCTATTAAAACCCCATTCCTTTCTATCTCAAATAAACTTATCAAGGTTGGAATTTCTATATTTTCATAAATGTATTTTAATTTTTCATTTGAATTAATTTTTGGATAAAGAGTTTGAAAAAGCTGAAAAGTAACATCCGCATCTTCAGCTGCATATTCTGTGGCAGCCTCTATGTCGACGAGGTCGAATGTGATTTGCTTTGTTCCTTTTCCAACCACATCTTCATAAGAAATACACGGGTGTTCTAGATATTTTTCTGCAAGTTTGTTCATGCCATGAGATTCAGTGCTATCGTGAACATAACTTAATAACATTGTGTCATGCTGTATCCCATTTAGTTGAATACCATAATTTTTAAAAATATGCATATCGTACTTAATGTTTTGACCAATTTTTTTGATATTTGGATCTTCTAAAATAGGTTTAATTAGATTTAAGACTTGTTCTAAGTTTAATTGTTGCTCAGCATTTAAATGCTGAAGAGGGATATAACATGCAGATCCAGGCGATGTACAAAGAGATATTCCAATTAATCTTGCATCAATAAAATTTAATGAATCAGTTTCAGTATCAATTGCAAAAATTTTTTTGTTTTGTATGTCATGAATCCATTCTTCAAGGTTTGATAATGTCAGTATAGTTGTGTAGTTTTTTTTATTGTTGAATTTTGCAGCTTGTTCTTGCTCTTTGATAACCTTTTCGTTTTGATTTTGATTTTCAAAATCTTTTTTTATCCATGTGTAGAAATTATATTTTTCATATATTTGTAGTAACTTGTCCTTATTCGCATCTTTTTTTATAAAGGAAGTAATCGGGTCAGGTATTTCAACATCATCTTTGATTGTAATAAGTTTTTTCCCTGTTGGAAGCCACGAAATTGCTGCTCTTAAATTTTCCCCAACACTGCCTTTAACTGCGTCTGCGTTGCTTATAATATTTTCTAGTGAACCAAACTCCTCAAGAAGTTTTAATGCTGTTTTAGGACCAACTTTTTCCACGCCTGGAACATTATCAACCTTGTCACCCATAAGGGTTAAATAATCTATGATTTGTTCTGGTAGAACCCCAAATTTATTTTTTACACCATCAATATCTAATTTCTCATTTGTCATTGTGTTAATAATGAAGCAATCAGAATTGACAAGCTGAGCCATATCTTTGTCACCGGTAGATATGATTGTTTGGATATTTTCTAACTTTGCTTTTTTGCAGAGCGTTCCAATCACATCATCCGCTTCAACGCCGGGAATAGATAACATAGGCCACCCCATATTCTGAATTGCATCATGAAGAGGTTCAATTTGTCGAGCAAGGTCATCAGGCATTGAAGGCCTATTGGCTTTATAATCAGGGTAAATATCATTTCTAAAGGTTTTGCCTTTTGCGTCGAAAATGCATAAACTGTAATCCACAGGATAGTCTTCATGGATTTTCTTTAACATGTTAAGCACTCCATAAATTACACCTGTTGGTTGATTTTCTTTATTTCTTAGATCTGGTAAAGCATGAAATGCTCGATATAAGTATGAGGACCCATCAATTAATAATAATTTTTTCATAACTTTTTTATTATGGCCGATATAAAAAAAAATAACAGTCTAATTGATTCGGATTTGTTTAATTCAGATGAATTAGATGAATCATGGCATGCTTTTGAAATCATCTCTGAATATGTAAATGCAACTCAAGCATTAAAAACAGTGACTCCGGCAATATCAATTTTTGGAAGTGCTAGAACAAAGCCCAATGACAGTTATTATGCATTAGCCGAGAAAATTGCATACGAATTATCTGATGCTGGATTTAATATCATAACCGGGGGAGGACCTGGCTTGATGGAGGCAGCAAGTAAGGGCGCCTTTAGAGGAAAATCCAAAAGTATTGGTTTAAATATAATATTGCCTCATGAGCAAAAGTCTAATTCATTTCAGGACTTAAGTATTAACTTCAAGTATTTTTTTATGAGAAAGGTTATGTTTGTTAAATACGCTTTTGCCTATGTTGTCATGCCAGGTGGTTTCGGAACTCTTGATGAGCTCTCTGAGGTAATTACGCTTATACAGACAAAAAAATCAAAACGGGTTCCAGTCGTTTTGGTTGGGAAGAATTTTTGGAGTGGTATTGATAATTGGATATCTTCCAAAATGTTAAATGAAAAATTTGTTGAAAATGTTGATTTGAGTATTTACAAATTGCTTGATGAACCGAAAGATATTGTTGATTATATATTTGGACAGTACGAAGACCAAAAAAATGACTTGTCATTTGAAAAAAATAATTTAAACATCCATCTGTAGCTAAAGATAAGGTAAAATTAATACGAATTAAATAAAGGCTATTTAGAAAAATGAAAAAATATTTTTTATGCATTATGCTTTTAGGTTTTTTAAGTATTGCGATTGCAGATAACTCAATACCAGAGCCACCAACGGGTCTTGATTATGATGCGGCAATAGATGAGCCTGAAATCACTATCCGTCAAGATAAAGAAGAACGGGTTGAGGAATACAGAATGAATGGTAATCTTTATATGATAAAGGTTTCGCCAAAAAATATGCCTTCATATTATTTAATTAAAGAAAATATTGATGGCGGCTGGGTAAAACAGGATGCCGGATCAACACCACATGCACTTCCGATGTGGGTTATTGGCGAATTTTAACTCTAATTCATGGCTGTATACACATCATTAAGTCAGAATGATGTTCGAAACTTTCTTGATGGTTACTCGATTGGCAAGCTTATAGACTTTGAAGGAATTTCTGCGGGGGTAACAAATAGTAATTTTTTTATAAATTGTGATTCTGGCAAATACGTTCTTACTCTATTTGAGCAAGAAAGCTTTGAAGATATAGCTTTATTTTCAAATTTAATGAGTTCTTTGGCCAAATTCAATTATCCCTGTCCTGATCCAATTAAAGATAAAAATAAAAAAATTATCCAAGAGTTAAAAAATAAACCAGCAATAATAATATCCTTAGTGCCGGGAAAAATAACAAAGACTATATCAGTTAATCACTGCAAGCATATTGGCGAGAAACTTGCTGAATTACATTTACTAACTAAAAAAGTAAAGTTCTCTAGAAAAAATAAAAGAGATTTTGCATGGATAGAAGCCACGTTTGATAAAGTTAAAATTAATTTAAAGCAAGATGAAAAACTTGAAATAGAAAAAGAACTTTTGTTTCTTAAAGAGAATACATCAGATCAACTTCCGCAGGGTTTAATTCATGCTGACCTGTTCCATGACAATGTTTTATTTAAAGAGGATGGTTCAGTTGGTGGCGTTATTGATTTTTATTATGCTTCAATTGATAAATTTATTTATGATATCGCCATTGTTGTAAACGATTGGTGTGTAAACAAAATTGGCAAAATTGATTTAAAAAAATTTAATGCCTTTATTAATGCATACAATTCAGTAAGAAAAATTTTGCCTGATGAAATGCAAAAAATGAATATATACTTAAGACTAGCAGCGATGCGTTTCTTAATTTCAAGATTCTTTGACTTTTACAATCAAAGAGATGGGGAAATTAAAAATGTTAAAGATCCTCATTACTTTCTAAATATTTTAAAAAACAGACAAGAAGGTAATTGATGTAAATGACTATTAATTTAAAAAAATGGATTTTGGAATTATTTTTGATATTAAAGGAGAATAAAAATAATGCTTTTTTAATAGGTTATTTTTATATGTTTGTTTTTTTATTAATTCCCTCTATTCCTTTTTTGCAAATTTTATCTCCAATTACGGTTATCATATGGCCAGCCTTTGTGGTCAATATTATTTTGTATCTTCACTCTAGGTCACAGAAGAAATCAAGACCTTTATTTAAATTATCTGCTGAAATAAAAGTTAATGTCATGAAATTAATGAGATTGGGCATGATTACTTTTTTTTATGCATTGTTAGTTTCTTTTTTTATCTCTAACGATTTGCAAGAGATAATAAAGATTACTCAAAGTGAAAGAATTGGTATCGAGCCCGTTCAAGCTTTTGGATTTTTACTAAAGCTTTTCTTATTGATGCTCCCAATTTTTATATCAACATGGTTTGCGCCGATGCTTATAGCTTTGAAAAATTACTCTGTTCTTAATTCATTAAAATCAAGCATTGCTGCTTTTTTGCTTTATTTTTTCCCGATGATACTTGGCCTTGTTTCTTTATTTTTATTTTTTATTCTATCGATTTATATTTTACAAAGTATTTTTGATCTGCTTAAAGGTTTTGGTTCTTTTATAGGAGTATTAAATATTATTGCTATGTTTAGCTTGATTGCTTTATTTATAACAGCTCTTTTTATATTCCAGTATTTAAGCTACAGAGATATTTTTAAAATTAAATAAATCTAAATTTTTTGCAGTTTTGCAAATTCCAGCGCGAGCCATTTAATTCCATTTTCTTTAAAATTAATTTGTGCTCGAAGGTCATTTGAACTTCCTTCATAAGAAATTACAACTCCTGTGCCAAATTTAGCATGTTCAACTAATGAACCAATTTTGAAGGGATATTCAGAATTACTGCCAAATAAATTGTTTACTTCTTTAATTCCAGTATTTAGAGGCGGCAATTTTTTTTTATTGGAAATATTGATTAATTTGACTAGCTCTGCAGGGATTTCATCTAAAAATCTTGATGAAATATTATACTGAGTTTGACCATGAAGCATTCTGGATTGAGCATGCGTCAAATAAAGATTTTCTCGAGCTCTGGTCACAGCAACGTACATTAATCTTCTCTCTTCTTCTATGCCGTCTGGGTCTATCATGCTTTGTTCATGGGGGCACAAACCTTCTTCTAATCCAGTAATAAAAACCGTATTAAATTCTAATCCTTTAGCTGCATGAATGGTCATGAGCTGGAGTGCATCTTGGTTAACTTTTGCTTGAAGTTCTCCACTTTCTAGAGAACTATAATTTAAAAATTCTGCTAATTCTAATTCTTTGTTCTCAATTTCATGAGTCGATGAGAAAGTAACTGCAGCAGAAACGAGCTCTTCCAAATTAGATACTCTATCTGCACCGTCTTTCTCATTTAAATAATGATTTTTAAGCCCGCTAATATTTATAACTATATCAATTGCCTCAGCTAAACTTATGCCACTAATTTCATCTTCAATTTTTCTTATTAAATCAATAAAGAATGATAATCCTTTTTCATTTTGTGGTGGTTTGTAGGAGCTTAAAGCAGATTCCCACAGTGAGCTTTGAGATATTTTGGACTGGTCCTGAATTTGCTCAATTGTTCTGTTTCCAATTCCTCTACTTGGAAAATTTACTATTCTTAAAAAGGCATTATCATCTTGTTTGTTTGCAACTAACCTTAGGTATGCCAAGGCATGCTTAATTTCAGCTCTTTCAAAAAATCGAAGTCCACCATAGACTCTGTATGGCATATTATTTGAGACAATTGCATGTTCAATTATTCTGGATTGAGCGTTGCTCCTATAGAGTATTGCGATACTTGAAAAAGGGGTACCTTTTCTGTGAAGATTTTTAATTTCGTCAATAATGTAACTGGTTTCTTCTATATCCGATAGCCCTCTATATATTTTAATTAATTCACCCGCACCCGCTTGGGTCCATAGTTTTTTACCAAGTCGACTAGAGTTATTTTCAATAATGGCATTTGCCGCGTTAAGAATGTTGTTTTTTGATCGGTAGTTTTGTTCTAACTTGATAACTTTCTTAATTAAAAAGTCTTTTTGAAGAGACTTCATATTTCCTATATTAGCCCCTCTAAAGCTATAGATGGATTGGTCATCATCACCTACGGCAAATATTTTATTTTTTTCTCCAGCTAAAAGTTTGATCCACCTATATTGAAGTTTGCTAGTGTCTTGAAATTCATCAATAAGAATATGTTCAAAACGATTTTGATAATGCTGGCGTAATATTTCATTTTTATTTAATAATTCATATGCCCTTAAAAGAAGTTCCCCAAAATCAACCACACCCTCTCTTTGGCATTGTTTTTCATATTCTTCATAAATTTGGTTAATCTTTTGACTATGATGATCATAAGTTTTTACTTGATTGGCTCTTATACCTTCTTCTTTTGCTGCGTTAATGTGATATTGAATTTCTTTAGGTGGAAATTGATCTATATCAATCTGTAAAATTTTACATAATCGTTTAATAGCAGACATCTGATCACTACTATCCAAGATCTGAAAGGTTTGAGGTAAATTTGCTTCTTTGTAATGTGTTCTCAAAAACCGATTACAAAGACCATGAAATGTTCCT
This sequence comes from Nitrosomonadales bacterium, assembly GCA_038110565.1. Lineage (GTDB taxonomy): Bacteria > Pseudomonadota > Gammaproteobacteria > Burkholderiales > Methylophilaceae > BACL14. Next base: position 17,154 of record JAYNJX010000006.1, on the reverse strand, counting down.
ATCCACATACCTCGAGTATTAATTGCTAGTTGTTCATTTACCCGATGTAACATTTCATTTGCAGCTTTATTTGTAAAGGTCACAGCAATTAAGCCAAGTGGAGAAATGAGAGAGTTAGAAATTAACCAAGAAATTCTTGAAGTCAGAACTTTTGTTTTTCCACTTCCTGCTCCAGCGAGAATAAGAGCTGATTCGCTTGTTAAAGTTACAGCTTCAAGCTGTTCTTTGTTAAGTCCTTCAAGGTAAGTTTGTTGCATGGACTTAGATCCTACAATAAATTCAATAACTTGAGTAAAATTTAAGAACTTTTTTTTTAATTTATAGTCTTATCCTTAAATCTGATATTTGCATTGTTCCTCCCCAATGCAACAGATAAAAAAAGGCCTCATTAATGAGGCCTTTTTCATTTTGAGCAATTTAATACTACATCATGCCACCCATGCCACCCATGCCACCCATGCCACCCATGCCACCCATATCAGGTGCGGATGTTTCTTCTTTAGGAAGTTCTGCAATCATACATTCTGTGGTGAGCATTAAACCAGCAATAGAGGCAGCATTTTGTAATGCTGATCTTGTAACTTTTGTTGGATCTAAAACGCCCATTGCAACCATATCACCAAACTTATCATTTGCTGCATTGTAGCCGTCATTACCTTTGCCAGCTTTAACTTGATTCACGATTACAGAAGATTCTAAGCCTGCATTTGAAACAATTTGTCTTAAAGGCTCTTCAATCGCTCTTACAACGATTCTTACTCCTGACTCTTGATCGGCATTTGCAACTTTAACTTTTTCGATTGCATTTTGGATTCTGATAAGTGCAACACCACCACCTGGTACAATACCTTCCTCTACAGCAGCTCTCGTAGCATGAAGCGCATCTTCAACTCTCGCTTTCTTTTCCTTCATTTCGACTTCAGTGGCCGCACCAACTTTAATTACAGCAACACCACCTGCTAGTTTGGCAACGCGTTCTTGAAGTTTCTCTTTATCATAATCACTGGTTGATTCTTCTATTTGTGTTTTAATTTGAGAGATACGAGTTTTAATTGTATCTGCTTTACCAGCACCATCAATGATGATTGTATTTTCTTTACCTACTTCAATTCGTTTAGCTTGACCAAGATCTTCAAGTTTTACGTTTTCTAATGTTAGGCCAACTTCGTCTGAAATAACCGTACCACCAGTTAAAATAGCTATATCTTCAAGCATTGCCTTACGTCTATCACCAAAGCCAGGCGCTTTAACAGCAACTGCTTTTATAGTGCCTCGAATGTTATTAACAACCAGAGTTGCAAGTGCTTCTCCTTCAATTTCTTCAGCAATAATTAATAAAGATTTTCCAGCTTTTGCTACTTGTTCTAAGGTTGGTAATAAATCCTTGATACTTGCAACTTTTTTATCATGAAGAAGAATGAACGGGTCTTCAAGCAAAGCCATTTGTCTTTCACTATTATTGATGAAATATGGCGATAAATAGCCACGATCAAATTGCATACCTTCAACGACGTCTAATTCATTGGATAGCCCTGAGCCATCTTCAACAGTAATAACTCCTTCTTTACCCACTTTATCCATTGCATCAGCAATAATCTGCCCGATAGACTCATCAGAGTTTGCAGATATTGAACCTACCTGGGCAATTTCTTTACTTGTATTGCAAGGCTTACTTAACTTATGAAGTTCTTCAACCGCAACTTCAACTGCTTTGTCAATGCCACGTTTAATGTCCATTGGGTTCATTCCAGCTGCAACGGTTTTCATACCCTCACGAACAATTGCTTGAGCTAGAACAGTAGCCGTAGTTGTTCCATCACCGGCTGTATCCGATGTTTTAGAAGCTACTTCTTTTACCATTTGTGCACCCATATTTTCAAATCTATCTTGAAGTTCTACTTCTTTAGCAACAGATACCCCATCTTTAGTGATTGTTGGAGCACCAAATGATCTTTCTAAAACTACATTTTTACCTTTCGGACCAAGAGTAACTTTTACTGCATTTGCTAATGTATTAACCCCTTTTACCATTTTTTGGCGAACATCATCACCAAATCTTACATCTTTAGCTGCCATATTATTTTTTCTCCGTTATATTCATTGATTATTCGATAATTGCCATGATGTCATCTTCTCGCATAACGAGAAGCTCTTCGCCATCAACTTTTACAGACTGACCTGCATATTTACCAAAAAGAATTTTGTCACCAACTTTAACGTCTAGTGCTTTAATTTTCCCATCTTCGAGTATTTTGCCATTACCCACAGCTTCAATTACGCCTTGATCAGGTTTTTCTGCAGATGCAGAATCAGGAATTACAATTCCTGAAGCGGTTGTGCGTTCTTCTTCAACACGCTTAACAATCACGCGATCATGTAAAGGACGAATTTTCATAAGTAAGATCTCCTAATAGTGTATTCTTATAGTGTTTCGGTAGAAAAATTAGCACTCTTCTACCGAGAGTGCTAATAATAAGGATGAAGGTATTATTTTTCAAGTCTTTTTAGGAAAAAAACAAAAAAATGTTTCAAATTGAAGGGTATAGAGAGTTGTCGAGCACAGGTATCAAAATTTCTCCTATTACTCTAGGCACCATGACATTTGGAGACCAAAACACCCAAGAACAAGCTTTTGAGCAATTAAACTATGCAAAATCTGTAGGTATAAATAGTTTTGATGTTGCTGAATTGTATCCAGTCCCTCCAAAAGCTGACACTTATACGATGACTGAAACTATTGTTGGTAATTGGTTAAAAAATATTCAGCGAGAATCGGTGATTCTCTCTACAAAAATTGCAGGACCAAGAAGACAATTGCAATGGATTAGGGGCGGTCCTCTAGCGATTGATCTAGAAAATATTAATGCTGCAGTTGATAACTCTCTTAGAAGACTTCAAACAGACTATATTGATCTTTTATATTTACATTGGCCTGAGAGAAATGTACCGATGTTTGGACAGTATCAATTTGAGCCAGATTTAGAATATCAGAATGGCCTAGAAATTAAATGGGTAAGTATTGAAGAACAATTAGAAGCCTTGAGTAAAATTATCAAAGCCGGAAAAGCGAGAGTGATTGCATTGTCTAATGAACAACCATGGGGAGTTATGGAATTTCTTAGAGTAGCTAGAGTAAAAAAATTACCTATAATCGCTGGAATCCAAAACAACTATAGTATGTTGAATAGGGTAGCTGAGCTAGGTTTAACAGAAATTATTTATAGGGAAAAGCTTGGATTTTTATCCTATTCGCCTTTAGCATTCGGCCATCTAACTGGAAAATATATTAAGAATAAAAAAGTAGAAGGGCGAGTAAATTTATTTCCCGGCTATGCACAACGATATAATAAGCCGGGTGTAATTCCTGCAGTCAAAGAATATCTTGATTTAGCAGAGTCTAATAACCTATCTCTTACAGAGATGGCCCTTGCTTTTGTTTATTCTAGATGGTTTGTGACGAGCACTATTGTTGGAGCAACATCACTTACTCAGCTTAAACAAAATATTAATGCATTTGGAACAAAACTGAGCTCTGAGATTTTTGAAAAAATAGAACAAATACATTTAATGAATATGAATCCAGCTCCATAATTCAAATCATGAAACAAAATGAAATTATCAATGACAGCATAAAATACGTTTGGCATCCTTGCTCACAGATGCATAATTATGATGAGAAGAATTTAAAAGCAATCAAATATGCAAAAGGAAGTTGGCTGTTTGATTATGATGGAAAAAAATATTTTGATGGAGTAAGTTCTTGGTGGGTAAATATTTTTGGACATAATAATTCGTATATAAGCAAAAAAATAAAAGAACAATTAGATCAGTTTGAACATGTTATGTTGGCTGGCATGACTCATCTTCCAGTTGTTGAGCTTTCAAAAAAATTAACACAATTAACAAATTTACATCATTGTTTATATGGAAGTGATGGGTCAAATGCAATTGAAATCGCAATTAAATTAAGCGTTCATTATTGGAAAAATAGCAATCAACCAAAAAAAATAAAATTTGCCTACCTTGAAAATAGTTATCACGGTGAAACCATAGGTGCTTTATCCGTTACTGATGTGAGTCTATTTAGAAAAAATTATTCACCATTACTTAAAAAAAATATCGTACTACCTTCGCCCTCTGCTAACTTTTATAAAACAAAAAAAACAGATAAAGATTTTGCAGTGGAGCAGTTTAAAAAAGCAGAAAAAATTTTAAAAGCAAATAAAAATGAGCTAGCAGCTGTTTTAATTGAGCCATGTGTCCAATGTGCCGCAGGAATGCATATTTATCATCCTATTTATATCAGATTGATAAGTGCGTTGTGTAAACAATTAGATATACATTTTATTGTGGATGAAATAGCCGTTGGCTTTGGAAGAACGGGGACATTTTTTGGGTATCAGCATGGTGGAAAAAATATACGACCAGATATGGTTTGTGTTTCTAAAGGTCTTACGGGAGGGTACCTTCCACTTTCAGCAACGATTGTTAATGAAAAAATCTATCAAAGCTTCTTATCTGATGATTTTAAAAAAGGGTTTTTGCATTCTCATAGTTATACTGGAAATCCTTTGGCTTGCACGGCAGCAAATGCAACTATAGATTTATTTACAAGTAAACATGTTATAAAAAAAAATATAATTAAAAGCAAATTATTTGATGAAATTTTATGTCAGTTAAAAAAATTTAAAATTAAACAATACCAAAATGTTGGAATGATATGGAGATTTAATTTACCTGAGAAAATAGATAAGCAGGAATTCGTTAAGGATATGCTTCACGAGAATGTTTTGTTGAGACCGATTGGAAATACTATTTATTTAATGCCGCCATACTCAACATCTATTGCAGATATTAGAAGAGTTTATAATTCTTTTAGGAAGGTTTTTTTAAAACTTACAAAATGAAATTTATAATTTTATTAGTAACGCTAATTATTTGTTCTGCAGCCCATGCAAAATATGAGGATTTAGAGAAGCAAATAAATTATTCAGGACTTAACAAGGATAATTTAGGGCTCTATATTAAGAACTTAAAAACAAATAATGAATATAAAATTAATCCAGATAAGAGATTTAATTTTGCATCAGTTAATAAAATAATTACAAGTTTAATTGGAATAGAAGTGCTTGGACCAGCCTTTCAGTTTGAAACTAACTTTTCTTATACGGGTTCACTAAAAAATAATATTTTGCATGGTGATCTAATTATTAAGGGAGGAGGGGATGCTGCTTTTTCAATTGAAGATTTTAGTTATTCATTAAATCAAGTTTACCAATTCGGAATTCATGAAATATATGGCGATATTATTTTTGATCAAAGTTTTTTTGAGCAAAGTCAAAATGAAATTATTGATCAGGAGATATACAGAGCCTATAACGCTAAACCACTGGCATTATCAATAGAGGCTAATGTCTCAGATTTATCATTCGTAAAAAAACATGGAGATATAAAAATAATAAATTACCCTTCAGTAAATGATATTGAAGTTCGCAATAACCTCAAATTAACGAATAATAATTGTATGGAATGGAAGTCTGATTTGGGATTTAAGGATTTTCAAGAAGCAGGTAAATTAGTTTTGTATTTCGATGGCTCTTATAGTGATAAATGTGCAACTAAAAATGCTCAATTATTAATACAAAATAGACCCCTGTATTTTTATCTTATGTTTAAAGACATATGGAGCGGTTATGGAGGATTACATTATGGAACATATCATGAAGTTTTTGATTCCTCAGTAGCTGATAGTATTCTGGTTTATAAATATAAATCTAAAGAGTTATCAAAATTACTGGTTGATTTAAATAAAAATAGTTTAAATTTAATGGCCAGAAATATAGGTTTGCGAGCCCTAAGTGAAAAAAATTTAAGCCCCCCAAATGAAACAAGTATTAATGATTACTTTAAAAAATATCTACTTAGTATTGGGATTGATAGTGAAAATTTATTTTTAGAGAATAGTGCTGGCTTATCGAGATCAAGTTATGCAACAGTTGAGATATTTACAAAAATTCTAGAGCATATCACTCAATCAAATTATAGTTATGAAATTATTTCTTCAATGCCAATATTAGGAATTGATGGCACTATGCAAAAATTTGGGCCAACAGCAAGTTACAAAGGTAAAGGCCACTTTAAAACTGGATCTTTGAAAGATGTCTACGCTATGGCGGGGATTATAAAAAATAAAAAAGGGGAAGACAGTCTAATCGTCTTTGTTGTTAATGATAAGTTAACTAATAGAGTACCAAAAGTATTAGACAAGATTCTTGATTTTGTTTATTTAAATTAATTTATTGGGAGAAGGCATGTTCAGAAAATTAGTTTTTATATTTGGCATCTGTTTCATAATTTTTAATATTAATGCCATTGAAATGATGGAAAAGAAAGGTGAAAAAATGAATGAGAAATTAGATAAGCTTTATCTGGTTGATGAAAAAGTGGGGGCGGGTCGAGAAGCAGAAACAGGTTTAATTGTTAAAGTGCATTACACCGGATGGTTGTTTAGTACTGAAAAAAAAGATCATAAGGGTAAAAAATTTGACAGCTCTGTGGATAGAAGGCAACCTTTTGAATTCACACTAGGTGTTGGTCAGGTTATAAAAGGTTGGGACCAGGGATTTAGTGGAATGCAAGTAGGTGGAAAAAGAACTATATATATTCCCTCATCATTAGGATATGGACCAAGAGGTGCCGGAGATGTAATACCGCCTAATGCCGACTTAGTTTTTGATGTTGAACTATTGGAGATTCATTAAATGAAAATGCAGATTCAATGGGAAAATGGTGTTGCTTTTAAAGCGAATTCAGAATCAGGACATTCTTATTATATGGACGGTGCATCTGAAATGGGAGGAGAGAATAAAGGCATGCGCCCAATGGAAATGATATTAGCCGGGGTTGCTGGATGTACCTCATTTGATGTTGTAACTATTCTAAAAAAATCAAGACAAGATATTCAGGGTTGTATTGCAGAAATTGTAGGCAAGAGGAGTGATACAGTGCCTAAAGTTTTTACCGAAATTCATATCCATTTTGTAGTTTCCGGGAAAAACATTAAACCTAATATGGTTGAGCGTGCTATTAATTTATCAGCAGAGAAGTATTGCTCCGCGTCTATTATGCTTAAAAATACAGTGAAAATAACACATGATTTTGAGATCAAGGAAGCTTGATTAGATTTATTTAATTATTTTAATTGTTAGAGTTTCTTCAGAATCGATTATGTCTAAAAGTCGATCGATATTTGGGTGTTTAGTTGGATTGTTTTGTGCGTCTTCAACATGTTCACAATATAAATCAAGTCCTTCTATAGCTGCATCTACAGTCAATTCTCCGAATGTCTTCCAAAGATGATGATAGACTTTTATTGATCCTTGGGTACCAGGCTTACTTTGAATTGTAGATTTTAATTGATTATTATGATCATAAAGTTCAATAGCTTTAACGTGACTTGCGTCTTCAAGGGTTTCTAGGGTTTCTTTAAAGTTTTGCATTGTAATTACTTAAATCCAGTAGGTAGATTTTGTCATAAATTTTGAAATTATACCCATAATTTTTTTTACATTTATTGGCAGTGGCCTTGCACCTAAATTTTTTGCTGTTTGTTGATGCCTTTCTTCATCTTCATGCATTTGTTTTAGAATTTCCCTAGATTTTTGATCTTCATCAGGTAGTTTCTCTATGTACTCTTCTAAATGCGCTGTAACTTGTTTTTCTGTTTCTTCAAGAAAACCTAGATTGTATTTCGAATCAATTAAGCTTGAAATTGCACCTAAAAATAATGAGCCAGAATAAAAAATTGGGTTCAGTATACTGGTCTTCCCCCCTAGCTCATGAATTCTATTTTCGCACCAAACAAGATGATCAGTTTCTTCACTCGCAGCTCTCTTAAGTTCTTTTTCAACAATTGGATCTTTATTAAAGAAAAGTTGTCCTCTATATAAACCTTGAGCACATATCTCACCTGTATGGTTTACCCGCATTAGGCGAATAGATTTTTCGTTCCAGGATTGATTAGGATGTGGGGTTTCTTTAGATTTTAATTCAGGTACTTTACGCTTCGATAGAGATTTTGTTGTTAATAGTTTCAGCGCAAAATCTGCTTCTTTGATGACCTTGTCTAGCATCATATTATTTTGTCTGATATCAATTTTTACCTTTTAGCACTTTCAGTGCTTCTTGAAACTGTTTATCTTCTTTAGTTCCAAATTCTACTGGTTTAAAATCTTTCAGTGCAGTTGCCCCATCATCCGCTTTGCTAGGCATATCTTTTTTTGTTTTAAGTTCATTTTCTGTTTTTGAATCTTCTGGATTAGACAAATGGCGGGTTAAATCAGCTTCTCTTAATGAAAGACCACTAAGGCCATCTTCTACCAATATGTCTGGCTCAATTCCTTTTGCTTGAATTGATCTACCTTTAGGGGTGAAATATCTGGCAGTTGTGAGTTTAATGGCAGTACCATTATTCATTGGTAATATACTTTGAACTGATCCTTTTCCAAAACTTTTTGTGCCTAATATCAATGCTCTTTTATGGTCTTGAAGTGCCCCCGCAACAATTTCTGATGCTGAAGCAGAACCATTATTCACAATCACCACCATCGGAACTGTTTGCATTTCTTTTGGAAGCTGATCAATGTAGTTATTTTTTTGAGGATTATCGCGAATGAAATTTTCTGGAACAGCAGTGAGTTGCATTTTAGAATCTTTAGCTCTCCCCTCCGTGTAAACAACTAACTCACCTTTAGGTATAAACGCTGCTGATACCGCAACTGCAGAATTTAATAGTCCACCAGGGTTGTTTCTTAAATCTAGAATCACTCCCTGAAATGGTTTTTTGTTTTCCTTACTTAATTTTTTTAAAGCAGCAGCTAAGTCTTCACCTGTTCTTTCTTGGAATTGAGTCACTCTTATGTATGCATAATTTGGTTCTATAAGTTTAGATTTAACACTTTTCGTTATAATATGTGCCCTTGTGATTGATAATTTGAAAGGGGCATTATTACCTTTCCTTAAAATTTCTATTCGTATTGAGGTGCCCGGCTTGCCTCGCATTAATTTGACGGCCTCATCCAAGGTGAGACCTTTAACAGACGTGTCATCAAGTTTGATAATAAGATCACCACTCATTAATCCTGCTTTGAAAGCTGGAGTATCTTCAATAGGTGTAATCACTTTTACAAAGCCATCCTCCATGCCAACTTCAATACCCAATCCTCCAAACTCACCCGATGTTCCTTGTTGCATCTCTTTAAAATGGTCCTGATCAAGAAAAGATGAATGAGGGTCTAATCCTGCCAGCATGCCATTAAGTGCCTCTTTGATTAGTTTTGAATCTTCAGTGTCTTCAACATAATCCGTTTTAATTTTGCCAAAAACTTCTGCAAATATTCTCAAATCTTCAATCGGTAATTTATTTTCTGATTTTTTCTCAGCAAAAACGGTAAAGGTTACAGTGGATAAAAATCCAATAAAAATGCCTAAGACGATAAGCAATATTTTTTTACTTTTTGAACTCGAAACTAACATACACTAACCTTTAAAATATTTAACTTAGAATAATACCTTTATAAACTAATATTTGAAATTTATTTATGGCAACAAATACTATCAAAATAAAATTTTGTAACAAATGTAAATGGTTTTCTCGGGCAGTATGGATTATGCAAGAGATATTTAACACCTATGAAAATGACATCACTCAGTATGAATTAGTTCCTGCCGATAACGGTTTGTTTGAGATCTATTGCAATGATCATTTAATATTTTCTAGAAAAAAAGAATCAGGATTCCTTGAAATTAAAATAATCAAACAGAGAATTAGAGATATTATTGATCCAAATAGAGAGCTCGGACACAATGAGTGAAGTAAAATTTTTTGATTCATATTATTCTTCCACTGGTCCCCTAAATGGTTTAATTAAAAATTACAACCCAAGAATTGGGCAAATGGAAATGTCAACTTTTCTTGATGATATTTTTAGAAGTAATAAATCAGCAATTATTGAAGCGGGAACAGGGATTGGCAAAACGCTTGGGTATTTAATCCCTGCCCTTAGATTAAATAAAAAAATTATAATTTCTACTGCAACAAAGAATTTACAGAACCAACTTTTTAAAAAGGATTTGGATATTGCGCAAAAAAGTTTAGGAATAAATTTTACCGTCCAAAGTCTTAAAGGAAGGGCAAATTATATTTGCTTACATAGATTTAATCAAAATCAGCTCTTTGATAGATTGAATGACCAAAAAAACTATCATTCAGTATCAAGATTTTTAACACAAACTAGGTCTGGCCTGCTTGAAGAAGTTCCTGATTACAACGCTTCAATAGAAATGACTCTTTCGATTACCTCAACTTCAGATAATTGTTTACATAGTAAGTGTGATTTTTCAAATGACTGCTTTGTAAATAAGGCTCGAAGAAAATCAAATAAAGCTGAAGTGATAATAATAAATCACCACTTATTTTTTTCTGATTTTTATAGAAAAGATGAAAATAATAACATTTTGCCTGATGCAGATATCATTATTTTTGATGAAGCGCATAATTTGATTGATATAGCTCAACAATATGTTACAAAAAGATTTTCATCAGCCGCTTTGATGAACCTTGTAAATGAACTGATTCAACAACTTCGTAAAAATCTAATTCAAATTGACCCTTTAACCCAGTCTTTTAACAATTTAAATATGGATCTTTCAAGTCTTAGTTTGATGTTTAAAAACTTGGGGAAAATATCTCTATATAAATTTAAAAAAAGAAAAGAATTTTATGAAAACATCAATAGAATTCAGAATTCCTTAAGTCAAATTTTGAAGAAGATATCTAATTTTAATTTAAATGACGATTTAGAAAAAATGGTAGAACAATTTGAAAATTTTATTGAAACATTAAATTATATTTTTGAATATCGGGACTCATTTGAATTTATAAGTTGGGTTGATAGTTACAGACAAAGTTTCTCGATCAATCTTTCTCCAATTAAAGTAGAAGATGTTTTTAAAAAAATTCAGTCTGAAAATACTCATAAGTCATTTTTATTTTTATCTGCAACTTTAGCAGTAGAAAACAATTTTGATTTATTTAAAAAATTTATTGGTATTGAAAATATTGAAACAAAGAAGATCAATAGCCCATTTGATTATGAGCAAAATGCAATTTTAAATATTCCTCAAAACCTTCCTATTCCAAGTGAGCATGATTTTTATCCGAGACTTGTGGAATACATATATCCTTTGATACAAGCCAATTATGGAAAAACATTAATTTTAACTACCTCCTTAAGGGGATTGGCTTTGGTTAAGGATGAATTGCAAAAAAAAATAAATCAGCATAGGGAGGATTTAAATTTATTTGTTCAAGGTGATCAATCAAGTGAACAGCTTATTGATAAATATTTACAAACAAGAAATGCAATCTTGATAGGTTCTTTATCTTTTTGGGAAGGTCTAGATTTTAAAGGGGACCAATTAAGGTTACTGATTATTGATAAATTACCATTTGAGACACCTGATGACCCTTTAATTGATGCCAGGATAAATTTATTAAAAGAAAAAGATTTTTTTAGTACGTATCAGTTACCCAGAATGCTTATTAATCTCAATCAAGGCCTTGGAAGATTGATTCGAGACTTCGATGACAAAGGTGCCGTAATTCTTTGCGATAAGCGAGTCAGCCAAAAACCATATGGAAAAAAAATATTACGTTCCATAAGTCCATTTAAGATTTCTGATAACTATAATGATATTTTAGAATATATTTCATAAATACAATGAATATACTAAGTATAGAAACTTCAACCCAGAAAATTTCATTAGCACTTATTCAAGAAAGTGATAAATCAATTATTGAGTATGACTCAGATGAAGTGCACTCTAATATAATTTTAAATGAAATTAAAACCCTTCTTAATAAAAAAAATGTCACTATCCAAGAAATTGACGGAATTGTATTTTCTGCAGGCCCAGGCTCTTTTACTGGAATCAGAGTTGCTATGGGAGTTGCATTGGGATTAGCATATCCAAGAAAGACCCCGGTTGTTGGAATTGATTGTCTTGAATCTTTAGCTTTGCAAGCAAATTCAAAATATATTTTATCTACCATAGATGCACGAATGGGCGAGGTGTATTTAGCTTTATATGAAAATAAAAATCATAGTAAAAAATTAGAAACACTAATTGAACCTATAGTATGTAACCCGAAAAGTCTGCCTAAAATAGATGATGTCATTATGAAAAATTTGACAGTTATTGGTACAGGATTCCTAAAATATCAAGAATTATTCACAGCAAGGTACTCAAAAGCTCACAAATTTATACTGACAGACCCAAAAAAATTAGCAATATTTCAGGCAGAAATTGGCATAACAAAACTTCCAGATGAATTTGACTTTAATTTCGTTCAGCCTATTTATATCAGGAACAAAGTGGCAATGACAATTGAAGAAAGAAATGACAAAAACTTTTAAAGAAATCGAACCCCATCTGCTGTTAATAGATAAAGTTCTAGAGATAGAGAAGCAAAATAAAATTCCTTTATGGTCTAAGCAAAATTTTATAGACTCTTTGCAAAGTAAAGATTACTTTAAAATGTTGGTACTAGATGATTTGCTTATTGGATTTATTATTGCGCGTTTCGCATCTAATCAGTGTGAGATATTAAATATTGCAGTTGATATTTCGCAAAGATTAAAAGGCTATGGTTCAGTTTTGCTGGAGAAATTAATTGACTTATGTTTAAAAAAAAATATTAATGAAATATTTTTAGAAGTAAGGGAATCCAATTCTTCAGCCATAAAGCTTTATGATAAGTATCGTTTTAATGAAGTTGGATTTAGAAGAAATTATTACTCAACAGATAAAAAAGAAAAAAAAGAAGATGCTATTATTATGGCCTTATATCTGGAGAAAAAATGATTTTTAACAATTATGACGTTTTACGTGAATTGAATCTTCTTCCATTTTGGAGAGAAAAAAACCATCAGTCTTCAGAATCTCAGAATATTTCAAAGGAAGAAGTGACCGAAAATTTATTGCTTATTTATAAATTTTCACATTCAAAAAAACAGCTCAATATAATAATTGAACAAAATGGAATGGATAAAAAATCTGCTAAGTCTTTAATGGAGAGTTTGGCGCTTTACCTAAAAAATCAGTTTGAAAAATTCGAATTATTGAAGGTTCTTCCTAATGAATTAACATTAGTTGCTAATGAAACAAATATAGTTTTAGGAGACTTGAAACTAACACAATATAAAGACAAATTAATTAATCATGCATCTCTTAGTGAGATGGCAGATAATTATATTTTGAAAAAGAAATTATGGAACGATTTAAAAGAATTTTTTAATAATGAAAGCTAGTCAATTTTATATAAGTACGCTAAAAGAACCTCCTGTAGATGCGGAAATAATTAGTCATCAATTGATGATACGTGGAGGATTAATCAAGAAATTAAGCTCCGGGCTTTATAGTTGGATGCCAATCGGTCTGAAAGTATTAAAAAAAATTGAAAAAATTATACGTGAAGAAATGAATAAAGCTGGTGCAATCGAGCTTTTGATGCCTGCTATTCAGCCTGCAGAGTTATGGGAAGAAACTGGAAGATGGAATAAGTTTGGACCACAAATGTTAAAAATAAAGGATCGTCATGAAAGATCATTTTGTTTTGGTCCAACTCATGAGGAAGTCATTACAGATATTGTAAGAAATGAAATTAGCAGTTACAAACAACTCCCAATCAATCTTTATCAGATCCAGACAAAATTTAGAGATGAGATTAGACCAAGATTTGGGGTCATGAGAGCTCGAGAGTTTTTAATGAAAGACGCTTATTCATTTCATGCTAATCAGGATTGTTTAAGTAAGACTTATGAAATAATGTTTGAGACTTATTCAAATATTTTTGAACGTATAGGACTGAAATATAGAGCTGTTTCTGCTGATTCGGGAGCTATTGGAGGGGATGCGTCTCATGAGTTTCATGTTTTAGCAGAGTCTGGTGAGGATGCCATTGCTTTTTCTTCAGGCTCGAACTACGCAGCTAATATAGAGTTAGCTACAACTAATTTTGCAAACAAAATATCGAAGATAGAAAAATTAAAAACAGACAAAGTTAAAACTGAAAATCTTAAAACTATTGACGAACTGATTAAATTTTTTAGTTGTAACGCAGACGATATAGTCAAAGCTGTTGTTTTAAAAGATATGGAAAAGAATTTATATGTAATATTTTTATCTGGAGAGCGAGAAGTTAATCAAATTAAAGCTCAAAAGATTATTGGGGTTGAGGAATTATTTTTAGCACATGATGAAGACCTCAAAAATACTGAACTTGTTCCTGGTTTTATTGGACCTGATTTAAAGAGTCAATCTATTCAAAAGTTTTTTGACCATTCCTTGCAAGATAAAATTAATTTTATATGTGGAGCCAATGAAAAAGATTTTCATTTGAAGAATGCTAATCTCGCTGATGATGTTGTTTTTGATGACCTGTCTTATGTTAAAGAGGGTGATCCTTCTCCTGACGGTAAAGGCACGCTAAGCATTTGCAGAGGAATAGAAGTTGGTCATATCTTTCAATTAGGGAAAAAATATTCAAATGCAATGAATGCAAAATTTTTAAATGAAAATGGGACCTCGGAAATTCTTACAATGGGATGTTATGGAATTGGTGTATCAAGGATAGTAGCATCTGCAATTGAGCAAAATCATGACGAGAATGGAATGATATTTCCAAAAAATATTGCACCGTTTGAGGTTGTTATAATTCCTATTGGTTTCTTAAAAAGTGATACTGTTAAAAAAACTTCATTAGATCTCTATGAAAAATTAGTAACTAGCGGGATTGATGTTTTGTTAGATGATAGAGATATGCGCCCTGGAGTTATGTTTGCTGAATCTGACTTGATAGGAATCCCTTACAGAATAGTTATTGGCCAAAAAAGCTTAGAAACTAATCAGGTAGAATTTAAAATCAGAGGTGAGTCTGAAGCTAAAAATATAGATTTATCTAATCTGATTGAAGAGCTTCAAAATATTTTAATGAAAAGCTCTAATTAAATATTTTAAAACCATAATAAGTCCCAAATTCGCTAGCAGAATCAATGTAAATAAAGTACATATCATTTGCGTAACCTATACCATTAAAATGATTTTTAGCTCTTATTTTTAGATCTTTTGGGAGCGATGACTTCCCAATAAATTTCCCATCGATATTGAAGATCAGAAATTCTTTATGGTCCACATCCAGGAGCACAAATTCGAACTCTTTTTTTCCAGTAAATGCTATAAAGTGATCCGTTATATCATGATGTTGAACATTGGCTGATTTGAGATCTAAATGAATTTCCTTTTTAATATCGTTCGATTCTGCATCGATAACAATAACCAAATCTGATTTTTCTTGTTTAGCAAAATATAGATTATTTGCTGGGTCAAAAGAAGGCATTGTAGAGGCGCTACCAAAATTACTATTAAAATTAGAAACTGTGTCAGATTTGTTTGTTAGCAAACCTTTGTCATCTAAGGCTAATTTAAAAATTCCAGTATTAGGGAAAAAGCCTACAGCACTTGATACGTTGTAGGTAATTGTTTCTAAATTTTTAGATCTTGGATTAAAGTATATTGATCGATTATCAAAGCCAGGTTTATATGATTTAAGGTAATGGCCAGATTCGTTAAAAACATGAATCTCTGATTTTGAAAAAGCTTCATTTCCCACGGGGGCAAGGCCCCCATCAGCAATGTAGTAGTTCTTAAACTCGGGAATATAGGCAACTGTCATTGGGCGTGAGCTTGGTGTTTTGTTCATAATTATTTCAAAAGACAATTCAGCTTTATCTTTAATGGCTGCAAATAAGTTGTTAGTAAATAAAATTAAGATTAGTGTAAATATTTTTTTCATAGTGGCTCTTTTTTTAATAATAACTCAGTCAGTTTATTCATAATTTCGTTCAATAAACATTGCATCGCCATAGCTAAAAAATCTATATTTCTTTGCAATAGCATGTTTGTATGCCTTAAAGATAAATTCTTTTCCAGCAAAAGCTGATACTAACATCAGCAGGGTGCTTTTAGGCAGATGAAAATTTGTAAATAATGCATCAACGATTTTAAATTTAAAACCTGGGTAAATAAAAATATTTGTATTTTGAAGGGTTGATGACTTTGTCTCGCTCAAAAAAGCAGATTCTAAAGATCTCATAACTGTGGTTCCAATTGCAATAATTCTGCCATTATTTTTTTTTGTTTCAGCAATTAAGTGAAATATTTTTTCTGGAACGATGAAGTCCTCTGAATGCATCACATGGTCTTCGATCATTTCGGTTTTGACGGGTTGAAATGTACCTGAACCGACATGCAAAGTAATAAAATCGTAATGAATCTTTTTTTTATTTAATTCTAGAAAAAATTTATCTGTAAAATGAAGACCTGCGGTGGGTGCTGCAATTGCCCCTTCAGTCTTTGCAAAAACAGTTTGGTATCTATTTTGGTCCTCTTGATTATCATCTCTATTGATGTAAGGCGGTAGAGGCAGATGACCAAGGGAATCAATAATTTGATAAAGGTCATGGCTTGATTCAATCTCAAACTGATCATTAACTCTTTTGATAACTTTAAGTTTTCTTGAGCCTTGAAGTAAAATGTCTAGACCAATTGAAATCTTTTTAGATGTTCCTATATGGCAAATTGCATGAAATGGATCTAATATTTTTTCAATTAGAATCTCAACTTTTCCCCCGCTGATTTTTTCCCCAAATAGGCGAGCTTTGATAACTTTAGTGTCATTGAAAATCAATAGGTCATTAGGTCTTAGAATATCTATTAAGTCTGAAAAGTTTCGATCATACATAGTCTGTTTTTTTGGATCCAGAACAAGCAGACGACTTTTATCTCTTTCACTGGCGGGGTGTTGTGCAATTAGTTCTTCAGGTAATTGGTAATTAAATTCATCAATATGCATAGTTAACTTAAAATATTAAAGTATAATTCAACACAATAATATAGATCTTCAGGCCGGGATGGCGGAACTGGTAGACGCACGGGATTCAAAATCCCGCGTTGGCGACAACGTGAGAGTTCGATTCTCTCTCTCGGCACCATGAAAAAAAATTCATAATTAATTTTTATAGTTAATGATTGAAA
>JAYNJX010000005.1:43018-79029 GCA_038110565.1 Nitrosomonadales bacterium | reverse complement strand
ATACCGGCCTGTCACGCCGGGGGTCGCGGGTTCGAGTCCCGTCCACTCCGCCATTTAAACTTTTTATAAAGTTTTAGGTCAACTACACATGTTAGAGAAAATCAGAGATTCACTTGAAAAAAAATGGGCAAAGGTTGTTTTAGTTATTATTGTTGTCCCATTTGCATTATTTGGAATTGATTCCTATCTTAATTCAATTGGTAGGAATGTTAATGTCGCTCGCGTTAATGGTGTTGATATTTCAGCCCAGGAATTTCAGAAATCTTTTGATATGATTCAAGAACGTTATAAAGACAACCCTGAAGTATTACAAACAAAAGAATTTAAATTAGATTTAGTTAATTCGATCGTTAATAATCAAGTTGTAATGTCGGCTGTTAAAGAAAATCAGTTTACTATATCGAATGAGCAGCTTAGTAAATATATTGTAAACATGCCTGATTTTCAAGTTAATGGAAAATTTTCACAAGAACGATATGACGAAATTGTAAAGTATAACGGTTTAACACCAAAAAAATTAGAAGATCAGATTCGTCTGGATTTATCTAAGCAACAGTTCAGAGATACACTACCATTGCTTCTAACATACCCTGAAGAAAGAATTAAAAATTTAGCTAATATTGCTTATGAAAAAAGAAAAGTAAGAATCCATGAGATTTTATCTGCAGATATTGAAAATAAAATTTCTGTTACAAATGATGATATAACAAAATTTTATAATGATAACGAGTCGAGTTTTATACGTCCTGATCAGGTAAAAATTGAGTTTGTTGTTTATTCAGTTGCTAATATTGTGCCATCTGTAAATGTCACTGATTCTGAGGTTAAAGATTTTTATGAAACTAATAAATCGAATTATCATGGGGATGAAGAGAGATCGGCAAGCCATATATTACTTTTGGTTGATGACAAGTCTAAAGAGTTAGAAGTGAAGCAAAAAGCAGAAGAATTATTAACTCAGATTAAAAAAGATCCAAAGAAATTTAACGAATTCGCAAAAAAATATTCGCAAGATACAGAGTCTGCAAAAAATAATGGAAGTCTTGGTTTTTTCAAAAGAGGTATTATGGTTAAGCCTTTTGAAGAAGAAGTTTTTAAATTAAATAAAGGTGATATATCAAATTTAGTTAAATCAGATTTTGGATATCACATTATTCGTCTAGATGATGTGAAGGGAAAAAATGTCACTTTAAATGATGTTAAGGCTCAAATTAAAGGTGAGCTTTTATATCAAAAAGCCCTTGAGATTTATAATGCGAATGCTGAAGAGTTTAGTAATTTAGTTTATGAAAAATCTGATTCTTTGAAACCAGTAATTGATAAATTTAAATTAGACGTGCAGTCAAGCCCCTGGTTATCTCATCAAGATGCTGAGTCATTTTTTAAAAATCCACTTTTTGCGAAAGCAATATTCGATAAAAACTTAATCGATAAAAAATTAAATTCTTCTGCTATTGAAGTTTCCCCAAACAATCTGGTGTCCGCAAGGGTGATAGATTTTAGAAAATCAGAAAAAAAACCATTAGGTGAGGTTAGTAATGACATTAAATCTTTTCTAATTAAAAAAGGCACTCAGGAAAAATTAATAGAAGAGGGTAATAAATTGGTTGAGGCTTTAAAAGTTGGTTCATCAAAAAAAATATCTTGGGTTGATGATTTAACCATTGATCGATCAGATAAAAAGGGTTTGTCAGATTCCGTTGCCGATGCTATTTTTAAAATGAATAAAAGCCAACTACCAACTTATACTGGACTTTATGACCCTAAAAAAGGTGAATTTCAAGTGATAGAGCTTTATGAGGTTGCACAAAGTGCTATTAATGAAGGGTCCTACGATGTCTTTAAAGATGAGTTTGATCAAGCGTTACATGATGAAATTGATTCTGCTTATATAAACTTTCTCAGGTCTGAATCAAGTATAAAAATTAATAATAAGTTTATTAATAATTAATTATTCTTATTCAATTGACCCAGCTGCAGTTATATTCATACCACCATCCACATAGGTTATCTCACCAGTAATACCACTAGCTAGATCACTGCATAAAAATGCAGCTGCATTTCCAACTTCTTGAATTGTTACATTTCGTCTCAATGCTGCATGTTTCTCATTAAAAGAAAACATTTTATCAAAGTCAGATATACCGGAAGCAGCAAGTGTTTTGATCGGCCCTGCAGAAACAGCATTTACTCGAATTCCATGCTGACCCATACTGTGTGACATATATCTTACATTTGCTTCTAGGCTAGCCTTTGCTAAACCCATTACATTGTAATTTGGCATCGTGCGTTCAGCACCTAGATAGCTTACTGTAAGTAGGCTACCATTTTTGGACATCATCGGTAACGCTGCTTTTGCTAATGCTGTAAAGCTATATGAACTAATATCATGTGCTATTTTAAAATTTTCTCTTGTAGTGTTTTCTACAAAATCTCCACTTAAAGCATCTTTTGGTACGAAAGCTATAGAATGAACAAGAATATCAAATGTACCCCAATGTTTTTTTAAATGTGTAAATAAGTTTGTAATTTGATCATCATTACTAACATCACAGGGAAGTACGATGTCAGAATTAAAATTAGCTGCAAGTTTTCTAACGCGATCTTCGTGTTTTTCAAGCTGATGAGTGAAAGCAAGTTCCGCACCTTGTTTATGCATAGATTCTGCAATCCCATAGGCTATAGATCTATCACTTAATAATCCTAATATTAAAGCTTTTTTATTTTTTAAAAATGACATAGATTTCCTTAAGTTTTATTTGGATCGAAGGTATCTCTTAAACCTTCGCCTAAAAGATTATAACCCAATACCGTAAGTAAGATAGCTAGTCCTGGGAATAAAGAAAGCCACCATGCAAATTGAATATATTCTTTTCCATCAGTCAAAATATTTCCCCATGAAGCGGTTGGAGCTTGAACGCCTAAACCTAAAAAACTCAATCCTGATTCAACTAGCACCGCACTGGCTACACCTAATACAAAACTTACAATAATTGGACCAAGACTATTGGGAAGCATATGCTTTATAATAATGTGAAAATTTGTTGCACCTGATGATTGGGCAGCCAAAACAAAGTCTCTACTTCTCAGGCTTAAAAATTCAGCGCGAACAAGCCTGGCAACACCCATCCAGCTTGTTACACCGATAACAATCATAATATTCCAAATAGAAGGGGTTAAAAATGCAATCACCGCTAAAATTAAAAAGAATGAGGGTATTGATAGCATAATGTCAACAAAACGCATTATAAATGCGTCAGTTAAACCTCTGTAGAATCCAGCAATAGCACCAAAGATTATGCCTATGATAGTAGATATACCAACGGAAACAAACCCGACTAAAAGCGAAATTCTGGCTCCATAAAGCATTCGAGTAAATACATCACGTCCAAGTGCATCAGTCCCCATAATATGATCAAAATTTGGACTTAATAGAATTGAATGGACATTAATTTCATTAGGATCATTACTTGAGACAATTGGCGCAAATATTGCCAAACAAAGAATGCTTAGGATAATTACTAAACCAATCAAAGATAATGGATTTTTGATAACTTTATTCATTACATGAGTCCTTTTCTAACCCTTGGATCTGCTAATGCATAACTTATATCGGCAATTAAATTTCCAAATAGCGTTAAGAATGATCCAATTGTTAATATTCCCATGACGACAGGAAAATCTCTCATTAACACTGCATCATAAAATAGTTTACCCATGCCCGGAATTGCAAAGATTGATTCTGCAATTACTGAACCACCAATCAATCCGGGGATTGAGAGACCAACGATTGTAATCAACGGTAGTATTGCATTCCTAAGCGAATGGTAATAGATTACTTTTTTTTCATTCACTCCTTTGGCGCGTGCAGTGTTTATAAAATCTTTATTAAGAACTTCAAGCATCCCGTTCCTAACAAAAAGAGAGATGCCAGCAAGTCCTGAAAGACATGAGGTCAAAACAGGTAGAAAAAGATGCTTAATCAGATCAATAAATTTACCGATTGAGCTTAAATTCTCATAATCAAGCGAGTGTAAACCAGAGATAGGGAGTATTTGTTCATTTACCCCAAGCCAATAAATTAGCATTAGCGCTAACCAAAAACCTGGAATGGCAAATCCTAAAAAAACAGAAAAGGTAATCAGTCGATCGGGAATTTTGTTTTTAAAAACTGCAGCTGTGGTACCTAAAAGAATAGATATAAGAAATATGATTAGTAACGTTATTACATTAATGAGTAGCGTAATTGGAAGTGCTTTTTGAATCATTCCTGGCACTACATTTCCATTTTGATCTTTCTTTTCCCATAAAACAGGACGATGATGAGATGCAAATGACTCTCCAAAATCTAATTTTATGATTCTCTTTAGCCATAACCCGTATTGAATTGCAATTGGCTTATCGAGATTATATAACTCCCTGAGTTTCTGCCTAGACTCCTCGGAGGCTTTAGGATTAAATGCAGCTTCATTTGAAGTAATGTCCCCTGGTGCTAGGTGCATAATAAAAAAAGATATAAGACTTATACCAATAAGCATTGGAACCATCCACATAATTCTTTTTAAAAGATATATAAGCATAATTAATTAATTTCGTTTCTTATAAATTTGCTAGGAATATACCAATTCTTTTCCATAAAGTGAAAAGTTCCAGCTGGTGGCGGTGGATTTTTTATTCCTTTTATTCTTTTGTGAATTGCATTAAGTCCATATCCTGCGTAAAGAAATATGACTGGTTTTTCTTCATATATAATCTCTGAAAATTCATCATAAATTTGTTTTCTTTTTTTTATATCTAGCTCTTTTCTGCCTCTTTCTAAAAGTTTGTCTACGCGCTTATTATTAAAGTTAATAAAGTTAAATTGACCTGGGCCATTTTGTGTGGAATGCCATATGTTAAATTGGTCTGGGTCTAAAGATAAGCTCCAACCGAGTACAACAGATTCAAAATCTCCGGTTTTAATATATTGATTAATAAAACTTGCCCATTCTAGGACCCTTATAGAAACATCAACCCCAATCTCTTTTAACCTGCGTTGAATGAGGACGGCTGTCATTTCTCTTTGTTTATTCTGGTTGGTTAAAATTTCAAATTTAAGTAACTCCCCATTTCTTGAATATATATTCTTTTCATTCAATTTAAAGCCTTCTGATTCAATTAAGCGTTTTGCTTCATCTGGATTAAAATTTGTTTTACTGATATTACTGTTATACCAAAATGTTTCTGGTTTATATGGACTTGTAATTTCAAATCCTAGTCCCAATAAAACTCCATCAATAATTTCTTGTTTGTTTATGGCTAAATCGATTGCTTTTCTAATATTTATATTATTAAAAGGTTTTTTTTGAAGATTAAATCCAAAGTACGTATATCCATTACCAAGCTCTTTATTGAGTTCATAGTTATTATTAAGGTCTTTTCTTTCAGGAAAGATTCGTTTGTATTGGATTGGGTTTATGGACATAAAGTCTAGATTTTCTGCTGAGAGTTCCATGAATTGTGACGATAGGTCAGGAATAATTCTTGATATCATTTTTGAAATAAATGGCTTTCCAAGAATTGAATTCTCATTTGTTTCCAGTGAGAGATATTGTCCTGGAACCCATTCTTTTAATTTATAAAAACTTGAACCCGTTGGATTTCTTGAAAAAAAAGTATTATTAATATCTTCGTGTTCAAGCTTATGTTTTGGGAGAATATGTAATGTGGCCCATGTGTCTAATGCAGGGGCATATGGTTCCTGATAGGTAATAATGAAAGTGTGGTCATCTTTACATTCTGCTTTTTTTACCAACTGATAATCAGATGCGTAAGGGGTTCTAGTCTCTGGATTAGTTACAACTTTCCAGGTGAAGAAAATATCTTTACATGTCAGGGGTACTGAGTCAGCCCAGTGCATTTTTGTATTCAGATAAAATGTTATTGTTTTTTTGTCACTTGATAACTTCCAACTTTTTGCAACTTCTCCTGTTAGGTTTAGATTTTCATCATAAGTTAACAAAGTATTAAAAATTTTTCCCGCAATTGCAGAAGAGGCGCTGTCACCAGCAATCATTGCAATCAGGTTATTAGGTTCACCCACCATTGCATTTTTGAGAGTTCCTCCGTAATGTTTTTCATACTTACCTTCGTAATTTTTGGATTGGTAATTTTTGTTGTTATCAGAACAGGAAATTAAGAATAAAAAAACAAATAGAAAAAAAATTTTGTTCATGTTATTTTGGAATATCAATATATGAATCTACGATAATTTTTGTGCTTTTAAGTTCATTAAATTCCATTAAGTCTTTAAGTGGTATGTTGTATTTTTTTGCAATCCTACTAAGTGTTTCCCCATTTTTTACTTTGTGCGTAACAATCGTGGAGTATGAGTAAAGATTTTCTGTGCTGATCGGATAGTTGTTCAGAGCTTCAGGAGAATTAGGAATGAGAATAATTTTATTTTTTAAGTTCTCGTTGCTTTTGAGCTGATTAATTTTAATGAGTTCCTTTATATCAATACCAAATTTTTTAGCGACTTGGCTTACTTTTTCCCCTTTAGTTGGTTCGTAAATAATCCATTGTGTTAATGAATTAGTATTTTTTTCAAGATTCTCTTTAAATGTTTCAACAGCATTAATTGGTAAGAGAATATCTTGAGTATTAAATTTTGCTTTTAGGAGAGGTCGATTATGTTCTGGATTTAACGATTGAAATTCCTCAAGACTAATTTTTGCCATATTTGCTGCTACAACAGCATCAATTTCATCAGGAATATTTACCACTTTAAAGTAGGGTGTATCAGGAATGTTTTGTATAAAAAGCTGAAACTTTTCAGGTTCCATGATAATTTTTTTGACTGCGAGTAATTTAGGTACATAATTTTTTGTTTCACGTGGAAGATCTAATGAGTAATAATCTGTTTTGTGTTTCCTTTTTGTGTTTTTTATTATAGCCCTTTTTATCCTGCCTTCTCCTGCATTATATGCGGCTAATGCAAGCTCCCACGAGCCAAAAGTTTGATGAAGTTTTTCAAGATAATCTAATGCAGCACTTGTAGATTGAATTACATTTCTTCTTTTGTCTTGCCACCAATTTTGTTCTAGACCGTACAATCTTCCTGTAGAGGCAATAAACTGCCACATACCAACAGCTTTTTGTCTTGATTTTGCAACTGGATTATAGGCACTTTCAATCATTGGAAGCAGTGCTATTTCCATAGGCATATTTCTTTTTTCTACTTCCTCTACAACATGATACAAATATTTAGACGAGCGTTCTATCATCCTTTCTACATATTCTGGTCTGGATTGGTACCAGTTGAGATAATCCTGTTCTCTTTTGTTTTCTTGACTTTCTAGTTTAAATCCGGCTTCAATTCTTTTCCAAAGACTTTTTGGAGCCTCTAAAGTGTGTTCAGAATTATCTGATGTTATGTTTGGGGTAATTATATTCTCTAAATATTCAATTGACTCTCCTCGGACGTTTTCATTTGTAACTTCGTCTGCAATTAATAAGACACTGAAGAAAAATAAAGTGATAAAAATAAATAGTTTGCTAATTTTTTTAAACATTAAAATTGATTTTTTGCGTTACGTAGGTTAATAAAATCTGATAAATTATTCGTCAGAAAAGGGTTTAATTTTATCTCATTATCAAGGCAAAAAGGGATTGTTATATCGATTTTATTCACTTCATTGAGTTTTTCTTTAAAATGGCTGTTGTTAGGAAATTGTTTAGCCAAAAATTGTAAATTATTTTTTGTGTATTCATGAGCACAATAAACATTTGCCTTTTTATCAAGTTGTTTTATTTTTGTTAATGAATTAAAAAGCATCTCATTTGACCCTTCAAAAACTCTTCCACAGCCATAATGAAATAACGTGTCGCCAACAAAAATTATTCTATTATTGAAGTACACAATATGGTCCAATGTATGGCCTGGAGTTTCTATAACATTTAGAATAAGGTTATTGTCTAAAAGTGATATCTGATCACCCTCTTTAATAGGGAAAAATTGGATTTTAAAATTTGATCCTATCGGTGCATACACATCGCAATAATATTTACTTACTAAATCTAAAACGCCACCAGTGTGATCATGGTGATGATGTGTGACGAGAATGCTATCGAGAAAAATTTGTTTATCTTGGATGAAATTAATAACTGGTTCAGCGTCTCCGGGGTCTACAACAACCGCATGGTTTTTGTTAGAAATAATCCAGATATAGTTATCTTGAAATGATTTAATTGCCTCTATTTTCATGATTGTTATTATAATCGTTATATATGGATTGGTTTGATACAAAAAGCGGTAAAAATTTAATTCAATATGAACAAAATATTGTTGATGACTTATTTGAGAATATATTTGGTTATTATATTGTTCAAATTGGCCTGAGAAAAAATTTAATAGCTAATCTTAGATTTAGGTCTAAAACTAATTTACATGAAGATATTTTTTTCAATGAAAGTTTTTTTCCTTTTGAAAATGATTCAATTGATTGTTTTTTAGCTATTCATCAAAGTTTTGAAAATTCACATATTTTTAAAGAGCTTTATCGTACTTTGATTCCTCATGGATATTGTATTTTTATCAATTTTAATCCTTATAGTCTTGCTGGGCTTAAATCTTTTTTTTCAATTAATGAAAATTATCCGTGGAATGAAAGCTTTGAAAGTTTTTCTTCATTTCAGAGCAGGTTGATTGAAAACAATTTTGAAATTGTTAATGGAAAATTTTTTCATTATCATCCTTTTTTTAAAACGACAAAAATTTCAGCCAATTGGAATAAAATTGGAGATAGATGGTTCCCTTTATTTGCTAACTTGTATGTTATTGTTGCACGAAAAAAAATTACATCTCTAACGCCAATTAAGCCTAATTGGAATAAATCCAAACATAGAAATACTGTTAAAATCTTATAAATGAGTAATTTATTTTTTTATACAGACGGATCTTGTATAGGAAACCCTGGTCCTGGTGGTTGGGCTTTTCTATTTTTGAGTGATGGTAAATTAATCCATGAAGCATCAGGTTCAGAATCAGATACAACAAATAATAGAATGGAAATGCGGGCTGCAATAGAAGCACTTTCTTACGCATCAGAAAAACATTATACAAATATATCAATCTATACAGATTCTAAATATCTTATGGATGGTATTAATTTATGGATAGCGAATTGGAAAAATAATTCATGGAAAACTTCAACAAAGAAGCCTGTAAAAAATATTGATTTATGGAAGGCTTTGGATTTTTTAAACACATCCATAGAAGTTAATTGGAATTGGGTTAAGGGCCATAGTGATGATTTTTTTAATAATCGTGTAGATGAGTTAGCAAATTTAGCAGCAAATAAAACATTATGAGACAAATTTTTCTCGATACTGAAACTACTGGCTTAGATCCAAAATCTGGCCATAAGATTATTGAAATTGCTGCGGTTGAGATGGTAAATCGTCAAGTCACAGACAATCAATTTCATGTGTACTTAAACCCGGAAAGAGAGATTGATGAGGCGGCTCAAGAGGTCCATGGACTTACATTAGATTTTTTATCAGATAAACCACTTTTTAAAGACATTGCAAATGACTTTATGTTATTTATTAAAGGTTCTGAGCTTGTAATACATAATGCGCCCTTTGACCTTAGTTTTCTAAATACTGAATTACAACTTATTGGATATCAAACAGTCGAATCTTTTGTAGACGGTATAACTGATTCTTTAGTAATGGCTAGATCAATGAGGCCTGGACAACGCAATAGTTTAGATGCTTTATGCAAAGCTTATGGTGTGGATAATTCAGAACGCTCATTACATGGAGCATTATTAGATTCGAGATTACTTGCTGAAGTTTTTGTTAGCATGACCCGTGGACAAGAAGCTTTGGAAATGAATTTTACTCAAGATGACAATGTCGATACGCGAATATCTTTGGAAGAATATAAAAAAATACCAATCATAAAAGCAAATTCAGATGAAATTAAACTGCATCAAGCCTATATTGAGAAAATAAAAAAAAGTTAAGTGTTTATCTCGGCCCAGTTATTTGGGGTTTCAAAAAGTTTTAGTTTTTTTATCGTTAATTTTTTACCAAATTGAGCCGCTAATTCATGGTCGAGTATCTTTTTAGCAATTAATGCTAAATTTTCAGCTGTAGGTACTTTCTCTAAAATTACGGTTTTATGATCTGGAAGACTATTTAGGAAATTTATAACCTCCTTGTCTTCTTTAAAAACTAAAAAAGCATGATCCCAGGCTTCAACTATAGTTTTTTTTAAAAGCCCTTTGACGTCCTTAAAATCAAGCACCATACCATATTGAGATTGGGTATTATCATCAATAATTTTTCCACTTATTGACACTTCTAGGATATAACGATGACCATGTAAATTTTTGCATTCACTTTTGTGATTAGGGATTCTATGTCCTGCATCAAATTCAAGTTTGGTAGTGATAATCATTATTTTGTTGTTAAAGCATTAATTCTGTTGATTGCGGATGGATGGCTATCGTAAAAAGCTGAATACATTGGGTCCGGTGTTAATGTTGCAGCATTATCTCGATAAAGTTTAATTAAAGAATCTTTTAAATCATTCGCTGAGGAGTACTTGCATGCATAGCGATCAGCTTCATATTCATTTTCTCGGGAATAGAGAGATAAAATGGGTTTTATAAAAAACATAAGTAATGGTGTAAAAATAAAAAAAGCAATTAAGGCCATTGCATCACTTTGATAATTAAGCCCTAGACCAAAATAAAACCAATCTTGATTTTTTAAATAATCTAGAAAAAACAAACCTAAAAGTGAGATAAATAAGATAATCATGATTCTTTTTTTAACATGATTATGAGCAAAATGTCCTAATTCATGAGCTAAAACCGCCTTGATTTCATTTATATTTAATCTTTCCAGTAGGGTGTCAAAAAAAACAATTCTTTTAGCTTTACCAAAACCTGTAAAATATGCGTTTCCATGGGTGCTTCGAATTGAACCATTCATTACATATAGCCCATTAGATTTAAAACCACATTTTTTCATTAGTTTTTCAATTTCATGCACAGTTTTTTTGTCATCTAATGGTTTAAATTTGTTAAATAAAGGGGCTATAAATAATGGATAAATGATTAGCATAGAAACATTAAATAATGAGATAAAAAGCCATAACCATACCCACCAAAAATCACCTAAGCTTGAAAAAATCCAAAGTGAAATATATAAAAGAGGAATCATAAAAATCATGGAAATGGCTGATTGTTTTAATAGATCTGTTAGATAAAGCCTTAGATTCATTTTATTAAATCCAAACTTTGCATCAATTTTGAATGTTTTGTATAAATTAAAAGGGATATCAACAAAACTACTAATAGCCAGTAATAAAAGTATTAAAGTGACTTCAAAAGTATTTGGGTTTAGTTTGAAATAGATATTTAATATTTCATAGAAATAATTAATACCGCCTCCTATAGTTAAGCAATAAACAAATATAGCCTGAAAAATTAAATTTATTATATTTAAATTAGATTTTGCAGAGGTATAGCTAGCGGCTTTATGATGATCTTTTTTTTGGATGATGGCTCTGAAATTCATAGGTATATTATTTCGGTTAGAATCTACTGATTTTATTTGCCGAAAAGATAAATATATTTCTACAAATGTAGAAAAGATAAGCAGTCCAATAAAAATAATCTTAAAATTTTCAGCACTCATGTGTTGTTTATTGATTAAAAAAATTATTAAAAAAGCATTTTAAAACAAAACAAATGTTAAAGTTATAAAAAACATAAATTTTAAGAAAATTAATACTAATCATGAGTAAAGATAACAATAATCTAATTTGGATTGATATGGAGATGACCGGTTTAGATCCGATAAAAGATAAAATTATTGAGGTTGCGGTAATAGTAACAACTCCGCAGTTAGAAATAATTGCTGAAGCGCCAGTCTTTGTGGTGCACCAAGAACTTTCGATCATGAATTCCATGGATGAATGGAATACGAGCACGCATGCAAAATCTGGATTAACAGAAAAGGTTAGACTTTCAACTAATAATGAGGCATTTGTCGAATCTGAGTTGATTAAATTTTTGGCACAATTTGTTGATAAAAACAAATCACCGATGTGTGGTAATTCAATATGTCAAGATCGTAGATTTATGGCGAATTATATGCCTCTTTTAGAGAACTACTTCCATTATAGAAATTTAGATGTGAGTGTTTTTAAAGAACTCAGTAAACGTTGGAAACCGGAACTAATAAAATCTTTTAAAAAACAAGCAAAACATGAGGCTCTAGAAGATATTAGAGAATCTATAGAAGAGCTAAAATTTTATCGTGATAATTTCTTAAAGTTATAGTTATGAAACAATTCTCATTGATTGCTTTTTTTTCGATTTTAGGGGTTAGCCTTAGGTGGTTGATAGTGACTCTTGTTCCATTTCAATTAGGAATGGTTTCGGGTATTTTAATTGTAAACGTTATTGGAAGTTTCTTAATAGGGGTCTTGATTCAACTTACTTCTTCTTCTGAAATAATCTCTGGAGATATGAAAGTAGCGCTTATAGTTGGTTTTTTGGGCAGTTTTACAACATATTCATCATTTGCAGCTGAGATATTTAGATTTTTAAATGAGCGAATGATATTGAGCGGTATTTTATACTTTATTAATCATTCGCTCGTTACTATAACATCTTTGTTTATAGGTTATTATTTAAGCGCTTTCTTTTTTAGTCGTTTTTTTTGATTTTGAAGTTGCTACTTTTTTAGGTTTAGCAGTAGCTTTCGTCTCAACCATAACCATTTTCTCATTTTTACTATTGCTTACTTCTTTTTTTTGCCAATTAGCTTTTTTGCGCGGTACTTTTTTTGGTGCTTCAGTTTCTTTTTTAGTAATTTCTTTTTTTGCTGCAGTTGTTTCGACTAATTGCAGACCAATAGAATTTAAATCAATATCGGCTAACTCTGGTTGTTTTTTTCTTTCTATAGGTTTTTTTGGTTTTTCAACTTCTGTAATATTTTTTTCTGGCTGCAAAGGTTTTTTTTGCCCCTCTTTTTTTGCATTTTCATTATTAAATATTTCTGAGGTATCTAGACTTTTGTCATAATTTGTTTTGCGATTTCTATTTTTATTTCGATTTCTATTTCGATTTCTATTTCGATTTCTTCTAAAATTATCATCAGCTGGTTCATCATTATTTTGTTCTTTTAAATTTTGATCTAACAGGTTTTCAGTTTTATCAGCTTCTTCATTCTTAATTAGCCCTTTAAAAAAACCTAATAATGATTTGCTCTTAGAAGCTCTTTTATCTTTTTTAGCAGGGATTATACCTTTTACTGCAGGTTCCATTCTGTTTTGTGATTTTTTCATTTCTATGCCATCAGATTGCTCAGAAATATCATCAGGAATTTCAACTTCTGCGAAACTTGGTTGTTTAGTATTTATTTGATTTGAGGTTAACTTATATTGTGGAATATCAATATATCGATTTGCTACTATTACTATCTTATTGCTTGAATTGCTTTCTAGATCATTAATTAATGCTCTTTTTTCATTTAATAAGTATGTAGCAATTTCAATAGGTACTTGAACGGCAATAGTTGAAGCTTCTTTTTTATCGCATTCGGCTTGAATCATCCTTAAGATATGAAGGGCTGAAGATTGATAATCTCTGACACGCCCTGTGCCATTACACTTTGGACATTGAGCATTACTAGACTCTCCTATGCTTGGTCTTAATCTTTGTCTCGAAAGCTCTAATAGGCCAAATCTTGAAATTCTGGTGAATTGAATTCTTGCTTTATCATGTTTGAGAGCATCTCTTAGAGTATCTTCAACTTCTTTTTGGTGTTTTGTACTTTCCATATCGATAAAGTCAATCACTATTAATCCACCAATGTCTCTGAGCCTTAATTGTTTGGCAATCTCTTTTGCTGCTTCAGTATTGGTACTAAAAGCTGTATATTCTATATCTCTTCCTCTGGTTGAGCGGCTCGAGTTAACGTCAATTGATACTAATGCTTCTGTATGATCAATGACGATTACTCCTCCAGATGGAAGTGAAACCTCTCGAAGAAATGCTGATTCAATTTGATTTTCAATATTAAATTTTGAAAATAATGATGTACTATCGGTGTAATGCTGAATTCGATTTGAATAATCAGGCATTACATGATTCATAAATTGAAGAGCTTGGTCATAAATGCTTTCATTATCAATAATAATTTCTTCGATTTCGGGTTGAAAATAATCTCGAATTGCACGAATAACTAAATTACTTTCTTGATAAATAAGGA
Organism: Nitrosomonadales bacterium; assembly: GCA_038110565.1. GTDB lineage: Bacteria > Pseudomonadota > Gammaproteobacteria > Burkholderiales > Methylophilaceae > BACL14. Next base: position 64,752 of record JAYNJX010000005.1, on the reverse strand, counting down.
ATGGCGCTTTTTGATTGTCAGTTGCATCTGTGATTGCATCCCAAAGATGGGTAAGGTAATCAAGATCCCATTGAATTTCTTCTACAGATGAACCAATTCCAGCCGTTCTTCCAATAACACTCATCCCTTTTTTTACTTTTAATTGAGATAACACTTCCTTAAAGCTCGCTCTTTCTTCCCCTTCAATTCTTCGGGATATACCTCCGCTTTCGGAGCTATTAGGCATCAGAACAATATATCTCCCAGCAAGAGAGAGGTATGTTGTAAGCGCTGCACCTTTGTTTCCTCTTTCTTCTTTGGATACTTGAACTACAACTTCTAGTCCCTCATTAATAACATCAGTAATTGTTAAATTTTTCTTGCGAGTTTTTTTGGAATAAAATTCTGGTGCAATTTCTTTGAAGGGAAGAAAACCATGTCTTTCAACACCATAATTAACAAATGCAGCTTCAAGTGATGGTTCAATTCGGGTGATAACACCTTTATAGATATTACTTTTTCTTTGTTCGATCGAGTTTTTTTCGTAATCTAGGTCTTCAATGACATTATTTTCATTGATTATAGCAACACGAACCTCTTCGGGTTGTGTCGCATTGATAAGCATGCGCTTCATTATCATATCTCCATAAGTAAGGAAGATTCTGATAAAGATATAAAATTTAGAAAATTTATTCTAAAAGTATTTTGATTATTCTTTATACAAAAATCTTTAAATTATTCAAATTTTATTTTTATTTACTCTTTAAACTTTTTATGTGGTAAATAAAAATATGTGTTCTATAGTTGTTATTAATCAGGTACATATAAAATGTTTGTTGATTAATTTTACTGCTAAAGTATATTTGATTATTAGAAAAAAGAAAACAAAAATTTATGATAAATCAAGAAGTTATGTTGATTAAAGTTGATGAAGATTATGTAGATCAAAGAATAGATAATTTTTTAATCAAAAAAATTAAAAATGTGCCAAAAAGTCATATCTATAAAATTATCAGAAGTGGTGAGGTTAGGGTAAATAAAAAAAGAATAAAAGCAGACTATAAATTAAATTTAAATGATCAAATTCGATTGCCACCTCTTAAACTTAATCTTTCTAAAATAAAAAATACTTCACCGGATTTAAGAATTAAAAAAAATATTGTCTATGAAGACGATTGGTTTTTAATTGTAAATAAACCTGAAGGTATTGCTTCTCACGGAGGTAGTGGGATCAGTTTAGGTCTTATTGAGTCGTTAAGGATAGAAAGAGATGATTTGCGTTATTTGGAGCTAGTTCATAGACTTGATAAAAATACATCAGGTTTAATCTTGGTTGCAAAAAAAAGAGCGGCTTTAAGAAGTTTGCAAGAATTATTTAGAAATAAAAAAATTATAAAAAAATATCTAACCTTGGTTAAAGGAGAGTGGTTAGAAAAAAAAATAAAAGTAGAAATGAATTTAAAAAAAATTGTAACAAAAGATGGGCAACAAGTTGTTAAGAAAAGTAAAGACGGCAAGCTTTCTCAATCAATTTTTAGGCTTGTTAAATACATTGTTAATTTGTCGTTAATTGATGTTGAACTTTTAACGGGGAAAACTCACCAAATCCGTGTTCAGCTTGCAGAAATGGGTTTTCCAATTGCCGGGGATGATAAATATGGAGATTTTTCTTTTAATCGAACTTTGTTAAAAAGGGGGTTAAAAAGAATGTTTTTGCATGCATACTACATCGAGTTCATGCATCCATTTTTAAATAAAAAGTTTACTCTTGAGGTTGGCTTACCAGATAGTTTGAAGAAAATATTAGATGAGTAAATTAATTATCTTTGATTGGGATGGAACAATAGTTGATAGTACTTCACATATTGTTAATGCTGTAAATTTTGCAGCAAAAAAAACACTCAAAAAAGAAAAGTTAGATACTGAAATTAAACAAGTAATTGGGCTAAGCCTAGTTGAAGCTTTTAAGTTTTTATTTGGCGCTGAATATATGGATCAATTTGATTATTTCAGGGATGAATATAAAAAGTATTATGTGTTAGATCGCCCACAAATGTTTCAGGGTATTGAATTGGTATTAAAAGAGTTGAAGAAAAATAACTATCAACTTGCTGTCGCAACGGGAAAGAGTCGAAAAGGCCTTGAAAATGATATTAATGTATTTCAGCTTACAGGAATGTTTGATTCAACTCAGACTGTTGATGAGTGTTTTTCTAAACCTAATCCTCAAATGATTGAGAATATTCTAAAAGAATTAGGATTTGAAAAAAATAATACTCTAATGGTGGGTGATTCTATACATGATCAAAAAATGGCGGCAAATGCTAATGTGGATTTCCTTGCTGTACTATATGGTGTCCTGGGTAAAAATGATTTTGAAAGTCAGGATAAATTCTTATATGCTGAGACAGTGTTTGATATTTTGTATGGAGTAAAAAAATGGAACAATTAATCAAGATCCCAAAGACCCAAGTTCCATACACAAAAGCTGTTACAAAAAAAATTCTATTAGAAAATGGAGGCAGCATTTTGCTGATTGTCTTTAAAAATAATTATTACGCTTATAAAAATCAATGCCAGCACCTACCTGTTGAGTTAGATTGGGATAATGAAGACTTTTTTGATGAAAAAAAAGAGTATATTGTATGCGCAACTCATGGAGCAATGTATGAACCTGAAACTGGCCTTTGTATTTGTGGACCCTGCGCTGGAAAAAAACTACAATCTGTTGAATTAGAAGTTGATGATGAATTTATTAAGTTAAAACTGAGGAAAATTTAAATGATAAATAAAATAAAAAAATTATTAACTCCCAGAGAGAAGGCTCAAGCACTTGATACTTTGCTATCAAATGTATTTGTTGAACAAAGAAGAGCACGAAGGTGGGGGATATTCTTTAAATTTCTTACTTTTGCATATATTTTTTTGTTTTTTATTATTTTCTCAACTGGTTCTGGACCAAGCTCAAATATAGATTCTAAAGAATTTACAGCGTTGATAAATATGCATGGAATCATTGCGCCTGACGCGGAAGTAAATGCTAAAGACTTTAGGACCAGTCTGAAAAAAGCCTATGAACATAAAGGAACCAAAGCAATTTTACTAAGTATTAATAGCCCTGGAGGTAGCCCAGTTCAATCAGGCATAATTAATGATGAGATTAGACGAATGAAGGCAATTCATCCTGAAATACCTATTAAAGTTGTTGTGGAAGATATTTGTGCATCTGGAGGATATTACATTGCAGTAGCTGCTGATGAAATCTACGCAAACAAGGCGAGTATTGTTGGTTCTATTGGAGTTTTGATGAATGGTTTTGGTTTCACTGAAGCCATGAAAAAAATTGGAGTGGAAAGACGCCTAATGACCGCCGGGGAAAATAAAGGGATTCTTGATCCATTTAGCCCCATATCTTCAAAACATGAAAAACATGTTAAAAACTTATTATCCGAAGTTCATCAGCAATTTATTAACGTTGTTAAAGAAGGCAGGGGTTCTAAATTAAGTCAAAGTTCTGAAATTTTTAGTGGTCTATTTTGGAATGGAGAATCCGCTCTTCAGTTGGGTTTGATCGATGGTTTTGGTGATGTATATAGTGTGGCAAGAGATAATCTTGGATATGAAGAAGTTGTTGACTTTACAACCTATGAGACCTTTGCTGATCGATTTGCTAAAAAAATTGGCGCAGGGATATCCAGTACTTTTGATTACAGTTTTTTATTAAATAAATTTCAATTAAATTAATAACTTATAAATTTTTTTTAAAGTAATTTATAAGATTATTTGTTGATGAATCAAAGCAATTATCTTCCTTTTCACCTTTGATTTTTGGTAGTACAAGTTTTGCTATTTGCTTTCCATATTCAACTCCCCACTGATCGAAAGAGTTAATATGCCAAATAATACCCTGTACAAAAATTTTATGCTCGTAAAGCGCAATTAATCTACCAAGATTTTTCGGCGTAAGCTTCCTAAAGACTATAGATGTGGTTGGTCTATTTCCTTCAAATGTCCTATGTGGCAACATTTCCTCTAGTGCTTTGTCGTCTAAACCAGTATTGATTAATTCTGCACGAGCTTCATCTTTAGTTTTGCCTGCCATGAGAGACTGAGTTTGTGCAATCAAATTTGAGATTAAAATTTTATGATGCTCATCGCCATTTTTTCCAAGTTTGTAATGAGATTGAGCGGGCATTATGAAGTCACAAGGAACTACTTGAGTACCTTGATGGATTAGCTGATAAAATGCATGTTGTCCATTCGTGCCAGAAGCACCCCAAATAACGGGACCCGTTTCTAGGCAGACTCGAACTCCATCACGATCTATAAATTTACCATTACTTTCCATATCAGCCTGCTGGAGATAAGAGGGAAGTAATGACAACCCTTCATCGTATGGGAGAATTGCCTGGGTATTAAATTTAAAAAAGTTTATATACCAAATACCAATTAGAGCAACTATTACGGGGATATTTTTTTCTAATGAGGTTTCTAAAAAATGTTCATCCATTTCATATGCACCATCGAGTAGCTCTTTAAAGTTACTAAAACCCAGATATACAGCAATTGATAATCCAATTGAGGACCAAAGGGAGTATCTACCTCCAACCCAGTCCCAAAAAATAAACATATTTTCTTTTTCAATGCCAAATTCAATTACCTTTTGTTCATTGGTTGAAACTGCGACAAAATGATTTTTGATAGCATTTACGTTTTTTGATTTATTAACAAACCATTCTCTAGCAGAGAAAGCATTTGTCATTGTTTCCTGTGTTGTAAAGGTTTTTGACGCAATGATAAATAAAGTTGTTTCAGGATCACATTTTTCAAGGGTTTGTGCTAGATCACATCCATCAATATTGGATACAAAAAAAGCATTTAAGTGTTGTTTTGCATATGGCTTTAATGCCTTACAAACCATTGCTGGGCCCAGATCTGAGCCCCCAATACCAATATTTACAATGGTTTTGATGCTTTTTCCAGTATATCCCTTCCAGGTACCATTATTGATTGCATCGCTAAATATTTCAATTTTAATTAATGCTTCAGCAACATCAGAGCGAACATCTCGATTATCTACTTTTAAAATATTTGTAGATTTTGACCTTAAAGCTGTATGAAGAACCGCTCTATCTTCAGTGTTGTTAATATGTTTCCCAGAAAACTCTTGTTTTATCCATGACTGCAAGTCTGTTTTTTTAGCAAGCTTGATTAATAAATTTACTGTTTCTGCTGTGATTCGATTTTTAGAAAAATCTACAAGAAAATCATCAAGCTGAAGATGAAATTTTTCAAAACGATTTTGGTCTTCATGAAACATCTCACGCATTTGTTTGCTTTTAATCTTTTTGAAATGCTCCTCTAGAGCTTTCCATTCTTGGGAATCTATAATTTTAGTCATGTAATATTTCTAGGATCTTATGTATTGAAAAATAGACTGGCATTATATCAAAATTTTTTTTTTTTTACTTCGATTCTTGCTCACGAATTGCCCATGAAACATGATCCTGAACAATTTGAGATGGAAATTTGATCATCTTTTTTAGTGCCGAAGTAATTTTGGGATCTTTTTTTGCATTACCTAAACCAATCACCACATTTGAAAGCCATTTTTCATAGCCAATTCGATATATAGCGCTTCCCGCAAAGACTTCATTAAATTGTTCTCGATTCATTTGCAAACATTCCAAGAGACTGATGTTGTTGAGTTTGTGCCTCACAAAAAAATCTAATTCTTGTGTTAATTTTGCGAACTTATTCCAAGGGCAAACGATTTGACAGTCATCACATCCATAAATACGGTTTCCAATAGCTTTTCGATATTCATTTGGAATCGCCCCTTTATGCTCGATTGTTAAGTAAGAAATACATTTTCTGGCATCAAGTTTATATGGCGAAATAATAGCTTTTGTAGGACAGATTTTTATGCAGGCATCACATGAACCACAATGATTTTTAGCTGGATTGTTTTTTATTAAAGCAAGGTTGGTATATATCTCAGCCAAAAAAAACCAAGAACCATTTTTTTTGTTAATTAGGAGTGTATTTTTACCACGCCATCCCAACCCTGATTTTTCTGCAATATCCACTTCAGGCACAGGTGCTGAATCAATACAAATTCTAAACTTAAAATTAAATTCTCCTAGTTCCTCTTTTATGAGCTCCTTGATAAGCTTTGTATAATTTTTTAATTTTGATTTGATGGTCTTATGGTAATCTCTTCCAAGAGCATACCTTGCTATATAAGCAGATTTTGTTTTTTTTAGATTGGAGATTAAATTTTCATTTAAAGGCAAATAGTCAAGCCTAACAACTATAATTGATTTTGTTTCCTCTAAGATATTCTCTGAATTAAATTTAATGTCTTGATGTTTCTTTAAAAAAAACATGTCGCCAAAAAAGTTATCAGAGATCCATTTACGATATTTGCTTTCATTGTGATTTATATTTGAATCGCAAATTGCAACATCATTAAAATTTAAAGAATGCCCAATTTTAAGAACTTTTTTTGTTAAAACTTGCCAGTTGATATTATCTTTCATGTTAAAAAATAATAAACTAGTTATTGTTATGAATAAATCTTTAATTTATGCGAAGTGCGAAGAAGATACAGTAAATTTTGCGAAATTGGTTGCGCAATACATAAAACCCGGAGATATTATTTTTTTAGATGGCGATTTGGGTGTCGGTAAAACAACTCTTGTCAGGTCTATTCTTAATGAAATGGGATTAAAGGAAAGGGTAAAAAGCCCAACTTATAATATAGTAGAGCATTATAGTTTTAATAAAACCTCAGTAAATCATTTTGATTTATATCGATTTAAATCAGATGATGAATGGTCTTTTGCGGGGTTTGATGAGTATATTAAATCAAACTCGATTAGTTTTATTGAATGGCCAAAAAAAATTGCTAAACTTGGCTTGAAGCCTAATATATCAATCAATATTAGTTATGGTATTGAAAATGGGGAAAGAAAGTTTGAATTTGTAATCAATGAATAAATTTTTTTTAAAGTGTACCAAGCAAATATCTATATTTTTTTTCTTTTTATTTTTTTCTTCTCAGTTATTTGCTGTCAGTAAAGTTGTCACTCGAGTATGGCCCGCAGATGAGTATACTCGTATCACAATTGAGTCCAATTCTTATATAGAAAGTAATCAATCTATACTTAAAAATCCTGATCGTATTGTATTAGATTTAAAAAATATATTATTAAACAATGACTTAAAAGAACTATCTAAACAAAATTTTAATGATCAAAATGTTATAAAATCTATTCGTGTCGCTCAGTTTGATAAGAAAATTGTAAGAATTGTTCTTGACTTGAAAAATGAGGCAAAAATTAAGATTTTTAATCTTGAGCCTATAAAGCCTTATGGATATCGATTAGTCCTAGATATTTATAACCATGAAGATGAAATTGCCGGTCTTATAAAGCAGCTTATGCAAGATGTAAATGAAGTTAAAGTTTCTGAAGGGGAGCAGTCTTCTAAAATAATAGCTAATGATCATAAAGCCTCTAAAATACAATCAGAAGAAACGCCGAGCATAAAGATTGATAAATCAAACCCAGAAGAAACCAATTCGAAAGAAAAAGATTTAAGAATAAATGAAGAGCCAGCAACCGAGAAAATTATTATAGCGATTGATGCTGGCCATGGTGGCGAAGATCCTGGTGCAAGGGGTTCTCAAGGTACAAGAGAAAAGGATATTACTCTTATGATTGCAAAGCAATTAAAAGAAGAAATTGATAAGGAACCTAAACTCAAAGGAATTTTAATTCGAGATGGAGATTATTTTATACCTTTGGCCAAGAGAGTTAGTAAGGCAAGAAAGATTCAGGCGGATATATTTATTTCTATCCATGCAGATGCTTTTACTAAGAAGTCAGTAAAAGGGTCATCCGTATTTGCTTTGTCAGAAAGAGGAGCTACTAGTGCATTTGCAAAATTTATTGCTAACAAAGAAAATGAGTCAGACTTAATAGGCGGTGTTAGCATTGATGATAAACATCCAGACTTAGCAAAAACATTGTTAGATTTATCGCAAAGTGCAACAATCAATGACAGTATAAAGCTTGGAAGTTTAGTATTAGATGAGGTTGGTAAGATCAATACGCTCCATAAGGAATATGTTGAACAGGCCGGGTTTGCAGTTTTAAAAGCCCCTGATATTCCGTCAATCTTAGTTGAGACTGCATTTATTAGTAATCCTGAAGAGGAAGAAAACTTAAAAACCAAAACTTTTCAAATTAAGCTTTCACAAAGCATACTATCCGGTTTAAAAAAATATCTTAATTCGGGTGCAAACCTTGCTTTTTACCTAGAAAAAAGATGAAACAAATTTTTCTTATTGGACCAACTGCTTCTGGTAAAACATCATTAGCCCAAAATTTATATGATAAGTTTCAACAGTTAAGATTAGTTAATGTTGATGCAACACAAATTTATAGAGGATTAAATATCGGCTCTGGCAAGCTTTCTAAAGACGAACTAGATCAATATCCTCATGACCTAATTAATATTCTTAATCCGGATGAAAATTATTCAGTAACTAAATTTTTAAATGATATAAAACATATAGAGTCTGAAGCACATAGAGATTTTCGTATTCCATTCCTTGTTGGTGGCACAATGATGTACTTTAATAGTTTATTAAATCCTTTGGATGATATACCTAAAACTACTCCAGAAGTCCGCAAAAGAGTGGAATTGGACTTGGAACAAAATGGATTAGAGTGGCTTTATGAATTCAATTTGAAAATTGATCCTGATTTAAAAATACAAAAAAATGATAAACAGCGATTACAAAGAGCTTTGGAAGTTTTTTATTTGTCGGGTAAACCAATCTCTTCTTTTTATTCAAAAAAAAAATCAATTGAAAATAAAGATATTTTAATTATTGGATTGCTTCCTATGCAAAGAAGTTTTCTTCATGAAGCGATTGAAAAGAGAATACACAATATGTTTGCGCAAGGGTTTATTGAGGAGGTGGCTGATCTTTATAAAAATAATGCTAACTTAAATATAAAATCAAATTCAATGCGTTCTGTGGGCTATAAACAGGTATCCATGTATTTGAATAATCAAATTTCAAAAGATAGACTTTTTGAAAAAGTGCTTTTTGCCACCAGGCAGCTCGCTAAAAGACAAATAACTTGGATTAAAAGTATTCCCAATGTTATTTATCTTGATCCATTTCATCCGAAGGTCTTTAATGATGCGGCTTTGTTAGTTGCTAACTTTATGCGTAGCTAGTAAATTTGTATAGATATTTTCTATATTTTTAACATAATTTTCTGGCTCAAATAATATTCTTTTATTTTTTTTTATTTTGTCAGTTAATTCTTTGTAAAATTCTTTTCTATCGTAAAGTTTTAAAGCTATCTCTATGTATTCTGATATAGTTTTTGCTATAAGCTCATTACATTGAATTGAATTTAGTATACTGGCACATACTCTAGATGGAAAAGTGTCCTTGTAGATTGTAACGATTGGAATATTATTAAAAAGCATATCGCTTGCGGTAGTATGTGCCCCATAAGGAAATGTATCTAACATGACATCAGCAAAGGCTATTCTTTGGTAATGTATTTCTTTTTCAACATAATCTGCAAAGACTATTCTTTTTGGGTCAATATTTTCTTTATGTGCCTCTTTTAATAAATTGTCTTTGGCTATATCAGAATTTTCTAAAATCCAGAGTATTGAGGTTTTGCATTTTTTTAAAATCTCTAACCAAGTATAAAATATTTCTTTAGTAAGTTTTATATTTTGATTAAAAGAAGCGAATATAAATTTATTTTCTGGCAGATGAAAATTAACTTTTTCTAACTTTGTTTTGGTTCCTGTTTGTTTGCTTCTATTGTTAGGCTGATAATTTGGCTTTAGTTTTATTATTTTTTCGCTATAAAATTTTTCTTGTTCTGGAGGAATTATGAATTCATCAGCAAAAATATAATCGCATAAACTTCTATTTTGATAAAAGCCTAAAGTTCCAGGATATCCTAACCAATTAATATGTATTAAGGCAGGTCGATATTTAATTATTTGAGAGCGACTATTTTGGGTAAAACCAGATAAATCAACAAGGATGTCAATACCCTTGTTTTTTAAAATAACTATGATTTCATGATCCGACTTATTTTTTATTTCAAAAAAATTTTTAGTTAGGGATTTAAACTTTTTATATTCGATTGATTCATCATTATCTCCACTGTAAAGTAAAAAAACTTCAAATTTTGAGAGATCATGACTTTCTAATAGATCGTAAAAGAGTGAATATAATGGATGGTTTTTAAAGTCGGATGATAGATAGCAAATTTTAATTCTTCTATTACTGGATTTTTGTCTTTTTTGGTTGATTTCCTTTATGGGTGCAGTATGGTTCCATTGATTTGCAATTTCTAAGTGCTCTCTGGGATTAATATTTGGAATACTTAACATGGGAAAGGGTGGAAAATTATAGTCTTGATTAGCTAATATTTTTTGTAGAGTTTTCAAGTCATCTTCATAAGTATCCCATTCGCATAGCTTCTGTTTCAGATGAAGAAGCTGAATAAATGTATGGTTATTAAATTTGATATCTAAAGATTTTGTATAATATTTTTTTGCTTCTTTATAGTTACTTAATCTACGGTAAGTATTTGCTAAATTATTATAAAGATCAGCATCCTCATAACTTGTGAAACTCAATGCTTTTTTATAAATAATAAGTGCTTTGTTAAATTGATTTAAGTGAAACAGGGCATTACCATAATTGTATAAATACTCGCTGTTTTTATCCTCATAGCTGAAGAGCTCTTCAAAATAAAATGTTGCTTGCTCAAAGTTATATTGGTCAAATGCTTTTATGCCTAATTTATTTAAGCAAAAACATAAGGCATCTTTTAAATCTTGATTATCTTTGAATACATTAATAGCTTTCCTGAAGCATCCAGAAGCCTCTTCGAAGTCTTCATTGATAGCATAAAGATTTCCTAACTCTACTTGGTATGGGGTATTTTTTGGATCTTTAAGCAATTCATTATGAAGCAAAGTTATTGCTTCATTTAGTTTGCCATCATTCTCTAGCTGATTAATTTTTTTTAAGATGTTATCCATATTTTATGTTGAGAAAGTGTAATTTTTTTATTTAAGCACTTTTTCTAAATCGCTCAGTAGGCTTTTTTCATTAGTGTTTTTACTTATTTCTAGCAAGAACGTATCTTCAACTCGTTCACCCATTGTAGTTATTTTTGCATTTTTTAGATTGATTTTATTTTCAGATAAAATTTTAGCAATTGAAAAAATAAGGCCTGGTCTATCTGCAGTACTGACGTATAGATTTCTATTTTTATCATTAATTTTTTCAATTTGAATTATGTTTTTGATTTTATGATGTTTTGCTTGTCTGGATAGATTTAAATTAATTTTACGGTTTAATTTGAGTTTCTTTGTTTTTAAAATTTCAGACAAACCTATTTCAATATATTCAAAGAACTTTTTATATGATGAAAAGTTCTGCTCATCATAATCAATAGTAAACGAATTTAAAGCAAATCCATTTGGCGTTGTGTAGACTTTCGCTTGTAAAATCATACAGTGAATGTCATAAAGAAAAGCAGCGGTATGCATGAAAATATTTTTTTGATCTTTAAGGTAGATTAAAATTTCTATTCCTTCACCATAGCGATGATGCCGCACTCTTACAATAGGTGTTGAAGTTTTCATATGGGTTAATAAGATTCGAGAATGCCAAGCAATGTCATCAGCCTCAAATTTAAGAAAATAACTGTGATCAAAAATTTGCCAATTAGTATTGATAATCTCTTTATCGATCCCATACTTTTCTAATAATTTTTCAGCTTCAACTTTTCGTGAATTTATTGTAGATATGTCATTAATATCATTTTGAAGATACACGCTGCTATATTTATATAGGTTTTTTAATAAAACAGCTTTCCACTCGCTCCAAACTTTAGGGCTAGTTCCTTTTATATCTGCATTAGTTAATAAAAATAATAAATCTAAATTTTTTTGGTTTTGCATTTTTTCTGAAAATGTTCGAATTACAGCAGGATCTGCTAAGTCTAATTTTTGAGCAGTACTAGACATCAAAAGGTGATTTTTGACAAGCCATGTTATTGTTAGAGTATCTTCTGGAGTTAATCCTATTAATTTGCAATATTTATCAGCTATTTCTGCTCCTATCTTTGAGTGATCGCCACCTTGACCTTTGCCGATATCATGAAATAGGGCAGCTATATACAAGATTTGTGGATTTTTTATGTTAGCAAAAACCTCATGACATTCAGGATTCTCATGTTTTAATTTTTGTTTTGAGTAACGGCGAATATTTTCGATGACATTGAGGGTATGCTCATCCACTGTATAGATATGAAAAAGATCATGTTGCATGAGCGAAATCACTTTTCTAAATGGCTTTACGAAAGAGCCTAGAAAATTAATTTGATTCATAAGCCTTAATGTTCGATTCACTTTTTGTTTTGCACTTAAGAGTTTTAAAAACTTTTCTTGATTTGATTTGTTTTCAATGAACGATTGATCAATTTTCATTGATTTAAATATGGCGAACAGAAGAGTGTGTCCAAAACCTTTTGAGGTGTATTTGTTTTGATACAAAGCAAAAGCTTCCATAATTAAATTGCTTATATTGAGTTTATCTTTCGAATTAACCTTAACCTCAATTAAGCCTTTATGTATGTAAAGACCGGGGTTATTTATTATTTTTGGTTCAAAGTCGAAGATGATTTTTTTAGTGATAATTTCGTTTAACAAGTTTATATATCTTATTGATTTATATATACTTTGCATTAAAATCTCACTCGGTTTTTTATTTTTCTCTGATTTGATTTTTAATGTTTTTGCTAAAATATTTTGATAATCAAATAACAGCCTATCTTCTTGATTTTCTGCAATAAAATGCAATAGGATTCTTATTTGCGCTAATTTTTTAAATTGTGTATTAAGTTTTAAAAAAGTTTTCCGATCAATTATATGATTTGACAATGCTTGTTCTGGCTTTTCAGCTTCGTAAGTTGCTCTTACTAACCAGCTTATATAGTGAAGATCTCTAAGACACCCTTTAGATTCTTTAATATTTGGCTCTAGTAAATAACTATTAGAATTAAATTTACTATGTCTTAACTCCTGTTCAGAGCATTTTTGTTGAATAAATTTTTTACGATTTAAATTTTTAAAAAGAGTCTCTTTATATCTTTTATATAACTCTTTATGGCCTTCAAGAAGTCTACCCTCAATCAAATTAGTTGCGATCGTTATATCCTTAATATCAATTTTAATTGTTTTTATGTTTCTTATGGATATTCCGACCTTTAAACCCAAATCCCAGCAAGCCTGAACAAATTGTTCAACTTGATCCTTAACACTCTTTTTAATTATTGACTCATGAAGAATTGCCAAATCTATATCAGAATAGGGATACAGCTCTTTTCTGCCGTATCCACCCACTGCTATTAAAGCCAAATGCTGTCCCGCTTCGTTCAGTATTTGTTGCCAAATATTTTTAAGTAGGTTGTCTTTAAGTTCAATATGCCTATTAAAAAAATCAAATGGATCTTGTTTTTTTAAAAAAACATTTTTAATAGTTTTGAATTTTTTTACTTGGTCTTTTTTTAGTACTGATAAATTTAATGACATTAAAGAGGTATCTTCGGGGTACCGCTTGATTGCGTAAGGACTTCATAACCATTGTTGGTTACTAAGATGGTATGTTCCCACTGAGCGGAAAGGGATCGATCTTTTGTTACAACAGTCCAGCCATCTGGCATCAGACGAATTTCTTTTTTGCCCGCATTAATCATCGGTTCAATTGTGAAGATCATACCCTCTTTCAGTTTTAAGCCCTGGCCTTTATGCCCATAATGGAGTATTTGAGGCTCTTCATGAAAACCTTTTCCAATACCATGACCACAAAATTCTCGAACAACACTAAAGCCAGCATTCTCAGCAAATTCTTGAATTGCATATCCTATATCACCAAGTGTATTTCCAGGACGTACAGTTTTAATTCCTTTCCACATGGATTCATAAGTGATTTCACAAAGCCTCTTAGCTTGAATTGAAGGCTTCCCGACAAAAAACATACGACTTGTATCGCCATGGTAACCGTCTTTTATTACAGTGATATCTATATTAACGATGTCTCCATTCTTTAATATTTTATCGCTAGGTATTCCATGACAGATTTGATTATTTACAGAGGTACAGATAGATTTTGGGTATGGGGCATGGCCAGGTGGGGCATAATTTAGTGGTGCAGGTATTGTTTTTTGTTCATGTACCATGAAGTTATGACATAATGCATCAATTTTTTCAGTAGTAACTCCAGGGACTACATAAGGAGTAATGAAGTCCAGAACCTCAGAAGCAAGCCTGCCTGCAATGCGCATTTTGTTTATTTCTTCTTCATTTTTTATAATAATTGCCATTAAGGTTTAATCTTTGTAAATAATTAGATTTTAGATTATAATGCGTTTTTTAATTTTGCACTTAAATCACCCTAAGGTGCTATCTAATAGTTAGATTTAAGTGAAGTGATAACCTAAAGGAGAATACCATGTCAATCACTATGAGACAAATGCTTGAGGCTGGCGTACATTTTGGCCATCAAACCCGATACTGGAACCCAAAAATGGAATCTTACATTTTTGGTGAAAGAAACAGAATTCATATTATTAACCTCGAAAAAACACTACCACTTTTTGAAGAGGCTGCTAAATATTTAAAAACACTTTCTAAAAATAAAGGTCGTATCTTATTTGTTGGAACCAAGCGTCAGGCTAGAGAAATTATTAAAGAAGAGGCTGAAAGAGCTGGAGCTGCATACGTAAACCATAGATGGTTAGGTGGTATGTTAACTAATTTCAAAACAGTAAAACAATCAATCAAAAGATTAAATGAATTCGAAACCATGATGAATGACGGCTCATTAGACAAATTAACAAAGAAAGAGGCGCTGACAATTCGTCGTGATTATGAAAAATTGAATCGCTCAATTGGGGGCATAAAAGAAATGAATGCACTCCCAGATGCAATCTTTGTTATCGATGTTGGTTATGAAAGTGGGGCGGTTGAGGAAGCAAAGAAATTAGGCATCCCAGTTGTTGGTGTTGTTGACACCAATAATTCATTAGATAACTTAGCGTTCGTTATTCCAGGAAATGATGACTCTAGTAGAGCAATCAGACTTTATGCAAGAGGTATTGCTGATGCAATTCTGGAAGGAAAGAATGAGTCTGTGAATGATTTAGTGAAAGCTGTTTCAGAAAAATCAGAAGACTTAGCTGAATAACTTAAATAAATAATAAAAACTAATAAGGAAATAAAAATGGCAGAAATTACAGCTTCGTTAGTTAAAGAATTAAGAGAGATGACTGACGCACCTATGATGGATTGCAAAAAGGCATTAACTGAAGCAAGCGGTGATCTTAAGGCAGCTGAGGAAATTTTAAGAGTGAAATTTGGTAACAAAGCTTCAAAAGTAAGTTCAAGAGTTGCTGCGGAAGGTCTTATTGGTCTCGCTATTGATTCAGATGGTAAAAACGGAGTAATTCTGGAAGTAAATTCAGAAACTGACTTTTGTGCTAAAAATGAAGAGTTTATTAATTTTGTTAATAAGTTATCCACTTCTGTTTTAGATTCAAATGTTAAGGGAATTGAAGAGCTTAAAACTTTAAATATCGAAGGTAGGACAGTCGAAGATTTAAGATCCGAAATTGTAGGTAAGATTGGAGAAAATATTTCTCCAAGAAGATTTGAAAAAGTTAGCGCTAATGGTCATCTTCATAGTTATCTGCATGGTGGAAGAATTGGTGTTATTTTAGACTTAGAGGGAGGTAACGCTGAGCTTGGTAAAGATATTGCAATGCATATCGCTGCCTTAAAGCCTAAAGCATTAGATGAGTCCGGAATTTCTCAGGATTTAATCGATTCAGAGAAGCGGGTGGCAACGGAGAAAGCGAGAGAAGCTGGAAAACCGGAAGATATGCTTGATAAAATCGCACAGGGTTCAGTCAATAAATTTCTTAAAGAAGTTACATTATTAAATCAAGGTTTTGTTAAAGATGACAAACAAAGCATTAAGGATTTATTAGCAGCTAATAGTGCCAAAATTCACTCATTCTATCTCTATAGTGTTGGTGAAGGAATTGAAAAAGTTGAAACCGATTTTGCAGCAGAAGTCGCCCAAGCGGCAAAGGTGTAATAAATTTAAATAAGGTTGCTTCGGCAACCTTTTTTTTGTTTATTTTTTCTTATTAAATCTTTAAGATAGGTTTATGAGTAAATCCAACTATAAAAGAATTTTATTAAAGCTTTCTGGAGAAGCCTTAATGGGTGCAAATGCATATGGAATTTGTCCTAAAACCTCATTAAATATTGTTTCTGAAATCAAAAAGTTAATTGATCAAAAAATTCAGATTGCCGTTGTGATTGGAGGCGGCAATATTTTTAGAGGAGTTTCTCTTAGTGAGCAAGGTATTGATAGGGCAACAGGAGATTATATGGGGATGTTAGCCACCGTAATGAACTCAATGGCTCTTCAAGACATTTTTGAAACTAATGGAATCAAAACTAGAATTCAATCTGCAGTTAATATTGAGCAATTTGTCGAGCCGTATGTTAGAGCAAAATCATTACAATATTTAAACGAAGGCAAGGTGGTTATATTCTCTGGAGGAACAGGGAACCCTTTCTTTACTACAGATACTGCAGCAGCATTAAGGGCTAAAGAAATTGATGCAGATATTCTTATCAAGGCAACAAAAGTAGATGGGATATATACTGATGATCCTCAAAAGAATCCTGCAGCGACTAAAATTGATAAAATAGTTTTCGATGACGTTTTGGCAAAAAATTTAAAAGTGATGGATGCAACAGCATTTACAATATGTCGAGAGCAAAATATACCTATTGGTGTATTAAATATTTTTGAAAAAGACGCATTATATGATTTTTTAAATAACCATACTTCTGGAAGCCTAATAACAAATTAAATAATTGAAGGACTAAGCGAATGAATGAATTAAAAAGCAAGATGGATAAAAGTCTAGAAAAGTTAAAATCTGATTTCTCTAAAATTAGGACTGGCAGGGCACATACTGGATTGTTAGATCACATTACTATAGATTATTACGGGACAATAACCCCCTTAAATCAGATGGCTAATATTACACTTGCTGATAATACAACTCTCAGTGTTCAGCCCTATGATAAAACACAATCGCAGGCCATTGATAAAGCCATTCGTGAAAGTGATCTTGGTCTGAATCCTGCTCTAAATGGTGATCTCATTAGAGTGCCTATGCCTCCTTTAACAGAGGAGCGAAGAAAAGATTTAATAAAAATTGTCAGATCTGAAGGTGAGGGTGCAAAAATTGCCATTCGAAATATTCGAAGAGATGGAAATGACGAATTAAAGAAGCAATTAAAAGAAAAGCTTATTAGTGAAGATGATGAAAGAAGATCACAGGATGAAATTCAGAAGCTCACAGACTTTTATATAAAAGCTATTGACGAATCCATTGCGGTAAAAGAAAAAGATTTAATGGAAATATAAGATTGGTGCTGCTTAAGAAACCAAAAAATATTCCAAAGCATATCGCAGTTATTATGGATGGCAATGGTCGCTGGGCAAAAAAACAAAATAAACTCAGATCTTTTGGCCATGAAATGGGCTTAAGAGCTTTAAATAGATTAATAAAGTATTGTATCGATTTTGGTATTAAAAATTTAACGGTTTA
This sequence comes from Nitrosomonadales bacterium, assembly GCA_038110565.1. Classification (GTDB taxonomy): domain Bacteria; phylum Pseudomonadota; class Gammaproteobacteria; order Burkholderiales; family Methylophilaceae; genus BACL14. The sequence continues at coordinate 47,008 of JAYNJX010000005.1, read as the reverse complement.
TGCGTTCAGCACCGAAAACTGGAACAGACCTAAATCAGAAGTCGTTGGCTTGATTAAACTTTTCGAAAAAAGTATTGATCAGTACCAAATATCGCTTTTAAAGAACAATATCCGTTTTAATTTATTTGGAGATTTAAGTCGTTTTTCACAATCTCTGCAAGATAAAATAACTAGTCTTGTTAAATTAACTAAAAATAATCATTTACTTACCTTTAATTTGGCTGCGAATTATGGCTCAAGAGCTGAAATTGTAAATGCGGTAAACGAAATAATTAAAATAAAAACTATCTCTAAGATCACCGACAAGTCTTTTGCAAATTATCTTTACACAAGGAAAAGCGGAGATGTTGATTTAATTATAAGGACTGGTGGACAGAAGAGGTTAAGTAACTTTATGTTATGGCAGTCTTCATATGCAGAAATTTTCTTTACTAATAAACTTTGGCCAGAATTCGAAAAAAAGGATTTTGTAAGAGCATTAACTTTTTTTGCAGACCAAAAGAGGAATTATGGAAAAGTTACTAAGTAATGAATTAGCATTGAGAGTTTGTTCAGCTTTAATTTTGGTTTTTATTTTCTTTTTATCATTTTATTACAATTTCTTCCCTTCTTTTATTGGCTTGGTCGCACTTTTAACATTTTTTGAGTTATTCAAAATTTTATCGCTAGAAAAAGTTAAATCTTTTTTTGCAATAGTATTAATTCCTTTTATTTATCTATCTTTTGAGGTTTCTTCATTTTCAACTAGATGTCTCATATTTTTTTCTTGTTTTTTTCTGTCAGTCATTTTAATTAGAATGTCTAAAGGTCTTTCGCATCTATTTTTGCCTGCAGTCTTCATTACTCCTTTTCTTTATGCATCAATTTCACTTTATAGAGAATATGAACAAATTTTAATTTTATTTTGTGTGCTTTTTATTGCATCAGTAGATATTGGAGGTTATTTTGTTGGAAAATTTTTTGGATCTCATCAGCTTTTCCCAAAAATAAGTCCAAAAAAAACATACGAGGGTTTATTGGGTTCGGTTCTTTTTCTTTTGTTCTCTTTGACTTTATTTTTTAAGTCATCATATTACGATTTGTACAAACCTGACTTAATAGTTTTATTTTTTATTTTTCTTTTTTTCAGTGTCTATGGTGATTATTTAGAATCTTTCTTGAAGCGCAAATTTAATATTAAAGATAGTGGAAATTTTATTCCAGGTCATGGCGGTATACTTGATAGGCTTGATGCAATGTTATTTACTATTCCAGCATTCTATATCTACTTAAGCTATTTGGTTAGTTATGACTAAGAGCATTGCAATATTAGGTTCTACAGGAAGTATTGGACAATCAACTCTAGACGTTGTGTCTCTTAACCCAGGCTATTTTAATATTTTTTTACTAACCGCTAACACTAATTTTAAAGAATTAGCAAAGCAGGTTCAGAAATATAAGCCTAAATATGTATACCTGCAGGACTCAAATCACCATTCAGAATTTAAAGCTTTAATCAAGGAATCTAAGACTATATTTGTTGATTCCACAACATCTTTCTATGATCTTTTTTCTTCAAATGAGTTTGATACAGTTATATCCGCTGTATCTGGTAGTGCCGGACTGATGTCCTCTTATCACGCAGCAAGGAATAATAAAAAAATTCTTTTAGCAAATAAAGAGTCTATGGTTATGGCTGGAAGTTTGATAAAAAAACAATATTCTGATTACAAAAACTATTTATTTCCTATAGATAGTGAACACAATTCAATATTTCAAATTATAGGTTATAAAACTGACAATATTGAAAGCATCACTTTGACTGCATCTGGTGGTCCGTTTATAGGAAAATCTAAACAATTTCTTCAAAATATTACAGTTGACATGGCCTTGAAGCATCCTAACTGGGTTATGGGACAAAAAATTACTATAGACTCAGCCACCATGTTGAATAAGGCGCTTGAAGTTATTGAAGCTTTTCATTTGTTTGAGTTGGCTAAAGAAAAAATTAAGGTTATTGTTCATCCAGAAAGCATTATCCACTCTATTGTGAATTTTAGTGATGGTGCATCTATTTCTCAATTTTCTTATCCAGATATGAAAATTCCAATTTCTTATGTGCTTGGCTATCCAGAGCGTTTAAATTCAGGTGTTGAGCCTATAAATTTAATTCAAAATAAAATTTTGAATTTTTATGACATTGGAGATCAATTTAAACAAAATGTAAATCTTGCATATTACTCTCTTGAAAAACCCGATTTTTATCCAGTAATACTGAATGCAGCAAACGAAGTTGCTGTTAATTTGTTTTTAAATCAAAAAATTAAATTTAATCAAATTTATGATCTTATTCATAACTGCTTAAATCGTTTTGCAGGCATTGCTAGTTATGGTGAAGGTTCTATAGATAATATTTTAGCTTTGCATCAGGAATCTGAAGATATAACATATCAACTTTTGTCAAAAACTTTAAATTAGTTATTTTTAATAAGTTATTGATTTAAATAATTAAATCGTTATAATGAGCTCAACAAATTATACGTATAAAAAAATTTGAAACATTTAAACTTCATATTTGTACTTTTTGTTTACCTTTTCGTTAGCAACTTAAGTGCAGAACAAATTAAAGATATCAAGATCAATGGTCTGCAGCGTGTGGAGCCTGGTGTTGTATTTGATAGCCTTCCTTTTGAAATTGGTGACTCACTCGATGATTTGAATCAAAGTGAAATCATTAATTTAATATACAAAACAGGTCAGTTTAGGGATGTATATACCGAGTTTGACAATGGTGTGTTAGAGATTACAGTAGCCGAAAAACCTATGATTTATTCTATAGAGTTTAATGGCAACAACATACTACAGACTGATAAATTACGCGAAGGTATTAGACAAATCAATCTATACGAGGGAGCACCTTTTGAAAAAAATAAACTTTCTCAATTAGAAAAAGATTTAGCTAAAAGTTATACTTCTATGGGGAGATATAATGTAACAGTTAAAGCCTCTTATAAACCTTTGGAAAGAAACCGAGTCACAATTCTTGTTGATATTGACGAGGGTTCTTTAACTAGGGTCTCGGAAATTAATATTGTGGGTGCAACAAAATTTAGTAAAGATGATTTGTTATCGCTCATGGAAACTAAAACAACAAACTGGTTATCTTGGTGGGAAAAGGATGACCGATACTCTAAATCAACTCTTGCATCTGATATAGAGAAAATTAAAGATTTTTATTTTAATCGAGGTTTTTTGGATTTTAAAATTCTGTCTAATGATGTATCAATATCACCTAATAAAAGAAATTTGATTATCAGTCTTAATATTTCAGAAGGGGATAAGTATTCTTTTGGTGACGTAAAAATATCTGGGGATCTTGATGAATTCTCTGATGATGAACTTAAAAAATTAGTTACGGTTAAAAATTCAAATATCTTCAACAAAAGCGAGGTTAACAGCACATCTGAAGCTCTAAAAAATAAGTTTGGTGAGGCTGGTTATGCTTTTGTTAATGTTAACCCTATATCAACTGTTGATAAAAATAAGATGTCTGTTTCTTATGATTTTTTTATAAATAAAGGTAATAAGGTATACGTTAGAAATATTAACTTCATTGGTAATGCCCGAACTAAGGATAAGGTCCTCAGGCGGGAAATGAGACAATTTGAGTCATCTTGGTATGACGAATCAAAAGTACAAAGATCTAAAGCTCGCTTAACTAGATTACAATATTTTTCATCAGTTGACGTTGAAACAAAAGATGTCTCGGGAACAACTGATCAAATTGATTTGAATGTTACGGTTGCTGAAAGAAATACAGGTAAGATCATGCTAGGCGCTGGCGTGAGCTCTGCTGAGGGTTTAATGGGTTCATTTAATGTATCTCAAACTAATTTTGCGGGCACTGGAAATACTGTAGCCCTGGGTATTAGTACCGGTCAAATTAACAAAACCTATTCACTATCTTATACAGATCCATATTACACTGATGACGGTGTCTCAAGAGGTTTT
>JAYNJX010000005.1:0-42918 GCA_038110565.1 Nitrosomonadales bacterium | reverse complement strand
TTCACTATCTTATACAGATCCATATTACACTGATGACGGTGTCTCAAGAGGTTTTAGTGTTTATAGAAGGGATATGAATACTGCAAAATTAAGAGGTATTGGAACGTACAACACATACTCATATGGCGCAGGCGTTAATTTCGGCATCCCATTATCCGAGACTGATTTTTTTAGTTTTGGTGCAAAGCTTGATATGACAGATCTTGAGCTAACTAACCGCTCTCCAACGATGTATAAAGAATATTGTAATTCTCAATTTAGTGCCAGTGGCAACGAATCATGTTCAGCGAATAGTGTGGTTTTTGATGCTGGGTTAAGAAAAGATACGAGAGATAACGTATTGGCACCAACAACTGGTTATTTAGCAACTCTTTCATCTGAAATAGCTGCTCCTGTGCTCGATATGAAATATTTTAAAATCAATGCTGATACTGAATATTTCAAGCCATTATCTAAAACATTAACCTTAAAATTAAAAGGTGGCTTGGGGTATGGCGACACATACGGCAACGAAGACTTTCCATTTTTTAGAAATTATTACATGGGTGGTGTAAAAAGTGTTAGAGGTTATAGAACAAGCTCAATTGGTCCTAAATATTTAAATGCAACAAATAATATTTGGTATACCTCAGGTGGACAGCAGTCCGTCCTGGCCAGTGCCGAGATTTATTTTCCTGTTCCGGGTTTAAAATCTCAAGATGCATTTAGAATGAGTACGTTCTTTGATGCTGGTGGTGTATTTACTGACAACGATTATTCAGGCTCAGACACCCAATACAAACAAGGAGAAATGAGGTATTCTGTAGGTCTTGGTTTATCGTGGAATTCACCATTTGGACCTTTGTCTGTATCAATTGCAGAGCCATTAAATGATGATAGCACTGATAGAATACAACGATTCCAGTTTGGTATGGGGTCAACATTTTAATTATTTAATTTAAGGAGTCTTATAAAGATGAAAAAGGTATTATTAGTTTTATTGTTTTTAGTAAGTTTTGTGACACAGGCAGTAGCTGAAATAAAAATTGGTATTGTTGATGTTAATAAAATACTTAAAGATGCACCTCAAACTATCAGTGCAAATAAAACATTAGAAAAAGAGTTTAAAGCTAGAACTGACAAACTTAAAGCAAGCATTACTGCACTCCAAGATAAAGAGAAAAAGTATCAAAAAGATTCTTTAACCATGGCGCAAGCTGATCGAGAAAAGACAGAAAAGAAATTACAAGAAGAGCGTATTGGTTTACAAAGAAGCGAGAGGGAGTTACGCGAAGATATGGACCTTAGAAGAAGGGAAGAAATTGGAGATCTTCAAGATAAAATAAATCAAACAATCGATAAAATGGCAGCCGAAGAAGGTTTTGATCTAATACTCTATAACGGTATTGCATTTGCAAGTGCTAAAGTTGATATTACCTCAAAAGTAATTGATAAATTAGGCGGCTCAGCAACCGAAGAAAAACCAAAAGCAAAAGATGCAAAAAAATAAAATCTCTGTAGACCTAATCGCTGATTTTTTAAACTCAAAGGCCTCAAAAAAAGGCCTTTTTGTTTATGGGGCAAAATCTTTATCTACCGCAGACGTAAATAGTATGAGCTTCTTTTCAAATAAAAGACTACTCTCAGAATTAAAAAATACCAAATCTGGCCTTGTTTTACTTCAAGATCAATACAAAAATGAATGCCCAACAAATTATATTATTGTTGAGGATCCCTATCTTAGCTATGCAAGGGTTGCGGAATATTTTTTTCGCCCAAAAACAAACATATTTTTTGTAAAAAATTCAGCAGAGTTTGGTATAGAAGTTAAATTTAATACAAATAAAATTCAAATTCACGATAACGTAACAATTGGAGACTTTTCAACGCTCGGTGATAAAGTGGTTTTGATGAAAAATGTATCCATTGGAAATAATGTAGTGATTGGTAACAATACAATCATTCATGAAAATGTTGTCATTAAAGACAGTGTTAAGATTGGTGACGATTGCGAAATTCATCCCGGCTCAATTATAGGCTCAGATGGTTTTGGATACGCTCAAGACAAAAACAAGTCATGGAATAAAATTCCTCAGATGGGAACAGTAATTATTGGTAATAACGTTCATATAGGAGCAAATACAACGATTGATCGAGGAGCGCTTGACGATACAATTATAAATGATGGCGTCATTATAGATAATCAGGTTCAAATTGGTCATAATGTTATCATCGGTAAAAATACAGCGATTGCAGGGTGTGTTGGAATTGCAGGAAGTGCTCTTATTGGCAATAACTGTAAAATAGGCGGGGCGGCAATGATTTTGGGTCACTTGGAAATTGCCAATGATACAATAGTATCACCTGGTACTATGATTACTAAATCTATCCTAAAAGAGGGCAGTAATTTATCAAGTATATTTCCATATTTTGAGAAAAAAGACTGGTTAAGAGTAATTAAATTTTTAAAGAAAAGTATTAATAAGAAAGGTTAAATACTAATGAAAATGGATATTCATGAAATTTTAAAGCATTTACCCCATCGATATCCTTTTGTCCTTATTGACAAGGTAGTTGATTTAGAACTTGGTAAGGAGATTACTGCAATTAAAAATGTCACTATCAATGAACCTTTTTTTCCTGGACATTTTCCTTATCACCCGGTCATGCCTGGTGTATTAATTGTTGAGGCAATGGCTCAGGCCGCAGCTGTATTGTCATTCAAAACGATGGATACGCTTCCAAATGAAAACTCCGTTTACTATTTTGCTGGTATGGATAAAGCAAGATTCAAGAAACCAGTCTCTCCAGGTGATCAATTGGTTTTAAATGTAAAAATAGAGCGAATTTTAAGAGGAATTTGGAAATATAAAGGTGTTGCAACTGTAGATGGAGAGATCGTTGCTGAAGCTGAAATGATGTGTATCCTTAAAGAATTATAAAATATGACATCATTGATTCATGAAACAGCTATTATTAGCCCAAAGGCTATGCTTGGTAAAAATATTCAAGTAGGCCCATATTCAATTATTGGTGAAAAAGTTTCTATTGGTGATAATAGCTCCATCGGTTCACATGTGGTAATTACAGGTAATACTTCAATAGGAAGCCATAATAAGATTTATTCGCACAACTCTATTGGAGCAGCCCCTCAAGACAAAAAATACAAAGATGAAGATACAAAATTAGTTATAGGTGACAATAATACTATTCGAGAGTTTTGTACAATTAATCTAGGAACAACTCAAGATAGGGGCGTTACTCGAATAGGTAATAATAATTGGATCATGGCTTATGTTCATATTGCTCATGATTGTGATATCGGTAACGAAGTAATTATGGCCAATAATTCATCTCTTGCTGGACACGTTAATGTTGATGACTACGCAATTCTTGGCGGATTTACGCTAGTCCATCAATTTTGTAAGATAGGAGCTCACATTATAAGCGCTGTTAATACGGTGATATTCAAAGATGTACCGCCTTACTTAATAGTCTCTGATTATGGAGCTAAACCCAGTGGTATTAACATAGAAGGTCTAAGGCGCAGGGGTTTTGAGCCCAATAGAGTCAATTTAATAAAAAAAGCTTATCGCATCATATTTAGAGATAAAAATACTACCGAAGAGGCAATACAAAAACTTAGAGAATTAGATCAAACGTCAGTAGAAGTTGGTAATTTTATTAACTTTTTGAAAAATTCACATAGAGGTATTGTTAGGTAGTGAAAATAGCTATTGGAATTGGAGAACCCTCTGGCGATTTAATTGCGTCATCGTTAATCAAATATTTTAAAAGTAAAAACCCAAATATAAATTTTATAGGCATTACTGGCCCTAAATGTCAAAAAGAAGGTTTAAGGTCGGATTTTGATATTTCTAGTCTTTCTGTGAATGGTTTTGTTGATGTATTAAAAAACTACCATGCCTTATGGAAATTTAGAGATAATTTTTTACAGTATCTTTATAAAGAAAAACCAGATATTTACATTGGGGTTGATGCTCCAGATTTTAATTTTTTCATAGAAAGAAAGTTAAAAAAAAAAGGTTGTAAAGTTTTTCATTATGTATGCCCATCAATATGGGCTTGGCGTATGAATAGATATAAGGACTTTCACAAAACTTTTGATCATTTATTCTATATTTTCAATCATGAAAAGAAATTACTTAAGAGTTTAAATATCTCAGCAACCTTTGTTGGACATCCAATAGCAAGCCTTGATTCTATTAATTGCGCAAAGTTTAAGTCAAGAAATAAGCTTAGGCTTGATTTAAACGCTAAAATCATTTCCTTACTTCCAGGGAGCCGTGAGTCTGAAATTAATAATAATCTTCCAGTTTTGTTCTTATCCGCTAAGGAGATTAATAAAAAAATAAAGAATTTAATTTTTTTAATACCAATTCTAAATAAAGATACTTTCTACAAAATAAATAAATTAAAAAGAGAGTATGGTCTAGCTAATATAAATGCAATTATAGGCCACTCACATGAAGTATTAAATTCATCTGACTTTGCAATTATTACTTCTGGCACGGCAACACTAGAAGCTGCTTTTATGAAAATTCCTATGATTATTATTTATAAATTAAGTTTTTTTTCGTATCATTTTTTAAAATATTTTTTAAAGATTAAATTTATTGGTTTACCGAATATATTACTCAATAAATTATTTGTGCCTGAGTTTTATAAAAATGTTGATCCTAAAGTAATAGCCAAAAAAGCTATAGAACTACTTGGTGACAAAGATTATCTTATTAAATTAAAAACATCATTTTCAGATTTACATAAAAAACATAAACTTAATACCAATCAGATTATCTATAAATCTATAATCAATAAATGATAGTAGTGGGAATTGATGAAGTTGGAAGAGGTTGCGTTGCTGGTCCAGTTGTCGCTGCTGCAGTTGTAATCCGTGATAAGTTACCATTCAATGTCTATGATTCAAAAAAAATTTCTGCAAATAAAAGAGAGCAGTTAGATTCTTTAATTAAAGAACATAGTTTAGATTTTTCAATTTCAGTTATTCCTCCAAATATAATTGATAATATTAATATTCATGAAGCAAGTTTGCTTGCAATGTCAAACGCATTTAATAGGTTAGTTGTAACAACCGATTCAGTAAGAGTTGATGGTAAATTTATTCCCAGTGAAATAAATCATCCAAATATAAAATCTATAATTAATGGTGATTCAATCGTGGCTGAAATATCAGCAGCATCAATAATTGCAAAAGTCTTTAGAGATAATTTAATGAAACAATATGCACACCAGTATCCAAACTATCATTTTCATAAACACAAAGGATATTTAACAAAAGAACATCTTGAAGCGATTCATCATTTTGGACCTTGTGAGATTCATAGAAAATCTTTTGCACCTTTTAGTTAATCAAAAAAATACAGGGTTTTTTATCAAGAGTTATTGGTTCTTTTTTCCATGCTGAGATATTCTTACTGATTGTTAATTCATTTTCACCAAATAAATCTATAGAAATTGATAGTTTTCTTTCGTGAGGTAAATTCTTAATTAGGATATTAAAAATACTATTATTTCTGTATGGGGTTTCAATGAATATAAATGTTTTATTGTTTTGAATAATGTAATTATTCATTTCTTTTAATTTAATCTTTACTTCATTTTCTGATTTTGGAAGATATCCTATGAATTCGAAATTTTGACCATTAAATCCAGATTTAATTAAACTAATTAAAATTGAGGACGCTCCACTTATATTGATTATTTCAATTTCATGTTGATGACAAAAATAAACCACTTCAGATCCTGGGTCAGCCGTGCAAGGTGTTCCACAATCTGAGATCATGCCAATATCCTTTCCAAGATTAATCAAGTTTTTTATACATTCTAGATCAACAAGTTTGTTGTTATTATTTTCATAAAGATTTATTTCTTGGATGGGTGTTCTTAATTTTAATTTTTTAATATTTTCACGAGCAGGTTTAATATTTTCAACAATAAATTCTTGAAGATGATTTATTTTTTCAATGTCGTCTTTGTGAATAAAATTTACATGATGTATTCCTAATGGGGTAGGAATTATATATAGCTTTCCTTTATTTAAAGCAGACATCTTGTGATTGCCTATAAAAGACCTTCATTGCGGAGTATTTTTGAAAGCTTGATAAGGGGAAGACCAATAATACTTGTTGGATCATTACTTTTTATTTCTGCTAACATCGTAATTCCAAGAGCCTCTGATTTAATACTTCCGACACAATTATAGGGCTTTTCTTTTTTTAAATATTTGTTGATTTCACTATCATTAAAATTGCGATAGGTTGCACTAAACTCATCACATTCTAAATAGATTTTCTTTTTAAGTAAATTTAAAACACAAAATGCACTATAAAATTTTACTTTTTTTCCTTTTAAAAATTGAAGTTGTTTAAGAGCATTATCAAAATTTTCTGGCTTTTGTAATATTTTTTTTTGTGTTGTAGCGGTTTGATCACATCCTATAACAATTGCTTTAGGAAATTTTTCTGCAACTTTTAATGCTTTTTCTAAAGCTAGCCTTAGAGCCATTTTTTTTGGGGACTCATTGAGAATAATTGTTTCATCGACTTTTGGTTTAATTGTTTTAAAATCTAAAATGATTCTTTTTAAAATATCTTTTCTATACTTTGAAGATGAACCAAGAATTAATTCTTGCATTATTGAATTTCAATTAGAGTTTCATTCGGTGCAATACTCTCACCTTTTTCAATATAAATCCCAATAATGGTGCCTGATTTTTGTGCTTGTATTTCATTTTCCATCTTCATGGCCTCAATGACTACTAATGAGTCTCCAGCATTCACTTTGTCACCAATTGTAACTTTAATATCAATTACAGTTCCTGGCATTGCTGTTGTAACGCAACCATCATGAGTGGGTTTTGGTTTATTGGATTTATTTTTTTGAGTTGCTTGCTTACTTTCGTTTTGCTTATCAGAAGAAGAGTGATTGACTTCAGTATAATCGAGAGCCTCCACCAATACTTCTTCAGATATTCCATCAATGGTCACGAAATATGGTCTTTCGGCTTCACCTCGATTAGCAGAACTATTTAACTTAATATGATATGTTTCTCCATGCAAAGTTACATTAAACTCTGATAGCGCTTTTTTATTAACTTCAGCATGATAGTCATTTTGATCGAATAATTCTTCAGGCTCAAGTGTGCCAGCATTTCTTTCTTTTAAAAAGTTTGTAGCTAAATCTGGAAACATTGCATAAGTAAGTAAATCTTCTTCGTTTCGGGCAAGATCTTCTACTTTAATTTTAAGTGTATTAATTTCAGGTTTAATTCTATCAGCAGGGCGGCCATCAAAAGGCTTTTCTTTGCCTATTGCTTTGCTCATTACATCTTTATTAATTTCACCTATTGCCTTACCATATTCACCCAAAAAATAATTTTTAACTTCATTCGTAATGGATTTGTATCTTTCCCCAGTAATGATATTTAAAGCAGCTTGTGTTCCAACAATTTGTGATGTTGGAGTCACAAGCGGAGGGTAGCCTAAATCTTTTCTCACTTTAGGAATCTCTTCTAATACTTGATCCATTTTATCTAACGCGTTTTGATCTTTCAATTGATTAGATAAGTTTGAGATCATGCCACCTGGCACTTGATTAATGAGAACTCTTGGATCTAGCCCAGTGAATTCAGACTCAAATTGCCAATACTTTTTTCTTACTCGTTTAAAATGATCTGCTATATTTTGTAATTTATCAACATTAACGCCTGTGTCATAACCAAGTTCATTTAAACCTATAACAATAGATTCTGTTGTTGGATGGCTGGCGCCTTCAGAAAAGCTTGAATTGCATGTATCGATCATTGAGGCACCAGATTCAACTGCTTTTATTAAGTTTATGGAAGCAAGACCTGATGTTGCATGACTATGAATATGAAGAGGTACGGAAGTATTTTTAACAATACTTGAAACTAGCTCTGTTGTTACTAAAGGAGTTAATAATCCAGCCATATCTTTGATAGCGATGCTATTCGCACCCATAGCTTCAATTTCTTTTGCAAGATGTGTAAAGTATTCAATATTATGAACGGGTGAGGTTGTATAACTTATTGCAACTTCTGCATGCTTTTTATTCTTTAAAACTGCATCTAGAGAAGTTTTGATATTACGAAGATCATTCATAGCATCAAAAATTCTGAATACATCAACCCCATTATCAGCTGATTTTTTAACAAAAAGTTCAACAACATCATCTGAATAATGTCGGTATCCTAATAAATTTTGTCCCCTTAAAAGCATTTGAATTCTGCTATTAGGTAATGCTTTTCTTAAATTTTTTAGTCTTTCCCAGGGATCTTCTTTAAGATATCTGACACAGGCATCAAATGTCGCACCTCCCCAAGCCTCAACGGACCAAAATCCTGCATCATCAATATCTTTACAAATGGGAAGCATATCTTCAGTTCGCATTCTAGTAGCGATATGACATTGATGGCCATCCCTAAGAACTAATTCAGTAATATTGATTTTTTTATTCATAATTTAATTTAAAGTCCTTCTCTTGCAGCAATGGCAGCAGAAATTGCTGCTGCTATTATATCAGGTGGGAGATGATCATCGTAATCAACTAATTCTGGATGGGTTTCTACAAATGATGTATTAAATTCACCATCAATGAAGTCGATATTATTGAGAATCTCCAAATAATATGGAATAGTCGTTTTTACACCATAAACAGATAGGTCGCCTAAGGCTCTCTTACCTCGTTGTATAGCATCTTGCCAATTGAGTGCCCAAATAGTTAATTTGGCACACATCGAGTCATAGTAAGGGGGAATAATATATCCAGTGTAAATAGACGCATCAGTTCTTACTCCGGGACCCCCAGGAGCGTAGTATCTGGTTATTTTTCCAAACGATGGTGCAAAATTTTGTTTAGGATCTTCCGCATTAATTCGAAATTCAATAGAAAAACCTCTAAAATTAATATCTGCTTGTTTAAATCTTAAGGGTAGACCGCTTGCAATTCTTATTTGCTCCTGAACGATATCGATTCCAGTAATAGTCTCTGTAATCGTATGTTCAACTTGAAGACGAGTATTCATCTCCATAAAGTAAAAATTATTGTCTTGATCTAGGAGAAATTCGACTGTACCTGCATTTTCATAACCAACCGCCTGAGCGGCTTTAACCGCCAAATTACCTATATATTCTCTTTGTTCGCTCGATAATTGGGGTGAGGGTGCGATTTCAATTAGTTTTTGATTTCTTCTTTGAACCGAACAATCTCTCTCGTATAAATGTATTACATTTCCATGACTATCGGCTAAAACTTGAACCTCAATATGTTTTGGGGTTAAAACACACTTTTCCATGAAAATTTCAGCGTTACCAAATGCTTTGGAAGCTTCTGAGATCACTCGCTCATAATTCGATAGTAGCTCTTTATCATTATCACATCGTCGAATACCCCGACCACCACCGCCATTGGTAGCTTTAAGCATGATTGGATATCCAATTGAATGTGCAATTTTCAATGCTTCGTCTACATTATTAATATTACCATCACTTCCCGGAGTTACTGGCAATCCGGCTTCGATCATAGCTTTTCTAGCCTCTGTTTTATCACCCATTTTTTTGATAATCTCAGCCTCAGGTCCGATAAACTTAATACCTCTTTTTTTACAAATTCTTGCTAATTCAGGATTTTCTGACAAAAAGCCATAACCAGGGTGGATTGCGTCACATCGGGCTGTAACAGCAATATTAACGATACGATGGGCATTTAGGTAACCTTTAAGTGGGTCCTGTCCAACAAAATAAGACTCATCTGCTTTTTTTACATGCAAAGCGTGTCGATCTGCATCAGAAAAAATAGCGACGCTCGTAATACCCATTTCTTTGCAGGCGCGAATAATTCTTACCGCAATTTCACCGCGGTTGGCAATTAAAATTTTATTAATCAAATCAAGATCCTGTTGTTGAGCTGTATAATTAAGCAAATTTATACAGATTAAACCCAATAAATTATAACATGCTCATAATAATGCATATTAAGTAAAAATTATGAATAACACAAATACACAAAACTTTGATTTGGTTAGTTTTTTTGATCAAAATAAAACTTTTTATGATAGAATCTCGCTTTCACAATTTAAACGTTTAAGTAGTTTTCAATGTGGTCATTCGCCTGAATTAGAATTTAGTCTAAAAGGCACAGTAAAGAATGAATTTAAAACTCTAGAAATTTTATTAAAAGCTACGCTGAAACTTAATTGTGAGAGATGTCTGCAAGACTATGAATATAAACTTGATTTAAAGTGTTCTTATCCTGTAGTGATGAAGGCATCTGTGAGTGAAAAACATAAAATTGATGAAATTGAAATTATTCTAAATTCGCATTTTAATTTGTTAGAATTTATTGAAGATGAGATTTTACTTGATATTCCGTTTTCACCTAAACACACCAATGATGATGAGTGTGTAAAGTTAAACTAAATTTAAGGAAAATATAATAATGGCTGTTCAACAAAATAAAAAGTCTCCTTCTAGAAGAAACATGAGAAGATCTCATGACAAACTCGGTAACCCAGCACTTGCAATTGAATCGACAACAGGTGAAGTCCATTTAAGACATCATGTGTCACCAACCGGCTTCTACAAAGGTAAAAAAGTAATCCAAGATAAATAATTTAGTATGTCTCAAGTTATTGCTATTGATGCAATGGGCGGGGATATTGGACCTAAAGTTACAGTTCCCGCTTCCCTAAATATCCTTAAAAATCGACTAGATTTAAAAATTATTTTAGTGGGTCAAAGTACCCAAATTAAAAAATATATCCCTAAGTCATTTAAACATTTACACAGACTAGAAATTATCCACACAGATCAAGTTGTCGGAATGGATGAACTGCCACAAACAGCTTTAAAAAATAAAAAAAATTCATCAATGCGTATCGCTCTAAATTTAATTAAAGAAGGAAAAGCGCATGCAACTGTAAGTGCTGGAAATACGGGTGCCTTGATGGCAACTGCACGATTCGTGTTAAGAATGCTGCCGGGTATTGACCGACCAGCTATTGCAACTTTTTTACCAAGCCAAAAAGGCTCTACCTGTATGTTAGATTTGGGTGCAAATTCTGATTGTAATAGCCACCATTTAGTGCAGTTTGCAATAATGGGTTCAATGTTATCTGCTGCAATTACAAATAAGAAAAAACCAACCATTGGTTTATTAAATATTGGTTCTGAAGATATCAAAGGTAATGAACTCACAAAAGAGACCTTTGCGCTACTTAAAGAAAGTCATCTCAATTTTTACGGTAATGTTGAGGGAAACGATATTTTTAAAGGCACCACTGATGTAGTTGTTTGTGATGGCTTTGTGGGAAATATTGCTTTAAAAACTACTGAAGGTTTGGCTCAAATGTTTGCGAAATTCTTAGCACAAGAATATAAAAAAAATATTTTTTCTAAACTTTCAGCATTAATTAGCCTGCCTGTATTAACGAGTTTTAAAAAAAGACTAGATCCAAGAAGATACAACGGTGCTTCCTTTCTTGGAATTAATGGTATTGTTATAAAAAGTCATGGGGGTACAGATGCCTTTGGTTTTGAGCATGCGATTGAAACTGCTTATGAAGAAATTAAATTTGATGTGATAAAAAAAATAACAAAACAACTTACAATTGATAAAAATCTTATATGATTTATTCAAAGATAATTGGCACAGGATCATACCTACCAAAAAAAACTTTAACTAATAAAGACTTAGAAAAGTTATTTGATACCAGTGATGATTGGATCACTTCTAGGACCGGAATTAAACAAAGGCATCTCGTCGGACCCAATGAATTGACATCTGACTTAGCATTAAATGCCTCTCTTGACGCAATTAAAAGTGCACAAATTAATGACAAGGAAATAGATTTAATTCTTGTTGCGACCACAACCCCAGATAAAAATTTTCCAAGCACTGCATGTACATTGCAACGTAAATTAAAGATTAATTCTGGGATACCTGCGTTTGATATTCAGGCGGTATGTAGTGGCTTTATTTTTGCCTTAACCACAGCAGATATGTATATTAAATCAGGTGGTTACAAATGCGCTCTTGTTGTTGGAGCGGATGCAATGTCAACCATTACAGACTATACTGATAGGTCGAATGCTATTTTATGGGGCGATGGTGCTGGTGCAGTGATTCTTAAATCTTCTGATCAGCCAGGAATAATAAAAAATATCATTCATGCCAATGGTGAATATGAAGACTTACTTCATGTCCCAAAAAAATCATCCGGCCAAAAAGACACGATAGAAATGCAAGGAAATTCAGTATTTAAGATCGCTGTTAATACTTTAGATGAAATTGTTGACGAGACATTAAATGGATCAGGGTTTAATAAATCTAACATTGACTGGTTAGTGCCTCATCAAGCAAATATTAGAATACTTCAAGCAACGGCTAAGAAATTAAACTTAAGCATGGAGCAGGTCATAGTAACCATAGATAGACATGGGAATACCTCTGCTGCCTCTATACCGCTGGCTTTAGATGAAGGTATAAAATCAAATAAGATTAAAGAAGGCCAGTTAGTTTTAATGGAAGCTTTTGGTGGTGGTTTTACCTGGGGCTCTTCGTTAGTTAGGATTTAAAAAATGAGTTTAGCTATTGTTTTTCCAGGCCAAGGATCACAATCTGTGGGTATGATGCAAGGGTTTTCTTCACCATTAATTTTAAAACTTTATCAAGAAGCATCTGAAATTGTGGGTGAAGATTTATTTAAATTAATCAATGAGGAAAATGAGTTATTAAACCAAACCATTTATACTCAGCCTATTATGCTTATTGCGGGTTATGCGTGTTGGCAATTAATGTATGAAAATAATCAAAATATCGATATAAAATACGTTTCTGGTCATAGTTTAGGCGAAATAACCGCCTTGCTTGCGAGTGAAGTTTTAGACCTTCAAAGTGCCCTGAAAATTGTTAAGAAAAGAGCTCAATTGATGCAAGATGCTGTACCAACTGGTGTGGGTGCAATGGCTGCGATATTAGGGTTAGAAGATGAGGCGGTTGAAGAAATTTGTCGTGACTTACAAAATCAAGGTGTTATTGAACCCGTTAATTATAATTCCCCTGGCCAACTAGTGATCGCCGGAGAAAAAAATATTATTGAAGCTTCAATTGATATTTTTAAGCAAAAAGGGGCAAAAAGAGCACTAATTCTTCCTGTCAGCGTGCCGTCTCATTGTTCTTTAATGACTGATGCAGCTCATGAGTTTAGTGAATATTGCAATGAATTTACATTTAATGAGCCCAAATATCAGTTGATTCAAAATGTGAATGCCAAAATAGAAACTAACCCTGAAAATATTAAAATAAATTTAGCTAAACAATTACATCATCCGGTCTTATGGACTAAGACAATTCAAATAATCGAACAAGATAATAATGTAAAAAAAATTGTTGAATGTGGGCCAGGCAAGGTGCTTTCAGGCTTAAACAAAAGAATTATTAACCGAGAAGGGTTAGACCTTCAGTCAATTAATAACGACGAGTCGTTGAATATTTAATAGTTAGGAGAGTTATGAGTAAGGTTGCATTAGTAACAGGCGCAAGTAGAGGAATTGGAGCAGCGATTGCTGTGCATTTGGCTAAATTAGGCTTTAATACAATTGGCACCGCAACCACTGAAGGGGGTGCTGAGGTAATTGCTCAAAATTTTAAATTAAATAATGTTCAAGGGTCAGGGATGATTCTAGATGTTAATAGTTCAGAATCAATTTCCAATCTACTAGAAAAAATTAATAAAGAACATGGTGAAATTGATATCTTAGTCAATAACGCAGGTATTACTAAAGACACTTTGCTGATGAGAATGAGTGATAATGATTGGGATGCGGTAATGCAAACAAACTTAAAGTCTGTTTTTAAATTGTCTCAGTCTGTTATTAAATCAATGATGAAAAAAAGATATGGCAGAATTATTAACATATCTTCGGTGGTAGGGCATATGGGGAATGCAGGTCAGGTTAATTATGCAGCAACCAAGGCAGGTATCACTGGATTTACCAAATCTCTTGCACAAGAGGTTGGTAGTCGGGGTATTACAGTAAATTGTGTTGCGCCGGGCTTTATTGATACTGATATGACCAAGGCCCTGAATGAGGATCATAAAGAGAAACTTTTACAACATATTCCACTCGGAAGACTTGGTAGCCCTGATGATATCGCTCAGGCGGTAGGATTTTTAGCATCTGATGCCGCTGGCTATATTACAGGCGAAACTATCCATGTTAATGGCGGGATGCTGATGGCATAAAAAGTAATAATTTTTATATCAATATAGACAAATTTTGATAAAATACTGTTTTTTAATATTGAATGAGGTGCATAGATGTCTGACATCGAACAAAGAGTTAAAAAGATTGTAGCTGAACAGTTAGGAACTGATTTAGCTAACGTAAAAAATGAATCATCATTCATTGATGATTTAGGAGCAGACTCCCTTGACACAGTTGAGTTAGTAATGGCTCTTGAAGAAGAATTCGACACCGAAATCCCTGATGAAGAAGCTGAAAAAATCACAACTGTTCAGCAAGCAATAGATTACATCAATAAAAATCTTTAATCCCTTTCTTTTAGTTTTATGGCCAAAAGAAGAGTCGTCGTAACAGGTCTTGGTTTGGTCACTCCCATTGGAATGGGTGTGACCGAGTCATGGAAAAATGCTATTAACGGTGTTTCTGGCATTACAAAAATTACTAAATTTGATTCATCAAATTTCGCTTCGCAGGTTGCAGGTGAAGTTAAAGAATTTGACGCATCTCAATATTTACCTCCCAAAGAAATAAGAAGAATTGATCCTTTCATCCAATATGGGCTGATTGCAGGTATAGAGGCTTTTAAAGACTCAGGCATTGAAGTGAATGAAACAAATGCAGAGAGAATAGGGGTTGCTATAGGTTCAGGAATTGGTGGTCTTGGAACCATTGAGAATACAAACGACACCTATGATGAATCTGGACCAAGAAGGGTTTCACCTTTTTTTATTCCTGGAACAATCATTAATATGATTTCTGGAAACCTATCTATTATGTATGGATTAAAAGGTCCTAACATTTCAATTGTAACGGCATGCACGACAGGAACCCACTGTATTGGAGATTCAGCTCGTATGATTGAGTATGGGGACGCAGATGTCATGATTGCAGGTGGTTCAGAAGCCGCTATTACCGAACTATCTGTTGCAGGGTTTGCATCAGCCAAAGCTTTATCATCAAGAAATGATGACCCAGCAACCGCATCAAGACCATGGGACAAAGATCGAGATGGTTTTGTAATCGGCGAGGGTGCTGGAGTTATGGTTCTTGAAGAGTATGAGCATGCTAAAAAAAGAGGGGCAAAAATTTATGCTGAATTAGCTGGATACGGAATGAGTGCAGATGCTTATCATATAACAGCTCCCTCAACAGATGGCCCCAAAAGATCAATGGCTAATGCCGTCAAGAATGCAGGCGTCAATATTGCTGAGGTTACCTATGTTAATGCGCATGGGACATCTACTCCATTAGGCGATCTGAATGAAACGAATGCACTTAAAGAATTGTTCAAAGATCATGCTTATAATTTAATGGTCAACTCTACAAAATCTATGACTGGACATCTTTTAGGTGGAGCTGGTGGAATTGAGTCTGTCTTTACAGTATTAGCCCTCTATAATCAAAAGTCACCTCCAACAATCAATATCTTTAATCAAGATCCTGAATGTGATCTGGATTATATTCCCAATGAGGCAAGAGATATCAAAGCCGAGGTTGCATTAAAAAACAACTTTGGTTTTGGTGGAACAAACGGCAGCTTAGTCTTTAAAATAGTATAGTTTTGATTAACTGTGTCATTAACGGTAAAGAAACATCACACATAAGTGTTAATGACCGAGGTTTAAATTATGGCGACGGTATTTTTAGAACTTTTTTGGTTGTCAATAAAAAGCCTATCCACTGGAATGCTCACTATAAAAAAATCAAAGAAGATGCAAGTTTTTTAAATATTTTAATTCCAAAAAAAAAACAGCTAGAAGAATATGTTAAAAAAGCGATTAAAAATAATGAACAAGTCATTTGTAAAATTATTATTACACGGGGCAATTCGGAAAGAGGATATTTGGCGCCTAAAAAGATCAATACTACATGTATTGTAATGACATTCCCATATGAAGCTAGTAAAGCCATATATCAAGGCGTTCGAACAACAATCAATCATGATGAAATCTACCCCTCAAGCTTTTCGCATATTAAGCATCTAAATCGTTTACAGAACGTTATTTCAGCCTCAAAAGTAAAAAAAGGAATTTATGATACGATCTTTGTATCAAATCAAAAAAATATTATCGAAACTACAAGAAATTGTATTTTTTTTAAAAAAAATAATGTTTTTTCATTTCCAGAAATATCAAAATATGGTCTTTCTGGTGTTTCTCGGGAGCTTTTAATAAAATGGATTAGAAGTCAAGGTTATGAAGTCAGGGTAAAAAAAATAAAAGTGGCAACTATAGACAAATATGAAAACACATATATAGCAAATTCAGTTTTTGGAGTCATTCCAGTTATTCGGATTGACAATATCAATTATGTTAAAGATGATTTAATTTTTAAGATGAATAAATTTCTGATTTCACTATGATCAAAAAACAGTTACATAAATTTTTAACGCAAAATAAATTTAAATTTCATCGTATTTTTATATTCCTCATAATCTTCTTGTTGATGACAAACTTTTTCATTTTTAAGGTAAATGTTACAGATGAAAATGCTGATTTTGAAATTTTAAATGGCATGAATTTAACGCAACTGACACAGTATCTTGAAAATCAAAAATTGATTTCATCTGCATGGAGACTAAAGATGCTTTTTTATATTAGTGGTAATCAAAATCAGATAAAAAAAGGGAATTACAGAATAAAACAAGGTTCAAGCTCTCTTGATCTTCTTAGGATGATCACCCAAGGCAAAGAAACAACTCATGCCATTACTTTTGTTGAGGGTACAACACTTTATGATGCGCTTGAAATTATTAAGAACAATAAAAATATAAAACAAACACTTCCTGCAAATATAAATGAAACTGAGCTTTTGAAAATTCTAGAGGCTGAAGAGCCATATCTTGAAGGCTTGATATATCCAGATACGTACTATTTTGTAAAAAATACATCAGATGTTGATCTTCTTAAGAAATCATATCAAACCTTAAAAAGAAAATTAAAGCTTGCTTGGCAACATCGTGCTGATAATCTTCCTTATAAAAATGAATATGAAGCATTGATTATGGCATCTATTATTGAAAAGGAAGTTACATACTATGACGAAGCGCCTGAGGTTGCGGGTGTTTTTGTTAATCGATTAAATAAAGGCATGCGCCTTCAAACCGATCCGACAGTCATCTATGGTATGAAAGATAGTTTTGATGGCAATATTAGAAAAAAAGATTTAATGCAGGATAATCCATATAATACTTATACACGATTTGGCTTACCGCCAAGCCCAATAAGTCTTGTAAGTTATAAATCAATTAATGCAGCATTAAACCCGGCCAATACAAACTTCCTCTACTTTGTAGCGATGGGAAATTCAAGGCATTATTTTTCCCAAACTCTCGATGAACATAATGATGCAGTGAATAAATATCAAAGAATAAATAAAAATAACAAATGAAAACAGGCATTTTTTTAACAGTTGAAGGCATAGATGGTGCCGGAAAGAGCACCCATCTTGATTTTATAGCGAATGAGTTTTCGAAAAGAAATTTACCTTTTATAGTTACAAGAGAGCCTGGTGGAACAGAATTGGGCGAGCAATTTAGGCAAATTCTGTTGCATGAACAAATGCATGCATTAACTGAAACGATATTAATGTTTGCAGCCCGAAACGAACATCTCATCAATAAAATTGTTCCTCAATTAAATAATGGGGTCAGTGTTATTTGTGATCGTTTTACAGATGCAACATACGCATATCAGTATGGTGGCAAGGGAGTATCCTCGAAAGATATTAAAGTCCTCGAGAGCCTTGTTCATCCTTATTTAAAACCTAACATTACTTTTATTTTTGACATTGACCCAAAAATTGCAAGATCCAGAATATCTAATGAAAGAGAACTTGATAAATTTGAACAAGAAAAACAAAGTTTTTTTATTAAAGTAAGAGATACCTATCTTAATCTGGCTAGAGAAGAACCCAGTCGATTTTTTATTATTAATTCTAATCAAGCAATCGACTTAATTCAAAACGAATTAGAAGACATATTAAATAAAGTAATTACCAATTATGCTCAAATGGCACAATAAACTCCTATCAGCTAGTTTTTTTAACCAAATAGAAAATCATCACGCCTATCTTTTATGCTCAACTAATGAGAATGAAGCTATCTATGCGGCAAATTTTATTATAAAAAAAATACTTTGTAGCAATAAAGATGATGCACCATGCGGAACTTGTCAAAGCTGCAGATTAGAAATTCATGAAAATCCGCATATCAGACTTATCGAGAAAAATGTAGAGCTTAAGACTGAAATCATTAATGTTGACCAATTAAGAGAAATTAAAGACTTTATTCAATTATCTGCTGGCATAAATGAGAAGAAAATTATTTTTATTGCAAATGCGCATCATATGAATAGTAGTGCTGCAAATTCTTTGCTTAAAAATCTTGAAGAACCCCCACTCAATACTTTCTTTATTTTAACCACTAACAATAAGGCAAAACTTTTGTCCACGATATTAAGCCGAACATTTCAAGTGGATCTCCCACTGCCAACGCTTAAAGAAGGGGAGGACTATCTTTTATCATTGAACAACCAAGAAGCGATTCGATACCTATCTCTAGCTGATGGCAATCCATTTCATGCAATTTATTATGCAGAAAATCAAGAGTCTATTGAAGCTGAATTAGATATTTTACAGCGTGGTAGAAAATTTGATTTTAATGAGGTTAACGATCAATTGTTAATGAATGGACTACCATTTTTTATAGAAATATTGCAAAAATGGATTTATGATTTGATGGCGTACATTGATTTTAATCAGATCACCTATTTTAAAGATAAAGAAAAATTTATGAAACAAATTTTACCTACAGTTTCTAAAAAAGAAGTTTTAAACTTTTATAAAAAAATTGTTGAGTATAAACGCATATCAGCAACACAAATTAATAAGTCGATAGCACTAGACAACATCATGTTGGATTATTTAAGGATTTTTAAATAATGTTTGTCGATTCGCACTGCCATTTAAATTTTCCTGAACTAAGATCAAATCTTGCAGAAATATTGAGTAATATGCAAAACAATAATGTTTCGCATGCGCTCTGTGTAAGTGTTGAATTAGACAAATTCCCAGAAATTATAGAGCTTGTTAAAAATCATAACCACTTATATGCCAGCATCGGGGTGCATCCTGATTATGAAAATATAACTGAACCTAGTGTTGAGGAAATTATTGATTTGGCGAAGCATCCAAAGGTCGTTGCGATTGGTGAAACCGGTCTTGATTACTATAGATTAAAAGGTGATCTTAAATGGCAAAAAAAAAGGTTTATTAATCATATTCATGCAGCCAACCAAACAAAGCTTCCACTCATCATTCATTCTAGAGATGCCAGAGAAGATACGATCAATATATTAAAATCTGAAAAAAAAGATGCTACAAATGGTGTTCTTCATTGCTTTACAGAAACTTATGAAATGGCAAAAAAAGCTATTGATATGGATTTTTATATTTCTTTTTCTGGGATTGTAACGTTTAAAAATGCTCTAGACTTAAAAGAAACTGCAAAAAAAATTCCTTTAGATCGAATGCTCATTGAAACAGATTCTCCTTATCTAGCCCCAGTTCCATTCAGAGGAAAAATAAACGATCCATCAAAAGTTATTTATGTAGCTGAAGAAATCGCAAACCTAAAAGGAGTTGATATTAAAGAAGTAGAAGAACAAACCACTAAGAATTTTTTTAATCTTTTTAAAAAGTGCACGCAATGAAAATTACAGTATTAGGTTGTGGTTCAAGCGCTGGTACTCCGGTAATCAATTGTGCTTGCCCTGTTTGCTTATCTGAGAATAAAAAAAATAAAAGATCTCGATGTTCAACCCTGGTAAGTTCAGATAAAAAAAATATACTTATTGATACATCCCCTGATCTAAAACAGCAAGTTATGAGAGAAGGGGTGAGAGAAGTTGATGCAGTATTATTCACTCATCATCACGCTGATCACTGTCATGGAATCGACGACTTAAGAGCATTTTGTCAAAGAAAAAAAAGTGCCATTCCTATCTTTGCTAATGAATTGACAATGCATGAATTTGAAAATAAATTTGGGTATGCAATTCGAGAAGAAACAGGTGTTTGGGAAACTCCTGTTTTAAAAAAAAATATTCTTAAAGGTTATGAGTCTATAAAAATAGACGATCTCATGATCACACCCATTCCTATCATGCATGGTAAATTAGAAATATTAGGATTTCGAATCAATGACTTTGCTTATATTACTGATGTATCATCGATCCCAGATGGAGCTTTTAAGGCGTTAATGAACCTAGATATCTTATTTCTTGATTGTCTTAGATTTGAGCCTCATTATGCGCATATTGGTTTTGATCAAAGTATAGCGCTTGCAAGAAAAATTAAAGCAAAACGAACTTTTTTTATTCATATGACTCATGATATAGAGTATGACGAAGTATCGAATCGCTTACCCGAAAATATATTTTTAGCCTTCGATGGGTTAAAATTAGAGATTAATTAAACTTTTATAAGGTTACATAATGAAACTCAAATTTACGCTATCAACATTAACAATAATTTTTTCACTTCTTTTTAGCTCTATTAGTTTTGCTGAGAAAAAGATTTATCAAGAGACCGAATTTCTTGACATGTTTAATGGTAAACCATCAGCACGCATCCTAAAATATTTAGGTGAGCCAGAAAAGAAAGAAATGGCAATTAAGCCTAAAGATGCAAGTTCGGTAATTGGCAGACCTACAGAGGATACAAAAAATCCAAATCAAAAAGACAAGATTGAGATGTGGTACTACTCAGCGATTGTCGAATATGCACCAAATAAAACTTGGAAAAAAATTGAATTTACCTTTGTGAATGATCGTTGTGCAAATATTGCTTTCTTTAATCAGTAATAATTTTTTTTAATTTTGAAAGCTCTGTATATTCAGAGCTTTTTTTGTGCTAAATTTGTTTAGTTCTACTTAATTAAAAAGGATCTATTTTATGGATGGTGATATTAAGTCTGCAATTCAAAAACATCATGGGGGTTGTCCTCATGATTGCCCTGATACCTGTTCAATGGTATTTCACGTGCAAGATAAAAAGCTAATCAAGGTACAAGGTAATCCAGACCATCCAATGACTAGAGGCGGGTTGTGTGTCAAATTAAATGATTATGAAAAAAGACACTATCACCCAGATCGTTTGCTGTACCCCATGAAACGTGTTGGACCAAAAGGTGAAAAGAAATTTGAGCGAATCACCTGGGATGAAGCCTTTGATACTATCGTCAGCAAATGGAATGAGATTATAAAAGAACATGGTCCTGAAGCTATTATGCCTAATAGTTATTTAGGGAATCAGGGATTGGTTCATGGCCTGAACGGTGGAGATGCTTTCTTTGCTAGGCTTGGTGCAACTGTAACAGAACGAACTTTTTGCGGAGAAGGTTCATGTACTGCATGGTTATTAACAATCGGTCCTACCGCCGGAGTGGACCCTGAAAGCTTTATTCATTCAAAATATATTATTGTCTGGGCCTGTAATTCAGTAAGTACAAATTTACATCACTGGCATATTATTAAAGAGGCACAAAAGAAAGGTGCTAAAGTTGTTGTGATTGATGCGTATGCCTCTAGAACTGCTAAAGAGGCTGACTGGCATATCTGCCCAAAACCAGGAACTGATGGTGCTCTTGCAATGGCAATGATGAATGTCATCATAGAAGAAGGATTAGTTGATCAAGATTATGTAGATCATTACACCGTTGGATATAAAGAATTAGCTGAAAAAGCAAAAGAAAGAACCCCGGAATGGGCTGCTAAAATTACAGGGATTCCAGCTGAAGATATTCGAACGTTAGCTCGTGAATATGCCACAACCCAGCCCTCAGCTATCCGTATTGGAGTTGCATTAGAAAAAAGTTATGGAGGCAGCCAAGCCATAAGAGCTGTTACTGCATTGCCGGCTTTGACTGGTGCATGGCGTCATGTTGGTGGGGGAATTCTTCAATTTCCTGTATGGGAACACCCCTACAAATTTGATGTTATTTGTCGTCCCGATCTAATCCCAAAAGGAACACAAGTGGTGAATAATCTCCAACTGGGACGAGTATTAACCGGAGAACAAAAACTAAAAGTTCCAATCAAGTCAATGATGTGTTGGAACACGAATCCGGTAACCCAAGCGACAGAGTCAGAAAAAATATTAGAAGGTTTAAAGCGAGAAGATTTATTTCTCGTTTCTGCAGAACACTTTATTTCAGATACAGCAGCTTTTGCGGATATCCTCCTTCCTGCGTCTATGGGTGCTGAGCAAGAGGATATTATCTTATCTTGGGGCCATCTATATCTCACGTATAACGAAAAATGTATTGACTCCCCAGGTGAATGTTTACCCAATAATGAAATTTTTAGACAATTAGCGAAACGTTTAGGTTTTGAAGAAGATAATTTCAAATGGAATGATACTGAATGTTTAGAAAATTATATTGATTGGAATGCACCAGCCTGCGACGGTATTGATCTCAATTATCTCAAAAAACATGGCTATGCAAGACTCAAAGTAGGTACAAAAGATGATAGAGCACCACATAAAGAAGGGAAGTTTCCAACCCCCTCAGGAAAATGTGAATTTAGGGTTGTAGGGGCTAAAAATTTTGTGGCTGGGCCATTTAGACAAATGTATAACGATTTTCAACCAGGGGAAGATATACCTGAGTTACCTGATTATGTTCCATCCAAAGAGACTGCGGAAGCTAACCCTCAATTGGCTAAAAAATATCCTCTGAATATCTTAGCACCAAAGAGCCATGGATTTATCAATTCTAGTTATGCCAATATTGAAAATAAATTAAAAGCCCAAGGAGAACAATTTGTTTTAATCAATCCGGCTGATGCAAAAGAAAGAAACATTTTCGAAGGCAAGAAAGTCAAAGTCTTTAATGATCGAGGGTCATTTGAAGCAGCCGCAAAAGTGACTACCGATGTTAATAAAGGTGTGGTTGTGGCTACATTAGGTTATTGGAGACAAATGAATAATGGGGTAGTGAACTCAGTTAGTTCAAATGCATTTGGTGATATGGGTAATTCACCCACTTCTCATGACTGCCTAGTAGAAGTTAAAAATTTATAACTACTATTTAGAAAAAAACACAGCACGATATCTATGGTTTTAAAAAAGTTACCCAGTCAATATAAACCATGGGTTTTTGCTTTTATCATGTCATTTAACACCGCGTTGGTAGTTAGTGGTGTGATTTCCTTTATTTATTCACCATCCATCGAGTTATTTTGGCATAAGTGGCAAATGGCATTTTTTCTTGGATGGCCGGTTGTGTTTATATCTATTATGCTGCTTGCGCCCATAGTTACTAAATTAGTTTCGCTATTGGTATTAGAAAAAGATTAATGATGCTAAATAGCAATTAATAAAAAAACCACCCGTAGGTGGTTTTTTCTAAACTACAATAATTATTTATTAATTAACCAAGCTTAGCCGCTAATTTCAAAGTAAGGTTTGCAAAAATCGCTCCTCCAATAAATGATAATGATGCGTTAATGAGAGGATGAGATAAACTGACTTGAAGAAGATCACCAACTGCACCACTAGAGACGCTATTCAGCACTTCTTCACGCACTAATGCAACTGTTGCAGCATAACCAAAAACATTCGCAGGCACGTTACTAAATGCTTTGACTGCGGTCAAAATGTATACTGTAATACCAACTGCAATTGCCACTTCAATAGCTAAGTTACCAATCACGCCATTAAGAAGGGCGGCAATAACCAATGCAACTGTTGCCATTACTGAACCAAAGATGGTTGCTGAAATAGTAGGCACTAATGGCTCTTTATCTTTTACAGTGTGATACGCACCCCAAGCAATAAAACCAGCCCATACTACGACATAACCTGATAAGTAAGTTAAAGCTAAATAAGCCCATATTAACGCCATAACTCCTAAAGCAACTCCAAAAGCATTTTTCATTGATATCTCCTCATATAAATATTTATAAAAAATAACCAAACTATTATTTTTTTCAGAACAATTAATAGCTGATATAAATTGACATGAGAATGAGCCAAAGTCAAGGAAGAAATTTTAAGTTATTTATCTAAAAATTTTGATTAATAATTGACAAAAGAATAGCAGTCGTGGAATTTTTAATATTTTCTGGGGTATAACCGCCTTCAAGCATATATATAATCTTTTGATTGCTATAGCGCTTTGCCAAATCATTTAGAAAAACTGCAGCTTTTCTATATCCATCATCGGAATAATTTAACCCCCCTAAAACGTCACCCTGATGAGCATCCAACCCTGCTGATACTAAAATAAAATCTGGTTTAAATTGATCCATTGCTGGTTTGAGTTGATGGTTAAGACCTTTAAGCAATTCATCATCACCTGAACCTGCAGGTAAATCAATATTAAGCGTAAAACCCTCACCTTGATCCGCCCCAGTCTCAGAGGGACGCCCAGTACCTGGGTAAAAAGGGTGCTGATGAATACTAAAATAAAAAACCGAATTATCTCGGTAAAAAATATCTTGAGTACCGTTACCATGATGTACATCAAAATCAACGATTAGGATGCGTTTAAAGTTATGATGTTGCTGTAAATACCTGGCCAAGATGGCAATATTATTAAAAACACAAAACCCCATACCTCGGTACTGAGTTGCGTGATGTCCTGGTGGGCGAACCATGGCAAATGCAGCATTTACCTCACCCTTAACAATCATATCGGCAGCTTTTATTCCTGCCCCTACAGCTAATTTAGCGGCTTCCAAGGTATCTTTTGAGATAACGGTATCACCAGTACTCAGATAAGCTAAATCTTGGGCCGAAAGAGCTGAAATCTCATCTTCAACAAGTTTAATATAGCTTGGAGAGTGAGCTAGACTGATAATTGCATTCGAAGCAGGGGAGAATGATGGCCAAACAAGTTCATCCTTGAAGTTTGGATTGGTTTTTAACTCATTAATGGCAGTAATTAGACGTGTGGGATTTTCGGGGTGCCCTGACCCTGTATTGTGATTCAGAAATCTGTCGTCATACATTACTGCCAGTTTTTTATATTGATCCATGCTAAAACCTATATTGACACAAAATAAGAATAAAACGAGTATTAATATTTTATTTAAATTTATTTTCATAAAATCAATAATTTATAGTTATTTATTAAATAGATAGTTTAATAAAATAACTAGATTTTTATTCATGATTTCAAACTCCTCATTTGGAATTGAGTACATACTACGTTCATCATTAACATATTTTTCTCTAATTAGTTGATTGTTAAATTCTTGAACCAATAATTCTAAACTTAGTTTATCAAGCTCCAAATGAAATTGAAGTCCTATAATGTTCTTACCCATCTGAAAACCTTGATTATTGCAAGCCTCACTACGTGCAATATGGCTTGCGTTCATTGGAATATCAAAGGTTTGACTATGCCAATGAATAACATTTAATCGATTAGGAAACATAAAAATATCATTATTGGAGCCATGAACGGGTGAAATAGGGTGCAGACCTATTTCTTTATGGGGATTGGGTCCGACTAAGGCCCCAAGCGATTTTGCGATTAATTGAGCACCCAGACATATCCCGAGTATCTTTTTCTGATTATTAATTGCCCTTTTAATTGTTTTTATTTCATCAACAATCCATGGATATTGAGCTTCGTCATTAACACTCATGGGTCCGCCCATAATGATCAGCGCATCATAATTATCAATATCAGGGATAGCTCGACCTTCGTTATAGAACTTATGGTAGGTGATAGCGGCTTGTTGGCTTTCTAGCCAGTGTTTAATTGTACCGAGACCCTCTAAGGGATGATGTTGAAATACAAGTATTTCCATACTTTACTTCGTATAATGTATATTATGTTAAATTATATTTATATCTCATCATAAAAGATCAGAAGCACCCAGCTTGGAAGCTAAAGCCCTTCCTTTCTCTTTATAGTCGATGCCATTTTTATCCTTTGGATCTAATAATGTATCCATTAGTAAATAAACCTTGGCTAAATAATACTCCCCTCCATTATCGATACAAAACTTTTCAAGGTTAAAAATTGATTCCTTTGCTTTTTCATAATTGTTATCAAGCTTGTGATATTGAGCATTCAGTAATGAAAGTTCTGCAAATTGACCTAAATCACCTGTTTTTTTATAAGCCAAGATACTTTTTAATGAAAACTCTACAGCCTGACTATAATCTTTGCGATCTGCAGCGTTGACTGCAAGCTTTGCAAATGATTCAGCTCTTTCATCATCGTTAGCAGATTTTTTTAAACCTTCAGTGTAGTTTTCTAAAGCTATGTCATGTTTTCCTCTTAGACCATTAATATCTCCGATTTGGTTTAAGAAGCGCCTTTCAAACTGTATAAACTTTGAATTTCCTAATTTAGCAGTTTCTAGTCCTTTATTAAATATCATATAGGCTTTGTCATATTCTTTTGCTTCCTTGTGAACTAGGCCTTGAAAGATCATTGCAAGCATTTGGTCGGATGGATGTTTTGCTTTTGATTCAGCCTCAATAAACGCAGATATAGCCTTACTACTTTGATTTGAGTTAAATAAAACTTTACCCAAACAAAAACTTCCTCCAAATTCATCGTTTTTCTTAAGAGAATCTGCTGCCTCAATAGCCTTATTAAAATCTGCATTATTTAAGAATTTTTCGCATTCATTGTCTAAATTATATGCAAATAAATTATTTAAAAACAATATATTAAATAAATATATTAAAGTAATTTGTTTAATCATTAATCATCCTCATTAAGTCTTTTTCATTAATTATTTTGACACCAAGCTCTTCAGCTTTTTGATATTTAGATCCTGGGCTATCTCCAGCAAGCAGAAAAGAAGTTTTTTTAGATACACTTCCACTAACTTTGCCCCCAAAATCCTCAATTAACGTCTTAGCATCATCTCTGGATAACGTTTCTAAGGTTCCTGTTATGACAAAAGTCAAATCTAAAAGTTTTTGTTCAGATTTTTGCTTAACTTTAATATCATCCCAACGTATTCCCTTTGCGATGAGATCTTTAACAATTTCTTGATTATGCACATCTGAAAAGAATGTAAATAATGACTCTGCGACAACTGGCCCAATATCATTTATAGTTTCATAATCATCAGCAGTCGCTTCTAGTAAAGCTTTTATCGAACCAAACGTTCTTGCCAAGTCTTTTGATGTTGCTTCGCCAACATTTCTGATACCAAGCGCATAAATAAATTTTGCAAGCGTTGTTTTTTTGCTAGATTCGATTGAATTTCTGAGATTGTCGACCGACTTGTCACCAAATCTTTCTAAATTAGCAATCTTGTCATAATCCAAGCTATAAATATCATTAATTGACCTTATTAAGCCTTCCTCATATAACTGGTCGATGATTTTTTCTCCTAAACCATCAATATTCATCGCTTTTCTTGAAACAAAATGAGTAATACTTTGTTTTAATTGTGCTGAGCACTCGTACTGCCCTGTGCATCTTTGAGCTGCTTCACCCTCAATTCTGATAATCTTAGAATTACATATTGGGCAATTCTTTGGCATTACAAACTTCCTTACCAAAGCCTTATTTCTTTTGTCTTTAAGAACTCTCACTATTTCCGGGACAACATCCCCTGCTCTTCTGACGTGAACAAAGTCTCCTATATGGACATCTTTTCTTCGAAGCTCATCTTCATTATGCAAGGTAGCATTTGTTACAGTTACTCCAGAAACATACACAGGTTCTAATTTTGCGACAGGGGTGATAACACCAGTTCTTCCAACTTGAACAACGATATCTTTTACAACGGTCTCAGCTTCTTCAGCAGGAAATTTATAAGCTATAGCCCATCTCGGTGCCCTAGATACAAAACCAAGATTTCTTTGAGCAGCAATAGAATTAATTTTATAGACAATCCCGTCTATATCAAAAGGCAGGTCCTGTCTTTTTCGCATAATTTCTTGATAATAGTCTTGCATTTCATTAACACCTATTACAGTTTTAGAAAAGCTTGATATCGGAATATTTAACCCATTAAGAAAACTATAGATTTCTTGTTGTGTTTTGAAGGTGATATTTTTATCTACCAAACCTAAGCCGTGAGCATAAAACTTTAATGGTCTTGTTGCTGTAATTTTGGGATCAAGTTGTCTTAAACTTCCAGCAGCGGCATTTCTGGGGTTGGCAAATTTCTTTTTACCCAAACTTTCCTGGTCTGAATTTAATTTTAAAAAATCTGCATGATCCATAACAACTTCACCTCTAATTTCTAGCTCCTCTGGAGGTTCCTTAGTTACAAGCTTGAGTGGTATAGACTTTATAGTTTTAATATTGTGAGTTACGTCCTCACCAATAAAACCATCTCCCCTGGTTGCAGCATAATCCATAACTCCTTTTTTATAAAAAATAGAAATTGCTAATCCATCAAACTTCAATTCAGCATTAAATTCTATTTTTTTCTGGTCTAAAGTATCTTCACATCTTTCATAGAAAGTCGTTAATTCCTCTAAGCCAAATACATTATTCAATGAAAGCATTGGAAAAGGATGTTCAATTTGCTCAAACTCAGACAAAGGTGTACCACCAACTCTTTGAGTTGGAGAGTCTGGGGTAATTAGTTCTGGATAATCTTCTTCAATTTTTTTTACCTCATTGATCAGAGAGTCATATTCAAAATCTGATATCGATGGGTCGTCTAAAACATAATAAGAATGATCATGTTTTGCTATTGTTCTTTTTAAATCATCTAGCTTATTTTTTATTTCATCAATAGGCATAATTTATGAGAAGTATTTTAGGCTTTGATTTTCGCCTGGAACAATTCCTATCTTATTCATTTCATATTCAATTTTCTGAATATGTTTACGAATTACTTCAATATGAACTGAATCGATTTGCTTATTGCTTGCATCAACCATTACAGCATTTAATTTTAAACAAAACTCATTAATAACATCGACTAGATAATTAAACGCCTCACTAGGGCTTGGTGTATTTGGAATATCCATCATAAAAATTATTCCCTGAACAAATGCGTCCGTTTCAACATGCAAGGGTGATCGATTAAGGGATGTTACTCTAAACATTTTCTTTCCATCAACCTTAGGATCAAAAAACCAATGAAATTCTTTATAAAGTCTAATATTAGATTTACTAAAAAAATTAACAAAAGCCCCAATGTGAAATGAACTATCAGTTTTGGGTTGAACTTTGATTGAAATTTGTTTATCAATTGTTTTTTTTAAAACACTTAAACGCGAAGCTTCTTCCAAAATATTTTCATTCGCTAACCAGATCTCGCCTACTCCTAACTTCTCTTTAATAAGGCGAATATAACTTAAAAAAGAATCTTTTTTTTCTTCCGTAATTTCATAATTTCTGGAGATTAGTGCGAGTGAGATAATAATTTGATCAAAGATAAACCCATCATGTAAGGCGTCACCCGTAGACCATATTTCATTTTCTTTTCTGAGATAGATATTAATTTTTAAATTTTTCAGATTCTCAATAATCTGCTCATTAATAAGAATATCAGCCGTATATGATTTCTTAGAACTAAAAGTAACAACAGCTTCAAGTTCAGTTTTAATGTCTTCAGGAAGATTTTTTCTTAAAAATTCAATCGATGTGCTTTGATTTGAATCATGCGGAATAAAATCTTCTAATTTATCTTGAAAAACACTTTCTTCGAATAAAGGATCTTTTTTTCTAAAATATTCTTCAGCTTTTTTCTGCTTTTCTCTAGTTCTTTTTAACTGAATCCAATTATAAATTATCATACACAGTATGATTAATAACCCAAGAAGTAATAAGCTAATTTGAATATCGGTCATCTAAGCAGTTTGCATTTCTCTTGCATCATTAAGATCAACTTCAACTATTCTTGATACTCCAGATTCTTGCATAGTAACCCCAATCAGCTGATCAGAAATTTCCATAGTAATTTTATTATGAGACACAAATAAAAATTGCGTTTGGTCAGACATCTCTTTAACTAATGAACAGAAACGCTCTGTATTTGAGTCATCGAGGGGGGCATCCACTTCGTCAAGTAAACAGAATGGGGCAGGATTTAATCTAAACAAAGCAAACACCAGCGCAATTGCAGTTAGAGCTTTTTCGCCACCTGATAATAAATGAATAGTGCTATTTTTCTTGCCTGGAGGCTGAGCAATTATTTGTAACCCTGTATCTAAAATTTCATTACCAAGTAACTCAAGCGCTGCTTTACCGCCTCCAAAAAGCTTTCTAAAGTAACTATTTAAATTCTCATTAACCGCCTTATAGGTTTCGTTCAGTTTTTCTCTAGTTTCACGATCAATCTTACCTATAGCACTCTCTAGAGTTGCACTTGCCTCTGATAAATCTTTGACTTGTTCGCTAATATAAGTCTGTCTTTCTTTTTCAGTTTCGAGCTCAGAGACTGCTGCCATATTGATAGGGCCAATACGTTCAATTCTTGCCTTTAGTTTATCAATACTATCGATTAAAGCATTTAAATCATTAACTTTTTCAACTTCCTCAGTTAGGTTAGCTTCATGAATACCAAAATTATTGAATTCACGTGTAGTGTATTCAAATTCAATTTTCTTTTGCTGTTCATCTAGACGAGCATTTTGAAGATTATCAACAATAGGTGTGATTGATTGCTGCAGACTCATTCTATGTTGTTCTTTTTCACGGACCTGATTTTCAATAACAGATAACTCATCCCTCTTCACTCTGAGTTCTAACTCAGCTTTTTCTTTTACAGCAATAAAATTTTGTAATGAATTTTTTAAATCATTTAATTTTTCATCAAACGATTCTAAATTATGGTTCTGAGTTGACTCAATTAGATTGTTATACTCATTGGATAATAGAGTCTTTCGCTCATTTAAATCAGTTATTTTTGAATTCAATAAAGAAATTTCATATTCAATTTCTCTTTTTTGTTTTTCTGAATCTTCGAATATTTTTTTTGAATTACTTAAAATTTCCTCTGCTGAGTTTTTTTCCTGCTCAGTAATATCTAAATTAATTGAAAGCTTTTCTGATTCTTGTTCTAGTACACTAACTGAGTTTTTCTTTCCATCGCGCTCTTTAAGAATATCTGCTTTATTCGTTTCAAGGTTTTTAATTTCAGAATTAATTTCTTCAATTCTAGAATGCAAAGAAGAAAATTTCTGTTTACTAGAAGCTTTAGAAATTTCAATATTTTGTTTTTCTATTACTAATTCTTGTTTTTCGTCTTGCAAATCAGATAAATTATTTTTTACATTCTTCGTATTCTCAAGCGTTTCTTGGATTTGTTGATTTAATTTATCTAAGTTATCTTGTATAGATTTTTCTTGTTCAGATAAATCCTTTAAGATATTTTTTGTTTCGAAAGTATCTTTTTTTGTTTCAACTTCACCTGATAGATACTCATAATTCAAGCCAAACAAATTTCCACTTTCATCTATAATAACTTCACCGGCAACTAGATTATTTCTTGCATCATCAAGTTGAGATTTATTTTCTAGAACGTAAACGCCATAGAGCATTTCTGCTATTGCTGCTTTTGCTGAATCATTTTTCACTTTTAATAAATCAGTAATAGCTTGTAGATTTTTTTTAGATTTAAACTCGATATTATTTTTGCTGTTTTTTAACACGGTTAGATCAATCGGTGGCGTGCTGGAATACGATATGCCTCCATCAACATAAAAACAATTGTTATTAAAACTCATTGCTGTATCTAAAGCTTTAGACCATCTTTTATCTATAGAAACTAAATTTTTTAGATTATTTGATTCTTCAATCTGATTGCCTTTTAGCCACGATGACAAGGTTGTTTTTTTTGTTTCCGATTCAAGGATATTATTAATTGATCTAATTTCTGCTTGTATTTCACTTAGTTTTGATTGTTGACTCATTTTTTCTTCATTTTGGAAGTCTAATTTTTCTTGCAAAGAATCTAACTCTGCATCAGAACTAAAAATACTTTCATTTAAATGATCAATTTTGCTATCCAGTGCGGTCAAGTCTGAATCGTCTTCACTGGGTAAGGCATCAAATTCAGTTTTAAGGTTATTTAAAACCTCTTTTAATTTTTGTAATCTATTTTCAAAATCTTGAAGTTTGGTATCTATAAAATTTAAAGTATTTTTATCTAAATTTAATTGCTCGCGACTTTCTTGCAGCTTATTTCTATTGTCATTGAATTTTTCTAATGATTGATTAAAGCTCGTTTGATCATTCTTAAATTGATTTAATGCTGTCAGATAGGTTTTATCATAATTCTCAATGGCCTCATTTTTCAATTTGAGCTCCTCTTCAAACTGAACAACTAATAAGTCTATTTTTTTACTTTCCTCATCAATCTCTTCAAGCCTTTTTTTACCACTGCTAATTAAATTATGCAGTCTTTCTTTTTCATTTTGATTGCTTTCAATCTGAGTCTCTACAGATGACACTTTAGAACTTGCTTCATAAAATGCCGCTTGAAAAATATTAATGCCCTCTGCTTGTTCTTGAAAGTTACTTCGAGTGTTTTCTGCATCAATTTCAGCTTTAGTAAGCTCTGCTTTTTTTTGCTCTACTTCGATTTCTATTTTTTTTAAACTTTCTTGTGAGAACTGCCAAATTTCATTTGCTTTGAATTTTTTTGCTAACGCAAGCACTGCTTCATTATGTTTTAGATCCTCAGATAATGTTTTGTATTTTCTTGCAGCTTCAGCTTGAGCTTCTAATTTTAAAATAGTATTGGCAATTTCTTTTTCTAAATCCTGAACCCTTTTTAAATTTTCTCTGGTATCTCTGAGCCTATATTCTGTCTCTTTTCTTCTCTCTTTATATTTACTAATACCAGCAGCTTCTTCTAAGAAGTTTTTAAGTTCTTCAGGTCTTGCTTCCACTAATTGAGATATTGTATTTTGTCCTATAATGGCATAGCCGTGACTACCAAGTCCTGTTCCGTAAAATAAATCAGCGACATCTTTACGGCGAACATTCATATTGTTGATGTAATAATTAGAACCCTTATCTTTTTCAATAACGCGACGAACTGATATTTCTTGATACTGAGCCCATTCATTAGGGGCTTTATTTTCTGAATTATCAAAAATAAGTTCAACACTTGCTCTTGAAATAGCGGGGCGAGTATCTGTACCATTAAAGATAACTGACTCCATAGACTCCCCTCTGAGCTCTTTTGCAGAAGCTGAACCGAGAACCCATTTTACCGATTCCATAATATTTGATTTACCACAACCGTTAGGACCTACAATTCCAGCAAGCTGACCATTAATTGCGATATTGGTAGGATCTACAAAAGTTTTAAAGCCGGCTAGTTTAATTTGTCTTAATTTCAATTAATTTCTATCACTCTATAATTCAAAAATGTATAATTTCACTCTTTAAAACGAAGTAAAAAAATACTAATGAAGAAGTTAACACAATTAGGCAACAAGCCAACTGCGCAACCAACTAAAAAATTAGAAATATTCCCTAATCCTAATGTAAAAAGAGACTTTCACATACAT
Organism: Nitrosomonadales bacterium; assembly: GCA_038110565.1. Lineage (GTDB taxonomy): Bacteria > Pseudomonadota > Gammaproteobacteria > Burkholderiales > Methylophilaceae > BACL14. The sequence continues at coordinate 9,166 of JAYNJX010000005.1, read as the reverse complement.
ATGGAAATTCCAGAATTTACTTGTTTATGTCCAAAAACAGGACAGCCTGATTTTGCAACTTTATACCTAGATTATATCCCCGATAGGCATTGCGTGGAACTGAAAAGTCTAAAATTATATATGTGGTCTTTTAGGGATGAAGGTTGCTTTCATGAGGCTGTGACTAATCAAATATTAGATGATCTAGTCAAGGTAACAAAGCCAAAATACATGAAATTAACTGCTAAATTCTATGTACGTGGGGGTATTTTTACAAATGTTACTGCGGAACACAGAAAAAAAGGTTGGAAGCCTACACCTAAGGTAGATTTAGATGTGTTTCCAAGCAATAAAAGTATCGTTTAAATGATGGGGGTATAGCTCAGCTGGGAGAGCACTTGCATGGCATGCAAGGGGTCGGCGGTTCGATCCCGCTTACCTCCACCACTTACCTGTTTTAAGAGTTTCTAATCAATCCTAAAAGAAAGAGTATAATTTTTTATAGAGAATATAAAAAAATTTCCAGAAAAATGTTTTAAATCTTAAAAATATGAAGACTGTTATTTTAAAAAATGTAATTGATTTTGATAAATTAACAAAAAACTCGATACAGTTATCTGAGAAAGTATTTTTAAAAAACAAGCAAATTATTAAACTTTTTTTTACTAGAGGAACGATTTCCTCAGGTTTTATCAATCCCTATTCTGAGCGATTAATTAAAAATTCACTTAAATTAAAAAAACTTGGGGTTCATTCTATTAAAGTGACTCACCATCTAATTTTTGAATTTAATAAAAGAATGTCTGGGGTTATTTATAATAAACTGGATGGAAAAACGATTCGAGAAATTTGTAAAGAAAGAGATTTAACCGTTGCTGAAATTAAATATTTAGCAAAATTTACCTCAACATTACATAATGAAGGCATATATTTTAAGGCTATGCATTTGGGTAATCTAGTTCTTAATAAAAAAATTTATTTAATCGATATCGCTAAAATTAATTTTTATCCATGGCCTCTTTGGTTTAATACGAGAATAAGAGCTTTCAAAAGAATATTTAAATATAAAGACGACTTAAAAAATTTTGGGGATAAAAATCTAAATATATTTTTAACCTATTATTGTCAATTTTCAAAAATAGGTCCAATAAAGCAGCATATTTTTTTATTTCTTATTAAAAAATTAGCAGATAAAAAACTAGTTAAAACTATAAATAAATTTAAAATATTTTTTTTAGTTCTAGCTGGTTTTTTTATATTAGACTTTGATTGGTCAATAAATTGAATAAAACTTTTATCCTGTTTAATCTAAAACAATGACTCAAAAAAATGTAAAAGGCACTGTCTTGCAAGTATGTAGTCTCAATCCTAAGACAGGGTACTTTCGAAGCGGTTCGTGTGAATCATGTGATACTGACCAAGGAAGTCATACAGTTTGTGCTCAGGTTACAAAAGACTTTCTTGAATTTTCAAAGAGTATGGGGAACGATCTATCCACCCCGCGCCCAGAGTTTAATTTCCCAGGATTAAAACCAGGAGATCGTTGGTGCTTATGTGCCAATCGATGGCTTGAGGCAGCTGATGCAGGGATGGCACCCCCTGTGGTTCTTGAATCTACTAATGAAAGTTGTCTTGAAGTCATTGATCTTGCCGATCTTGAATACCATAGCCTCCGATAGTCATGCCTATAGAGTTAATTGATCTCCTCATTAGCATCTGTTTATTTCTGGGTGCAATTCTCTATACCTCAGTGGGTCATGCCGGTGCATCCATTTATATTGCTATTATGGCTTTGTTCAGTGTTCCAACAACTGTTATTAAACCCACGGCATTAATGCTGAATATTTTTGTATCATCTTTTACCAGCTGGCGTTTTATTAAGCATGGTTTTTTTGACTTAAAAGTGCTCACTCCAATCGCGTTAGGAGCAATCATTTTTTCTTTTATTGGAGGCTATATAAATATTTCTAGCCATATTTACAAAACTATTGTGGGAATTATTTTAATTTGCTCTGCGATTAATTTAATTTGGAAGAAAAATTTTAACGTCGTAAAAACCAAAAAGCCTTTTTTGCTATGGCCAATCTTATCAGGCTGTGGAATTGGTTTTTTGGCTGGCCTCACTGGGACTGGCGGCGGAATATTCCTATCCCCTCTTTTGCTTTTTCTAAATTGGAGTGACACTAAAAAGACATCGGGAATATGTGCAGTATTTATTTTGATTAACTCTTTTTTTGGCTTACTAGGTAATTACAGCTCTGTACAATATATTCCAACTCAGCTTCCTTTATATTTAATCGCAACGATGATTGGTGCATGTATTGGTACCTTTTTGGGTATAAAATATTATTCTGTCACAGGCATTAGAAAGGCTTTAGCTATGGTGCTAATTATTGCGGGTTTTAAACTTATTTATACTTAAAATGAATATCCAAGAACAGATTGATACTAATTTAAAAGATTGGATTTTTGAAAACAATCAAATTCGAAAAACTTACCAGTTTGATAATTTTGTTAAGGCAATTAATTTTGTAAACCTTGTGGCTTCATTAGCTGAAAAAGCTAATCATCACCCTGATATTTTTATTCAATACAGTAAAGTCTCAATTACTCTTTCAACGCATGATGCTGGAGAAGTTACCCAGAAAGATATCGCCCTTGCATCTGAAATAGACAGCCATTAATCCGGACGAGATATTTTTTGAATTATTTTATGAATTTAGGCTCAAGATGATATGTTTTTTATAACCAAAACAATTGTCGCACTCGCAGTCATATTAGGCGCTACAGAGCTCAGCAAAAGAAACACGACACTGGCTGCAATTTTGCTGGCAATGCCGATAATACTTTTTATTTCTTATACCTTTGTTTACATCCAAAGTAAGGATATTCAAAAAGTTGCCAATCTCAGCCATGAAACAATTTTATTTATCCTTCCGGTTATTCCCTTTTTATTCTTATTCTCTTGGTTATTAAAACAGGGAATCAATTTTTATTTAACGATGTTGATTACGTCTCTTGGAATAGCGGTTGCCACTTACGCTTTAAATTATTTTTTTAAACACTAAATTAAGGCACTAACCAGTTAAATTCTTCTGATTCATAATAAGAAAAAATTGCTCTTTTATGCCCAGTTGATGCCAAATATAACCAATCAATGCTGTCAATAAAACATTCCACCACCGCAAAATTTTTATAACCCAACTCACTTTGTTCCAGCGTATAACTATTTTCTTCAAAATTAATTGGTAGAGTTGTCCCCGGGCTTTTAATAACGGCACTAGGTGGGCTCTCTATCAAATAACATTTGCGACTGTAGTGCGCTGTATTTTTCCATGCCGCTGCAGCAATCTTGTCATCAAAATGAATTTTTGTTTTAACGGTTATTTTTAACTGAACCTTTTCGTCTTTGTGATAAAAAACGAGCACGGCATTTGCATTCTTTTTTAAAGCTTTTACTTTAGGTGATCGGTAGTCTGTATGAAAAGTTAAGGTTCTTTTTTTTCGATCAATCGCTCTTAACACAACAATTTTTGCACTCGGTTTATTATTTTCTATATTAGAAAAGACTGGGGTTTTAAGCGGAGAATCCTTAAGCGTAAGACCCTCTTCTAAAAGCTTCCAAATATAATTTTTAATCTTAGTTTTTGTAAGGTTTTCTTTCATTTAATTCATCAAAATATAATTCGTGATTTCTTTTATCTTTGTCAACAAAATCAAATATGGCTTTTCTGAACTCAGGGTTTGCTATGAAATGATAAGAGTTTGACAGAATTGGTTTAAACCCGCGTGCGAGTTTATGTTCACCCTGAACACCCGCATAAAAATATTTGTAATTATGCTCAACAGCATAGTTAATGCCTAAATAATAACTTAAATCGAAATGAAGGGATGGAACATAATGAACAGCACCCCAGTGTCGACCATACAAAGAATGCTGATCACGGAGACAAATAGAGCAAGCAATCGGTTTAGCATCTAGATAAGCAATAAAGAAAACAGATTTCGTCATATTTTCTTTATAAAACTGCATAAAAAATGCTTTTTTTATATAGGGACTTGAATTATGAAGACGATAGGTATTTTCGTAACAGTGGTATGCAAATTCAAGTAAATCGTCGCTGATATTTTGATCAAATGTCTGAAAAGTCACGCCACTTTGCTGCACTTTCTTTTGATCTTGCTTTATTTTTTTCCTTTTTTCATGGGTCAAGGTATTCAAAAAATCATCAAATGTGGTGTATTGCCTATTTTCCCAAAGATAATTTAATGTTTTACGTTGAGCCCATTTCTCCGATGAGAAATACCGCCCTTCGTGTTCAGCGCTCTCAAATAGGTAGTGGATAGAAGAGATCTTGTTTTTTAAAGAAAAATCCTCAATAAAATCAATAAGTTGAACTAATATTTCAGGAGTTAAATTAAAAAATTTATTGGCCGGAACGGGTGTAAATGGCAAGCCGATGAGTAATTTTGGATAATACTTAAATCCATAGCGCTCAAAAGCCTCCGCCCAAGACCAATCAAACACATACTCCCCATAGGAATGCGATTTTATAAATATCGGTACGATCCCTATATTATTGCCATCTTTTTCCACCAAAAGGGGCAAAGAATGCCAACCCGTTCCTTCTCCAATCGAGCCACTTAACTCTAACTGTTGTAAAAATGATAGATTCCAGCAAGCATTTTCCTGTAAATAGGCATCTACCGAAGGATCCAGGTTTAATCCTTGAAATGAATTAAAAAATTTAAATTTTATCATTTAAATCATATATTTATATTAATAATATTAAGTTAAATATTAATATTAAAAATGGGTAAATAGGTCTTATAATCTGAATCCAAGTCTATTAATTGTTTAAAAATACCTACAGCCCTCTTGTGATCCTGAGGGACAATATAGCCAAAATAATATAAGCCACCCAATACGCGAAGCGCATGGATATTTTTATTTTCTGCGGCAACTTTTAGCCAGGTAAATGCATTTAATTTAGAGACTTCATAGCCATTTGCATATAAATACCATAATAAGTATTGCTTTTCAGAATTATTAGCAGCTTCATTTTTGATTCTTTTTAAATCTTTTAGATAATCTTGATCTTCAAAGTTTGTTTCTTTAAAGATTTGGTTGCTATTATCAAATATTTTTCCCGTTATCCTAAAAACCTTCTGCTGACATTGATTACTGCCAAGAAAATAACTATGTAAAGCATATATAGGCTGATTACTGGATAGTTTACATAGACTAATAGGACTTCCATCTAATGCGTCTTTGACTAACTCCTCATTTGATAGCTCTGCAATGGCAGAAATTGATGTGAAAAAAAATAGTAGCACATATAAACTTTTAAACACTAAACACTCCCTTGAGTATACCTTTCATTATCAATCGTTGACTACATTATCAACACTGGCTAGAATTTACGCTTATGAAACGTAAAATCATTCTAATATTTACTTTTATAACTTTGATATTCATCCAATTGCAAGCCATTGGACATGATTACAATCACTTTTCAACACATATCCAACAGTCTCAGTCAAACAATAACGATCTTAACAAAGGGTGCGAAGACTGTGTAAAATTTAAACATCTTAATCAATTTACTCTATGTGATATCCAAACAAATCAACTGCCTGATGCTCAAAATAATATTATTCAATTAGGCAAGTCATTTGATTATACAAAAACGCTAAATCTATTATCTGCAAGAGGCCCGCCACAATTCTCTTAAATTAAATTTTTAATTAACTTAGGAGATTCCAATTAAATTATTTTTACGACTATTATTGTTGTTTTGTTTTAACTTTTGTACATACGCCGATGAAAAAATAGAACTACCCACCACACCGGTAACAGCAAACCCTATGGGTGTCTCGTCAGATGAGTTTGTCATGCCTATTAGTATTTTGTCCGGTAAAGAGCTCAATATTCAACGGGGTATTAATCTTGCTGAAACCTTATCTAATACCCCTGGTATTTCCTTCAGCAACTGGGGTCCGTCTGTAGCAAGGCCAGTTATAAGAGGATTGGATAGTGATCGTATTCGTATTCTTCAAAATGGCATTAATTTTTTAGATGTTTCTGGGTTCAGTGCAGACCACGCAGTGCCCATTGATCCTTTAATTATTGAACAAATTGACGTGATTCGAGGGCCAGCAACACTTATTTACGGAGGTGGTGCCGTTGGAGGGGTTGTGAATGCCATTGATCATCGTCTGCCTAAAGAAGCTGTTAATGGTGTTTATGGACGTGCAGAAACCAGGGTTGGGGGTTATAACAGTGAGCGGAGCTCCGCGGTTGTTATGGATGTAGGTAATGAACAATTTGCCATCCATGTTGATGCCTACACAAAAACAACAGGAAATCTTGAAATACCTGGCTATGCAGTTTCAAAAAGGCTGGCACGATCTGATAGCGATGTAAGCCGCTCTGCCTATGGTAAAAATAAGCTTACTAATTCCGGTCAAGATACCGAGGGGGGTGCCATAGGATTCTCTTACTTTCTTGACAAAGGATACACAGGCTTTTCATACTCAGATCATAATAGTAAATTAGGTAATCCGCTCGAACTTGGTGGTCAATTCGACCTTAATGTGAGTCGCTGGGATTGGCATACAGAACTCCATGATCTCGATGGATTCTTCAATCATTTTAAATTGAAAGCAGCTTATACCGATTATGCTCATAAGGAAATTGAATCTAACGGTCAAACTGGTTCTCAATTTCTAAATAAAGGTTTGGATACAACCTTAGAACTTGGACACCATCAAATTATAGGCATGAGTGGTGTTGTGGGATTGCAGATTGCAAATACAAACTTCAGGCAACCCACTGGTGACTCTCTCTTCCCAGGCGCTCATACCTTTAATCGAGAAGCTTATATTTACGAAGAGTTACCGATTACCGAACACAAGCTAACATTTGGTTTCCGTCGAGGTCAACATGAGGTAACGTCCGGATCATTTACTGGAGATGCAGGCTGTACAGCAGACTTTACTGGCCAAACATGTGCAGATGTTGGAACTGTTGATAATTTCTCGCTTCATCAAACCCAGAAAATTTTTCAAACAAATAATTTCTCTCTTGGTGGTATCTATAAGATAAATTCATCATGGTCCCTCGCTTCAAATTTAAGTCATAACGAAAGAGCGCCTGCATACTTTGAATTGTTTCCATACGGTCATCATCACGCAACGGAAACGGTTCAAAAAGGAAGTTTGAATCTTGATACAGAAAAATCAAATACCATTGATTTGCAGTTGCGCTGGAAAAATAACAGACATGCTTTTAATATTGGTCCCTACTACACCAAATTTAATAATTATGTTGGCATGTTTAAGTCTGGAGATACTCGCTACTTTGAGCATGCGGTTGGCGACGTTGAAGGTTTAGATGTTTATACCTTCAGACAAGTTGGCGCAACCTTTAAAGGTCTTGAGTTTGATGGACAATTTACAATCAATGACCAATATAGCTTTCTTGTTCGGGGTGACTATGTTCGCGCAACACAAGATAATGGCAGTGACTTACCCAGAATCTCACCCTTCAGAATTGGTAGTGGAATTGATTATCAATATAACCGATTTAATGCACGTATTGATTTGTTACATGCGTTTGCCCAAGAAAACACTGAAGCAAACGAGCTAAAATCAGATAGTTATAATAATCTTACGGCATATGGATCTTATAAACTACCAATACAATACAACTTAGAGATCTTTGCAAAAGGGTATAACTTATTAAATGAGGAAATTAGAGACCATGCATCGCTAATGAAAGATAAAATTCCATTAGGTGGAAGGTCAATATTATTTGGGGTTCGAGGAGAATTTTAGCTTAAATTAATTACCAAACTCTTTTTGACGCTGTTCTTGTAATTTTTTAAATGCTGCTTCTTGTTCCTCAGGCGTCAAGGAGTCAATGTCTATCTCTGTCTCTTTGGGCGATGAGACTTCACCACTAATTTCTTTTGCACGCTGTTCTTGTAATTTCTTAAAGGCCGCCTCTTGTTCCTCAGGTGTCATGGAATCAATATCAATTTCACCCTCTTCAACCTTAACCTTTGCATCACAAAAATAATTACAATAAATCGTGCTTAGAATCTTATAATTGATTGATAGCCAGATAAAAATTAAGATAAAAATAATGGTTTTAGTAAATATTCTTTTCAAAACTTTGGATAGTCTTTCTTATAGTTGTTCAGATTCTACTATAGTAATTCTACAATTTTACAAATTTATGAAACATTCGTAATTGGTGAGAAAATATTGCTAAATTTATATTCAATAACATTGAAGTTTATAGTAGAATAGCGAATTCTTTAGATGTCCCCATCGTCTAGAGGCCTAGGACACTGCCCTTTCACGGCGGCAACAGGGGTTCGAATCCCCTTGGGGACGCCATTTAATTTGCGTTAATTTTCAACAAAAAATTTAAACAAATATTTTCCGATTTATTCAACTTTTTTTATTAAATCTTCAAGCACTTCTTTAGCGTCACCAAATAACATCATGGTCTTATCATCATAGAAAAGTTCATTATCAATCCCGGCATAACCGCTTGCCATGGATCGTTTATTAATGACAATTGTTTTAGCTTTAAATGCTTCTAGAATTGGCATCCCAAATATTGGGCTTCCGGGAGTTTTTGCAGCTGGGTTTACGACATCATTTGCACCGACAACATAAACGAGATCAGTTTGGCTAAACTCACTATTAATCTCTTCCATTTCCTCAACAGCTTCGTAAGGTACATCCGCTTCAGCAAGCAACACATTCATGTGTCCAGGCATACGTCCGGCTACGGGATGAATAGCATAACGAACCTGAATCCCTTTTGCGGTTAATTTAGTTACTAATTCATGCAGTGCATGTTGCGCTCTAGCGACCGCTAAACCGTATCCAGGTACAATAATGATTGAAGCTGAATTACTCATTAAAAATGCGACATCATCAGCCGAACCGGATTTATAAGTTTTATCGCCTAATTGCGTATCGGCTACATTTGCTTCTGCCCCGAAACCCCCTAAGAGAACAGAGATAATTGATCGGTTCATTGCCTTACACATAATGTAAGATAAAATTGCACCTGAAGAACCCACACAAGCTCCAGCGATTATCAGTACCGAATTATTTAAGGTAAATCCTATGCCTGCTGCAGCCCAACCTGAGTAACTATTCAGCA
>JAYNJX010000004.1:0-81694 GCA_038110565.1 Nitrosomonadales bacterium | reverse complement strand
AGCAACGGACTGTTAATCCGTGTGTCCCTGGTTCGAGCCCAGGTTGGGGAGCCAAATTCAAAAAGCCACAAAATCTTATGTGGCTTTTTTTACGTGAATTTGTGCGTAAATATAATTAATTGTAATAAATAAACTCAAAATTTTAGTACTTGTTAACTTCAATTTATAATAAGGTTATGCAAATAAAAAATACAACAGAAATTGATGTCTGCCTAATCGGAGGGGGAATTATGAGTGCCACTCTAGCAGCCCTCATCAATGAAATTGATCCTACAATAAGAATTCATTTATTTGAAAAGCTTCCTGGTTGTGGAAATGAAAGCTCTGATGCACTTAATAATGCAGGAACAGGCCACGCAGGATATTGCGAGCTTAACTACACACCTCAAGATAAAAAAGGGAATATTAATATAGATAAAGCTATTCAGATTAATGAAATGTTTGAAACTTCGTTACAATTCTGGGGCTATCTTGCAAAAAAAGATAAACATTTTGATCCAAAAAAATTCATCAGTAAATCGTCCCATGCAAGTTTTGTTTGGAATGATAAAGACAAACAGTTCCTTAAAAAAAGATTTAACCTTTTAAAAAAACAACCTTTATTTAAAGGATTAGAATATTACGATAAACCAGATCAAATTAAAAAACTTTTTCCTTTGTTAATAGAAAACAGGTCGCTAAATCAATCCATAGCATTAACTAATTATACAGACGGAACAGATGTAAATTTTGGGGAATTAACAAGACTTCTTATAGCGCATCTTCAAAAACAAAAAAGTTTTACACTTCACATTAATGCTGAAGTAATTAACATACAAAAAAATAAAGAAATGTTTTCTTTTATTCATAATGGAATTCAATACAATGCAAAATTTTTATTTATCGGTGCGGGTGGAAATGCTATTCGCATTTTACAAAAGATGAATATTAAAGAAGCAAGAGGATATGCAGGCTTTCCTGTTAGTGGAAAATGGCTAATTACTGAAAATAAAAAAATTATTAAAATGCATAAAGGAAAAGTTTACTCTCAGGCAGAAACTAATGCTCCTCCTATGTCAGTTCCACATTTAGATATTAGGAAAATTAATGGAAAGGAATATTTATTATTTGGTCCGTTTGCCGGATTTACAACAAAATTTCTCAAACATGGTTCAGTTCTTGATTTATTTAAGTCTGTAAAACTAAATAATATAAAAGAAATTACATCCGTCTTTTTTAAAAATATCAAACTTCTTAAATATCTTATTTCACAAGCTGCATCTTCTAATGAGCAAAGAATGAGGCAATTAAAAAAATTTTTTCCAAATGCCCAAAATTCTGATTGGAAATTAATGACCGCTGGCCAAAGGGTTCAAATTATTAAACCCTATAATAAAATTTCTGGAACATTGGAATTTGGAACTAGAATTATCTACAATCATAAAAAAAACTTAGCGGCTTTGCTTGGGGCTTCGCCTGGAGCATCAGTATCAGTAAGCTCTATGCTTGATATTATTCAAACATCTTTCAAAAATAAACAATGGGATGAAAAAATTAAAAAAATAATTCCATCGTTTGGTCAAGAACTAAATAAAAGACCAAAATTACTCAATCAAATAAGAGAAAATTATAAAAAAGATTTAAAAATTTCCTAATTGTCTTCTGATCTCAGCTATACATATTCCAGCAGCAACACTAACATTTAAACTTTCCATTTTTTTACTGATAGGAATTTTAAACAAGACATCGCACTTTTCCTTAGTTAATCGCCTCATACCTTGACCTTCGGATCCCATCACGAGCGCAACATTACCAGAAAATTTTTCTTCATAAAGAGAATAATCTGAATAACCGTCAGCACCATATACAAAGAACTGATTTTCTTTTAAAAATTCAATCGCTCTTGATAAATTTGTAACAGGAAAAAAAGCAACATGATTTGTCCCCCCAGAAGCAACTTTCTCAACAGCAGGAGTGATAGAAGCCGAATTATCTTTTGGACAAATAATTGCATCAACATTAAATGCACTTGCGACCCTAAAGCAAGCACCAAGGTTATGCGGATCTTTGACCTCATCTAGAATTAAAACCAAAGAGTTCTTCTTATCAGTAAAAAAACTATCAAAATCAATCGTTTTAAAATCATAATTAGAAGATCTTAATGCGGCAACACCCTGATGTTTTGAGGTTCCCAAAATAGTATCTAATTCACTTTTTTTTATCTTCTCTATAGCAATATTATTTTTTATTGCTTCTTTTTCAATTTGTTGGATTTTATCGTTATTTTCAATACAAATAAGTACTTTTTCAAAGCTTTTTGAAGATTTTAATGATTCTAAAACAGTATGAATTCCATAAATATAGTTATTTTTCATTTAGCGCTTCTTTATTAAAGAAAAATCAATTTTTCCTAAATCTAAGTCAACACGAATTAGCTTAACCGTTAACTTATCTCCCAATTTAAATTTATTTTTACTTTTTTCACCCTCCAACATCTGTAACTCTTTTTTAAAGATAAAATAATCATTGCCAAGTTCAGTGATATGCACTAATCCTTCTATATACATTTCTTGAATTTCAACAAATAAGCCAAAATTAGTTACGCTTGACACTATTACATCAAAAACCTCACCTATACGATCTTTCATATAAAAACATTTCAACCAAGACTCAACATCTCTGGTTGCTTCATCTGCCCTTCTTTCAGTTGAGGAACAATGCAGCGCAATATCATTTAAGTGTTTTTGCTCGATAGATTTTTTATCATTTTTTAAGCGTTGTTTTATAAGTCGATGAACTATTAAATCTGGATACCGCCTTATGGGTGAGGTAAAGTGGGTGTATTTACCATAAGATAATCCAAAATGCCCTTTGTTTTCTGAACCATAATTTGCTTGTTGCATAGAGCGCAAAATCATTGTTTGAAGTATATGTCTGGCTTCATGATTTTTAAGCTTATCGATAAGTTCAACATAATTTTGGCTTTTTGGATCTGAACCACCATCAAAATAAACCTTAAAGTCAGATAAAACAGATTTTAAAATTTCTAACTTTTCCTCTTTAGGTTTTTCATGATTCCTGAACATACCAAACTTACTTTCTAGTAAAAAATCTGCTGCACAAACATTTGCTGCCAGCATCGCTTCTTCAATAAGCTTATGTGCCTCATTTCGTTGCAATGTAGAAATTTTTTCAATTTTTCCATTCTCATTAAAATGTATTAATGACTCATTTGTTTCAAAATCAATTGCATGACGCTCTTTTCTTTTTCGTAAAAAAACTTGATAAACTTTTTTAAGAACCATTAGATGATTTTCTAAAATTGGATCAACTTTCTTTTCTTTTAGAAAAATGATCTCATTTACGAATGTATAAGTAAGTCTTTGCTTAGAATTTATAACAGCGGGTGAAAAATTATAATTATCGATATTTCCATTATTATCGATACTCATATCACAAACCATACATAATCTGTCCACATTGGGATTTAAAGAGCATAAATCATTAGATAGCTTTTCAGGAAGCATAGGAATCACTCTTCTGGGAAAATATACAGAATTTCCTCGAAGAAAAGCTTCATCATTGAGTGCAGTTTTTTCTTTGACGTAATGACTAACATCAGCAATAGCAACCAACAAACGGAAGCCATTTGAGTTTTCCTCAGCATAAACTGCATCATCAAAATCTTTTGCAGTTTCCCCATCTATTGTGACAAAATAAAAATCTCTTAAATCCTGACGCTCAGATAAATCATCAAGATTAAATGTAATTTTTTTAACCTCTTTTAAAACTTTATCGTTAAATTTAAATGGGAGCTTATGTTTTCTAAGGGCAATTTCAATTTCTATTCCGCTATCATGAATATCTCCCAATATTTCAATAATTTTTCCCATTGGCTTAGCGTTTAAAGCAGGCTGCGTGGTAATCTCAACCTCAACAATATTTCCGGCCTTAGCATCAAGATCTTGACCATATGGAATAATAATATCCTGATTAATTCTTTTATCTTCAGCAGCTACAATTGTTACTCCAAAAGAGTTTATTACTCTGCCGACTAAAACAGTATTTGCTCGCTCAAGAACCTCAATTATTTTTCCCTCTAATCTCCCTCTTCGATCTTTAGATGAAATTTGAACAATCACGCGATCATTATGAAAAGCTTTTTTCATTTCAACAGGACTTAGAAAAATATCTTCATTGCCTGGCTCATCAGGTATTAAAAATCCAAAACCATCTGGGTGGCCTTGAATTTTTCCAGAAACAGCATTAAGTTTAGTTGGTAAACAAAAAGTTTCCTTTCTGTTTTTCAAAATTTGTCCATCCCTTAACATTGCCCTTAACCTTCGATTAAAGATATCTTCTTCAGCTTTTTTAATATTTAAAATGTTTAGCAAATCTTTCTTTTTTAGAGGAACGCCTTCTTCCTCCATAACCTGAATTATAAATTCGCGACTAGGAAGCGGACTTTCATAATTTTCAGATTCTCTATCAAAAAATGGATCTTTTTTTCTTGTTTTTTTCATTATTCGAACTTATACAAATCAGGAAGATTGCGATACTTTGAATTTGAATCTAAACCAAAACCAAAAACATACTCATTAGGGACTTTAAGTGCAAAAAAATCAGGTTTTGTGGCTTGGCCATAATCCTTGTAAAATAAAACTACTGACTCAACAGTTTTTGCACCCATTTTTAAAAATTCCCTCTTAACTGCTTCAATCGTAATTCCTTCGTCAAAAATATCATCCACAAGAAGCACGTGCTGATTTAAGATTTCATCTCTATTGGGTTTATATTTAAAAAGGCCAAGGTTTGATGGTTTATTGTTCAAATACCTTGTGAAGTGGGTGTATGTTAAATATAAGTCTAATTTAGGTAATCCTAAAAACAACTCTCCAGCAAATGGCAAGGCCCCAGTCATTAAAGGGCAAAAAACTACTTTTTTATTAGCATATTTTTTTTGTATGGTTATTGTCAGCTTCTGAATTGACTGTTTAATTTGATGATTAGAAAATAATAATTTTCTTCTTTTTAATTCCTGCATTTAAATTTTAGACTTTATAAAAGTCATTAAATCTTCCTTAAATTCATCTCTTGAAATCCCATAATCAATATTAGCTTTTAAATAACCCAGCTTAGAGCCACAATCATAGCGCTGACCCTGAAATAGATAAGCAAATACTTCTTCTTTGGAAAGCATAGATTTTATTGCATCAGTGAGCTGAATTTCATTTCCTGAGCCCATGTTTGTTTTTTCTAAAAAATCCATGATCCTTGAATTAAAAATATATCTACCAACAACTCCAAAATGCGATGGGGCAACATCAGGATCAGGTTTTTCAATAATATTGCTTAACTTAATCATATCAACGTCAAAATTTTTAGAATCAATGATTCCATATTTTTTTGAATCACTTTTATCTACATACTGAACCGCAATAATAGAATGTTTATTTTTTTCATATTGCTGAACAAGTTGCTTTAAAACTCCTGGTTTAGCATCAATTAAATCATCAGCAAGAGAAACTGCAAATGAATCAGAACCAATCGTAGACTTAGCCTGAAGAATTGCGTGACCAAGTCCTAATGGTTCACCTTGTCTGATATAAATACATCGAACATTTTTTGGAACCAAATTGTTCATAAGGTCTAATAGTTCTTGTTTTTTTCGATCAATATTAGAATACCCCTCTAAGGTACTATCAAAATGATCTTCAATAGCTCTTTTTGATTTGCCAGTTATAAAAATTAATTCAGTAAAGCCCGCCTCAATAGCTTCTTCAACAGCATACTGAATCAAAGGCTTATCAACGATCGGAAGCATTTCTTTTGGCGTGGCCTTAGTTGCAGGCAAAAATCTAGTACCAAGGCCGCCAACAGGAAATATGATTTTTTTTAAACTGCTCATAATTTAGATTAGAAACTTAAAATATAAAAATAATAATAACAGGATAGTATAGACAATAAAAACTAAGAGCAACCAATACTTTGAGTAACTTTGACCATCCAAAAAATCAGGATACTGTTTTGGTAACAAACAATAATTTAAATAATAAAGAGCTATAGGAAATATTAAAGTCCCAACAAAACCAATCAGAGCCGATAGTTGTATTAAAGAACCTGGTTGATCTAAAAACATAGTCATAAATGTAATCAAAGTAATTATAGTGAATAAATTTTTATAAAGTCTTTTCTCTTTATTAAGTTTATTTGCTTTTGCAGAAATCTTAGGCAAAAAATCACAATTAATTCTTGAAAAAGCATCAGCAGTCGCAAGCCAAGTATCAGCCAGAAAAGCTGCTGCAATAAATAAAAAAAGATATTTTCCAAAACCACCCCATCTAAGAATGAAAAATTCACTTTGAACTGACGCTATTTGAAATCCATCTGGAATTAAATTCTTACTATTAAGCAGTGCAAGAGATAGAAAACACATTAATAACGTTGTAAAAATATTTCCGAAAACACCAATAGAAATATCAATTCTTAAGAAAGTAAGCCATTTTTTCCAAATAGAAAAATTATCAGAATTCGCTGGAATAATAGCTAAATTATGGTGACTATCATTCTTGCTTAATCCTAACCCTTTCGATTGAAGCCAATAAGAATAAAACAGTATCCAAAATCCCCCAAGACCAGCAAAACTAATTGCAGTTATCAGTTTTGTTGCATCAGCATTGTCCCATTGTTTAGGTAAGGAAGTTGGAAAAGAATATAAACCAACAAAGAAAGTATCAAAAAATTTAAAAATAGAAGGATCTGAAACAGCCCAGATTAACCCAAAAAAAGTTACTAAAGCTACCAAAGTCATAAAAGACTCAATAAAACTATAAGTCGATCTAAGCCACATGACAATAATATAAAAAAATAGTATTGATAAGGCTCCCCAGAAAAAAGTTTGACCTCTTAAAGAAAATTGACTCGGAAAATTTGTTAATTCAGCAAGCGCGGTACCTCCAGCCGACGCGAATGCACCAAACCACAAAAATGAAATAATCATCAATAGCCATAACAAAATGCTAAAATTTTTACCGATTCTATAAAAACCAGTAAATATAGATTCGCCGGTTATTAAAGTGTATTTTCCAATTTCATAATTTATTGGCCATTGCAGGAGACACGCAGGAATAAGAAGACTTAAAAAAAATGTTCCGTATTTTGCAATTAAATAAGGCCACCATATTAATTCTCCACTTCCTTGGGCCAAAGCCATCCATATAAAACCAGGGCCAACAACCTTAAGCAAGCCTGGAAATGGTTCAAAATTTACAATTTTTTTCATATAATTTACATTAAAAAATATAAATAAATAACTGTTTTTATTATTATTTCCATTTTTTTAATTCTTTTATATCACTATCTTTTGCCTGAACCCAGTTTGCATGATTTTCAAAAAATTCTTTCTTCCAAAATGGAGCCTCTGTTTTAAGGTAGTCAATAATAAACTCTGCTGCTCTAAATGTTTCCGTTCGATGCTCACCAGAGACAGCGACCAAAACAATTTCATCATTTAACAAAAGCTCACCTACCCTATGAATCACTATCGAATCATTAATGTTCCATTTTTGCTGAGCATGTTCTTGGATTTTTTTTATTGCCCTTTCTGTTACCCCAGGATACTGCTCAATAAACATTTTTTTAACACCACTATTAATATCCCTAACATATCCATTAAAAGTAACAATAGCACCTGTTTTGTTCTCTCTCGCCAAAGTTTCAAATACAAAATTTCTATTAATAGGGTCTTTTTGAACTATGGTAATCAAATTAACCTCCTGTTATAGGTGGAAAAAAAGCAATCTCATCTCCATCTTTAAGCTTATGCTCCCAATTACTAATTAGATTTTCGTTGCATGCGGCTTTTATATCCGGAACATCTTTAATTTGAGGGTAAGTTTTAGAAATCTTTTGATAAATAATATTGATGGAGTCATTAGGTTGAATATTAATCTCCATACTATCTCTTTCTATTTTTTCACGAATGGACGCAAAAAAAAGTAACTTAACTTTCATCTTCTTTATCATCGAGAATTTTATCTTCAAACTCTAGTAAATCATTCGGGTCATCCTTGAGCTCAACTTTTTCGATCTGAGAAAATCTTCGAGAAATTTTCTGCGAGGTTAAATGAACGTCCTGTGCATTTTCATGAGCAAGCCTTATATTGTCTGCTAATTTTTTCATTCTTGTATCAAAACGTTCAAATTCTTTACCTAATTTTCCTAACTCAGCTTTGATGATGTGCACCTGTTTCCTTGTCTCAACATCTTTTAAAACAGCTCTTGCTGTATTTAAAACAGCCATTAAGGTTGTTGGAGAAACTATCCATACTTTCAAAGCAAGGGCTTCTTGAATTAATTCTCCATGGTAAGCGTGAATCTCAGCAAAAACAGCCTCAGCAGGTATGAACATTACTGCACCATCCGAAGTCTCTCCTGGAATAATATATTTTGATGAAATATCATTTATGTGCTTTTTTACATCTAATTTAAATTGTTTTTTTGACTTATCTTTTTCTATGTCAGTTAATGAAATATCAAACATCTTTTGATAATTTTCCATTGGAAATTTTGAATCAACTGCAACCGTTCCTGTTGGTTCTGGTAAAAATAAAACACAATCCGCACGAACACTGTTATTAAAAGTATGCTGAAATGAATAAGAATCAGGTGGGAGGATATTTTTTACTAGTGCTTCTAATTGAAGCTCACCATAAGCCCCCCTTGAACGTTTATCCCCCAAAAGCTCCTGCAAACTAACAACATTAGTCGTTAAACCGTCAATTTTTTTCTGTGCTTCATCGATTGTAGCAAGTCTCTCCATTACACTTAAAAAAGTTTCATTTGTTTTTTTAAACCCCTCTTCAAGCCGCTCATGAACCTTACCTGTAATCTCTTCAAGTCTTGTATCAACAGCTTTTGTTAATGTTTCAATAGATGCTAACAACTGAACAGTGGTATTTTTTAAAGACGACTGAATTGAGTCTTGTTGAATTTTATTTTGATCATTTAGATTTTTATGAAGCTTGTCGATTAAATCTTCACGTAATTTACTTAACGTCTCTATTTGTGAAAGTTTTAAACTTTCCAGAACATCACGATTATACTTAAATTCTTCAGTCACTGATTTAATAAAACGGTCAGTATTTTTTATAAGAGCATCATTCAAATCAATAAGCATTTGCCGATGCTTTTCTTCAAGCTTCTTTTCAATAACATCATGATTTGAGTATTTATTATTTCTTAACAATAAATAAAAAATAACACTCACGAAGATAAAAATTAAAAAAATTAAAATATTAAAAATCACAAAAATATTACTTTCTTGAGGGTTAAGTTATCTTCAAATTGAGCAATATTCTTCACCGGAATTTGAAAATTTAGTATTATATTTTCGCTAAAATCCTTACTCAGTACGATTCCATTTAAATTATAAATTACTTTAGTTATATATTCTAACATGTTGTATTGTATAGATATTTTATAATTATTATATTCAATATATTCTTTTAAAGACAAATTACTTAGAGGCATTTGGGCTGCCTTAATATACGCCCGAACCAAACCGCCAGTTCCTAAATTAATGCCTCCATAATAGCGAACCACAATCACTCCAGCATTAATAATATCTTGAGTTTCTAATAAATTTAACAAAGGCTTCCCAGCTGTGCCAGATGGTTCACCATCATCAGAAAAATAGTAATCTACCCTACCTTGATTTATAAGACGCAATGCATAAACAATATGACTTGCGTCTCGATATTGATTTTTCCATAAGCCATTTATCATGTCTTTTAGTTGGTCAAAACTATTGCAAGCAACTGCAAAACTAATAAACTTTGATTTATTTACAATATATTCATAATTTACAGAATCTCTATCAAGCTCTTTCATACCAAAAAATTAAAATAAACCTGCAATTAGATTATTTTTATCAACTGATATGCTTTGCGATGCTGGCTGAGCTGGTAAACCGGGCATTGTCATGATAGGGCCGCAAATAATCACAAAGAAACCTGCTCCATAGTTTAAACGAACTTCTTTGACCTCTAAAGTGTGATTTATAACAGCTCCTAATTTCGAAGGATCCGAGGAGAATGAATATGGTGTCTTAGCAATACAAATAGGAAATTTCTTAACACTAGATATTTTCATAAATTTTTCTATTTGCTGTTTTGCTAGGGAGGTTATTTTTATCTTATTGGCTCGATAGATTATTTTAGCTATTTTTTCAATCTTAACCTCGATCGGGTCATCTGGCGAATAGATAATTTTTGGTTTTTGAAGCCTCTTGTTACATAAATTTACAACCATTTTAGCCAAATTGACAGCACCAATATTGCCCTTCTCCCAATGTCTGCAAAGAGCAATGCCAACACCAAGATTATTTATTGACTGTTCTAAGAATTCTATTTCTCGTTTTGTATCCTTATGAAAGTGATTAAGCGCGACCACAACAGGAACACCAAATTTATTCTTGATATTATCAATATGCCTCTCTAGATTTAATAACCCTTTTTTTAATGCATTTATATTTTCTTTTGAAAGTTCAGCTAGTTTTTGAGCCCCGTGATATTTTAGAGCTCGAATCGTTGCCACAATTACAACTACATTAGGTGAAAACTTTGACTGATTGCATTTGATATTTAAAAATTTTTCTGCTCCAAGATCAGCTCCAAACCCTGCTTCAGTTACAACATAATCAGCAAGTCCCAACCCTAGTTTGGTTGCAACAACACTATTGCAACCATGAGCAATATTTGCAAAAGGTCCTCCATGAATAAATACTGGGGTCTGGAAGATTGTTTGCACTAGGTTTGGATTAAAAGCATCTTTTAATAAAGCAAGCATTGCACCTTGTGCTTTGAGGTCTCTCGCCAATATGGGCTTACCTTCTTTATTAAATCCAATTAAAATTTTTCCAAGCCTGTTTTTTAAATCACTCAGGTTGCTCGCTAAACAAAAAATTGCCATGATTTCTGATGCAACGGTAATATCAAAACCTGATCTTCTTTTATATCTCAAACCATCTTGAACAATCTTTCTTAATGATCTGTCATTCATATCCAAGCAACGCCTAACCAATATGCTTGATAGATCGATATTTAATTTATTACCATGATAAATATGATTATCAATTAATGCTGCCAGCAAATTATTAGCAGACGTAATTGCATGAAAATCTCCTGTGAAATGAAGATTAATATTTTCCATAGGAAGAACCTGAGAAAAACCACCTCCAGTTGCTCCGCCTTTCATTCCAAAAACCGGACCTAAAGATGGCTCACGCAAACATGCAACTGCATTTTTATTAATTTTTCTTAATGCGTCTGCAAGACCAACGGTGGTGGTGGTTTTTCCTTCCCCAGCTGGAGTTGGGCTCATGGCTGTGACCAAGACTAATTTGCTATTTTTCTTTCGTTTTAAACCATTGATATTTACTTTTGCAATATAGGGCCCATAAGCAAAAAGATCCTTTTTTTTAATATTTACTTTTTTAGCAATTGCTTCTATGGGCTTAAGTTTTATTTTTTGTGCAATTTTTAGATCTGATAACATTATTTTTTATTGTCTATAAACTCTTTTAATTCTTTATCTGTTAGATTGCTAAATTTTTTAACAAAATCTAACACAAAATATTTCAAAAATAGATCTTTTCTATATCCAATTAATGTAGTGCTTGAAGGAAATAAATGGGCTACATTAATAGATTCCAAATCTTTGTCTTTTTGTTTATCGTATGCCATTTCAGCAACCAATCCAATACCCAAATTAAGATTTACGTATGTTTTTATAACATCAGCATCGATTGCTGTAAAAACAATATTTGGTTCCAAATTAGCTTGTTTGAAAACTTTTGAAACATTAGTGCTTCCTGTAAAAGCATAATCATAAGTAATCATTGGGTACTTAATGAGATCATTTAAAGTGATTTCTTGGCTATGCAATTTTAAAGGATGATCCCTTGGAGTGATAATAATCCTATTCCACTTATAACAAGGGATTGTTTGAATTTGATCAGACATACCAATTGATTCAGTAGCTATTCCAACATCCGCCTCACCATTTAAAATTTGTTCAGTTACTTGGCTTGGATTTCCTTGATGTATATTTAACTTGATATCAGGATATTTCTTCACAAACCATTCAACAATTTTAGGCAGCTTGTATCTTGCCTGAGTGTGCGTTGTCGCAATAGTAAATGTTCCTTTAAGATCTTTACCAAAATTATCAGAAATATTCTTAATATTTTTTATTTTATTAAGTATTTCAATACTTGTTTCATATACAAGCCTCCCCGGCTCAGAAAGCCCAATTAAACGCTTACCTTTTCGTGTAAAAATAAGTGTGCCAATTTCATCCTCTAAAAGTTGTATTTGTTTACTTACACCAGGCTGTGAAGTATGAAGCTTATCGGCAGCTAAAGAAACATTAAAATTTGAATTAACGATCTCGTATAAACATCTAAGTTGTTGAAGTTTCATTTTATAATTAAAAGTTATATAAATAGGAATTAATATTATTATTTTATATATCAAAATCTGTTATAGTTCAATGAATTTTTTTTCATAATAAAGTAATTAAATATTATGTTTTATACATTGTCTGGGTTTTTTATCGGATTCTTAGTTGGTTTAACAGGAGTTGGGGGTGGTTCATTAATGACCCCTCTCTTAGTCTTAATGTTTAAAGTACCTGCTACGCTTGCAGTTGGTACAGATCTCTTATACGCATCTCTTACAAAAACATTAGGTGTATTTGCTCATCACAAACTTAAAAATATAGATTGGCGCATAGTCAAAAATCTTATGTTCGGAAGTATTCCAGCAAGTCTGATAACTAGCCTACTGCTAAATTGTTATGGTCTCGCCCAACAAGAAACGTTGTCAAAAATCATTCAAATTTTTTTAGGAGTTGCTTTAATATTCACCGCAATCGCTATTTTTTTTCAACCGTTAATAATTTCTAAGGCCCTTAAGGCGCCGGAAATAAGTCGTAAAAAGAAAAAAATCACAACGATTATTCTAGGCATAATGCTTGGTTTAATAGTGACTTTCACCTCAGTAGGTGCTGGAGCTTTAGGGGTAACTATGCTTCTTATACTTTATCCCGGCCTTAATATAAAAAAAATAATTGGTACAGATATCGCACATGCAGTGCCCCTGACTTTAGTCGCAGGACTTGGTCATGCATCAATGGGTTCTGTCGATTACTATCTTTTACTTACGCTTCTTGCTGGTTCGCTTCCTGGTGTATGGTTGGGAGCTAAAATGAACAGTAAAATAAATGATCAGTTCATAAGACTTATATTGATAATTCTTTTAATATCCATTGCACTTAAATTAATTGGGTCAAATATTTAATGTATAAATACGATAAATTTGATACACAAATAGTAAATGAACGTGTTAGACAGTATGAAAATCAATTGCTAAGGTTTCTTAACAAGGAACTGACCGATGATGAATTTAGACCTCTAAGACTTCAGAATGGTTTATATATCCAAAGGCATGCCCCAATGTTGAGAGTTGCAATTCCATATGGAATGCTCACATCAGACCAATTAAGAGCACTTGCTGATATTGCTGATACTTACGATCGAGGATATGGACATATCAGCACTCGTCAAAATATTCAATTCAACTGGCCAAAGTTAGAGGAAACACCTAAAATTTTAGCTGCTCTAGCAAAGGTTGAAATGCATGCAATTCAAACATCAGGAAATTGCATTAGAAATATAACCACTGATCCATATGCTGGTGTATCGCCAGATGAAATAATTGATACTAGATACATTGCAGAAATTTTAAGACAGTGGAGTACGTTTCATCCAGAATTTTCTCTTCTTCCAAGAAAGTTTAAGATCTCTATAAGTGGTTCAGAGCATGACAGGGCTTTAATTAAAACACATGATATTGGTATTGAATTAAAACTTAAAGAAAATAAGATCTTTGCCAATATTTGGGTTGGGGGTGGACTTGGGCGGACACCAATGCTAGGTGAGCTTATAAAAGAAAATTTACCAATTCAATATATTTTATCATACTGTGAATCAATTCTTCGTATCTACAATATATATGGCCGTAGAGATAATATGTATAAAGCTCGAATAAAAATATTAGTTAAAACTTTAGGTATTGATGAATTTAAAAGACAAGTTGAGGATGACTGGGCAGAAGGAAAATTATCAAGTATTGAACTGGATGAATTGGAAATTAGCAGAGTAAAAAAATACTTTACTGAACCAAATTATGTAATCAATTTGCCATCAATTAAAAAAGATGAAACAGAAAATAAATCTTTTTACTACTGGTTAAAACGAAATACAAGACAACATAAAAAAGATGGATACCGCACTGTTACTATTTCATTAAAATTTAAAGGTAACCCTCCGGGTGATCTTAGTTCAGGACAAATGAGACATATTGCTAAGCTTTCAGATGAATTTTCATTTGGAGAAATCAGAACGACACATGAACAAAATATAGTCTTGGCTGATGTAGAAGAACAAAAACTAGAATTGTTATATGAAAAATTAAAAGAAGTAAATTTACATGAAAATAATATTGGCTTATTAAGCGATATTATCTGTTGCCCGGGGGGTGATTTTTGCAGTTTGGCAAATGCAAAAAGTATTCCTATAGCAAACAGTATCCAAACTCTTTTAGATAATTATGATTATCTTTATGAATTAAATTCTATTAGCTTGAATATCTCTGGATGTATGAATGCATGTGGTCACCATCACGTAGGTAATATTGGGATTCTAGGAGTAGATAAAGATGGTTCAGAATGGTACCAAATTACATTAGGTGGATCTCAAGGAAGTAACGCAGCCATTGGTAAAGTAATTGGTAGATCTTTCTCGGCAGAGGAAATCCCTGGGGTAATAAAAAAAATCATCGAATGTTATTTAGAAAACAGAAATGATGACAACGAATTATTTATCAACTGTATTGATCGTATTGGCCTAGATCCCTTTAAAGAATATGTGTATGGTAAAAATTAAAATATGACTTACTCAAATTTAATTATCAAAAATACAATTCAAGAAAATGATTATTTTCTATTTTTTCCGGAAACTAAAGAAACAGAAATTAAAAAACAAGCTGGAAAAGTAGTTCAATATAAATTAACTGGAGACTTATCTCCTAGTGATGAAGCATTAAAAAACCAAGCACTGCCAGATCATCATAAGGTACTTTTTCCATTAAGATTGTACTTAATTAGGAAAGCAGATATCGAATCAAAATATTCTAATTTTGGTCTTTGGATCAACACTCACGATGAATTAGATTTATTGAAACAAGTAAAAGATATTAACAAAATACCAGTTATTGGAATTTTTATAGAAAAATTCGCTGATGGTCGGGCTTATTCTCAAGGAACTTTAATACGTCAAAGATATAATTTTCAAAATGATTTAAGAGCAATTGGTGAAATATTAAAAGATCAAATTTTTTATCTAAAAAGATCAGGCTTTACTAGCTACTTAATAAAAGAAGGTAAGAATGTAGAAGATGCTCTTCTCTCACTTCATGATTTCTCTGAAAGCTATCAGGGCCGCCTGGATGAAGAACCTTTATGGAAAAGGGTCAGCAGAAAGTGATTAATAACAACAGTAAAATTAATCAAATAGACATAAATAAGGAAATGTCTTTGAGAGTAAAAGAAAAAACAGCTATGGTTACTGAAATTATTTTAAATGCAACTAATACATATAAAAAAATCATTTTTGCTAATAGTCTTGGCGCTGAAGATATGGTACTTCATCATATTATTAATGATAATAAATTCAATATATCAATCATAACTTTAGACACTGGTAGACTTCATAATGAAACCTATGAGCTTCATTCTACTGCCAATAAACTCTATGAAAATAAAATTATTTCTATATTTCCTGAAAAAAAACTAGTTGAAGATTATGTAAATTCAAAAGGAATTAATGATTTTTACAACTCACTTGAATCCAGGAAAGAATGTTGCAGAATACGAAAAATTGAACCATTAAAAGAAGTTTTATCAAAAGCAGATGCTTGGATTACAGGGTTAAGGTCTGACCAATCAATCACAAGAAAAGAAAACAAAATCATTGAAAAAGATTTAAATTTTGGACTTGATAAAATTAGCCCTCTTTTAGATTGGTCAGAAAATGAGATATGGTCGTTTATAAAAATAAACAATATTCCCTATAATAAATTACATGACCAATTTTATCCCAGCATTGGTTGTGCACCATGCACCCGGGCAATTTCAATCGGGGAAGATATTCGTTCTGGTCGTTGGTGGTGGGAAAATCCTCAACATAAAGAGTGTGGGCTTCATAATAAGGAAAATTAATGAATCAAGAGATTTCACATTTAGATTGGTTAGAATCAGAAGCAATCCATATTATGAGAGAAGTTGCTGGACAATGTAGTAACCCAGTTTTGCTTTTTTCGGGTGGCAAAGATTCTTTATGTTTACTAAGAATTGCCGAAAAAGCTTTTCGACCTGGTAAATTTCCTTTTCCACTAATGCACATTGATACAGGTCACAATTACCCTGAGGTTATTAATTTTAGAGATAAAAAAGTTATGGAATTGGGAGAGAGGCTGATTGTGCGTTCAGTTGAAGAATCTATTTCAAGAGGAACTGTTGTTTTAAATCATGCGCTTGAACCTAGAAATAAATATCAATCTATTACCTTATTAGAGGCAATTGAAGAATTCGAATTTGATTGCTGCATAGGCGGAGCGAGAAGAGATGAAGAAAAAGCAAGGGCGAAAGAAAGAATTATGAGTTTCAGAGATAGTTTTGGACAATGGGATCCAAAAAATCAAAGACCAGAACTCTGGGATTTATATAATGCAAATGTTCTTAAAGGTGAAAACATTAGAGCCTTTCCTATCTCTAACTGGACAGAAATGGATGTTTGGCAGTACATAGAACGTGAAAAATTAGAACTACCTTCTATCTACTATGCACACAAAAGAGATATTATTCGTCGTCCTGAGGGAATTGTCCCCGTTACAAGTGTTACACCCGCCAAAGAAACAGATAAAGTAGAAAATATCATGGTACGTTTTAGAACTGTAGGAGATATCACCTGTACAGCGCCTGTCGAAAGCGAGGCTGATACTGTTGAGAAAATAATTATTGAAACAGCTTCAACTAGAATTTCAGAACGAGGGGCTACTCGTCTGGATGATCAAATGAGTGAAGCTTCAATGGAACAAAGAAAAAAAGAAGGATATTTTTAGCATGAAAGATTCACTATTAAGATTTATAACTTGCGGTAGTGTAGATGATGGTAAGAGTACACTTATTGGAAGATTATTATTTGATACCAAAACAATATTATCTGACACGTTAAATCAAATTGAAAAAACTTCTAAAAAAAGAGGATTGAACGCTGTTGATCTATCACTTCTAACTGACGGGTTATTAGCAGAAAGAGAACAAGGAATTACGATTGATGTAGCTTATCGATATTTTGCAACCTCAAGCCGAAAATACATTATTGCAGATGCCCCAGGACATGAACAATACACTAGGAACATGGTAACAGCAGCATCAACTGCTCAATTAGCAATTATTTTAATTGATGCCCGTAAAGGCATATTAACGCAAAC
This sequence comes from Nitrosomonadales bacterium, assembly GCA_038110565.1. GTDB lineage: Bacteria > Pseudomonadota > Gammaproteobacteria > Burkholderiales > Methylophilaceae > BACL14. The sequence continues at coordinate 64,100 of JAYNJX010000004.1, read as the reverse complement.
AAAAAGGCATACCTTCATTGCCAAATTACTTGGTATCAAACAATTTATTGTAGCTATAAACAAAATGGATTTAGTTAGTTACGAAGAATCAACTTTTAATAAAATAAAAAAAGATTATCAAGAGCAATTTTCAAAAATTTTCTTCAATAATAATCAGGGAGTTGATTTAGAATTTATACCATTATCAGCTTTAAATGGAGATATGGTTGTTGAAAAACTTGATCAAATGAAATGGTATAAAGGACCAACTCTTTTAGAAAAATTAGAAAAAGCTCACACGGTTTCAGATACACAAGATTTAGATTTTAGATTTCCAGTTCAGTTTGTATGTAGGCCTAGGGCTTCAGAAGATAAGAAATTACATGACTTTAGAAGCTTTATGGGTAGAATTGAATCTGGTGAGATAAAAGTTGGAGATAAAGTTAAAAGCTTACCAAGCAATAAGGTATCCACCATTAAGAAAATAAATATAGGTGATAAAAATATTGAAAAGGCATTTTCACCTCAATCAGTTTCAATACAACTGAATGATGAAATTGATATATCTCGAGGTGATATTTTATTAAAAGAATCCTCCTCCCCTTCAGTCAGTAAAAATATAAAAGCGACTATTTGTTGGCTTTCTGAAGAGAAGCTAAATCAAAACAGACCTTATAAAATAATGCAGACAACAAGACTCACTAAAGCTAAAATATCAAAAATTATAAATAAATTTGACATAAACAATTTGAGCGCCTTGGAATCAAATGAAGTTGGAACAAATGATATCTCAAATATTGAGCTTATCCTTGCGCAACCCATAGTTGGAGATAATTATTCAAATAACAGAAAAACAGGATCATTTATAATCATAGATGATTCAACAAATCATACTGTTGGCGCAGGAATGATTACTGAATTTAATTAAAAGGAAGGTTTAATTATGACTTATGTAGTAACTGAAAATTGTATATCTTGTAAATACACTGACTGCGTAGATGTATGTCCGGTTGATTGCTTTGTCGAAGGACCAAATTTTCTAGCTATTGATCCAGAGGAATGTATTGATTGCACTCTTTGTGTAGCTGAATGTCCAGCAGAGGCAATTTATGCTGAAGACGATGTACCTGAAGATCAACAAGACTTTATAGAAATTAATGCAAGACTTGCGAAAATCTGGCCTATTCTTTCAGAAAGAAAAGATCCACTTCCAGATGCAGATGCAATGAATGGTAAGCCTAATAAAAGAGAACTTCTAATCGAGAAATAATTAACTATCAATATTTTGATAATGCCAAGCACGAGTTTTTAGGACAAAATAAAAGCCTATAAAAAATATAATCATCATTCCCGTTGCAAGTTCACCCAAAGATGTCCATAAAAGTGGTACCACAATACCTCCAACAATCGAAGATGTTAACATTTGGCTAAAAGCTTGGCCTGATGCGGCAGTTCCTCTCATCGCTTGAAAACAATCTAGAGCCTTAAGAGACAAAACTGGCATTGCTGTTGCCATCCCAATGTTATATAAAGCAATAAGTCCAATATTTAGAAATGGGGTAGGTTCAAAAAAATTGCTCAATATAAAATTAAAACTAACAATGATTAGCATCCAAATATAAGAAAATTTTAGTAATGAAGACGATGAAATTTTACCCGCTGCTCGTCGAGAAAGAAACGAACCTAATATCATTCCTGTTACGGTTGGAATAAATAAAAAACCAAACTCAGAAGAAGAAAAACCCAATAAATCAACTAAAAAAACTGGGCTTGCTAACACATAAAGGAAAAATGCTGAAAAATTGAAGGAAACCGCTAAAACTAGAAAAATAAACTCTTGATTCAGAGTTAAATCTTTAAATCGAGTCAAAATATTATTTAGATTAAATGGTATTTTATTATGAAAATTTATTGTTTCAGGAAGTTTTTTTACTGCAAAATAAGTAATTAGAATCGCATAAAGCATTAAAAATAAAAATATGGATTGCCATCCAAACCCTAATAATAAACCACCAATTACTGGGGCTATAGCGGGAGCTATTCCAAAAATCATTTGAACTGTAGCCATCGCCTTTTGTGCATTTGCTCCAGAATATAAATCCCTGACCATAGCACGTGCAACCACATTACCTGCTCCACCACCTAATCCTTGAAGCATTCTAAAAAACCATAACATTTCTATTGATTGTGCAAAAGCACAACCAATAGATGCAATCGAAAATAGAGTTAATCCTATAAAAATGGTCTTCAGCCTTCCGATTGAATCAGAAATTGCACCATGAAATAGTGTCATTAAGGTATATGGAATTAAATAAAAAGTTAGTGTTTGTTGAACAAATTCACTGGTACTATTTAAATCAATTTCAATTTGATGAAATGCAGGTAAATAGGTATCTATTGCAAAGGGCGCTAGCGCAGTTAATGCTGCTAAAATTATAATTCGATTATTCAAAAACATAATCGATTATATCTTGAATTTATGGCATTGCCTTAAACGGTTTTAATCGATCAGCATTTACGCCATCGATTAATGATTTTGAATTCTTATCAGTTCGGAAAATTATAGGTTGAGCCTGCAATTTTCCATCTTGAGAATCTTTTAATGCGGTATCAATTAAATGACGATGAGGAGATTTGGTACATATTGGATCAGCAGCTTCTGCATCACCTGATAATAAAAAGGCTTGACAGCGACATCCTCCCAAATCATTTTCTTTTTCAGAACATGAAATACAAGGTTCTTTCATCCATGAATCACCCCGATATTTATTAAATGCAGTGGAGCTATACCAAATATTATTAAGATCATCTGTTGTTACATTAGGAAACTCTATATTTGGAAGCACTCTTGCTGAATGGCATGGAAGCACATCGCCATTTGCAGTAACAATCATAAACACCTCTCCCCAACCATTCATACATTTTTTTGGTCTTTCGGCAAAATAGTCAGGAACAACAAAAAAAATTTTCATTTTATTGCCAACTTTTTCTCGAAACTCATTTGTTACTTTTTCAGCTTGTTCAATTTGATCTTTTGTAGGCATTAATTGATTTCTATTAATTAAGGACCAGCCATAATATTGAGTATTTGCTAACTCCACGTAGTCAGCACCTAAAGCCTCTGCCATTTCTAAAATTTCTTTTACATGGGCAATGTTGTATCTATGAATTACAACATTCAATACCATTGGATAGCCTCGATCTTTGATCATTGCTGCAACTTTTTTCTTAAGCTGAAAAGTTTTTGTATCCGTTACAAAGTTTGAAATTTCTTCTGTTATATCATGCATAGAAAGTTGAATATGATCTAAGCCCCCATCCTTAAATGCATCAATTCTTTTTTCAGTTAGCCCAACACCTGAAGTGATAAGATTGGAGTAATAACCAAGCTTTTTAGCCTCAATTACAATATCTTCGATATCATCACGCAATAATGGCTCACCCCCAGAAAGACCAAGCTGCAAAGCGCCCATTTTTCTTGCATCTCTTAGGACTTTGATCCAAGATTCGGTGTCAAGCTCGTTCTTTGTATAATTAGCATAGTCTGTTGGATTGTAGCAAAAAGCACAATGTAAAGGACAACGATAGGTAATTTCAGCTAACAGCCAAAGTGGTTTAGTCTGAGTTACACTTAAATCAACACCATTATTAACTTGCGCCATACAATTCCTTATATTTTTTCAATCCAGGCTTTATCCAAAGCAAATTTGAACATAGCTAAAATATCATCTTCAAGACTGACAACGCCTTGAAATTTTTTTTTCAAAGTATTAATTATTTCTTGGATTGATGTTTTTCCATCAACCAATTTTAGAATTTCACCTCCGCTAGGGTTTAATTTAACCATACCTTCTGGAAATAAAATAACATAACAATCTTGTGCTTCTTCCCATTGAAATCGATGGTGTGCAGCAATTTTATATATTTGATCTTTAACAATATTGGTCATAATTAGTAAACTGGCTGTTTTAAATAATCAACACCATCGGTTGTTACTTTAGTTGATTGCAACATAATCGAATCAGCTATTACCCATAGAACATTTAATTTAAATTGTAAAATTTCAAGCGCACGTTCTTGCATTTCTCTGCTCTGGCTAAAATAATCCAAGGTAACATTTAAGCCCTGCTCAACATCACGCCTTGCCTCAGTTAATCTTTTCTTAAAGTATTTAAGTCCTGATTCATCCACCCATGGGTACATCTCAGGCCATGAACTAATTCTTTGCTGATGGATGTGAGGGGCAAATAATTCTGTTAAAGATGAGCAGACAGATTCTTGCCAGGGTTGCTGTTTTGCAAAATTAATGTATGCATCTACAGCAAATTTAACCCCGGGAGCAACATGCTTAAGTGAAATAACGTCTTCTCGGTTTAAACCAACCGCCCTTCCAAGCTCAATCCATGCTTCTATGCCGCCATATGGATCATCCATGGTGCCATCATGATCTGTAATCCTGACGATCCACTGCTTTCTTACTTCTACATCAGGGCAGTTAGATAAAATTGCACCATCTTTCATGGGGATAGCAATTTGATAATAGAAGCGATTAAGAACCCATGCTTGAAGTTGTTCTTTAGATAATTTACCTTCATACATCGCAACATGAAAAGGGTGGTGAATATGATATCCTTGGCCTTTAGTTCTTAATTTTTCTTCAAATTCTTTTCTAGTCCATGGCGCTGCCATTTTTTTCCTTTCAATACTAAATAATAATATCCATGCCGTCGTAGGACACTTCAATATTATGAGAGTTTAATTGTTCTCTTTCAGGAGAATCTTCTCTTAAAATCGGATTAGTGTTGTTGATATGAATTAAAATTTTTCTAGGTTTTTCTAGAGATTTTAGAGTGTCAACAATACCTCCTTGGCTTGATTGATCTAAATGCCCCATTTCACTCGCTAGTTTGTCACTTATTCCTTGACGAGACATTTCATCGTTTGTCCAAACAGTACCATCCACCAAAATAACATCTGCATTTTTCATATATTCATAAACGTGCGCTTCCATAACGCCCAAACCAGGGGCATAGAATAAATTTTTACCTGTTTTTTTATCAAGCACACGATAGCCAACATTATCACCAGGAACCGTATTATGTCTATGCGGTGAATACGGGGGAGCTTCACTCTTCAAAGGAACGGCTGTAAATTCAAGACCCTCGGCTTTTGGTATTTCAAAAGGCTTCATCTTTGTGTCAACTTCATGCCAATTAACACCTCTAAAATGCCCAAGAATATTAAATATAGGATATCCAGTTGTCATATCCTCATAAACAGAGGCAGTACAATAAACGTCCCAAGGTTTATCATGTTCCCTGAGAATCAGTAAACCGGTAGTATGGTCAATTTGACCATCACACAGAATAATAGATGCTATTCCAGTATCTCTAATTTTTCTTGCAGGTTGTAACGGGGGAAACGATTCAATCTGAGCACGTATATCTGGAGAAGCATTAAATAAAATCCAGTCTTCACCGTTGCTACTTACAGTTATGGAAGATTGATGTCGAGCTTTAACTTTTGCAGTATTTGTTCTGAGACCTTTGCAATTCTCACAGTTACAATTCCATTGCGGAAAACCGCCTCCTGCACCAGAGCCTAAAATTCTTATATGCATATATATCCATAATTAAAAACAAGGAGGATTTTTGCATGATTACCAGATTTTACATACAGTAAATCTGCACAAAAAATCTCATGAAATCCATGAGTTATTGAGATATTTTTCTTTTAAGAATATGGGCAATTTGTGTTAACTCACCCATAAGAACTTTTAATTCATCTGGGCTGAGGGCTTGATCAGCATCACACCATGCGTCACATGGATTTGGATGCATCTCAACTAATAATCCATCAGCACCAGCAGCAATTGCTGCTCTTGCTAAAGATGGTACCATCCATGCTTTACCACCTGCATGGGAAGGATCAATAATAACTGGCAAATGAGTTTCTTTTTTAAGAACAGGTACCGCAGTTACATCTAAAACATTACGATAGGCTGTTTCAAATGTTCTAATGCCTCGTTCACAAAAAATAATATTATGATTACCACCGGATGCTATATATTCTGCAGCCATAAGCCATTCAGAGATTGTTGCTGAAAGGCCTCTTTTTAAGATTACAGGAACATGAACTTTTCCAACTTCTTTAAGCAGTTCAAAGTTTTGCATATTTCTTGTACCGATTTGAATTACATCAACACCTTTCTCTAAAAAAGTATCGAGATGTCTAACATCTAACAACTCGGAGACAATTGGAAGATTTTTTTGTGAAGCAGCTTCTTTGAACATATCTAAACCTTCAAAGCCAATGCCCTGAAAAGTATATGGACTTGTTCTTGGCTTAAATGCTCCCCCGCGCATTATTTTAACTCCTGCATCCACTACAGCTTGTGCTGCTTTTGACATTTGTTCAGGAGTTTCTATTGAGCAAGGTCCTGAAATAATTTGTATACTATTTCCTCCGAGCTTTAAACCATTGATATCAATTATAGAGTCATCATTATGTAGCTCACGGGCAACAATCTTATAGGGTTTGACAATATGTAAAGCCTGTTGAACGCCAGGTAGCCCATCAAGTAATTTTGGATCAAGAATACGTTCATCACCAATAGCGCCAATAACTGTCTTCTCTATACCTCGAGAAATGGTAACTTCCAAGCCTTTATCTTTTATTTTATTTACTACATTATTAATCTGCTCTTCGGAAGCAGACTTGTCCATAACGATTATCATTTATCTAACCTTAAAAACTCTTTTAAATAATTTATAAAAATATTATTTTCTTCTGTAAGACCTATACTCACCCTCAAGAAACATGGCATATTATAATTGTTTATTGGTCTTAAGATAACACCTTTGTGTAATAAAAACTCAAAACATCTTTTTGCTTTATCTGCGTTACCTAAAGAAAAACTAATAAAATTTCCATAGGATGGAATATATTCAATATTCAATTCTTCAAAATTTTTTTCTAACAATGCTTTTTCTTGAGCATTTAAATTATACGTTTTAATAACAAATTCTTTATCTTTTAATGACTCAACTGCAGCTAATTGTGCATATGAATTGACATTAAAAGGCTGACGAATTCGATTCATAACACTTATAATTTGTTCTGAAGCAACTCCATAACCAACCCTTAACCCAGCTAGGCCATATGCTTTTGAAAAACTTCTACTAATCAATAGATTATCAAATTGATTAATCCAAGAAAAAGCATCTGATTTATTTTCATCAGATAAATATTCATCATAGGCTTCATCGAGTACTATCATTATTCTATCTGGTACATTTTTTATAAAATTAAATAATGTGTCTTTAGGAATAAGAGTTCCAGTCGGATTGTTGGGATTTGCAATAAAAATTAACTTTGTATTATTAGTAATTAAATCTAAAAACTGATCAAGATTGTGATGATATGCCTTAGAAGGAACTTCAATTGCTAAAGCTCCTATACCCTTAGTTACTATTGAATAAACAGCAAAAGCATGCTCAGAAAATATTACCTCGTCACCTGGCCCAGCAATAGATCTTGCTGCTATTTCTAAAATATCATTTGATCCATTACCAATAATAATATTTTTATCTTTAAGATTAAATTTTTCAGCCAATGCATTTATAAGATAGAAAGATGCTCCATCAGGATAGAGATTGGTATCTTGATATTGCCTTAAAATTAATTTTGCTTTATCACTTATTCCTAAAGGATTTTCATTAGAAGCCAATTTGATTATTTGGTCAACTGGAATATCTATTTTTCTTGATAACTCTTCTATCGGCATTCCACCAATATAGGGCGATATTTCTTGAATATGTTTTGGAAAAATAATCACTTAATTATGAACGAGGGTATGAACCTAAAATTTTTAAAAAACTTGACCTTTGTTCCACTTCTATCAATGATTTTCTAATTTTTGAATCTTCTATGTGACCTTCAAGATCAATAAAAAAAACATATTCCCACATACCAACCCTGGCAGGTCTCGATTCTAGCTTAGTCATACTAACTTTATTTTTAGCAAAAGGAGCGACTAAATCAGCAATAGCTCCCGGCTTATTTTTTGTAGCTACAACAATAGAAGTTTTATCCTTGCCAGATTTTTTTATATCCTGATTAGCAATCACTAAAAATCTAGTTGTATTTTTTATATCATCTTCTATGTTCGTTTTTAAAACATTCAAAGAAAATTCTTTTGCTGCTCTGATACTAGCAATAGAAGCTGCGTTTTTATCTTTAGATGCTAATCTAGCACCTTCTGCATTACTCAATGCTGGGTGAGTAATAACATTTGGTAAATTATTCATCAACCAATCATGGCACTGAGCAAGCGATTGCCCATGCGCATATACTTTTTTTATAGTTTTTAAAGATTTACTTTTTGATAATAGATTATGATGAACCGGTAAATAGACTTCTCCACAAATTTTAAGATCTTTAGTAAGAAAAAGATCAAGTGTGCGTGAAACCGCACCTTCAGTCGAATTTTCAACTGGAACAATTCCGTAATTAGATTCATTAGAATGAACCATGTTAAAGACTTCATCAATACTGTTTGTAGTAATATAATTTACGTTATCACCAAACTTTTTCCGAGCAGCCTCCTCACTAAAAGTTCCCGTTGGTCCCAAATAGGATACGGAAACTTTTTTCTCCAAAGCTCTACAATTAGATATTATTGTTAAAAAGATTGCTTCGATACTTTCTTTATTTAAGAGCCCTTTATTAAGTGAAGATAATTTTTGGAGGATTTGTGCTTCTCTTTCTGGTTTATATATTACCCCATCTTTTTTTTCTTGGCCTATTTTACGAGCGGCCTCCGCTCTCTTAGAAACCAGATCTAAGATTTTCTTATCGATAGCATCTATTAAGTTTCTTAATTTATCTATATTTTGTTTCATTATTTATTTTTCTTTGCAAAATCTTCCATAAAATTAAGCAAGGCCTCAACTCCTTCTATAGGCATTGCATTGTATAAGGAAGCCCGTAAGCCACCAACCAGCCTATGTCCTTTAACTTGATACAATCCAGCAGCCTCTGCCTCTGCAACAAACTTCATAGTCAATTCATCATTCAATATTCTAAAAGGAATATTCATACGAGAACGATTTACTTTGTTAATATCATTGTAATAAAAATCTGAGTCATCGATATAACTATACAACAACTCGGATTTCTCAATATTAATTTGTTCCATCGCTTCAAGTCCACCTTGTTCCTGAAGCCAATCAAATACTAGGCCTGCAATATAAATACTGTAAGTGGTGGGTGTATTAATCATAGAGTCATTTTCTGCTTGAATCTGCCAATTAAAGGTTGTTGGTGTAGTCAAAGCAGCATGTCCTATTAAATCATCTCGCACAATTAATAATGTTAAGCCAGAGGGGCCAATATTCTTTTGGGCCCCCGCGTAGATAACTCCATATTTTGAAACATCAATTTTTCTCGAAAGAATAGTAGATGACATATCAGCAATAATGGGTATGTTTATTTTTTCTGGATCAGAAAAATACTCTACTCCATGTATTGTTTCATTCACACAAAAATGTATATACGCATCATTTTGATCATAGTGCCAATCAGAATACTTAGGCGCTTCTACGAAATCTTTACTTTCAGATGAGGCTGCAAGATTAATACCTGAGAAGCATTGAGCATCATTAAAAGAACGTTTTGACCAATAGCCCGAAACAACATAAGAAGCCTGGTTATTTTTTTTTAAATTCATAGGAACCATAAAATTTTGTGTTATGGCCCCACCCTGTAAAAATAAAACTTTATAATTATCAGGAACAGAAAAAACATCTCTAAAGCTACTTTCAACATTCCTGAATATAGACATAAATTCTTTACCCCGATGTGACATTTCCATTACAGACATACCAGTATTTTGCCAATTCATAAATTCTGAATTTGCTTTTTCTAATACCGCTTTTGGAAGTAATGCAGGGCCGGCAGAAAAATTATATTTACAAGTCACTAAACACCACTCTCATCTTCGAAAATTTCACCTTGATCTTTTTCATGTTCAACTATTTTTTCCAATCCAGAAAGTTTTTCGTTTTCTCCAAGATTAATTAGAGTTACACCTTGCGTCGCTCTTCCAAGCTCTCTAATCTCATTTACATGAGTCCGTATTAATACTCCACCAGTTGTAATCAACATAATTTCATCTTGATCGTGAACTAATTTTGCTGCAACAACATTACCATTTCTCTCACTTACCTGTATTGCTTTAACACCTTGAGTACCTCTTCCTGATTTTCTAAATTCAGACAGAACAGTTCTTTTTCCATATCCATTTTCAGTCGCAACCAAAACTGACTCAGTATCATTATCTGCAATTAGTAAAGATAAAACTTCATGGTTTTCAGTTAATTTCATACCACGAACACCTCGCGCATTTCTTCCCATACTTCTTACATCATCTTCTGAAAACCATACTGCTTTACCATTATCAGAGACAAGAACAACATCATTTGACCCTTTTGTAATAGCAGCGCCCACTAGAAAATCACCATTATCTAATTTAATTGCAATAATTCCAGATTTACGAGGATTTGAAAAATCAGAGAGTGGAGTTTTCTTAACTGTTCCTTTAGCTGTAGCCATAAATATAAATTCGTTCTCAACAAATTCTTTAACAACAAGTATGGCGTTAATTTTTTCACCAGGCATTAAAGGAAATAGATTTACTATTGGCTTGCCACGACTTATTCTACTGCCTTGCGGAACTTCATATACTTTTAACCAATAAACTTGTCCCCTACTTGAGAAACATAAAATATTGTCATGTGAATTAGCAACGAACATCTGATCAATAAAATCATCTTCTTTGGTTCCTGCAGCTTGCTTTCCTCTTCCGCCTCTCTTCTGGGCTCTATAGTCATCTAATACTTGAGCTTTTATATACCCTGTATGAGACAATGTCACAACCATGTCTTGCGGTGCAATCAAATCTTCAATTGACAAATCTTCTGCATTTTCTACAATCTCACTTTTTCTCTTATCGCCATAATTTTCTTTTATCTCAACAAGTTCGTCACGAATAATTTTAGTTACTCTTTCTGGCTTTGCTAAAATATCAAGAAGATCTGCAATTAACTCCATAACCTCTTTATATTCAGTCACAATTTTATCTTGTTCAAGCCCTGTTAATCTTTGTAACCTCATTTGAAGAATTTCTTGAGCCTGAATATCAGATAGCTTATAACCCAAATCACTTAGGCCAAAATTTACAGACAACCCTTCAGGCCGAGATAGATCACTTCCGGATTTTGATAGCATACTTTCAACAACAGATGATTTCCATTTGCGTTTCATAAGTTCATCTTTGGCTTCAGTTGGAGTTGGTGAAGATTTAATAATCTTTATCATTTCATCTACGTTTGCTAGCGCAACAGCTAGACCTTCTAAAATATGCCCACGATCTCTAGATTTTTTTAATTCATATACAGTTCTTCTCGTTACTACTTCTCTTCGATGATTTATAAATGCATCTAAGACTTCTTTTAAGTTCATTAATTTTGGCTGGCCATCAATAAGTGCTACCATATTGATCCCAAATGAGTCTTGCAATTGAGTTTGTTTGTAAAGGTTATTCAAAATAACATCTGGGATTTCACCTTTTTTTAATTCAATAACAACACGCATGCCTGATTTGTCTGATTCATCTCTTAAATCTGAAATACCCTCAATCTTTTTATCATTAACTAATTCAGCAATTTTTTCTAATAGATTTTTCTTGTTGACTTGATAAGGTAGCTCATCAATAATAATTGCCTCTTTTTTACCGCGATCAACATCTTCAAAATGAGTTCTTGCTCTGATTACTACACGGCCACGTCCTGTTTTGTAACCATCTCTTATTCCTGCAGTCCCATGAATAATGCCAGCTGTTGGAAAATCTGGCCCAGGAATAATTTTTATTAATTCATCAATAGAAGTATGAGAATTTTCAAGAATTTTTAGACAACCATCAATTATTTCAGTGAGATTATGGGGCGGTATATTTGTTGCCATACCCACAGCAATACCAGAACTTCCATTAATCAATAAATTAGGGATTCGGGTTGGCATGATGAGCGGTTCATGCTCTGATCCATCATAATTTGGACCAAAATCTACAGTTTCTTTATCTATATCTGCAAGTAACTCATGAGCAATTTTTGACATTCTAATTTCTGTATAACGCATAGCAGCAGCATTATCACCATCAATAGATCCAAAGTTTCCTTGTCCATCTACGAGCATATATCTCAAACTAAAATCCTGAGCCATTCTAACAATCGTGTCATAAACAGCAGTATCGCCATGGGGATGATATTTACCAATCACGTCACCCACGATTCTTGCTGATTTTTTGTAAGGACGATTATAACTATTACTTAATTCATGCATTGCAAATAATACGCGACGATGGACAGGCTTAAGCCCATCTCTTACATCAGGTAATGCCCTACCAACAATTACGCTCATCGCGTAATCAAGGTAGGATTTTTTCATTTCATCTTCGAGACTTACAGGGAGGGTTTCTTTGGCAAACTCATTCATAGATTTACAATTTAATTATTATTCATTATTAGAATAATTTTAACATGCAAATAGGGCTAAAAGCTTGATAATTAGAGGATATTTTAGAGTTTTAGATCATTAATAATATCATCAACATCTTCAAGTCCAACAGCTATTCTAATTAATGTATCTGATATATTGGCATCCTTTCTTTGTTCCGGACTGAGTCTAGAATGGGTTGTTGAAGCAGGATGGGTAATGGTAGTTTTGGTATCACCTAAATTAGCTGTTATAGATAATAATTTTGTTTTGTCTATTAATTGCCAAGCTTCTTTTTTTCCACCTTGAATTTCAAAAGATAGAACTGCTCCGCCACCAGTTTGTTGTTTTTTTATAATATTGTATTGTGGATGACTTTTTAAGCCAGGGTAATAAACTTTTTGTACTTTTTTTTGTTTTTCAAGCCATTTTGCAATGATCAAAGCATTTTTTGACTGCGCATCCATCCTAATCTTTAGAGTTTCAAGACCTTTAATAAAAACCCAAGCATTAAAAGCACTCAGAGTTATGCCTGAATTACGAAGAAAAACCTTAACTTTATCAATATCTTTTTTGTTACCAAGCACCGCACCTCCCAGACATCTGCCCTGCCCATCAATATACTTTGTTGCTGAATGCATCACAATATCAGCTCCATGATCTAATGGTTTTTGTATAACAGGGGTGCAAAAACAATTATCAACTACAAGTTTAATGTTATTTTTCTTACTAATTAGAGATAACTTATTAATATCTACAACTTCAGTTAAAGGATTTGATGGGGTTTCTAAAAAGAATAGTTTAGTATTTTTTTTGATCGCATTTTTCCATTGATCAAGATCAACAAGATCAACAAAAGTTATATCCAGGCCCCACTCTTTAAAAAAATTATTTAAAAGTTGAACAGATGTGCCAAAAATACTTTTAGAAACAACTACATGATCACCAGTTTTACAAAATGTCATAAAGATGGATAAAATAGCGGACATTCCAGATGATGTGGCAACACAAGAATTTGCGTTTTCAAGGGCTGCAAGCCTGTCCTCAAATAGTTTTACGGTTGGGTTTGTGAAGCGACTATATACATTCCCAACATCAACACCTGAGAATCTATCTGCAGCTTGTTTTGCATTTTTAAAGACAAAACTAGAAGTCAAAAATAGTCCCTCAGAATGTTCTCCAAACTGAGATCTTTCTATTCCTGCCCTTACGGCATTAGTATCAAATTTAAACTTATTCTTCATAAAAAAAAACCCGCGAAATCAAGCGGGTAACTTATTTCGCTTTAGCAATCTTATAACGCGCTTGCAAGCTGTTATTCAAATGGGCGCACCTAAATTATGTTTAATAATTCAAGATTGGTCAAGGTTATTATTTATTTAACTTTAAAACCTCGTCAACTTCATCTTCTTCATTTGATATCAAATTTAAATCCAGCTGAGTAATAGAGTTTCTGGAATAACTTGACTCCGAGCCATCAGAGCGCAAAGACTCTATCCAATTGAGGTAGTTTTCATCTATGTCATTCGTGACATATTTTCCATCAAAACAGGAACAATCAAAATTATCAAGGTGTTTATTTTCTTTTGAAATATCATGAATTAAATCTTCTAAATTTTGATATATTAATCCATCAGCTCCTATTTCTTTTGCAATCATTTCCTCATTTTTATTATGTGCAATCAACTCATAACGAGAAGGCATATCAATTCCATATACATTTGGATATTTAACTGGTGGTGCCGCAGATGCTAAGAAAACTTTTTTAGCTCCTGCATCTCGGGCCATCTGAACAATCTCCCTGGATGTTGTCCCTCTAACAATAGAATCATCTACAAGTAAAACATTTTTATTTTTAAACTCCAAAGATATAGGGTTGAGTTTCTGTCTTACAGACTTTTTCCTAATTGCCTGTCCAGGCATAATAAAAGTTCTTCCAATATATCGATTTTTTACAAAACCTTCCTTAAAATCTACTTTTAAATGCAAAGCTAATTGTAGCGCTGAGGGTCTACTTGTATCTGGGATTGGTATTACCACATCAATTTTAGTATCTTTAATGACCTCTTTAACTTTTTTTGCGAGGCTATCGCCCATATTTAACCTCGTCTGATAGACAGATATCCCATCTATTACAGAATCAGGCCTTGCTAAATATACGTACTCAAAAATACACGGGGAAATCTTTTGTCCAGAAATACATTTTTTTGAGTAAAAATTTCCATCAAGATCAATAAATATTGCTTCTCCAGGCTCAACATCTCTTAACAACTCAAATCCTAAAACATCCAATGCGACGCTTTCAGAAGCAATTGTGTACTCCGGGCCTTCGTCTGTATCTCGTTTTCCAATAACAAGTGGTCTAATCCCATGAGGATCTCTAAATGCAAGTAATCCAAAATTAGCGATCATTGAGACTACCGCAAATGCTCCTTTACATCTCTCATATAATCTTGATACTGAATTAAAAATAATATCAGCAGTTAAAACATGATTTTTTGTGGATTCCACTAACTCATGAGCTAATACATTAATGAGTACCTCAGAATCAGAATTGGTATTGATATGTCTAAGATCTTGCTTAAACATTTCTTCTTTTAATTTTTCAGAATTTGTTAAATTTCCATTGTGGCCGAGAACGATACCGAAGGGTGAATTAACATAAAAAGGCTGTGCTTCAGCTGCAGAAGATGAACCAGCTGTTGGATACCTTACATGTGCTATACCCGCATTACCAATAAGATTTCGCATATGCCTTGTATGGAAAACATCTTTGACTAGTCCATTATTTTTATGCATGTAAAACCGATTACCATCAGTTGTTACAATACCTGCCGCATCTTGGCCTCTATGTTGAAGTACAAGCAAACCATCATAAAGCATCTGATTTACCGGGGTATTAGCAATGATACCAATTACTCCGCACATAAATTTTTTCCTTGATTTAAGTTATGCGAAGTCATATTGTACCTCGGATAAATTTGGATTGGAAATTAACCCGTTTAAAATACTAAAAATTTGATCTAAATATGGAATTAAAAAAGAATTCTGTTCATCGATAAAATGAATTAAAGGAATTAGCCTAGATAAATACAATAACAAATAAGATATTAAAATACCTTTAATTCCACCGAAAATAAAACCAAGTATGTGATTAAAAAAACCAATATTTGCTGCTTTGATTAGTTTATTGAGAATCTTTGAAATCATTGCAGTGAGAAATAACACAAAAACAAAAATAAGAATAAAAAACAATATAACCTTGACTTGCTGATTATCATAAAATGTCAAAAAAGATGCAAGTGAAGAGTCATATTGCGATGCAAAATAAAAACCAGCAAAAAGACCAGCTAAAGAAATTATCTCTTTTACAAAACCTTTCCATAATCCCCAAAAAGAAAAAATTGCAATTAAAGTTAGGACTAAATAATCGAAGTGTGTCATTTATTAGCTTGTTTAATTATGCCATCAATATTATTTTTTTTAGCAACATCAAACAAAGATTTTGCATCTTCTTTATTAGTAAAATATTCTGATCTTACCTTAAATTTTTTTTCCTGCGACATATCCTCAATTAAGGATTTAATATTCTGAACAGATAATTTATTGACCATGTCCTCAGCAGATTTTTTGTTTTCAAAAACACCAAATTGAATATAAAAACCAGTGGGTTGATCTTTTAAACTATTAACATTGGTTTTAGGCTCTGATTCATTAGCTTGAATCTTCTCTTCAATTTCAATTGGGGTATTTTTATCAAGATCAGAAACTTCATTAGTATTCAGATCATAATCTTTTTTCATAAAATTAATTTTAATATCAGTTGTATTTTTTTCTATTGATCTGTCCTGTAAAAAGAATAAAGAAAATAAAACTAAAAAAATCAGAATTATAAAAGAACCAAGAAGTCGACGTTTAGCTTTCTTAATTTGTATTACTTCTTGAAAGGGATCTGTATTAGTATTTTCAGCCATGCAAAAAACCTTTTAAACATTCATTAATAAGATAAAAACTACCAAACACAACAATTCTATCATTTTTTTTAGCCATATCTTTTGCATAATTAAATGAATCGAAGCAATTTTGATGAGAAGAAAAATGATTAAAACCATATTCCTTTATAATATTTTCTAGTATAGATAAATCCAACTTTCTATTATTTTTTATTTCAGATAAACACCAATATGAATCTGAACCCTTAAAAATATTTAAAATGTTTTTAAGGTCTTTATCTTTTAATAAAGAAAAAACAAAGAAAGTCTTTTTTTTGGGGAGATTATCAAGAAAATAAACTAGGTTTTCAATACTATCTTTATTATGAGCGACATCAATAATTATCTCTGGTTCTTTTGATATCTGAGTAATGCGTCCAAAATAATTTGATGAAATTAACTCTTCATAATTAATTTTTTTAAAAATATCAATTTGTGAAAACTTAAGAATTTTGGATGCTATTGCAAAAGCTGTAGCTAAATTCTGAAATTTAATCTTTTGATTTTTAAGATCAGTTATTGTTATTGAAAATGGAAAATGGATATTCTCACTTTTATAATGGAATCCATGTTGATCGATCAAATAATCTTGATTATAGATCTGAGGAATGGCTTGCAGTTTTTCATAAAAGGGTTTCAGAATAATTTTGCTCTTTAGATCAGAAATAAAACATAACTTTCCGGGGCGAATAATTCCAGCTTTTTCGTAAGCAATTTTTTCAACAGTATTACCAAGATAATCGGTGTGATCTAGTCCAATCGAAGTAATTGCAGAAATATCAGCATTAAACGCATTAACTGCATCAAGCCTTCCTCCCATGCCCACCTCAAGAATTGCAATATCGATTTTTTCTTCTAAAAAAATATATATTGCTGCAAGAGTAGTAATTTCAAAAAAAGTTAATTCCGATTCAACATCATTTGCATCAATAAATTTTAAAGCCTTTAGGATTTTGTCACTTGTAACATCAAGATTATTTATCTTTATCCTTTCGTTAAAACGAAAAATATGTGGAGATGTGTAAAGCCCAACTTTTAATTTTGATTGGGTAAGAATTTTATTTAGATAAAAACAAGTAGTTCCCTTACCATTAGTACCACCAATGGTAATAATTTTAAATTTTGGGTTGAGTTTTAATTTTTCTTTAAACTTTAAAACGCGATCAAGACTTAAATCAATTGGGACACTTCTTCGATACTCTATATGACTTAAAAAATCATCTAATTTTTTATTCACTTACAACTTTTAATCTTAGATAATAAACTTACAAGGGATTTTTTTAATTGGCGTCTATCTACAATCATATCAATAGCACCATGCTCTTTAAGAAATTCAGATCTTTGAAAACCTAAAGGTAATTTTTCTCTGACTGTTTGTTCAATTACTCTTGGACCAGCAAATCCAATGAGTGCTTTGGGTTCAGCAATAATAATGTCTCCAAGCATTGCAAAACTTGCAGAAACTCCACCCATAGTAGGATCAGTCAATATCGATATAAATGGTAATCTCGCATGACTTAATTTAGTCAAAGCTGCACTAGTTTTTGCCATCTGCATCAAAGAAAATAAACCTTCTTGCATTCTCGCTCCGCCGCTTGCAGAAAAACAGATGAATGGTAATTTTTTACTTATTGCATAATTGATCGCCTGAACAAATTTTTCACCAACAACCGAACCCATAGAACCCCCCATAAATGAGAATTCAAATGCAGCTACCACCACAGGGCAAGACTCAATTGTTCCTGAATAAACTATGAGTGCATCATTTACATTTAAGTTTTCTTGAGATAATTTTAGTTTATCCTTATAAGGTGCTGAATCTTTAAAATCAAGAGGGTCTTTAGGCTTAATATTTGTAAGAATTTCTTTAGCATTGATAGCATCAAGCGTAAGTACTAATCTTAGTTTTGCACTGAGTCTATCATGATGATCGCATTTGGGACATACATAGAAATTTTTCTCAAGATCATCTTTATATATTGTATTTTGACATGATGGGCATTTATGCCAAACACCATCTGGAATTCTATTTTTAACTTTTCCAACAATTCTTTTTACTTTTGGAGGAATAACATTTTTCAACCAACTCATTACAGCGCCTTTTTAATAATCTTTATTAAGTTAGCGATATTACCTATCAACTTACCAGGCTCAGAATCTTCTATTTCATTAACAACTCGACTTCCAATTACAACACCATCTGCTATCGTTGCAACTTGTTTAGCAGTCTCTTCGTTTCTTACTCCAAAGCCAACAGCAATCGGTAGTTGTGTATATTTTTTAATAGTATTAATTTTACCTTCAACTTCTTTTATATCAATATTGCTCGCGCCTGTAACTCCTTTTAATGAAACGTAATATAAAAAACCCGATGCTAGTTTTAGAACTAACTTTATTCTATTCTCATCAGTTGTTGGAGCAATCAAGTATATAGTTTCAATATTTTTTTCTTTTAATTTTTTAGAGAATGTAACAGATTCTTCCGGAGTATAATCTACTGTAATAACTCCATCAACATCGGCATCAGAGGCTAAATCGATAAAATTATCAACTCCAATAGCCTCAATTGGATTTGCGTAACCCATCAATATAATTGGGGTTTCTTTATTATTTTTTCTAAACTTTTTAGCAATTTCAATAGTCTTTTTAATGCCTATACCATTCTCAATTGCTCTTTCACTTGACCTTTGAATTACAGGGCCATCAGCCATGGGATCCGAAAATGGTATGCCCAATTCAATTAAATCAGCTCCATTTTTTACCATTTCATGCATGATTTCAATAGTAAGCTCTGGCGACGGATCGCCTGCGGTCACAAAAGGAATTAAAGCCTTTTTATTGTTATTTTTAAGATTTTCAAAAGTATTTACGATTCTATTCATTATGCGAAACTCTAGATTTTTATTCCAGCTATATTTGCAACAGTGTTTATATCCTTATCACCCCTGCCAGATAAATTAACCAAAATTGTTTTTGAGGGATCTAATTCTTTTGCAAGTTTCATAGCATAAGCAATTGCATGACTACTTTCTAGAGCTGGAATAATTCCCTCAGTTTTACATAAATTATGAAAAGCATTTAATGCTTCCTGATCTGTAATAGCAACATATTCGGCCCGACCAATTTCTTTAAGAAAGGAATGTTCGGGACCTACACCAGGATAATCCAAACCAGCAGAGACAGAATGGGTCTCCATGATCTGGCCTTCATCATTTTGCATGAGGTATGTCCTATTGCCATGCAGAACCCCTACGGGACTATTTGAAGAAAGCGGGGCAGCATGTCTTCCGGTTTCCAGGCCATCTCCAGCAGCTTCAACACCAATTAATCTAACTTTTTTATTATCAATATAAGGATAAAATATACCCATAGCATTTGAACCCCCACCAACACAGGCAACAATAGCATCAGGCTGATGGCCAACTAGTTCATCCATTTGAACAATCGCTTCTTTACCTACAACTGAATTAAAATCTCTGACCATCATCGGATATGGATGGGGTCCGGCCACAGTTCCAATAATGTAAAAAGTATCAGATACGTTAGTTACCCAATCTCTTAATGCTTCATTTAATGCATCCTTTAGGGTTTTTGAACCGCTTTCAACTGGAACTACTTCTGCGCCAAGCAGTTTCATCCTATAAACATTCGGACTTTGGCGCTTAACGTCCTCAGACCCCATATAAACCACGCATTTAAGACCCAATCTTGCTGCAATGGTTGCTGTAGCAACGCCATGCTGGCCTGCCCCCGTTTCAGCAATCACTCTTGGTTTACCCATCTTTTTTGCTAATAATGCCTGGCCAACAGTATTATTAACTTTATGAGCACCGGTATGGTTTAGATCTTCACGTTTAAAAAATATCTGCGCTCCACCAACTTGTTTTGTAAGTCTCTCTGCATAATAGATTGGGCTTGGCCTACCAACAAAAAACTTAAGGTCTGAGTGAAATTCAGCTTGAAACTCAGGGTCATCTTTATATTTATCATACATTTCCTTTAAATCTTCAAGAGCCTCTATAAGAGTTTCTGCAACAAAAGTACCTCCAAATTGACCAAAATGTCCTAGCTTGTCAGGGTAATTATATTTTTCCATTTTTTACAACACTAATAAATTTATTTAATTTAAGTTTATCTTTTTTTCCTTTTATGGCAGATTCAACACCACCGCTCACATCAACAGCATATGGGGTATATATATTAAATAAAGAAGTAACATTTTCACTATTTAATCCACCAGCGATAATTAAAGGTTTTATGGTATTTATATTTTTCAAGAGATTCCAATCAAATAACTTACCAGTACCACCTTTTTGGAGGGGATCAAAATTATCAAGCAAAAATGCTTTTGCTTGACTGAATTCCTTCGAGTATTGTAGCAAATCTAGCTCTGTATTGACGCCAATTGTCTTTAAATAAGGAAATTTAAATTGTTCACAGAAATCTGCGCTTTCTTCACCATGGAATTGGATTGCAGAAAGAAAGTTCATCGCAAGAATTTTTTTTATATATTCTTTTTGAGCATTAACAAAAAGGCCAACAATTGTTACAAAAGGAGGTAATTTTTTCGAGATTTTAAAAGCTTCCTCAGGGGAGCAATAACGAGAACTTTTTTCATAAAAAACAAATCCTAAAGCATCAGCACCAGACTCAATTGCGAATGAAGCATCTTCCAGATTTGTTATGCCACAAATTTTAACTTTTATACTCATACTTAGATAACTTGATTATAGATTTTTGGTAAATTAAATTTGCTATCATATTCTATATTAGATAAAAATAAACCGTTTGGAGAGAAAGTGTTTGATGCCTCTTTGCGATCTTTAATATCAAAAAGATAATCAAGATAATCTATATTTTTTTTCTTTGAAGCTATATCTAAAATAACGGACATCATATTTCTAATTTGATGATGTAAAAAACCATCCCCTTTAAAGAAAAAAAGGAAAAAATCATTTTTTTTTTCAAATTTCGCTTCATAAATCTCTTTTATTGGATTTTTTGATTGGCATTCAGATGAGCGAAAGCTACTAAAATCATGTATACCAATAAAATTCCTCAACACAGTTATTAAGATTTTTTCATCAATCTCAGCAAAAAACCAGCCACTAATATTTTTCCAGACTGGTGAACTTACCTTAGAGTTATACAATAAATATTGATATTCTCTAGAGATCGCAGAAAACCGAGCATGAAAATCATCGGCAACTGGAGTTGACCATTTTATCTTAATATCTGTAGGCAATAATGAATTAACGCCTCGAACCCATGCATTTGAATCTCTTAATGAAGAAGACTCAAAATGAAAAATTTGACCTAATGCATGAACTCCTGTGTCCGTTCTTCCTGAAGCAAAAATTTTAACTTGTTCATTTGCAATAGAACTAATAGCATTTTCAAGAACGGATTGAACTGTAATGCGGTCTGGTTGCTCTTGATAACCATAATAATTTGTACCTAAGTACTCAACTGAACAGGCGATTTTCATAACCAATATAAAAGAGATATGAATAAAAAAATAAGTAAATAATTCTTATGTTCAATCTTAATTACATAATTTTCAACGTTTGATGGAATGGTACTTTTATTATATAAAATTTTTCTTAAAGAGATTATAGGTTTATGCTTATCAAATTTTTCAACTTGAAACTTTTCAATATAATTAAAAGTAAGAAATAAAATTTGATACAAAGATTCGACATCCAGACCAAAATATTTAAATGGATATATAAAGTATACCAATGCATTAATTATGTTCTTGGAAGAAACATAGTATGAATAAAATTTTGCAACTAAAAATAAATTAAGTAACCTTAATATATGATGGATAGATAATTCTATCCCTTCGCGTGAGAGTTTTAAAAAATTAAAATCAAAAACAATTTCACCAGGAATAACTAAAGGAAAAATAATTAAAAAACTAAGAATAAAAAATCTTAGTTTGTACAAAAAATTAAAAACTTGAACTTTTGTTAAAAATGAAAATGAAATTAAAGAAAAAAAAAATAAACTTAATTCTAAAAAATTCGCTTTATTTATCCAAAATAAAATAAAGATAACTATTAATAATTTAGATAAATTAATCAATTAGAAATTCAATTTATTCTCATCTTCGCCAAGCTGATTAATTAGGTCATTAGTATTTTGAGGTCTTGTGTTTGTAAATAACATTTTATTTTTTCTTCTAGAGCTCACAATAAAAGCAGCAGCGGTTAGGATAACAATAATAAACATTAAGACTAATATAGCTAATAAATTGCTTGAATTTTTTTCACTGCTGTCTGCAATCACTTTCTCTTTAACTACTTCATCATTTGTAATTGAGGAAACAAAAACATCATCATTATTAATGTCTACATCATCGATATTCACTTCATTAATATCAGGATCAGTTATGTTTTTATCCTCTGAAGATTTATCAAGCTTATTGATTGTTGCTTTTTTTTCTATTTTTTTATCAACTAAATTATCTTTAATTTTGGAAGGCTCTTTTTCTTTTTTTTGCAGCTCAGCCAGCTTTTGATTTGCTTGGTTTAATTGCTTTTCCAAATCAGTGATCTTTTCTGTTATAGGAGGCTGAACTGGATCGGTACTTTTTTGTGTTTCTTTATTTGGAGTGGCTTTTTCTGAACCGTTAAATTGTTTCCAATCATTATTTTGTTCCCGCAATATTTTTCTGGCTTTTAGATGAGATAATTCATCAAAATAATTCCTACCAGGAATATTTAAAGCTTGGTTTTTATTGAGTCCATTGATATTACCTTCGGCAAATGCAGATTTATTGTTTAAGTAAATTCCCACAACCATTTGTTCAAGAGTAATGCCAGATAAACTATTTTCACGGCCAATTTGATACAAAGTTTTTCCTGGGACAGATTTAACGACTTTGACTTCACTATCTTCTGCAGTTGTTTTCTCTACTTTTTTTACTTCACTTTTTGCCTTCAGTTTTTTATTAACCTCAGGAGCTTTTTCTGTTTCCTCTAAATCTACTTGTTCTTTTTTTGCAGCTTCTACTTTTTTTCCATTTTCTAAGGATTTTTGCGGTTCTTGACTTGCTGTTTTATTCTCTTTCTCAAGAGAGTCATTGACTATTTTATCCATAGGATCAGCAGGGTCTAGTAATACGGTATATTCACGATATGTTTTTCCTTTTGATGACTGTATCTCTATTAATAAGTCTAGAAATGGATCTTGAACAGCTTTTGAACTATTTAGTTTTAAATATACTTTACCATCAGCATTCTTAACAAAAGTTGTTTGAATATCAGCATGTATAGGCAGTCTCTCGATTCCTTGGGCCTCAAAGTTTTCTTTTGAGGCAATTGCAGGGACTAACTGAGTTAAGTCATCCGCTTTTGTAACAATAGCTTCAATCTGAGCGTTAAAGGGTTGTGCTTGTTTTGAATTAACTGTTATTTTACCCAGCTGGATAGCATGAGAAATTAAAGAAAAAAATATACCCAAGGAAAAAACAATTAGATTTACTCTTTTATTTTTAATCATGACAATATTATACGTAAAATTCTTCTTAACGGTTCAGCCGCACCCCATAATAATTGATCTCCAATCGTAAATATTGAGATAATATTATTTTCAACTTTTAACTTTTTTAGTCTTCCAACTTTTATATCCAAAGAGCCAGATACTTTTGATGGAAGCAGCTCTTCAATAGTTTGCTGTTTATGATTTGGGATAAATTTTACCCATTCATTCGCTTCTGAAATTAATCTTTCTATTTCATTTAAATCAAGATCTTTTTTTAATTTTATAGTCAAGGCTTGACTATGGCATCTCATCGTACCCACTCGAACACATAAGCCATCTACTTTTATTTTTTCATAAGTAGTATTTAAAATTTTTAATGTTTCGACTTGGCCTTTCCACTCTTCTTTAGAATTCCCGTCTTGCAAATCACTATCAATCCAAGGAATAACATTACCAGCTAGGGATTCACCAAAGTATTTTTTTGGAAAGTCACTATTATTGAAAGCATTTTTAATTTTAGTATCAATATCCAATATATTGGAATCAGCATTGCTTAGTAGATCGCTAACTTCAGATTCAAGATATCCCATCTGCACAAGCAATTCACGCATATTATTTGCACCTGCTCCACTTGCCGCTTGGTAAGTCATGGAAGTTACCCACTCAACTAAATTTTCTTTTAATAAACCTTGAATTGCCAGTAACATTAATGAAACCGTGCAATTTCCTCCTATCCATGTTTTATTACCATTTTTTAACTTCTGAGTGATATCAGCTAAGTTCACTGGATCAAGCACAATAACAGACTCATCTTCCATTCTTAAAAGAGATGCCGCATCAATCCAATGGCCATGCCACTGTTTTCTTAAATCATGATAAATTTTCTCTGTAAAGTCGCTGCCCTGACAAGTAACTATAACGTTCATTTTTGCTAATTCTTGAAGATCGTTTGCATCTAATAATGATTTATTAGCAGCAAATGAATAAGGCGTTTGCTGTCCAGACTGTGAAGTCGTAAAAAAATAAGACTCAAATAAACTGAAGTCATCCTCTTCTTGCATTCTGTTCATGAGAACAGAGCCTACCATGCCTCGCCAACCAACAAATCCAACTTTTAATTTTTGACTCATATATTCAAATTCCTTAAAACCGCTTCTCCCATCTCAGAACAAGTGACCTCGATGGCATTTTCATCTAAAATATCTTTAGTTCTTAAATTCTGTTTTAATGTCAATTTAACTGCATTTTCAATCATCTCAGCATACCCGCTTAATTTAAAAGTATATCGATACATCATTGCAACCGATAATATAGTCGCTAATGGATTGGCAATATTTTTTCCAGCAATATCAGGTGCTGATCCATGACTTGGCTCATACATTCCTTTATTATTTTGATCCAAAGATGCAGAAGGTAACATTCCAATAGAACCAGTAAGCATTGATGCTTCATCAGATAGAATATCTCCAAAGATATTTCCCGTTACCATAACATCAAATTGTTTTGGGTTTCTAATTAACTGCATTGCTGCATTATCAACATACATATGACTTAATTCAACATCAGGATAATGATTTTTTCCAATGCTAATCATAACTTCACGCCATAATTCAGTAGTTTCTAAAACGTTTGCCTTGTCTACAGAACATACTTTTTTTGATCGTAATTGAGCAAGCTGAAAAGCAGAATGTGCTATTCGTTCTATCTCAGGAACTGAATACCTCATAGTGTTGAAACCTTCTCTATCACCATCTTGATTTTCTTCAATACCTCTTGGTTGCCCAAAATAGATGTCGCCTGTGAGTTCTCTAACAATAAGAATATCTAATCCAGATACAATTTCAGGTTTTAACGTTGATGCATTGGCTAGTTCAGGAAATAAAATTGCAGGCCTTAAATTAGCAAACAGATTAAGTTCTTGTCTAATTTTCAAAAGACCGCGCTCAGGTCTTAATTCACGAGGTAATTGATCATACTTCCAATCTCCAACAGCCCCCAAAAGAACAGCATCGGATTCCTTAGCAAGCTTAAGAGTCTCATCGGGAAGTGGTTTACCAAAACTATCATATCCAGCACCACCAATAGGGCTAAAATTTAGTTTAGCATTTGGAGAAAGCTTACTAATAATTTTTACCGCTTGTTCAATTATTTCTGGACCAATACCGTCACCAGGCAATACAGCGATTTTCATTCTATTTAATTCCTAACCAAGAATACTTTTTATAATAAGCTTGTTCAAAAGACTTTATAAGTTCTTTTTTTTCAAGCGTTAAACCAATGTCATCAAGCCCATTAATTAAGCAATATTTTTTAAATTCATCAATTTCAAAAGATGTAAAAATGTCATTTTTAATGGAGATAGTTTGACTAGTTAAGTCTATGGTTAATTCTAGAACTTGATTTTTTGCTAAATTAAACAATTGATCAATCATTTCTTTTTTTAGCTTAATGGGTAAAATTCCATTTTTAAAACAATTGTTATAAAAAATATCTGCAAAACCCTCAGCAACAATTGCTTTAATACCAAAGTCTAGTATTGCCCATGGTGCATGTTCTCTACTCGACCCACAACCAAAATTCTCCCTGGCCAATAAAATAGAGCCATTTTTATATTCAGATTTATTTAAAATAAATTCTGGATTAATTTTACGAAGGCTATTATCCATACCTGGTTCCCCAGGTTCCAAATAGCGCCAGTCATCAAATAAATTTGGTCCGAAACCTGTCCTTTTAATTGATTTTAAAAATTGTTTTGGAATGATTGCATCTGTATCAACGTTCGAGCGATCTAATGGAATAACAACACCACTGTGAAAATTAAATCGATTCATCTTATTATACAGTCCCGACTTCAACAAAATGTCCAGCTATAGCGGCTGCGGCAGCCATTTCTGGACTAACTAAATGAGTTCTTCCGCCTTGTCCTTGTCTACCTTCAAAATTCCGGTTTGAAGTGGATGCACACCGCTCCTTGGCATTAAGACGATCTGCATTCATGGCAAGACACATAGAGCATCCTGGAGCCCGCCATTCAAAGCCAGCTTTTTTAAAAATATCATCAAGACCTTCACTTTCAGCTTGAGCTTTAACAAGCCCAGAACCTGGGACAACCATAGCTAACTTAATATTTGCTGCTATTTTTTTCCCTCTCACTACGTTTGCAGCCGCTCTTAAGTCTTCGATTCTCGAATTAGTGCAACTCCCGATAAAAATTTTATCAAGTTGAATATCCTTTATTGCTTGTTTTGGACTAAGTCCCATATATTTTAATGCACTTAACATATCATTCTTCTTGTCCAGCTCTTTTATTTCATCTGGATCAGGAACAAATCCATCAATAGAGGTAACCATTTCAGGGGAAGTTCCCCAGGTAACTTGAGCCTTAATATCGGCAGCATTTATGATTATTTTTTTATCAAATATTGCATCTTGATCAGAATATAAATCTTTCCAGTCCTCTAATGCCTTGTTCCATTGCTCTCCAGCAGGAGCGAAGGGCTTGCCTTTAATATAATTAATAGTAGTTTGATCTACAGCTATCATCCCGGCTCTAGCTCCAGCTTCGATCGCCATATTACATAAAGTCATTCTAGCTTCCATGGATAAAGCTTCAATTGCTAGACCTGTGAACTCAATAGCGTAACCTGTACCACCAGCAGTACCAATTTGACCAATAATATACAAAGCGATATCTTTGGCAGTAATGCCAGGGTTAACATACCCTTCAAGATGAATATTTAAAGTTTTAAATTTTTTTAATATTAAACATTGAGTAGCCATCACGTGCTCTACTTCCGAGGTTCCGATGCCCATTGCAAGTGCACCAAACGCTCCATGCGTACTTGTATGCGAGTCTCCACATACAACAGTCATGCCAGGAAGAGTTAAACCTTGCTCCGGACCAACTACATGAACGATGCCTTGTCTTTTATCAGACATATCGAATTCAATCAGGTTAAAATGTTTACAATTTTGATCTAATGTTTCAACTTGAATTTTTGAGACCGGATCTTCGATTCCTTTTTCCAAATCCTTTGTTGGAACATTATGATCGGGAACAGCAACAATTGAATCTTTTCTCCACAACTCCCGATTTGCAATCTTGATCCCTTCAAATGCCTGAGGGCTTGTAACCTCGTGAACTAAATGTCGATCAATATAAATTAAATAAGTATCTTCAGACTTGTCAACGATATGTCGTTCAAAAACTTTTTCATAAAGAGTCTTAGCCATTGAGCTTAATCCCTATAATTACCAAAATTTAATGGATAATTGTTTATTTGGCTCTTAATTAAAGCAATTGCATCTTGCAAAGTATCTCTTTTTTGTCCTGAAACACGAACAGCATCTCCCTGAATAGATGCTTGCACTTTTTGTTTACTGTCTTTAATTATTTTAATGATCTGTTTACCTAATTCCTGACTAATTCCAGCTTCGATTTTAATATCTAATTTAGATTTGTTACCCGAAATTGATTCGATCTTTTGATCTTTTAATCTTTTTGAAGAGTCTGGTTCTTTTTTTTCTAAAGCAGGTAACAAAATATCTTTAATTTGATTAATTTGAAATTCTGTATCTCCAAAAATTGTTATCAAAGAATCTTTTTCATGATATTCAACGTTTGCTGAGGTATTTTTAAAATCATACCGATTATCAATTTGTCTTTTAGTGACATCAATAGCATTTGTAAAATTTACATTATTAATTTCAGAAGTAATATCAAAACTTGGCATTTATTTTTTCCTTTTTCCTGCAATACGCATTCTTAATGCATTTAACTTTATAAAACCTTCGGCATCTTTTTGATTGTAGCTCCCTGCATCATCTTCAAAAGTTGCAATATTTTCATCAAATAAAGAATTACTGCTTTCTCTACCGATAACTTCTACAACCCCCTTGTAACAATTAATTGTAACCGTTCCATTAACATCTTTTTGAGTATGGTCAATCAATACTTGTAGTGCTTCTCTTTCGGGTGCAAACCAAAATCCGTTATAAATCATTTTTGCATACCTAGGCATAAGATCATCTTTAAGATGTGCAACCTCTCGATCTAAAGTAATTGATTCAATCGCCCTATGAGCTTTTAGAAGAATAGACCCGCCTGGAGTCTCATAACATCCTCTGGATTTCATGCCAACAAATCTATTTTCAACCAAATCAAGTCGACCAATGCCATTTCTAGAACCAATCGCATTTAAAGTCTTTAATATTTCATGTGGTTTCAAAGTTTTTTCATTTACCGAAACGGGATCGCCCTGTTTAAATTCAATAACTACTTTTTCAGGTTGATCTGGAGCTTCCTGAGGGGACTTTGTCCATCGCCACATCTCTTTTTCGGGGGGGTTATTTGGATTCTCAAGATGTCTACCTTCGTAGGATATATGCAGTAAATTTGCATCCATACTATAAGGGCTACCACCAGATTTATGCTTCATTTCAACAGGTATATTATGTTTTTCAGCAAAACTTAAAAGTTTTTCTCTACTAAGCAAATCCCACTCTCTCCATGGCGCAATAACCATAATTTCCGGATTTAATGCATAAGCATTTAGTTCAAATCTAACTTGATCGTTACCTTTTCCTGTAGCACCATGCGATATAGCATCTGCACCAGTTTCTTTCGCAATTTCGATTAACCTTTTCGCAATTAAAGGCCTAGCAATAGATGTTCCTAGTAAGTATTCGCCTTCATAAATTGCATTTGCTCTAAACATAGGAAAAACATAATTTTTAGCAAAATCTTCTTGAAGATTTTCAATATAAATTTCTTTAACGCCTGCAGCTTTGGCTTTTTGTCTGGCCGGCTCAATCTCTTCTCCTTGCCCTATATCAGCTGTAAAAGTAACTACTTCACATTTATATGTTTCTTGAAGCCACTTTAAAATAACGGAAGTATCAAGTCCACCCGAGTAAGCTAAAACAATTTTTTTAATATTTTTCATATTATTTTTTTCCAACAAGTAGATATTCTAATAATGCTTTTTGAACATGAAGCCTATTTTCAGCCTCTTCCCAAACAACAGATTGGGGACCATCAATAACCTCTGCAGTCACTTCTTCACCCCTATGCGCTGGCAAACAATGCATAAAAATTGCGTCCTTTGAGGCTTCATTCATCATTTCTTGATCAACCTGCCAGTCAGCAAAGTCTTTCATTCTTTCAGTTTTTTCTTCTTCAAAACCCATACTAGTCCAAACATCTGTAGTAACTACATCAGCATTTTTTGCAGCCTCCATTGGGTCTTCAAACTCCTCAAAATGAGAATTATCATAGAGTCCAGCTCTTTCAACCTCAACCTCATAGCCTTTTGGTGTCGATACATGTACATTAAAATCTAAAAGCTCAGCAGCTTGCAACCAAGTATTACAGACATTATTTGAATCTCCAATCCATGTGATGGTTTTTCCTTCAATTGAACCCTTTTTTTCAATAAAAGTAAAAATATCAGCAAGAATCTGGCAAGGATGGTATTCATTTGTAAGTCCATTGATCACTGGAACTCTTGAATTTTGTGCAAATCTCTCAATGATTTCCTGTTCAAATGTTCTAATCATAACCGCATCACACATTCTTGAAATAACCTGAGCAGCATCCTCAACGGGCTCTCCTCTGCCAAGTTGTGAATCTCTAGTATTAAGATAAACAGCTGCTCCTCCGAGCTGATGCATTCCAGACTCAAAAGATAATCTTGTTCTGGTGCTTGCTTTTTCAAAAATCATAACCAAAGTTCTATCCTCAAGCGGCCAGTATTTCTTGTATTCTTTAAATTGCTTTTTTAACCAAGCTGCTCTATCAAAAAGATGGAAAATCTCATCTTTTGTAAAGTCATTAAATTCTAAAAAATGTTTAACCATTGACAACTTCTTTCTCAAAATCCTTCAACAACAATTCGAATTGCTGCATAAAGTAACTAATTTCTTCTTCACCAATAATTAATGGAGGCACTAGTCTTACTACCCTCTCAGATGTAACATTAATAAGTAATCCTTTGGATAGAGCCATAGACATTAATTGATAACAAGATACTGTGAATTCAATGCCAATCATCAATCCAAGACCTCTAATTTCTTTAATATAGCCTTTACTCTTTAACTGCATACTTAAAAGATTAAGTAATTTTTTACCCATTATCATTGCATTCTGTTGAAGCTTATTATCTTGTAATATTTTTATTGTTAAATTCCCAGCTCTACAAGCAAGCGGGTTACCCCCAAAGGTTGAACCATGCTTACCTGGTTCTATGACGTTTGAAACTTTTTCATTGATTAGAGTAGCGCCAATAGGGACCCCTGATCCTAAACCTTTAGCTGAAGATAAAATATCAGGAATTATTTTGGAATGTTGAAATGCAAAAAATTTACCCGTCCTACCAATGCCTGTTTGCACTTCGTCTAGAATTAATAGCCAGTCATTTTCATCACAAATTTTTCTTAATTCTGCTAGATAATTTTCTATATTATGAGGAGTATTAATGCCACCCTCTCCTTGAATTGGTTCCAACATAATAGCGATAACGTTATTCTTGCTTTTAGCAATATTTTGAATCGAAGGTATATCATCAAAAGCAACCCTCATGAAACCTTTCAGCAAAGGTTCGAAGCCTGCCTGAGCTTTTCTATTTCCTGTAGCAGTTAGTGTAGCCATGGTTCTGCCGTGAAATGAATTTTCCATCACAATAATTTCAGGTTCAGTAATCTTCTTTTTTGAACCATACAGTCTGGCAAATTTTATTGCTGCTTCATTTGCCTCGCAACCTGAATTAGAAAAGAAAACAGATTTCATTTTTGTGATTGAAACAAGTTCCTTTGCCAATAGTTGCTGTTCTTTTATGAAATAATAATTCGATGTATGAATAAGTTTCTGTATTTGATCTTTTAGTCCAGCAATAAATTGAGGATGAGAATGTCCGAGGGTATTTACTGCTACTCCTCCCAACATATCTAGGTATTTTTTTCCATCTTCAGCATACAGCCACATCCCTTCCCCATGAGAAAAGGAAATTGGAAGTCTGCCATATGTATTGGCTAAAAAACTATTATCAAATTTATGCATCGAATAAATAAAAAACGGCGACTCAAGTCGCCGTTTAATACAGTCTGTATTAAGGATTAATTATAAACCAATTAGACCTTTATGTGAAAGACCATTTGTCATCAAAAACAGCATTGGAATTGATAACATGGTATTGGTTCTAGAAGCTAAAAAAGCAATTCTTCGAGCAGCTGTTTTTTCTTTATCTGTTGCATCTTTTAAGCCAAGAATTTTTTGCTGGTTAGGCCAAATCAGAACCCATACATTAAAGAGCATAATTGTTCCAAGCCATGCACCTACGCCAATCTCTGCCCATTCACCTTGAAGTGTAAATGCAGAAACAAAATTTTGCCCCAAAATTGCTGCACCAGTGAGCCATGTTGCTAACGCAGCCCATCTAAACCATAAGAGTGCAAGTGGAGCAACATGCTTGGTAATGCCAGAAGCTGTTCCATCTGCGGTAGCATTTTTTAACGCTGGGACTTGGACAAAATTAAAATAATATAACAGGCCAATCCATGCCACCCCAACAACCACATGTAGCCACCTAAAAATACCTTCTAAAAAAGCGCTTTCCATATCAATTATCTCCAATCATTAATCTATAAAAAATTCTTTAAAATATATGCCAAAATTAGGGTTAGAACAAAACCAGAAATAATTGTTCCTACTATAGAATCTAACGGGTTTTTCATAAATATTCCTCTCTATAAATATTTTTTTGAAAATTAAGTCTAGACTATATCAATTATATTGAATGTCAATAGTAGACTGACTAT
Source organism: Nitrosomonadales bacterium (assembly GCA_038110565.1). Lineage (GTDB taxonomy): Bacteria > Pseudomonadota > Gammaproteobacteria > Burkholderiales > Methylophilaceae > BACL14. The sequence goes on along the minus strand of JAYNJX010000004.1, from coordinate 31,272 downwards.
GAAAATATGAAAAAAACTTTTGAAAAAAATAAATACTCTAGTTTTAAGTGGATGCTATTAGCGACTTTATTTTTTAGCTTGATGGGGTTATGTGTAAAACTTGGTTCAGATTCATTTACTTCACATGAATTAGTGTTTTATCGCTCTTTTTTAAGCTTGCTGATAATTTATCCAATCATGCTGAGAGAAAAAATATTAATAAAAACAAATTATATAAAGCTACATTTAACAAGGTCAATTATTGGTTTTATTAGCCTTTTAATGTTCTTTTATGCAATAACCAGAATGCATCTGGGCACATCAATTACACTCAATTACACATCACCTTTATTTTTAGCTTTATTTCTTCCATTGCTCACTAAACAAAAATTTAATCCTCAAAAATTAGGATTTATCATTGTAGGCTTTATAGGGGTTGTTTTAATTCTAAACCCCACGATCAACAATAACCTCGCAGGAGTGATTGGGTTATTATCAGGTTGGGGAGCTGCAATTGCGTATATATATGTTTCAAAACTCGGGCAACTAAGAGAACCAGAATTAAGAACCGTTTTTTATTTCACTTTAATTTCATCTTTTTTTGGTATTTTCTTTATTGATCTTGATCAGGTATATAAATTTTTTAAAATTCAAAACTTTATTCTTTTGACTGGGCTAGCTATATTTGCAACTATTGCACAGCTTGCGATCACTAAAGCTTATCGAATTGGAAAAGCATTGAACAATGGAACTTACTCCTACTTAACTATCGTTTTCTCTTCAATTTGGGGCTTTTTGTTTTTAGGTGAGTTAATGGATCTACAAACAATTTTTGGCATCATTCTAGTTATATTTGCAGGCCTAAAAGTAAAAAATTAATTAAGGCTCCAAAAGACCACACCTGATGGCAATTAGCGCAATTTCAGCCGAATTATTTGCATTTAATTTTTGCTTGATATTATAGAGATGAGTACCGACTGTTCGCGGGCTTAAACACATAGTCTCAGCTATCGCATTTGTGCTTTCTCCCTTTGCGAGCGCCATAAAAACTTCAAACTCACGATCCGATAGAACTTCTGTGGGGTTATTCTCACCAGATAATTCAGTAATAGCCAATTGTTGTGCAATATTGGCTTCTAGATATTTTTTACCTTGAGCAACAGATCTTATTGCATTAATCAATTCTTCAGCAGCACTTCTTTTAGTAAGATATCCGAGCGCACCTGCGGATAGCACTCTTTTAGGATGCACTGAGTCTTCATGCGCAGAAAGTACTAAAATTTTAGTATGTTTATCTTTGGCAATTATTCTCTCAATAGCTTCTAAACCCCCAATTCCAGGCATTGTAATATCCATAATAATGAGATCAGGCTTTGAATCTTGAAATTTTTTTATGCCCTCCTCTCCAGTTTCTGCTTCAGCAATAACCTCCATATCAGCTTCAGAATCAATTAACATCTTAAAACCCATTCTTACAACGGAATGATCATCAACTAATAAAATTTTTAACTTAGCCATTTTTTTCTTTCTATTTATATAGGGATACTACATGAAATTAATGTTCCATTAGAATCAGAACTAATTTCAAACTTTCCCTTCAAAGCCTGAACTCTTTCCTTCATCCCAACAATGCCAAATTGCTTTGTGTTTTTTAAAATACTTATATCAAAGCCTACACCATTATCGTGAAAAGAAACCTCAAGATTTTTATTAATTTTCTTCAATTTAATATTGACCTGATTTGCATGAGAATGTTTCAAGGAGTTATTCATAGATTCCTGAATGACTCTATAAACAGATATTTCTATCTCTTTGCTAAGTCTTGAAAAATTATTATTCACAAAATTAATAGTGATATTTGGATATTTCTTTTTCCAATCCAAAACAAGATCATTGACGCTTGCAACCAAACCAAGATTATCCAAAGAGGCAGGTCTGAGATTCTTGATAATATTATGCATACCATCGTAAATCTGGTTAGCTGCAGACATTACACTATTTGAACTATCTAGAATATTTTTATCTTTTGCCTTGTTTATAATGTTTTGCGAGAATATTTTTATTGCTGAAACATACTGACCTAATTCATCATGAAGTTCGCGTGCTAAACTTCTTCTTTCATCCTCAATATGCTCCTGAATAATAGCGGTTAATTGTTTATTTTTTTTCAATGCTAATTCTGATTGAATAGCCTTAATTTTCTCAGTAATATCTCTCATGCTCACAATGTCTCCAATAACTTTTTTTTGTTCAGGATCGTAAAGTGGTGAAATTGATATAGACACATTAATTAATTTTTTATTTTTAGTTACTCTCTGAGTGTCAATATTAAAAATTTTTTTATTCTTGCGGTGAGTAAAGTCTAGATTTGATTCAAGTTCCTGAATATGTTTTTTTGGTACTAAAACTTTAGCACTTTTTCCCAAAATTTCTTTGTTTGTATAACCAAACATTTTTTTTGCAGAGTTGTTCCAAAAAATAATCTTTGCTTCAGAGTCAAGAATCATAATCGCATCAGCTGTTTGTTGTGAAACAAGAGCTAATTTTTTATTTTCATTAACAAACTTTGCAAGGGATACCTTCATTCTATTAAAGTTTTTATTAATGACTTCAAAATCTGTTATCTTTGATTGTGGAAAAACGACGTTAAAATTTCCTCTTCCCAGTTGTTCAATTGCACTCAACATCGATGGAATTTCTCTAAACCATCGCCCTATAAGCCAATAGACCAAAATATTAATAAAAATTAAAAAGGCAAAAGAAGCGATAAAAACTCTACTTGCAAATACCCATGCCTCCCTTATTGCTCCGCTAGGATTGGCTTGAACAATTAGCCTGCCATAACGAATCACTTTTGAATTCGTTTCCATTTTAGGTAACATATAATTTATAAACCATTGAGGCGGCTTAACATCGAGTTTATAAGTTGATTCAGGGGTTCTATAAAGTAAATTATTTTGCAGGTCATATAAAAATATATCATTACTTCTTACATAGCCAAGCTCTTGTAAAAAAGGTTGAATAATTTCATGTGTATAACCCCAGTCTGGATTTTGTGCTGAACTTAAAATAAAAGTATCTAATAACTGCAAAGTAACTTTATGCGAAGATTCAACACCCTCTTCAATTGTTTTTTTAGAGGATTGTAATAACACTTCGCTTAGTCCAATAAGAAAGAGGATCATGACGATAGAAATGAGAATGTTAATCCGAATTCTTAAGCTCATATATTTTTTTTATTAACTTGGGAAATCATAAAATTACTTGTATGATACTTTATAAACAGACTCTCTAGAATTTTAAAAATTCACATAATTAAAAAATAATTTTATTTATGCATAAAAAAATTATCTCGTTTATTAAAAATACATACTTTATGTATTTTATTTATGGGTTAGTTACTCTATTAATTACACTTGCCATTATTGCTCTAGGTTTTTTTAAGTTCTACTTAAAGCCTAATATTGAAAATATCAAAAATGAAATTGAAAATTTTGTAAGCACTCAAACCGGTGGCGAAGTTCGTATAGAAAATCTAGAGGCAAGCTGGAATATTACAAACCCTTCATTTTTAATTAAGAATTTCTCAATTACAGATAGAGAGAATGAAAAAACAATTAATCTAAAAGCGGTAAGCTTTGATATCTCCTGGCTCTCATTGATTAAATTTAAACCCATTCTTGATCAAATTATAATTGGTGATTTAGATATTACTATAGAGAGAACTATAGACGGAAAACTAAAAATTGCTGGAATTGAAATAGTTGAATCTAAAGATTCAACATTTTCTGACTGGTTATTAAATCAAAAAAGTTTTAAATTAATCAATGGCAAAGTTATCTGGAAGGATCACCAAAGAAATGCCCCCGAATTAGTATTTTCAAATATTAACTTTAATTATGAATCCCCAACTATTACTGCTTACTTAAATAGACACAACTATAAATTTTCAACAAGAATATCAACAGGAACTGAACAGAAAATATATGGTGAGGGTGTATTAAAGCTCGACAAAATAGAAAATCTAAAAAGCGCTGGAATTAAAGCCATTATTAATTTAAATCAGTTTTACCTACCTTCGCTCAAGCCATGGCTCAACTACCCCTTTGTTATCAAACAAGGTTTTGGTAATCTCAAACTATTAGTTGAAACGAAAAATTGGGTAGCCAGCGAAGTTAAGACTATATTTAATATTGAAAACTTTATTGGTAATTTCAATGAAACTCAGAATAGTGACATTAATTTAAAAGAGTTTTCTGGAAACATGCTATACAAAAATGAAGAAAATGCATTCAAATTTATCGGAAATAAATTAAACCTATTTACCAATAATATTCACATCAAAGATGCCGCTTTTGAGGTCAATAAAAATAAAGAATCTAATGATATAGATGTATTTAAACTTAAATTAAATGAAATCAATATTAAAGAGGCAGAAAATTTTATTTCACAAATTCCCATTTTTGAAGATTTAACAAATAAATTAAAAGAAAAAAATCCTGAAGGGATCGTAAAAAACGTAATACTCTCCTGGAAGAAAAAAGAAGAATTAATTTTAAATGCAAATTTATTCAACTTTGGAATTAATCAATCAGAAAAATTACCAGGCGTAAAAAACCTAAATGCTGATATTGCAATTAAAAATAATGCAGGTTCAATAAATGTGAAATCAAGCAATATTTCAATATCTGCAGATCAATATTTAAGAAATAAAATTGATTTTACCGAGATTAATGGAAATATTAACTGGGATAAAAGTAAAATTTATTTTAATAATTTTACATTAAAAAACAATGATTTAGATATTAAAATTAATTCAACTTATAAAGATTATTCGAGCAAAAATCCAGAATTATCATTTAAAGCTAATTCAAATTTTATTAATATACCAAGTTTAAAAAAATACTATTTCAAGCAATATGGAGAAGAAAATTTACATTGGCTTGACACCTCATTATTGGCTGGTCAAATTAATAATTTAATGGTTAATATCAACGGTCCTATTCATGAATTTCCTTTTGTCAATAATAAAAACGAACCCGATACTCGTAAAGGATTGTTTGAAGTCTCCGCTAATATTAATGATAGCTTCATTGAATATGGATTAGGCTGGCCTGAGCTTGATAAATTTTCATTTAATTTAGAAATAAAAAATAATGAGGTCTATATCAAAAGTCAATCTGGTCATGTTGCTGATAATCAAATTAAGAATCTTTATGGGGAAATAAAGCCTTTTAATACTAACAAACCCATACTAAAAATTAAAGCTGATTTTCTCAGTCCAACCCACAAAATGATTCATTTTGTAAAAAATAGTCCTATTAAAGATGCTGCAAAAGGATTTCTTGATCAAATGATCGCTGATGGTGATGGGGTATTAGATTTAAATCTTATTATTCCTATGGCTGATATTGACGCCATGAAATTCAAAGGTTCCTACACTTTTAACAACGCAACCTTAGAAAATCCAGCCAAAGGCTTGCCAAAATTTACTAATATTAATGCTAGGGCTGAATTTGATAATGATAATTTTTCTATAATGGACGGTTATGCCAAAACATATAACATGCCATTGAAGTTTAGCTTAATAAATTTAAATAACGAAACAAACCTCAATTTGAATGGCAATATTGATAAAAATTTCTTTATTTCTAATTTCGGTTTATCTTGGGCCGATAAAGTTAATGGTTCAAGCTCCTGGCAAGGTAAGGCTATACTCAATGAAAATAATTCATCCCTAGAATTAACCTCAAACCTTGTTGGTTTGGAAATTAAAGGGCCGGAACCTTTTAATAAGAAAAGTAATGAAAGCAAAAATTTTCAGCTCACCAAAAAACCTAGTAAACGTGGTAATGACTTATTAGCTTTTACTCTTGGGAATGACATTAACGCAAAACTGCGTTTTGATAAAGATAACAAAATTAATGGGCAAATCAATATTCTCTCTAATGAAAAATTTGAAAAAAGAAAAGGGCTTTTTGTTTTTGCTAATTTAAACAATATTAATTATGCTGATTTTTCTGCCCTACTTTCATCTAATAGTGGAGAAAAAAATAAAAACCCAATTACAGAAGCAAAAATTAATTTTAATCAACTAAATCTCAATGGCTATAAATTAAACCGACTAGAAACTATCATTAATCCAAGTGCTAATGGATCTAAAATATCTATGTACTCAAATGAACTCAAAGGAAATGCTCTTTGGGATTCAAAAGAAAATATCATTACAGCACGATTTAATAAAGTTATTATTCATCCTGACAATACTTTAGGAGGTACATCAAGCGAAATAGAAAAAGTAAATTTCACAAATTTTCCGAAAATTGACTTTAAATGTGATGAATTAAACTATGAAGATCAAAATCAAGGCACAGTTGAATTTGTAACTGAAAACCACACGGATGAACTAATATTAAAAGACTTTAAAATTATCCATCCTTGGCATCAATTTAAGGCAGATATTCATTGGAAAAATAAAAACCAAACAACGGTATCTGATATGAATTTTAATTGGGAAATAAAAAAACTCAGAAGAACATTTGATTTGTTTGGCTATCCAAATTTAGTTAAAGATGGAACAGCAAATGTTAACGGTTTAGTTTCATGGGACGGCTCTCCTTTCTCTTTTAATAAAAATATCATCAGTGGTAATTTCTCTGTCGATGCAAGAAATGGAGAAATTCTTGAGGCTGAACCGGGAGTTGGTCGTTTATTTGGATTATTAACACTACAAAATCTTCCCAAAAGACTCTCACTTGATTTTAGTGATTTGTTTTCAAAAGGATTTATTTTTGATTCGATTAATGCAGGTGTAAGAATAGAATCAGGGATTCTAAAATCAAATAACTTTAAAATGATTGGGCCAGCAGCTGAAGTTAAAATCGATGGGCAAGTTGATATAGTTGCGGAAACTCAAAACCTTCATGTATCAGTTAAACCGTTTATAAGTGATTCACTCTCTTTGGCTGCCCTTGCAGGGGGGCCGCTTGTTGGGGCAGCAGCATTTATAGCTCAAAAAGTTTTAAAAGATCCTTTAAATAAAATCCTAACCGATGAATATCAAATTACTGGAACTTGGGATGACCCCATTGAAATTGACAAACCTAGGCTTGAAGAAATTAAAGATAATAGCAAAAAACAAGTTGAAGAAATCATTAAGCCTTCAAAAAGCATTTTAGATAAATTAAATATTTTTAAACAAGATGATTCAAAAGAACCACAAACCGTTCATTGAGGATTTAATTTTTTCCTCAAATCAAATCAATGAAAATGATATTGAGAAGATATTTAAATCGTCTTTAAGTAATTATTTCGATTATGCAGATTTATACTTTCAATACTCAAAAAATGAATATTTTTCGATTGAAGACGGGGAAGTTAAAAATGCAACTTTTAATATAGACAATGGTGCTGGGTTAAGAGTAAATTCAAAAGAAAAAACTGCTTTTGCATACACGGATGAAATTAACCTAGATACTTTAAAAAATATTACCTTATCAGTACAGACTATAAAAAATCAAACTAACAATACATCCCTTATTCCTCCACAAAATAAAAATATCAAATCTTTATATCAACCTATTGATCCCATTAATAACGATAATAATAAAAAAATACATCTTTTAAAAAAATTAGACGCCATAACCAGAAAAATTGATCCTAGAGTTAAAAAAGTTAATGCATCGTTAGCGTTAGAATTTGATGCTATTTTGATCTTGAACAGTCACCTTCAATTCTCAAGCGACATAAGACCACTAGTAAGACTGAGCTTAAGCGTTATTGTAGAAGAAAACAAAATCCGCGAAAGTGGCTCATCGGGTGGTGGAGGTAGATTTGATTTAGAGTATTTTACCGATGACATTTTATATCAATATGCACATGAGGCGGTTCAACAGGCAACAATAAACCTTAACGCTATTAATTCACCGGCAGGTGAAATGACTGTAGTGCTCGGTCCGGGATGGCCTGGAATATTGCTACATGAAGCAATTGGGCATGGGCTTGAAGGAGATTTTAACAGAAAAAAAACTTCAGCATTTTCTAATTTAATTGGCAAGCAAGTTGCTCATAAAGATATTACGGTTATTGATGATGGTACTATAAAAAATAGACGTGGATCTTTAAATATTGATGATGAGGGTTACCCAACACAGAAAACAACATTAATTGAAAATGGTATTTTAACTGGGTACCTTCAAGATACATTAAATGCTCGACTAATGAAAACAGCCACAACAGGAAATGGTCGGCGTGAATCATATGCTTACCCTCCAATGCCCAGAATGACGAATACCATGATGGTAAATGGCAAATATGAACCTAGTGAAATTATCAACTCTGTTAAAAAAGGTTTATATGCAACAAACTTTGGAGGGGGTCAAGTGGACATCGTTAGTGGAAAGTTTGTATTTTCAGCCTCGCAAGCCTTCTTAATTGAAAATGGAAAAATTACCAAGCCGGTTAAGGGATCATCTATTATTGGTAATGGTCCAGAAATCCTAAAAAAAGTGTCTATGCTAGGTAATGATACTGCACTTGATTCTGGAGTTGGCACTTGTGGTAAAGATGGTCAAAGCGTCCCCGTTGGGGTTGGTCAACCTACTTTGAAGATTGACCAAATAGTCGTAGGCGGTGCCGCCTAAAGTACTCTATTTTTATATTCTAAAGTACGAGTATCAATTTCAATAACATCCCCAGTTTCACAAAAGAGAGGCACCATTAATTCAAATCCGGTTGAAATTTTTGCTGGCTTCATAACTTTTCCAGATGTTGTGTCACCTTTAACAGCTGGCTCTGTATAACTAATTTCACGGTTAACTGAATTAGGCAACTCAACAGATATCGCCTTGCCTTCATAAAAAACAACTTCACAAGGCATTGAGTCCTCTAGAAATTTAAGTGCGTCTTCCATGCTTTCTGCATCAACTTCATATTGATTATATTCCTGATCAACAAAAACATACATTGGATCAGCAAAATAAGAATAGGTTACTTCTTTTTTTTCCAAAAAAACAATATCAAATTTATCAGATGCGTTAAAAACGGTTTCAGATGCAGATTCTGTGAGTAGATTTTTCATTTTCATTTTTACTACAGCAGAGTTTCTTCCTGACTTATTAAATTCTGCTTTTAGGACAACCATAGGGTTGCCTTCTACCATAATCACATTACCTACTCTAATTTCTTGAGCTGTTTTCATATTTATAAATGCCTAAAATTAAAAAAAGAAATTATACTCAAAATTAATAAAAATACTTAACAATTTTATCTACTAGAGAACCGCTTAAAAGCAATCTGTTCCTTGCATTCAGGTAAATTTCTCTAAGTGTATGACGATTATTAATAAGGTAATTCCATTCTTTAGCAGTTAAATAAAACCTTTCTGACCAATTAAAAAAAATTTTTTGCAATTGATAAGGAAACTCGTCTAAAAAAAATAATTTTAAAAAATTAGATAACTTTACTAAATGTAACTTTTGGTCTTGAATATATGGCTGCCAAATAAAGATTTGACCGGCAAGAATTGCTCTTACAAGACTATCTTCCCCTCTAACAAAATTAATATCAGCATGCTGTAAATCACTATCAAATTGGGAAAATGAAACAAATTGATTTTTTTTAAGTTCTAGATTTACTGTTTTTGGCAAATAATTACTTTTAAAATCATAAAAATTACATTTAGTCTTCACACCTATACTATCTAACTCTCTCAATCCGTAAAAAAAATTCTTTTTAAAATAGGAAAAAAAATTTATTATTAATTCCTCATTGGGTTTATAGGTTAATCTTCCTGTTTTGTATTTTTCCTCAAACAAAAAACCTCGACTAATACCAAAACCTGGAAAAAAATATATTTTCTTGTACCTTTGGTCTACAGGAGATTCCATTAAATGATAGTCATTTGTCCATTCTTCAGCAGAAAAATATTCATAATTAATTAGAATCGTAGAATTATTTTGAATTTTATTTAAATATTGATCAGGAATTGAAGTATTAAAAATTGAAATAATATTTCTAGAAGGAAATTCAATATTATTTGCCCTATCAATATCAAAAAAACTTATATTCTTGGGAAATTTATTTAGAGAAATAATCTTTTTTGTTGTGAAGTCAATGCTTAAAAAAAGTCTTACCTTTGTATATTCCCCTAAGATTGATGCTAAACGTAATGGAATTGATAAATCTCCAAAATTATCAATTTTTTTACTAAAAATATCTATATGACTTTTATTCATATTTGATATCTAGTATTTCATAGTCAGAAAAACCAGATGGGGTATCAATCTTAACAATATCTCCGATACTTTTACCCAGAATTGCTTTTGAAAGCGGAGATTGCCAACTAATTTTACCTTTCGAAGTATCAATTTCAGATTGTCCAACTATTTGAATCTTAATTTCAATATCATCTAAAATATTCAACAAATCAACTGTAGCACCAAAAAACACATGATCTCTATTAGTTTGTTTCTTAGGATCAATAATAATTGAATCTTCTAACTCTGTAAGCAAATACTTTACCCTAGAGTCTATTTGTCTTAATCTTTTTTTGCCATAAATATAATCACCATTTTCTGATCGATCTCCATTACTGGCCGCCCAAGATACATCCTTTACAATCTTAGGCCTCTCAACCCTTAAAAGATAATTTAATTCTTCTCGAAGGATAATAAAGCCTGACTGGGTTAGATAAGATCTTTTCTTCTCGCTCATTTCAGTTTTTACTATAAAATTTATCCGTGGGGAAAAATATAATCACAATCTGTCAAAATCAATTTCATCTTGAAAATTATATAAGATCAAGTTCTACCCCCATACATAAAATTTTTACTTTCAACCATTTTATTAGTCAAAAACTTAAATTAATCAATTACAAGAATAATGAGGATTATAAAACAGTTCACCCCATAGAAGAAAAAGTACTAATAAAAAAAATAATTGAAAAAACCCTTAAAAAAGAAAACGATTTTGACCTGTTCAATATTAATTCCATAACAGACCTTTTTATAGAGGCAATAAAAATTGTTCAAAATGAAAAACTGGATATAAACAGAAAAGAATGGTTTTTAACAAAAGAGAACAGATTTTTTAGAGGGGTGTATCTAGAATATTTAAAACATCTAGAAAACAATAAACTTTTATCAATATCAGAATCTTTAGATCTTATTTCTAAAAATCAGGACCAAACTGAAGAATTTATTTCAATTGGTTTTTTAAAAAAAAATAAATTAGTTGAAGAATTTTTATTTTTAATTAATCATTCACAAAAGAAATCAGAAAATATTGATAATATTTTCAAAGATGCTGAAATTAATGTTTATGAAGAAACTGAAAATGAAATGCTTCAAGTTTCAACTGAATGTATTAAACATATCTCTAAAAACAAGAAATGTGCAATTATTGTACCTAATCTTGATAAGTATATTGATCACCTGAGAATATATTTTTCTGATCCTGTTTTATTAAAAAAATACCACCTAAAAGAATCTATTCAGGTTAATAGCAGTGTAAAAAAATCATTAAATCATAATTTTGTAATTCAGAACCTAATTAATCTGTTTAGTTTTTTAAACAATAATCAAATTGATTTATTTCTATTAAAAAAATCTTTTAAGCAAATCTTATCTTTAGATGCATATATTGAAATCCATAAATTTTTTGACTATTTATTTATTGATGGAGTTAAAAAAATAAATTTCATACAATTTAGAAAAATTTTTACAACTTTTTATAAAACTCCGACCAATAAAAACACTTTAGATCTTGAAAAATTAATTTTTGACTTAGAAATTAAACCGGAAGGAAACAGATTAATTGACAGATGCAATTCTTTTATGAAATTTATTAATTCTGATTTTTTTAAATCTAAAATTACTACTGATAGTGAAATTAAATCTATTTGCAGTTTTTACAATCTATTAAATGAATTAATTTCTTTGAGGATTAGTGATAATACTATTAGTTTTTCTGATTTTTTATACACCCTCAAAGAACATTTAAGAATTACTGCAGAATCAACTTTGTTATCAAATCAAAACAGAATAGATATATTTGGCTTATTTGATGAAATTATTGATCATTATGATTATATTTATGCAATAAATCTTACTGATGAATTATTGGAGATTGAAAATACCCAAAACCCTTTTATACCATTTAACTTTAAAAATGAGATTGCTCAATTAAAAAAAAGTGAACAACTTTTAAAACAAATTTTTTCTCATAATAAGAGTTTGTGTGATTTTCTTTTTTTAAGCTATTCAAAATTTAATTCAGAAATTGAAAATACCCCTTCTCAACTCATTAGCAGTTGTTCTAAAAAATATATTTCGTCAGCAATAATTAAAACAACTCTAGAAAACAAGATTAAATATATAAACGATAATCTGGCTCCAAAAATAGCAAAACCATGCAAATTAAATAATGTTATTAACTTACTAAATACATATTCAATTTCTCCACTATGGGCTTTTTATGAAACAAGGCTTGGATGCAGGACAATTGAGTCATTAAAGTTAGAAAAATTCAACTCCAAAACAAGAGGAATTGTAATCCATCAATCTATGCAAAAAATATGGGAGGAGTTAAATGATCAAAAATCATTGAGAGACATGAAAAATGAGGGAAGACTGGCAAGCTTTATCATACAAAAAGTGACTCAAGTGATAATTTCAAATTACTACTGCCAAAAAATACACGAATCTCTAAAACAAATTGAAATTAAAAATCTTTCATCACTTATCCATAAATTTCTTGAAATTGAATTAGAACGTGAATATTTTGTGATCAAAAATCTTGAATATAAGCAAAATGCCGAAATTGATGGAATTTCCTTTGAATATAGGGTTGACAGAGTTGATGAGACTCAAAATTTATCATTTATTATAGATTACAAATCAGGCAGCAGTATCCCTACAAAAAGTCAATGGCTTAATGAAACAATACAAAATCATCAAGTTCCAATATATCTACTTTTTACAAAACTAAATAAAAGTTCTGGGTTTGCTTTTTTTTCAATAAATAATAGATTTATGCAAATTAACTATTTTTTTTCAGATCAGGAAAATAATTTCTCAGAGAGTATAAAGTATATAAAAACACCTTCAAGTCTCGATGAATTCAAAGATAAATGGTTTGATGAAATAAAAGAAAAACTTAATTTGTTCATTAATGGTCATGCAGACCTGAATTTTAAAAATGATGATGACTTTGTGCAATGTCAACTGAAACAAATCTTAAGAATTCCTGAATATAAATACTTACAAGAAAATAATAATGGATGATAACCAAACAAGAGAATTAGCCTTAGAATCGGGATCTTTTATTATAGAGGCACCAGCAGGATCTGGAAAAACAGAGCTATTAACGCAAAGATTTCTACATTTAATTTCAAAATCTATAAATCCAGAAAATATATTAGCCGTTACCTTTACTAATAAAGCAGCTTCAGAGATGAAACACAGGATTATAAGTTATATCAGAGGTGATCAGGCTCCAAAATCTGAAATAACAAAAAGAATACTTAGCACTATAAAAAAAGAAATAAGCTATGCAGATAATAATATTAATAAATTAATCTCAAATTTAAATATTATGACCATTGATGCATTAGCAAACAGAGTTTGCCAACAAATGCCTCTAATGAGTAAATACGCATCTAACTCGAATATTACAGAAAATGTAGACCATTTATTAATCGATGCTATCAATGAAATCTTTTCGAGTAAAGATAATATAAAAATATTAACCGACTTATCCCAACAGCTTTCCGTTACGACAAATGATCTTGAAAGATACTTTTTAGCATTACTTAAATCAAGGGATACATGGATTTATGATATTTTTGAAACATACAACGAAGAAAGATCATTTGAGAAATATCTACTAATAGAAGAGAAAGAATTATTAGTAAAAATTAATCAATTTTTTGACTTATCAAAAAATTTCTTTATAAAAGACAAAAAAATATGGTTAGAGATAATTGATAATATTTACACAAAATCTGGTGAGATAAGAAAAAAAATATCTCTATTATTCCTAGATAAAATCAAAAAAAATTTATTTATAAGCTTAATTGAAAAAGGAAAAATTCCATCCTATAACGAAATTTCATATATCGAATATTTTTTCAAAATAAAATTAACACAAGATGAAAATTTATTAAAAAATACAAATCAAATTCTAAAATTACTTTTAGCAGAATTAAAGATTTCTTTTACAAAAAACAATACCTTAGATTTTATCGAAGTAAATCAAAATGCTATTTATTCATTATTTAATGAACATGGGGACACAAATTTAAACCATAATCTCTCCTCAGAATTTACTCATATTTTAGTTGATGAATTTCAAGATATAAATCAAATTCAACTTAGACTCTTTCAACTGCTTTCTAAAAGCTGGGGAGAAGGGCAATCTTTTTTTTGTGTTGGAGACCCAATGCAATCAATATATAGATTCAGAAAAGCTGAGGTTTCATTATTCTTACAAACTATTTCAAAAGGTATTGGACAAACAAAGTTAGAACATCTTAAATTAAAAGTTAACAATCGTTCAGAACCAAAATTAATTAACTGGTTTAATAAAATATTTTCTTCGATTTTTTCATCAATGAATGATTTAGATCTTGGGTCTATAAAGTTTTCAAAAAGCGAAGCTAAATCTAAAATTAATTCTAATGGAGAGATAAATTATTTTAATTTTGAGGATAATGGAAATTATGATGGTTGTGAAGGAGAGTTAATAGCTCAGGAAATTATTAACAGTAAATATAAAAAAATTGCCGTAATTGGAAGATCTAGAAGCCATTTAAGACCGATAATTTCTTATATAAAAAGAAACTATCAACATCTTATAGCAATTACCTCAGTCGAAGTAGAATCATTATATGATCATCAATGCATACAAGATATTCTTAACCTCACAATTGCACTTAACGATTTCTCAAATAGAGTGGCTTGGATTGGGCTTCTAAGATCACCTTTGTGCGGTTTAACTCTCGAAGAGCTTTCAAAATTATTTGAAGAAAATCATGATGAATATATTTATGTTTTATTACAAAACTATCAAGATAAAAAAATAATTGAATCCACAAAAAAAAGAATTGAATTTTTTTTAAAAGTGATCACAGCATCCCTTGATAAAGCAAATAAATCAGATTGGGGAGAGTTGCTTAGATCTACCTGGGAAAATTTAAGTGGAGATAATACACTACTGAATGAATCAGATTACATATTAATAAATCAATATTTGCAAATTATTGATGAGGATGAATCATTAATTAACGAACCCATTAAATTAATAGCTCATATTAAAAGTAAATACACTTCAGATATTTCAAAACTAGATAAACATGTTGAATTTTTGACAATTCACAAATCGAAAGGGCTAGAGTTTGATCATGTAATAATTCCTGGCCTTAATAGAAGACCAAAAAATAATGATACAAAACTAATTTTATTTGATTATAAAGTAAATGAACAAAGAAGCTATTACTCAATAAATAACAATAATATTAAAACAGGGCCTTGCCTTTATGAATACCATAAACTGAAAGAAAAAATTCGTGATGAAAACGAGTTGAAAAGATTGCTTTATGTTGCTTGCACAAGGGCAATATCAAGATTAGATCTTGTTTCTTCTCTTCCTAAAGACAAGTATCCTATAAAAAATACCCTTCTTTCTCTAATCTGGTTTGATTTTAAAAATGCTGAAACAATTAAAGTCACACCAAAAAATATGAAGATATCTTTTTCAAGGAATAATTTTAGGGTATTAGATATTAAAGATTATATAAAAAATATTTCAATAAATAATAAAGATAAAAATTATGCTGTTGTGGAAAATATTGAGCATGAAAATATTTATACTGTAATTGGAAACATTGCCCATTTATTAATAGAATTAATCCATAAAGCAATTATATCAAAACAAACTAGGACTCTATTCGTAAGTAACCTATTAAAAAAGATGAGTAATATTTCAAATATTGATAAAAAATTTATAGAAGATGAATTAAAAATCATTATAAATAAAATTGATACCGAAAATGATGCAAGCTTCATCACGCAAAAATTTAATAATGATGAGTCTGAACTTAGTATTTCATCTATCTTATCAAGTGAAATCAAAACAATCAGAATAGATAGAACTTTCATAAAAGATAATATTCGATGGATCATAGACTATAAGTACGTATATGAAGATAAAGAATTAAATAAAGAAGCATTAAAGCATCGGGATCAATTAAAACACTATTCAACATTTTTTAATGATCAAAATATTAGTATGGCCGTTTATTTTTTAAAACAAGGACGGCTCATTTCTATCGCTTAAATAATAGCTCCATTGCAGATTTAAAGCATTCTAATTTTATAACTGCATTTTCAAATTTTCCATGAATATTTATTTTGTCTGGGCCATTAAGTTTGATATTTTTATTGTTTTGGACTAAATCAATTAAATTTAAAGGATCAATATTTGCATTATTCATAAAACTCACTTCTATAGTTGTTCCCATGCAGTTTATTTTATTCACTTTAAATTTTTTTGCTAAGATTCTTAATTGATGTGCTTGAATCAAATTTTGAGATTGCAATGGCAGCAATCCAAATCTATCAATTAATTCATTATTTATTTCATCCAGCTCTTCAAAAGATTCGCAACTAGATAGTCTTTTATATAACACTAGTCTTTCATTGGGGTCTGGACAGTACGAATCTGGTAAGATAGTTGATTCATTAATATTTATCTCACAATTATCATTCTGTGTTTCTTCGAGATTAATAATTTCATTATTTTTTAATTGCTTAACAGCCTTATTCAGCATCTCAATGTACATTGTAAACCCTACTTCATGTATATTGCCGCTTTGTTTGTCACCTAGAATCTCACCTGCACCTCTAATTTCTAAGTCATGCATAGCAAGAAAATATCCAGAGCCTAAATCTTCTAACATTTGGATAGCTTCTAATCTTTTTTTTGCATTTGGAGTTAAATTTCTATCTTCATCAATTAATAAGTATGCAAACGCTTGATGATGAGATCTGCCTACTCGACCTCTCAATTGGTGAAGTTGTGAAAGACCAAATCGATCAGCATTATTTATTATAATTGTATTTGCCGAGGGGATATCAATACCTGTCTCGATAATTGTTGTACATAGCAATACATTAAATCTTTGTTGATAAAAATCATGCATTACTTTTTCAAGTTCTCTTTCCCTCATTTGCCCGTGAGCTACAGCAATTCTTGACTCAGGGAAAAGAGCCTTTAACTTTTCTAACATACTGTAAATAGTATTCACCTCATTATGCAAAAAATATACTTGACCTCCCCTGTTAAACTCCCTCAGCAAAGCCTCTCTTATTATTCCTTCAGAGAAAGTTGCAACTAAAGTTTTGATTGATAATCTTTTTAATGGAGGGGTTGCAATTATTGAGAAATCTCTCATGCCTTCTAGAGACATTGATAATGTTCGAGGAATTGGGGTTGCAGTTAAGGTAAGGACATCTGCATTAGCTTTAAATTTTTTTAATAGCTCTTTTTGCCTTACTCCAAAACGGTGCTCCTCATCAACAACAACTAATCCAATATTATGAAATTTTATATCTTTTTGAAGTAATCTATGCGTCCCTATTACGATATCAATTTCACCTGCAGCAAGAGAAGTGATTGATTCGTTTTGTTCTTTAGGAGTTTTGAATCTTGATATTTCAGCAATCTTGATTGGAAGTGATTTAAATCGATCAACAAAATTATTGAAATGTTGTTTAGCTAGTAAGGTGGTTGGGACTAAAACCACTACTTGTCTATTATTCATTACTGATACAAATGCGGCACGCATTGCTACCTCGGTTTTTCCAAAACCAACATCCCCACAAACTAAACGATCCATAGGTTTTGATGATTCCATATCTTTTAAAACAGCATCAATTGTATTTAACTGATCAGCCGTTTCTTCAAAGGGGAATTCATTAACAAAGTCATTATATTCATGCAGACTTATCGTCGAAACTAATCCTTTTTGTTTAGAACGATTAGCATAAATATTTAGCAGTTCAGCAGCAGTGTCATAAGCCTGCTTTAATGCCTTTTTCTTTTCTTTGTCCCATTGGTTACTTCCAAGTTTATGCAAAGGGGCACTTTCAGGAGTACCGCCTGTATATCGAGATATTGAATAAAGCTGTGTTATCGGTACATATAATTTATCATCATTATCGTAAGTAATTAACAGGAATTCATCATTATCCTTATTTGATAAATTAACCAATCCCTTAAAACGACCAACACCATAATTTTCATGAACAACCGGATCATCAATGTCAATCTCAGAGAGATCTTTTAAGATAACCTCATTGTTAAAATTTTTATCTTTATACGTTCTTTTCTTTTGATGGACAAAGTCAGGATACAATTCACGTTCTGTTACAAATGTTATATTTTTAGTAACAAAACCAGTTTTAATAGGACCAGATATTAAATTAATAATTTCAGGTTCTACTAAATCAAGGGTCTCTATCGAATGTACTTTAAAACCAAGTTCAATAAGATTTTTGTATAAAATTTCTTTTCTGCTTCTTGATTCTGCAATAAATACAAGCTTTGCTTGCATACTTATTAATAAATTTTCAATTTTGGTTTTATTTAAAACTTTATCTTTACATAATCTTAAATCGGGTAGATTAAAAATTTCTTTGCGATCAAATTTCAAAAAATTTCTTTTATTTAATTGATTATTAAATTCATCAACCGACATTAATATTTGATTTGGCTCTAAAATTGGCCTAGTAACATCATAAGCAAAAAGCTTAAATCTTTTATATGCATCATTCCAATATTGAATCAAACTTTCATTTAAAGATTTTGGAATAAAACAAATAGTATCTTTAGGAAGATAATCAAATATCGTGCTCACTTTATTAAAAAAAAGTGGAAGGTACCATTCCATACCGTTAAATGGAATGGCTTTTGAAATTTTTTGATATAAATCAGATTTTGAAGGATCTCCTGAAAATTTCTCTCTAAAATTATTTCTGAAGTTTTCAATTCCTTCCTGATCTAATGGACATTCTCTAGCTGGAAGTATTTCAACTTGATTGCAAGAATAGATTGACTTCTGTGTATCAATGTCAAATGTTCTTATTGAGTCAATTTCATTATCAAAAAAATCTATCCTAAAAGGCAATTCTGAACCCATAGGAAAAAAATCAATAATACTTCCTCTGATTGCGATCTCACCAGGTGTAAAAACCTTATCCACAATATTGTAACCAGCATTGACTAAGCGTTCTTTTAATTTTTCGATATTTATTTTTTGGTTTTTATTAAAATTAAAACAGTGACTATCTAAATACTCAAATGGTGGCAGGTAATGAATTGCAGTGACTATTGGAATAATTACTACATCATAGTCATTTTGTGCAACTTGAATAAGCGCTCTTAAACGTTCAGAAATAAGATCAGGATGTGGGGAAATGCGATCATAAGGTAACGTTTCCCAATCCGGCATAATGTAAACGTTAAGCGATGGATTAAACCAATTAATTTCAACTTTAAATTGATTTGCATCATAAACATTTTGGGTAAAAATAATAACTGATTGATGAGAATTTTTGACAACAAAATCCCCTACCAAAAATGCATCTAATGATATATTGATATCGTGATTATCTCTTCTAACTTTATTTAAACTCATATAATATTAATGAAGTCGCTATTATAAACTTTTATGGGGTCTTTTAATGGAAGATAAAGAAATAGCAGCCGTTGAGGCTCTCAAATATGTCAAAAATAACCAAACCATAGGTTTAGGAACTGGTTCAACAGCAAATTATTTTATTAAGCACCTTGGAGAAAAGGTTTCTCGAGAAAAATTAAATATAAAAGTTGTATCCAGTTCAACTATTTCAGAATTAGAGGCTAAAAACAATGAACTTCAATTAACGTCAATGGATATTATTGAATCTATAGACTTATATATAGATGGTGCTGACGAAATTACGAGAGACTTAGTTATATTAAAAGGAAGAGGATACGACCTAATTAAAGAAAAATTATTAGCCTCTTCTGCTAAAAATTTTATTGTAATTTCAGATGCATCTAAAATTGTAGGGAAGATTGGAGATAATTTTAAAATTCCTATTGAAGTGTCTAGAGAATATTGGAAAATTTCAAAAAAACTTCTTGATCATTTCGGTGAAGGTAATTTAAGAAGAAATGCAAAAGGTGATGCCTTTGCGATATCTTCAGCGGGTAATTACATCATGGATTATAGTTTTGAATACAATAATATAATAGATATACAAAACAAAATCTTATCAACTGCTGGAGTAATAGAATGTGGAATATTTTTTAATTTATGCAGCACAGCTATTATTTCAAACAATGGAAAAATAATGTCATTAGATCTGCGTTAGTAATTCTTTACCATCCAAATAATTCTGGAGAGCTTTGGGAACTTTAATAGAGCCATCTTTTTGTTGGTAATTTTCCAAGATAGCAACCAAAGTTCTACCAACTGCAAGTCCTGATCCATTCAAAGTGTGTAATAGAATATTTTTTCCTTCAGCACTTTTATATCGTGCTTTTAATCTTCTAGCTTGAAAATCTTCACAATTTGATACTGAAGAAATTTCTCTATACTTATTTTGCGATGGAATCCAAACTTCTAAGTCATATGTTTTAGCAGCGCTAAATCCAATATCTCCTGTGCATAAAGAAACTACCTGGTAAGGTAATTCTAATTTTTTTAAGATATTTTCAGCATGCAAAACCATTTCTTCTAAAGCATCATAACTTTTCTCTGGCTCGACAATTTGAACCATCTCGACTTTATCAAATTGATGTTGCCGAATCATGCCCCTAGTATCTTTGCCATAAGAACCCGCTTCAGATCTAAAACAAGGTGTGTAAGCTGTAAATTTTAAAGGTAGTAAATTTTGAGAAATAATCTCATCTCTTACAATGTTAGTTAACGGAACTTCTGATGTTGGAATTAAATACAACCTTTCATCATCATTTTTTTTTGTCATAAAAAGATCTTGTTCAAATTTAGGCAACTGACCAGTTCCTAATAGCGATTGATCATTAACTAAATAAGGGGTACAACATTCCTCATAACCATGCTCAGAAGTTTGTATATCAAGCATAAACTGACCAATTGCTCGATGCAGTTGGGCAATTTCCCCTTTCATTAGAACAAATCTAGATCCAGACAACTTTGCTCCAAGGTCAAAATCTAATCCATGAGAAGCTAAATCAACATGATCTTTTACAGTAAAATCAAAATTTGGTAGATCACCCCAAGTGCGAACAACAACATTCTCCAACTCGCTATTACCTATTGGGGTTGAATCATGGGGTAAGTTAGGAATTGATAATAAATAACTAGAAATTTCATCCTGAATTTTATTTAATTGCGATTCAAATTTTTTTGAATCATCAGAAATTTTTGATACTTGTTCTAGCAAATTTGAAGCATCCTCACCTTTTGATTTTAGTAAGCCAATCTGCTTAGAAATTTCATTTCTTTTTTGCTGCAGTTCTTGAGTATGAACCTGAATAGTTTTTCTTTTATTTTCTAAAGTCTCGAATAATTTCAAATCAAAATCAAAACCTCGAGATTTTAATTTTCTCACAACAAGATCAATATCTTCTCTAATTAAATTCAAATCAATCATATTTTTTGTTTTTTATCTAAACTATCTAAGAACTCAAGTTTTTCTGTTATCTTTTTTTCTAAGCCTCTATCTGTTGGGTTGTAAAACATTACATCTTCTATTTCATCCGGAAAATATTTTTCTCCTGCTGCATAAGCATTTGGTTCATCATGAGCATAACGATATTCTTTAGAATATCCGAGATCTTTCATTAAGGATGTTGGTGCATTTCTTAAATGAAGAGGTACATCGAAGTTTTGATCTGATGCAACAAATGATTTTACATGATTAAAAGCTTTGTATGCTGCATTACTTTTTGGAGCAATAGCTAGATAGATTATTGCATTTGAAAGTGCTAGTTCACCCTCTGGTGAACCTAACCTTTCATAAATTTGATAAGCCTCTAATGCCATAGTTTGAGCTTTGGGGTCAGCTAGTCCAATATCCTCAATCGCTATACGTATTATTCTTCTTGCCAGATATAGTGGGTCTGCGCCTCCATCTAGCATTCTATGCAACCAATAAAGTGATGCATTAGCATCAGAACCACGAACAGATTTATGCAATGCAGAAATTTGGTCATAAAACTGTTCGCCCTCCTTATCAAATCTCCGGTACATCGTAGAAATAATTTTCTTTAGACTTTGAGTTGAAATAACTTCCTTCGAATCTGAATTAGATTGAGAAACAATTTCTATAATATTAATTAACTTTCTTGCGTCGCCATTAGCATATGTAAGAAGTAGTTTTTTTGCTTCATCATCAACATTTAATCCAGTTAAATAAGAACAAGCTTTATTGAATATAACATTAAGACCTTCTGAAGTAAGGGCTTTTAGGGTATAAACCTGACATCTACTTAATAAAGCAGAATTAACCTCAAAAGATGGATTTTCAGTAGTTGCCCCAATAAAAGTTATTAAGCCATTTTCCACATGTGGTAAAAATGCATCTTGCTGACTCTTATTAAAACGATGTACTTCGTCAACGAATAAAATTGTTCTCTTATTTTGCTGTTGTTGGAAAAATTTTGCTTTTTCAATAGCCTCTCGAATTTCTTTTACCCCCGACAAAACTGCTGAGACTGCAATAAATTCATAATCGGCCGAAGCAGCTATGACAGATGCAATAGTTGTTTTTCCAACACCAGGTGGCCCCCAAAGAATCATGGATGGAAGTTTATTATTTTTTAAAGCATTATTTATTGGGCAACCTTCAGCTAATAAATGGTCTTGCCCAACAATGTCTCCTAACTTCTGTGGCCTAAGGGTTTCAGCCAAGGGTGCTTTATGTTGAATCATTTAATTTTTAATAACATCTGTATTTTCAGGGATATTGAATAAGAAGTAAGCATCATCAATTGACCGATTTAAATTAACATTGCTGTACTTAACTTTAATCAGATTTTTCATACCATCAATAATTTTCATTTCATCAATAATATCTTGTTTATTGAATGCAATATCTATTTGCTGAAAATTATTTTCTAAGTTTTTTGCTTTACATCGATACCAGTTTTGATTATTAATTTTTATTAATTGAACAGTATAAAAATCATTTAAATTATCTTGTGCAAAAATTGTCGCTGGAGTCACTGTATTGACTTTATTAATATTACTAATAATTACCTGTGAAAGGTCAGGATCATAAATGTATACAAGATCTCCGTCGCTTATAATTTGATTTTTATGTGGTTCAAGATAAACCCATTTAAATAAATTAGGTTTTTTAAAGTTCAATTTTCCAAAACCTTCTTGAATTAAATCATTATCTTCATCATATACTGATTGAGTAAACGTCGCCTCAAATGAAGTAAACTTTTTGAGTTTTAAATTTAAATCCTCTACATTGTCAGCAAATGAATTTAAGCAAATAAAAACTAATAAGAAAAATAAATTTTTCATTCAGATTTTGGTTGAATAATTTCCCTATTACCATTGCTTTGCATAGGTGATACTAAACCTGCTTTTTCCATATCTTCAATAATTCGAGCAGCGCGGTTATAACCAATCCTTAAATTTCTTTGCACATAGGAAATTGAAGCTTTCTTTGAATCCAATACAATCTGTACCGCCTGATCATACAATGGGTCTTTTTCTCCATCAGTTAAGACTCCGTCATAAGAAGAACTAAAATCAGATCCTTCAGATGCATTAATAACTTCCTCAATATAATTTGGTTTACCCTGGGATTTTAAAAAGTTTACCACTTCATGAACTTCTTGATCAGAAACAAACGCACCATGAACTCGATTTGGATAGCCTGAGCCAGCTGGAAGATAAAGCATATCACCCTGCCCCAATAGGCTTTCTGCACCCATTTGATCTAGAATCGTTCTGGAATCAACTCGACTTGAGACTTGAAAAGCAATTCTGACTGGCACATTAGCTTTAATTAACCCCGTAATCACATCTACAGAAGGTCTCTGTGTAGCCAGAACAAGATGTATCCCAGAGGCTCTTGCCTTTTGGGCAATTCTTGCTATTAATTCCTCAGCTTTTTTTCCTACTACCATCATCAAGTCAGCTAATTCATCGATAACAACTACTATAAAAGGAAGCTTGCTCAATTCCTCTTTTTCTTCTTCCAAAGAAAAAGGATTGGTAAGTGGCTGTCCTGATTTTTTTGCGTCTTCTATCTTTTCATTAAATCCTGAAATATTTCTAACGCCAAAAGTGGACATTAATTTATACCTTCTATCCATTTCCTTCACAGCCCAATTTAAAGCATGTCCTGCCTCTCGCATATCAGTAACCACAGGAGTTAAAAGATGAGGTATATCTTGATAAACTGAAAGTTCTAACATTTTTGGATCAATCATAATCATCTTAACTTCGTCAGCTTTTGCTTTATATAAAAGACTTAAAATAAGAGCGTTAATAGCCACAGACTTTCCAGAACCAGTTGTTCCAGCAACAAGAAGATGAGGCATTTTAGCTAAATCTGCAACAACTGGGTTCCCAGCAATATCTTTGCCTAAAGCAATTGTCATTAAAGATGCATTGTCAGCAAAGGTTTTAGAACTGACAATTTCAGTAAAATATACAATTTGTCGCTTGGAATTTGGTATCTCTAAACCCATGTAGGTTTTACCAGGAATTGTCTCAACCACGCGCACACTGGAGACTGATAATGAACGAGCAAGATCTTTTGATAAATTACTTACCTGACTGCCTTTAACGCCTGCTGATGGGTCAATCTCATATCGAGTGATTACAGGTCCAGGTTGAGCAGAGATAACTTTTGCCTCTATTCCAAAATCCATTAATTTCTTTTCAATCAATCGGGAAATAAATTCGATCGTCTCAGGGGATTGAACTTCTCTGTCATTAGAAGCCTTATCAAGCAGATGAATAGCGGGCAATTCAGTTTCGTTATCATTAAAAAGTGATGTTTGTTTTTCTTTTTTTACCCTTAAACTTTCTTTAATGAGATTCTTAGGGGTAACAATTTCAACTGGCTTCCTATCCTCAAATTTTTTTCTTTCACTCTCAACATATTCAATTCTTTGTTGCTCAAATTTTTTGCCTGCTCGCTTATCCAGATAATCTGTAAAAATATTTTTTAAATACAAACAAAATGTGATTAACGAATCCCCTATTTTTTCGAAAATCAGAAGCCATGACACTCCAGTAAAAAGACTAAAACCAGATGCATACAGAGCAATCAAGAATAATAAACTTCCAATATATCCAATACTTATTCTTAGAAGATGATCAAGAACCGACCCAACTAAACCGCCTTGAGATGATGAAAACTGTGCGCTAAGATCAATGATATGGCCAGCCTCTATTGCAGATGAACTGATTAAAAATAAAAAGAATCCTAGATAATTGATCCATAATACTTTTTTTCCTTTTTTTTCATCTTCAATTCTTTTGTAGATAAGAATAATTGAATAAAACATTAAAAAAACAAACCACCAGGCAGATAAACCAAAAAAATAAATTAGAACATCAGAGATGTAAGCCCCAAATATTCCACCTAGATTATGGATATCTTCTTGCCTAAAGGATGCATGCGACCATGATGGATCTTGCAAATTAAATGATGATAAAATTAGAGTTAAATAAATCCCACTAAATAATAGGGTTATCCATAAAACTTCACGAAGTATTCGGTCAATTAATTTTTTTTCTAGTAAGGCTTCCCCTAAAAGACTATTAGTTTGACTAGATTTTTTTTTATTAAAAAACAAATGAATAATTCTCAAATTTATATACAAGTAGATCAAATAAATTATATCAGTCCATACGAGATATAATAAAAAAAACTAAAAAAATTGATCAATCAACAATCCTCATTTAAAATTTGTTTAACTTTTTTTCTAACATAAATTTTTATTATGCATTCTAAATTAATTATTCTTGGTTCTGGCCCAGCCGGATATACAGCAGCAATTTATGCTGCCAGAGCAAACTTAAAGCCTCTGTTAATCACCGGAATACAACAAGGGGGTCAGCTTATGACCACAACTGAAGTTGATAACTGGCCAGCAGATGATAATGGTGTAATGGGTCCAGAGTTAATGGCTCGATTCGAAAAGCACGCTTCAAGATTTAATACAAAAATCATTTTTGATCAAATTCATACCTGTGAATTAAAAGAAAAGCCTTTTAAGCTTATTGGGGATAACGAAATTTATACCTGTGATGCTTTAATTGTTAGCACTGGGGCCTCTGCTAAATACCTTGGTCTTCCATCAGAGGAAAAATTTATGGGTAAAGGCGTTTCAGCATGTGCGACTTGTGATGGTTTCTTTTACAAAGGACAGGATGTTGCAGTTGTAGGTGGTGGCAACACTGCAATTGAGGAAGCTCTTTATTTAAGTAACATTGCAAAAACGGTAACGCTTATTCATAGAAGAGATACTTTTCGAGCTGAAGCAATTCAGGTAGATAAACTTATGCAAAAAGTTAATGAGGGAAAGATAAAACTCAAAACATACAGTATTTTAGA
The DNA here is from genome assembly GCA_038110565.1 of Nitrosomonadales bacterium. Taxonomy (GTDB): domain Bacteria; phylum Pseudomonadota; class Gammaproteobacteria; order Burkholderiales; family Methylophilaceae; genus BACL14. The sequence goes on along the minus strand of JAYNJX010000004.1, from coordinate 4,675 downwards.
GGAAGTACTTGGTGATGTCAGTGGAGTAAATGGTTTAAAAATTAAAAATTTACAGACTGAGGTAACAGAAAATATACCCGTTATGGGGGTTTTTATCGCTATTGGTCACACACCAAATACAGATATCTTTGCAGGTCAGTTAGAAATGGATAATGGCTATATTATTACGAACAATGGGCGAAATGGAAATTTTACACAAACCTCCATTCCTGGTATTTTTGCAGCCGGAGATGTTCAAGATCACATTTACAGGCAAGCAATTACATCAGCAGGAACTGGGTGCATGGCTGCATTAGATGCTGAAAGATACTTAAGTCATAATGAATGATGAAAAAGAACTTTTTGAAAAAGCGATGCGTGATGTTCTTCCTTTAAAAAAAAAGAATAAAAATAAACATACATCTGATAATCAAAAACCCAAACCTATTCCTAAAAAATTTCTAGAAGATGAAAAAGAAGCACTTATTGAAACTTTAAGTGATGATTTTGAATCTTTGGAATATTTTTTATTGCAAGAAGAGCTTCATTATTTGAAAAAAGGGCATAGTCCAGATATTGTTAAAAAACTAAGGCAAGGATTTTGGAAAGTTCAAGGCGCTATTGATCTTCATGGGCTAACATCAATAGAAGCTAAAAATGAACTGACTAATTACATATCTCACTGTAAAGCAAATAATATTCGTTGCATTAGAATTATTCATGGAAAAGGTCTCAACTCGATAAACAAAGAACCGATTTTAAAAAATAAAGTAAAAAAATGGTTAATGCAAAAAGAAGAAGTAATTTGTTTTGTTCAGGCAAAAAATAATGAGGGTGGAAGTGGCGCCTTAAAAGTACTATTTAAGTAATTTCTTCTAACAAGCAAACAGCCTCGGCAGCAACTCCATCTCCACGGCCAATAAACCCTAATTTTTCAGTCGTTGTTGCTTTTATATTAATTTGATCAAGATCACAAGATAAATCCTGAGATATATTCTTTTTCATATCTAAGATATATGGGCTTAATTTTGGATTTTGACAAATAATAGTGCAATCTATATTACCAATTTTAAAATAGTTTTCTCTTAGAAGCTCCTGAATTTTAAGAAGAAATTCTCTTGAGTTAATATTCTTATATTTCATATCTGTATCAGGAAAATGTTTACCAATATCTCCCATAGACAACGCACCCAGAATTGAATCACATATTGCATGAATGAGAACATCAGCATCTGAATGTCCAGAAAGCCCTAAATGAAAATCAATCTTTACCCCACCAATTATAAAATCTCTATTTTCAACAAAAGCGTGTACATCAAAACCATGTCCTATTTTCATTTTATTTCCTTTTTTAATAAATCCAAATCTTCAGGATAGGTAATTTTTACATTTCGAGAATCGCCTTCAAAAATAATTGGTTTTAAGTTCATATTTTCAATAACTTCAGATTCATCAGTAGGATTGCCCTGAAATCTATTAAAGCCTTCAAGAAGAAGACCCAGTTTGAACATTTGCGGAGTTTGGGCTCGCCAAAGGTTTGCTCGATTAATAGTTTTTTGAATTTCAAAATTTTTATCGACCAGCTTTACTGTATCACTTTCACGAATAGCCATGATGCCACCAACATCATTTTTAATAATTTTATTGATAAAACTTTTAATTAACTTTACAGAAATATTTGGTCTAACGGCATCATGAACTATAACCCAATCATTTATATTTATTTTTTCAACATCATTTAAATATTTCAAACCATTTAAGACGGTCTGTGCTCTTTGCTCACCTGCAGCATAAATAACTTTTGTCTTGGAGTGAAATTTTTCTTGAATGAAATTTTTCTCAAATGCTCGGTCACCAATTAGGAAAATTTTATCTATAAGATCAACTTGTGCAAACTTTGATTCAGTTAAAGAAATAATTGAATTACCTTGTATTTTTTCGAACTGCTTAGGTTGAGCCGCATTAAATCTTTTACCAAAACCAGAGGCTGGAATGATGACATGAATTTTTACCATGAATAAATTTTATCATGGTAAAAATTTATTTATCTATCAATATTAGGGGTTGCAGTAATCCTATGAATACTTAAATCAGCGCCATTAAATTCTGACTCCCGATCTAATCTAATTGGAGTAAAAATATTTATTACTTTATAAAGTACATAACCTAAGATAAAAGCAAAAAATACTCCACATAATGATCCAATTAATTGTGAGGCAAATGAAACTCCTCCAAGACCTAAAAATATTTCTTGTCCAAAAATTCCAGCAGCTAACCCACCCCATAAACCACATAATCCGTGCAACGGCCATACGCCCAAAACATCATCAATTTTCCATTTATTTTGCGTTAAATCGAAAGTTTTAACAAAAAGTATTCCCGCGATAACGCCAACAGCCAATGCGCCAATAGGATGAAATAAATCAGATCCCGCACAGACAGCAACTAAGCCCGCTAAAGGGCCGTTATATAGAAAACCAGGGTCATTTTTTCCAACAAATAAAGCAGCTAAAGTGCCGCCAACCATAGCCATGAGAGAATTAACCGCAACAAGACCAGAAATTCCTTGTAATTCTTGAGCCGACATAACATTAAAACCAAACCATCCTACAGTTAAAATCCATGAACCCAAAGCTAAAAAAGGAATGTTTGAGGGTGGAAAAGCAACCAATCGACCATCTGATTTATAACGTCCATAACGTGGGCCTAAATTCAAAACAGCAGCAAGTGCTAACCATCCACCAAATGCATGAACAACTATCGATCCAGCGAAATCATGAAAGCCAAATTGAAAATAAGATTTAAGAGTGTCTTGGAAATTGAAATTATTGTTCCAAACAAGGCCTTCAAATGTAGGATATAAAAATCCAACGATAATAAAAGATGCTATTAATTGTGGATTGAAACTTGCTCTTTCAGCAATACCACCCGATATAATAGCTGGAATTGCAGCAGCAAAAGTTAGCAAAAAGAAAAACTTAACCAGATCATAAGCACTTTTCTCAGAAATTACGTTAGCCGCATCAAAAAAATTAAGACCATAAGCTAATGAATAGCCAATAAAAAAATATGCAATGGTAGAAATACAAAAGTCTGCAATAATTTTCGCAAGCGCATTGACTTGATTTTTTTCTCTTACCGTTCCAACCTCAAGAAAGGCAAAGCCTGCGTGCATTGCCAAAACCATAATGGCGCCTAACAGAACAAAAAGTACATTACTTTGATTAATTAAAGATTCCATATTTTCTCTCTGAACGATTTAATTTTAGTTGTAGAATCATAACTAACAAATATAAATTAGCAGTAAAAAAACAACGATTATTATTAAAAATGCACTATTAAAGTGCAAAAAACCAAATTTATTGCATTATTTTGATTCAAAATGACAATTTTTTTAATTATTTTTTCTCTATTAGCCCTCTATATAGTTGCTGACACAATGCAAAAAAGGGAGCTTGCGATTAATTTAGGTAAGAAACTAACAGCACAATTTCAATTACAGTTTCTTGATGACTCCATATACTGCTCTAAAATAAAATTCGTTAAAGGCATTAAGTATCCATTAGCGATATCAAGAAAATATAATTTTTATGCATCCCCCTTTAATGAAAGAAGATTGTTATGCAATTTAGAAATTATTGGGGAGAGTCTGAATAGTTGGTATATTGAACCCTATCAAATAGAAAATGAAATATATAGGTAGATTTGCGCCTAGTCCTTCAGGGGAAATGCATTTAGGGTCAATATATTCAGCACTAATAAGCTACCTTGATGCAAAAAAAAATAATGGATTATGGAAAGTACGAATTGATGATATAGATTCAGACCGTTCTAAAGAAGTATTCACTCAATTAATATTAAAAGTTTTAAATAGTTTTGGTTTAGAGCCTGATGAAGTCAATTATCAAACTAATCATCTCGATGCGTATGAAAGTTACCTTAAAGATTTATTAAAAAACAGACATTATTTTTGCGAATGTTCTAGAGAAAGAATAAAAAAACTTCCTCAGGGTATAGATGGTTATATATATGACCAAAAATGTAAAAATAAAAAATTAGGATTTGGAAGTATACGTATTGAAACAACTTCACAAGATATAAAATTTACCGACGGTCATTTTGGTGAGGTAAAAATTAATCTTCAAAAAGAAATTAACGACTTTGTCATTCATGGGCATAAAAACTACGTATACCAATTTTGCTGCGTTATTGATGACTATATTACCGATATCAATAATGTTGTCAGAGGTTCTGACTTGCTTTACTCAAGTCCAAAACAAATCTACCTTCAAAATTTACTGGGCTTACCAAAAGTAAATTACTTTCACCATCCAGTCATTTATAAAAACAATAAAAAGATTAGTAAAAGTGAACATGCTTCACCAGTCAACCAAGATAATAAGAATCAAATACTGTTAATGTGTCTTCATCTTGCAGGACAAGAAGCTGATGAAACTGAAAAAAACTATCATCAGATCTTGAAGCAAGCTATAAATAACTGGGATCGGAATAAATTGCCAAAAACTTCAATGATTGAAATTTAGAAATCTCTAATCAATGAAATTTGCCCATTTAAAGGGGTACCAACCATAATATTATTGTTGTTGTGTGCAGAACTAAAATAAGTTTTATCTAAAATATTTTCAATGTTAAATTGCAATTTAGTTTTGTCATCAATCTGAGCATAAGCGGCAGC
>JAYNJX010000003.1:0-84300 GCA_038110565.1 Nitrosomonadales bacterium | reverse complement strand
CAGCCAAAGGTCAAGTAGGCCCTGGCTTAACGGGTCCAAAATATAATTATGCAAAAGATGCGACCAACAAAGGTATGTTTGAAACAATCTGGGCAGGTACTAACGGCGGTATGGGTGCAAAAGGTTGGGGCTTAATGGCACCAGAAGATGGCATCACAGTTGATGAGCTATTAAAGATCATAGCATTTGTCAGAAGCCAAAATCCAAGCCTAACCGGTAACGAATAAGCTTTATTACTGAAGTTGCTTTATAATGACGGCTGAGTTTTTACTCAGCCGTTTTTTTTGTATTTTTAGGTAATTGTGTATGAAAATTTTTAGTATTTTTTTGTTCGGTTTTGTTTTATTAGCCTGTCAAGAGCAAGAGTCTAGTAATAATAGTAAATTAAGTGAGATTGAAAAACCCCCGATTGCAAGTGAACCTAAATCTAGCCTTGATAGCGGAGAAAATAAAAAACAGAATGAGCCTTTGAAATTTACCAAAACAACAGATGGTTCAGAAATTAAATTTCCAGAAAAAGCATTCGTAGGTACCGATGCAGAAAAAACTTTTATGACGACCGGTAAAAATCTATATGTGGGCGATGCCGAGGCAATTAACGTTGGTAAGAAAAGATATAACCTTTGGTCATGTACACAGTGCCATGGCCCAGCAGCCAAAGGTCAAGTTGGTCCTGGCTTAACGGGTCCAAATTATAATTATGCAAAAGATATCACTAACAAGGGTATGTTTGAAACAATCTGGAATGGAACCAATGGTGGCATGGGTGCAAAAGGTTGGGGTCAAATGGCTGCGGATGACGGTATCACAGTTGATGAATTATTAAAGATTCAAGCATTTATTAGAAGTAATAATCCAAATATTACAGGAAACGAATAAGGTATGACAAAGCTTCATCAGGTAGTAATTGTAGGTGGGGGAGCAGGCGGTTTAGAGCTCGCTACAAAATTAGGAAACACGCTAGGTAGGAAAAAAAAGGCTGAGATCATTCTGATTGATGCAAAGAAGACGCATGTCTGGAAACCCTTACTCCATGAAATTGCAGCAGGAAGTTTAAATCCAGATAAGGATGAGCTTGAATATATTGCGCAAGCACACTGGCATCATTTTAAATTTAGATTTGGCCACGTTGATAATGTGAACCCTAAAAACAAAACTGTATCGATTGCCCCAACCTTTGATATGGATGGTTCTGAAATTATTCCAAGACGAGAGATTGCTTATGACACATTAGTCATTTCTGTTGGCAGTACGATTAATGATTTTGGAATTGATGGCGCTAAGACTCATTCAATTGCTTTAGATACCCAAGAGCAGGCTGAACGATTTCATCAAAAACTTCATAATTCAATTTTAAAGGCACAAACTCAAGATGGAAAAATTAAACCAGGGCAACTGGAGGTTGCAATTGTTGGAGGAGGTGCAACAGGAGTTGAACTGGCTGCAGAGTTGCATAAAGCGACTCGTGAAATGGCTGCTTATGGCTTAGATAGAATTAATCCGGATCGTGATATTCACATTTCCTTGATTGAAGCCAGCTCAAGATTATTGCCGGCATTACCCCCTAAGATCAGTGACTCAGTTGAGCTTGAGTTAAGACGACTTAACGTAAAGCTTTATTTAGGTGACCGTGTAATTAAGGTAACACCAGATGGTGTTGAGACAGCTAATAAAGCAAAAATACTCTCATCATTAGTTGTATGGGCAGCTGGAATTAAAGCCCCAGAGTTCTTGAAAGGAATTAAAGGAGTACAAACTAATCCTATTAACCAAATTATTGTGAATTCAAATTTACAAAGCATTTCCAATGAGCATATTTTTGCTTTTGGAGATTGTGCAGCTTGTCCAATCAAACCAGGCAGTGAAGCTACAGTGCCACCAAGAGCTCAGGCCGCACATCAACAGGCTTCGATGTTAAATAAATTAATCAAACAAAGAATCCTAAACCCTAAAAAACCATATCCAGAATATACCTACAAGGATTACGGTTCATTAGTCAACTTAGGGCGTTATTCAACCGTGGGAAATCTTATGGGAGCATTGATGGGCGGGAATATGTTTATCGAAGGCCTCGTTGCGCGTTTTATGTATTTATCTTTATATCAGATGCACTTGATGGCACTTCATGGACCCGTAAGTGTATTGTTTAGATTATTAGGAAAGTTAATTGTAGGGCGCACTGAAGCGCGAGTTAAATTGCATTAAACAACAGTTTCTTCGTCAGCATAATAAATGGCGGCAGTTACCATGGTTAAAACGACAAATAGTCCAAAGATAAAAACAATCGCGTTAATGGGTAAGTTATGCTTCACCATATAGGTATAAGCGCCACTTAAAATAAGAATCCCTAAGTTTTCACTAAAATTTTGCACAGCAATTGAATGCCCTGCCCCAATTAATTGATGACCTTGGTACTGAAGCAGGGCATTCATTGGGACAATTAATATTCCGCTAAAGATTCCAATAAGTAATAAGATCAGTGCAGCCCCTTTCCAGGTTGAAATAAAAACCATTGCACCCACAAGAATGCCCATCACAATACCGACGGGTAAAATTTTTACGGCGTCTTGCATTTTAATATAACGCGCTGCAATAACAGAACCAATAGCAACACCAAGAGCCACCATTGCAGTGAGCTGGGTTGCTTTGTCTAAACCAAAAGCTAACACAAAAGCTGCCCATGAGATTATGACTAATCTCAGCGTTGCTCCTGCTCCCCAAAATAAGGTTGTTATTGAGAGAGACAACTGCCCTAACGGATCCTTTACTAACTTAAGAAAAGCTTTAAAGAAATCCTTAAAAAGAAACCATGGGTTCTTTTTTGAAAGCTTATGGTCAATAGGTAAAATAGGGATATAACGATTACAAATTGCAGCACATAGATAAAGACCCATAATAATCATAATCGAAATAGCAGGTGAATATTGTGCAAATAAACCACCAAGGATTGCACCCAGGATAATCGCTGCCACTGTGAGACCCTCAACCCAGCCATTTGCTGCAACCAGATATTTTGGCGCCAGAAGCTCAGTCAAAATACCATACTTAGCGGGCGAATACGCTGCAGCGCCAACACCAACGATTGCGTATGCGTAAAGTGGCTGCATACCAAGAAGCATAGCGAGGCTGCCAAAAAATTTTATGCCATTAGAAATGAACATGACTTTACCTTTGGGGAGAGCATCTGCGAATGCACCAACTAGTGGGGCAAGCAGTATGTATGAAATCACAAAAAATTGCAGAAGAAGGGGTTGATGCCATGCGGGTGAATTTGAGTTGGCAAGCAATGCAATCGCTGCAAATAAAAGGGCATTGTCAGCTAAAGCAGAAAGAAATTGAGCACTTAAAAAAAAGTAGAAACCGCTATTATGGATGTTGCTAGAGTGTATCTGCTGCATAATCTGCCAATCTAGATCTCTCTCCACGTTGTAGGGTGACATGACCGCCGTGAGTCCAACCTTTAAAACGATCAACAACATATGTTAGACCGGAGCTGCCTTCAGTTAGATAAGGGGTGTCAATCTGCGCAATATTTCCGAGGCAAACAACTTTAGTGCCAGGTCCGGCCCGGGTGATTAAAGTTTTCATTTGTTTTGGTGTTAAGTTTTGAGCTTCGTCTATAATCAGGAATTTTTTTAAAAAAGTTCTCCCCCTCATAAAGTTGAGCGATTTAACTTTAATCCTGGAGCGAATTAAGTCTTGGGTCGCTGCTCGTCCCCAGTCACCCGCTTCATCATCAGATTTATTTAAAACATCTAGATTATCTTCAAGCGCACCCATCCATGGTGTCATTTTTTCTTCTTCTGTTCCAGGTAAGAAACCAATATCTTCTCCAACAGAAACGGTTACTCGAGTCATAATAATCTCTGCATAAATTTTCTGATCTAAAGTTTGTTGTAAGCCTGCAGCCAGAGTTAGTAATGTTTTACCGGTCCCGGCTTGACCGAGTAGCGATACAAAATCTACATTTGGATCCATAAGTAAATTAAGGGCAAAATTCTGTTCCTTATTTCTTGCGGTGATGCCCCAAACATTGAGTTTTGAATTTGAAAAATCCTGAACGATCTCGAGCGTTGCTTCATTTTTATTAATTTTTTTTACAATGGCATGGAATGGTTTATCAAAATCATAACAAAGGAATTCATTCACAATAAAATCTTTACACATGGGACCGGAAAGTTTATAAAACATCTTGCCCTCTTCTTGCCAGGATTCCATATTTTTACTGTGATTTTCCCAAAAATTTTCTGGTAATTCTCTTACGCCTGAATGAAGTAGCTCGGTGTCCTCAAGAACCTTGTCATTAAAATAATCCTCTGCTGGGATTGATAAAGCTCGAGCCTTGATACGGATATTAATATCTTTGGATACAAGAATAACTTCCCGTTTAAAATTTTCAGCTTTAAGATAATGAACAACACCTAAAATTTGATTATCCGCTTTGCTACCAGCCAGCATGGGAAGATCATATGCTATAGGTTTTGTTTGTAAAAAAAGCCGACCGGAATTTTTAGAAAATTTATCGAGTGAGCAACCTTTTTCTAGCGAGGTTTCGGTATCTGCAATAATTTCCTCAATAAAACGACTTGTTTGTCTGGCGTTCCTTGCGACCTCTGAAGTCCCCTTCTTGATATTATCAAGTTCCTCTAGCGTGACCATTGGAAGATAAATATCATGCTCTTCAAAGCGATAAAGACAGGAGGGGTCATGTAACAGGACATTAGTATCCAGTACGAATAATTTTGTATTTAGTTTTGCCATATGTTATTTAATAGATTGGATAAACTGTAGAACTTCTTCAACGTGGCCATCAACTTTAACGCCACGCCATTCCTTAATAATTTCTTGTTTTGCATTGAAAACAAAAGTGCTTCTTTCTATACCTCTGACTTGTTTGCCGTACATATTTTTCATTTTTATCACATCGAATATTGAACAGGCTATTTCTTCATTATCGGATAGAAGCTCAAACTTAAAATCATATTTTGCTTTAAATTTTTCATGAGAGGAAATGGTGTCACGAGAAATACCAAAGATCTCACAACCAAGTTTTTTAAATTGAGAATAATGATTATTAAAGGCAATGCTTTCATTGGTGCATCCAGGCGTTGCATCTTTTGGGTAAAAATAAATGACCAGAAATTTTGAATTGCATTTACTGAGTTGAAACTCAGTTTTGTTGGTGCCTTCAAGCCGAAAATCTTTCAATTTCATGATAATTATTTTAACTGAATATTAAGTCAAAAGTATGACTATTTATAGTTATTCAAGTTTAAAAGATATAGGCACAATAACCGTAAAAATTGACTTTTGAAGATCCTCGGGTGGCTTGGGGAATGGCGATGCTCTTTTGACCATCGCAATGGCTTCTTCATTTAAGATTTTATATCGAGATTCTTTTTGAATATTCGCGCTAACAAGTTCCCCATTTGGACTGATTTCAATTTTCAAAAGAACTTCACCCTGCCATTGTCTCATCTGTGCAAGTTTGGGATATTTTTTTTCTGCAGCAATTGCCCTGGTTAAGACATTTGTGTAGGTGTCAGTCATTTGTTGAATAGCCTCAGTATTTTTTTGGGGCGATACAACTTGCTCCTCCTGAATTTTTTGTGGTTCTTGAATGGGTTCTTTAAGAGCCTCTGGGGGGACTTCTTTTTCTTTAATTGATGGTAGCTCTTCTACTATCTTTTGAGGTGCAACTTTTTTTGGTTCATTTTTGATAACTTCTTTTTTTTCAACCGGCTTAGGGGGGTCAGGTAATTTAATTTTGGGCTCATCCATGGTAATCTCGATATCGAGAATTTCAGGCATCTTCAGTGCATTAATTTTAATTTGAGGGACGATAATCAAAAGACTAGCATGCAGCAGAAGAGATAAGAGTATCATCTCTATAAAACTTAGATTAAAGTATTTGTTATTCTTGTCCATAGTCGGGACTGAATATTATAGTCAAAAATTAAGATAGTTTCGACTAAAAAATTCCCAAAAAAGATTGCACTTGAACAAATTCACCTTTCTTGATTGACTCACAATTTTCATCAAGCAGGATAAAACAATTTGCATCAGTCATTGATTTAAGCATTCCGGAACCTTGCTGTTTAAGTGGAGTGACAAAAGTACCTTCGGGTGTTTGTATAAACCTTCCACGAATAAACTCAGTGCGCCCAGCTTTTCTTTTAAAATCTGTATTAACTTTTGCATATAAAATCGGCGTTGTTATGAATTCACCACTCATTAAATAATTAATACTTGGTTGCACAAACTGCATGAAAGTGACCGCTGCAGAGACCGGATTTCCTGGCAGCCCAAAGTAGAAGCAAGAATTTATCTTCCCAAAAGCCATGGGCCGTCCAGGTTTAATTGCCATCTTCCAGAATAATATTTCACCAATTTTGTCCAAAATCATTTTCATATAATCTGCTTCTCCCACAGACACTCCGCCTGTTGTTATTACTAAGTCACATTCCTTAGCAATCTTTTTTAGTTTTGTCTCTAGGAGGCTAATTTTATCTGGAAGATTACCGTAATCAATTAAGTTAATCCCCATATTTTTAGTCATACTAGAAATCAGATATCGATTACTGTCGTATACTTGTCCAGGTTTTATTTTTCTTTCTATCGAGACCACTTCATCACCGGTAGAAAAGAAACCAATACTTAAAGGCTCAAATACCTTTATTTTTTTTATTCCTAATGACGCTAATAAGCCAATGTGAGTCGGATTTAATTTTGTATTTTTAAGTATCGCGATTTGTCCCTTTTTGAGGTCTTCTCCGATGAATCTGATATTGGCAAATTTCTTCGGTAAAAATTCAAAGCTGATAGAGTGGTCAGAATTTTCAATTACGAGCTCTTTGGGAATAACGACGTCAGCATTTTTTGGAACCATGCCCCCCGTCATGATCTTGAAACATTCGGTCTGACCTAATTTTTTTTTAATCGGATGTCCGGCTAAAATTTCTCCAGTAATGAATAATTTTGTTTTTTGACTAATGTCTTTATGATTTAAAACATATCCATCCATTGCTGAATTGTTATAGTTTGGTACATTGATAGGGGATCGAATATTGTCCGCAACAAAATAATGAAGAGCGTCTGTTATAGATATTATTTTTGTTTTTAATTTTTGTTGTTGTAAAAGCTGCTGTAAAATTTTTTGGGCACTATAAAAGCTTAATGAATTAGGGTCATATTCTGATAAGCAACCTATGTCAGTTTTTAATTTTTTTAAGTTAATCTTTTTCATACTTTTTTAAGTCTTCAGGTGTATTAATATTTAAAAAATCTACCTCATTATCAAACTTCACTTGAATGTATTTGGCTTGTTCAAGCCAATTAGTAAATTTTCTTTCTCCGGAAGCTAAAAATTTTTTTAAGTGATTTTGCATACTTTTATGAATAAGGGAAAAAGTAGGGTGTATTTTATTATTACAAATAGGCGTAATCACTGAAGCTTTATCAGCATTTTGTAACAGTTGAGCCACAAGGTCTTTATTGATATAAGGAGAATCGCAAGGGCAAAACTGTATCCAGTCATGTTGAGCTTGGTTGAATGCTGCACTAATGCCAGCCAATGGACCCGGATAATTCAACATTTCATCTTTAAAAATAATATAGCTTGTTTTGAATGTTTCATTAATATTAATGAGTAATTCATCAACTTGGGGGCGGAGCCCCTCTATCACATGATTGATCAGTGGTTGATTCTTAAAATTTACAAAAGGTTTTGAAGTCCCCATTCTTGAGGAAATACCTCCAGCCAAAATTACACCGCTTACTTGCATTTCTAGCCACCGGTATGAGACATAAATCGAACAATATTTTCTTTTTTCTTGAGGTCAAATAGATGAGATTTAGGCTTTTTCTGCATGGAGTCTAAAATAATAGCTTTAATATTTTCATCAGACTCTGATTGGCGTAATGGAGTGAGGAGGTCTATCTTATCTTCATGTCCAAGACAAAGAAATAACTCACCTTTTGCACTTAAGCGAACCCGATTGCAGTTATCACAAAAATTATGACTATGAGGTGAAATAAAGCCAATTTTAGTTTTACTGTTACCCAAGGAATAATACTGAGCAGGTCCGCCGGTGTGGTATGTCGACTCAAAAATTGAAAAATTTTCTCTAATCGTTTTTATTAGATTTTGGTTTGATAAATAGGAAGACTCTCGATCAAAGCCAATTTCACCTAATGGCATTTGTTCGATAAAGGAGATATCAAATTCATTATCTAGCGCGAATTGAACAAGACCCAAGGCTTCATGGTCATTAATCCCCTTCATGATGACCGTATTGATTTTGACCTTAATCATATTTTTTTTAGCAAGCATGATGTTTGAAAGAACTTGTTCTAAAGAACCCCCTCTGGTAATTTTGCTAAAAGTTTTTGTATCGAGGCTATCTACGCTAACATTGATTCTTTTTATCCCTGCAGTTTTTAGAGTAGTAATTTTTTTATGAAGCTGTGACCCATTTGTGGTAATAGTTAATTCCTCGAGCTTTTGATTTTTCCCCAATTCTAATATTAGGGAATCTATATTTTTTCTGATCAGGGGCTCTCCGCCTGTAAGACGAATTTTCTTAACCCCAAGTTCTATAAAGATGCCTGTCAGTCTTGATAATTCTTCTAGTGAAAGCATTTCACCTTTTGGAAAAAAAGTAACGTCCTCATGCATACAATATTGACATCTAAAATCACAGCGATCAGTCACTGAAACTCTTAGGTAATTAATCTGTCTGTTAAAGATATCTTTAAGCATAATCAAATACAAAATACTCTAAATTTAAAGGTTTTAGGATATTATAGAACGTTTATCATTGTATTTATTGATATATATTTAAGTTAAAAGATTTATGGAAGAGAAAATACAAAAACATATTGATTTATTTAAGGAAAAACCAGGTGGTTTGCTTCCTTTAATGCATGCCATTCAAGATGATATTGGGTATATACCTAAAGATTATTATGAGCTTATAGGCAAGTCATTTAGTCTCTCAGTTGCGGAAGTTCATGGTTTTGTATCTTTTTACCACCACTTCAGGACAAACCCATCGGGTAAACATATTATCCAGATTTGTAAAGCTGAATCTTGTCAGGCCATGGGCGTTAATAAATTAATAGATCATATTAAAAGCTCACTAGAAATTGATTTTCATGAAACTTCAAAGGACAAAATGTTTACATTGGAGCCAGTTTACTGTTTAGGTAACTGTGCTTGTTCGCCTGCAATGATGATTGATGATGAAGTTTATGGCCGAATTGATAATGATAAGTTTGACCAAATTATCAAGGAGTGGAAATAAATGATCACTATTTATGTTCCTCAAGATTCAACTTCATTATCGCTTGGCGCAAATCGAGTTGCAGAAAAGATATCAGCTGAGGCCAAAAAAAGAAATATTGAAATTAATTTGAAACGTAATGGATCCAGAGGCCTTTTTTGGCTCGAGCCAATGTTAGAGGTTGAGGTGAATAAGAAGCGCATAGCCTATGGCCCTGTTATGCCAGAAGATGTAGAGGGATTATTTGATGCAGAATTTTTCTTAGGTAAAACGCATCAGAAAAGTTTAGGTGTAACTGAAGAAATCGCCTGGTTGAAAAATCAAGAAAGACTAACCTTTAAGCGTGTTGGTATCACCGAGCCCTTATCGGTCGAGGATTATGAAAAATATGATGGCTTCTCAGGACTAAGAAAAGCTATAAATTTAAAACCTCAGGAAATTGTGAATGCAGTTACAGAGTCTGGATTAAGAGGCCGAGGGGGAGCAGCATTTCCAACCGGTATTAAATGGCAAACCGTTTTGGATACAAAAGCGGATCAAAAATATATCGTATGCAATGCAGACGAGGGAGATTCTGGAACTTTTTCTGATCGTATGATCATGGAAAATGACCCCTTTGTGTTGATTGAGGGCATGATTATAGCGGGATTGGGAGTAGGGGCTAATCATGGTTATATCTATCTGAGGTCTGAATACCCTCATGCCTTAAAAATTTTAAATGAAGCTATCAAGATTCTTGAGGGTAAAAATTTTCTTGGCGAGAATATATTAGGTTCTGGGAAATCTTTTTATTTAGAAGTAAGAAGAGCTGCAGGTGCTTATATATGTGGTGAAGAAACTTCTCTTTTAGAGAGCTTAGAAGGAAAAAGGGGCTTAGTTAGATATAAGCCACCATTGCCGGCTATTGAAGGTTTATTTGGTAAGCCAACCGTTGTTAATAATGTTATTTCATTGGCAACAATTCCGATTATTCTTTCAAAAGGCTCAAAATATTACGCTGATTTTGGTGTAGGTAGGTCAAAAGGGACTCTTCCAATTCAGCTCGCGGGAAATTTAAAGAATACGGGACTCATTGAAAAAGCATTTGGAATTACATTAACAGAGCTACTTTATGATTTTGGAGGCGGTTCAGCAAGCGGTAAAAAAATAAAGGCAGCTCAGGTTGGTGGCCCACTAGGGGCATTTGTTCCCGAAAGCCAATTTGATGTTCCATTGGATTATGAGAGATATGCAGAATTAAATGCGGTAGTCGGCCATGGCGGAATTGTGGCATTTGATGAAGATACCAATATGGCAGATATGGCTAGATATTCTTTTGAATTTTGCACAATTGAATCATGTGGTAAATGTACTCCTTGTAGAATTGGTTCAACAAGAGGCGTGGAAGTGATAGATAAAATCAAAGCTAAAACAGATGTGGAAAAAAACACAATATTGCTAAAAAGCTTATGTGACACGATGGTTAATGGCTCTTTATGTGCAATGGGTGGTATGACCCCATTCCCAGTAATGAGCGCATTAAAGTATTTCCCTGCTGATTTTGGGGTTGAAACAGAAAACATAGACATTTAAAATTACTAGATATGAAAAACGATAAAGATTTCGGCACCCCAAAAAAACATTCTGAGAAGCTTGTTACGTTATCTATAGATGGCCAACAGGTTTCAGTACCTGAGGGTACATCGATTATGCGTGCTGCTGCGGAAGTAGATACCAATATCCCCAAGCTCTGTGCAACTGATTCTTTAGATCCTTTTGGATCTTGTCGATTATGTCTTGTTGAGATTGAAGGAAGAAGAGGTTATCCAGCATCATGTACGACTCCAGTAGCAGAGGGTATTAAAGTTTCTACGCAGACCCCAAAACTTGCAGAGATTAGAAAAGGGGTAATGGAGTTATATATATCAGATCACCCCCTTGATTGCCTCACATGTGCTACAAACGGTGATTGTGAGTTGCAAGATATGGCGGGCGCAGTCGGTTTAAGGGATGTACGTTATGGATATGAAGGTGATAACCATCTAGCCTCAAAAAAGGACGAAAGCAACCCTTATTTCACTTTTGATCCATCAAAATGTATCGTTTGTTCCAGATGTGTTCGAGCCTGTGAGGAGGTGCAAGGTACTTTTGCATTAACTATTGAAAACAGAGGCTTTGAATCTAAGGTGTCTCCTGGAGATACTACTTTTTTTGATTCTGAATGTGTTTCTTGTGGGGCTTGTGTTCAAGCCTGCCCTACTGCAACTTTGATAGAGAAATCAGTAATTGATCATGGGGTTCCTGATCGAAAAGTGACAACCACCTGCGCTTATTGCGGAGTAGGGTGTTCCTTTAATGCTGAAATGAAAGGTGAAGAGCTAGTCAGAATGACACCAGATAAAAATGGTGGTGCAAATCATGGCCATTCTTGTATTAAGGGTCGTTTTGCATGGGGCTATGCAACACATAAAGATAGAATAACAACCCCTATGATCAGAAAAAGTATTCATGATCCATGGCAGCAAGTTTCATGGGAGGAAGCTGTTCAATACGCAGCAAAAGAACTTAAAAGAATACAAGAAAAATATGGAAAAGATTCTGTAGGCGCTATCAATTCATCAAGATGTACAAATGAGGAAACTTATTTGATGCAAAAATTAGTTAGAGCAGGTTTCGGAAATAACAACATTGATACCTGTGCTCGAGTTTGTCATTCACCAACTGGTTATGGCCTAAAACAAACCCTTGGTGAGTCAGCAGGAACCCAAAATTTTGATTCAGTTATGAAAGCCGATGTTGTCGTAATTATTGGAGCAAATCCAACAGATGGTCATCCTGTATTTAGTTCTCAACTAAAGAGAAGGTTAAGAGAAGGTGCAAAATTAATTATTATTGATCCTAGAGAAATTGATTTAGTCAAAAATACACCACATGTTAAAACAAATTATCATTTAAAGCTAAGACCAGGAACTAATGTTGCAGTGATTAATGCACTAGCCCATGTGGTAGTAACAGAAAATTTAACTGATGAGCAATTTATTAAGCAAAGATGTGAGTTAGATTCATTTAATTCATGGAAAGATTTTGTTGCTCTTGAAAAAAACTCACCCGAAGCTCTAGAGTCAGAGATTGGGGTTCCAGCGCAGTTGATAAGAGATGCTGCGAGATTGTATGCCACAGAAAAAAATGGTGCTATTTATTATGGTCTTGGTGTTACAGAACATAGCCAAGGGTCAACCATGGTTATGGGTATTGCAAATTTAGCCATGGCTACTGGGAATATAGGTAGAGAGGGTGTTGGTGTTAATCCTCTGAGAGGACAAAACAATGTTCAAGGTTCTTGTGATATGGGATCATTTCCGCATGAATTTCCAGGCTATAGACATGTTTCAGATCTAGAAACTAGACAATTATTTGAAAAATCATGGGGAGTTACTCTAGATTATAATCCAGGACTTAGGATTCCTAATATGTTTGATTATGCAATAGATGGTTCATTTAAAGGATTATATTGTCAAGGAGAAGATATTGCACAATCGGACCCTAATACACAACATGTGACACATGCACTTGAGTCAATGGAATGTGTAATTGTTCAAGATTTATTCTTAAATGAAACTGCAATGTATGCGCATGTTTTTTTTCCAGGCTCTTCTTTCTTGGAAAAAAATGGAACATTTACAAATGCAGAAAGAAGAATTTCTCCTGTTCGTAAGGTAATGTCTCCTAAGAATGGTTATGAAGATTGGGAGATAACACAGTTATTAATGAATGAGTTAGGTTATAAATCAAACTTTCAAAATGCTTGGGAAATTTTAGATGAAATTGCTCAGTTAACCCCAACATTTAAAAATGTTTCGTTAGAAAAAATTAATGAGATGGGTAGTATTCAGTGGCCATGTAATGATGAACATCCTAATGGAAGTCCAACAATGCATGTTGATGAATTTGTTAGAGGTAAAGGTAAGTTTTTTATAACAGAATATATTCCAACAACAGAAAAAGTTAATAATAAATACCCATTAATTTTAACTACCGGCAGAATTCTTTCTCAGTACAATGTTGGAGCGCAAACAAGAAGAACCCATAATTCTGATTGGCATAGTGAGGATTTAATTGAGGTCCATCCTCATGATGCAGAGGAAAGAGGAATTGAAGAATATGATTGGGTGGGTATTTCAAGCAGAGCGGGAGATACAGTATTAAGGGCTAAGATTACAGATCGAGTTCAGCCCGGTGTTGTGTATACGACATTCCATCACCCATTTTCTGGGGCTAATGTCATTACTACAGATAATTCAGATTGGGCTACGAATTGTCCAGAATTTAAAGTTACAGCAGTGCAATTGACTAAAGTGAATTCTGTTTCATCTTGGCAAAATAAATATAAGAAATTTAGCGAAGAGCAAATCTCATTTGTAAATCAACAAAGCGAAAAAGTTTAAAGAACTTGAGCAAATTAAATCAAGGCATATTCGAAGAACGCACTGTTTTTGATTCTCAGGATCAATTTAAACCAAAGCAAGATTATCTAACTCAAGAAACACCTGTTTCGATCTCATATAACGGAATTTCTCATGTTGTAATGATGGCTAGCCCTGGTGATATAGAAGATATGGCTATGGGCTTCTCCCTAACAGAAGGGATAGTTGAAAGTCGTAGAGAGATATATGGAATTGAAAAAATTAAAACCCAATTAGGAATTGAGGTCAGCATAAATATCTCATCGGAGTCTTTTGCAAAATTAAAAGAGGTAAAAAGGAATTTAGCAGGTAAAACAGGATGTGGTATATGTGGGGTAGAAAGTCTTAATTATTTTAACAATTTTTTGAATAAAGATTATCCAAAACGATTTGAATTGATCATTACAGATAAGGTCTTGAAAAAAGGATTGAAAGAATTTGGAAAAAATCAAATTAATCAAATTAAAACTGGATCAACTCATGCAGCAGCCTTTTTTGATCAACATGGAAATATAGAATTAATCAGAGAGGATGTTGGACGACATAACGCACTGGATAAGTTAATAGGAGCAATAGATTTTGAAAAATTTGGATTTATTATTGTTTCAAGTAGAGCTAGTTATGAAATGATTCAAAAAGTACTTGTCACAAAAATACCAATTATAATAGCTTTATCTGCTCCAACGACACTTGCAATAGATTTAGCAGAAAAGAATAATTTAACTTTAATTGGGTTTGCAACAGATCAAAGATTTGTTGTTTATTGTGGAAAGGAAAGATTAGTTTAAATATTATGGAATCAAATCAACTTGTAAAAATGGCAAATCAAATTTCTGGATTTTTTAAAAGCTATCCGGATCGAGATCTCGCAAGAAGTGAAATGTTGACGCATTTTAAAAAATTTTGGGCGCCAAAAATGATTAAAGAGCTTAAATTGTTATTAGTGAATGATAATTTATCTGATCTTGACGCCGATGTTGTAGAAGTTTTTAAGTTATTAGAAAATTAATTTTTACGGTAAAGAACAAAACTTTTTTTGTCATATGGCATTTTTGCATTCCATAGCATTTGATATTCTGAATAACTATTCAAGTCTTTTTCGGAATTAAGATTGACGTAAGTTATTAAATATTTACAGTCATAATTATTTTGAAGTCTTATTCTTGTATAAAAATCAATTAACTCAATATGCCCATCAGATAATTCTGAGTGATTAATACAGGATGATTTAATTTCTGGTATGTCCTTTATTTGATCAAAGACTTGTCCATAATTTTTTCTATTTTCGATCATTGGAAACCAAAGAAAAGAAATAAGCGTCCATACAGTTAAAATACTAATTGACCAATGAGTAAGAGCTGAGCGATTAGTTATTTTTGAGGTAAATGTATTTTTGATCCAAAAAAATAAGATAATTGAAGAAATTGAGATGCTAATTAAATTTATTTCGAGATTATAGTTGCCAGATAGATAAAACATTCTTTCATATAGACTGTATGGCAACTTGCAGATCATTACAAACCAGCCAAGAAGAAGTAAAAATATCATAGATCCAAAAATCAATATCCCAAACCAAGTAATCGAATTAGAAAAAGTTCTATTCATGCGATCAATTGACCCACTTGCAATAATTGATAAAAATGGAAGAAATGTAATTAAATGTATTTGGTTGTTTGGGCCGTTGATTGATAAAAAAATTAAATAGCTTATTAAGAAAACCAGAGGCAATTGGAAACGTCTAAAGCTCAATATGTTCATGTAATTTTTTACTGTAACAAAAATTGCTAGTGGTAATGCAGGCCAAGCAAACCAGGTTAGGTTTAGTAAATAATATTGGAATTTGCTAATATCAAAATTATTTAATGCTTTCAAGGCTGCAAAAAATTTATTTGGATCTTGGTTGTGAATTAATATACTCCACATAGTTATGGGAATTAGCGCAGCTATAAATCCAATTAGTAAAAATATAAAAAATCTATAATTTCTCCAATTTGGACAGGTTAAGAGTAATAAGCAAATAATAAAAAAAATGAATAAACTTGAAAAGCCAATCGTTAAAAATAGAGTCGTTAATCCAAAAGCGAGTAATACTGAGGATCTAAAAGGTCTTCTGACATGCAAGGTAAAAGCATAAAATAAAAGAGACATAGCAGTCATTACGGCAATTTCATTATGAAAGCTGTGAATATTTAATACCAGTCCAATAGATGAAATAAAAATTAGATTTGACTGACGGCCATAGCCATGACCCCAAAGTTCTCGATTTGATAAACCAATTGAGAGCATAGTTAGACCAACCCAAAAAATATTTCCTATTCGTGCTGCATTGTGAGTATCTAAAAAATTAAATAAAAGAGTAAATGCACCCCCAATCATTTCATAGAGAGGCGGGTGAGAGTAAAAGAGATCTGTAGCGGCTATTGGGGTTAGTATTTTTTTGTTAAAAATAATATCAATGAGAATGCTAAATGAATGGGTCTCAATAGGTCTCCAAGGCGAGTGATTTATCAGACCAAAAATTAAATAGGTTATTGATAAAAATAATAAAGATTTAATTTTTGTTCTTTCCCCAAGGTTTTTATTTGGGGTTTGCATATTTTCTTGCCAATCATGATCAATAAAGAATTTCATATCTAGAATAATAAACAAAAAAAAAGGCAGCGTCGCTGCCTTTTTTAATTAAAAATTAAATTACATACCGTATTTTTGTTTGAATTTCTCAACTCTACCAGCAGTATCTACAATCTTTTGTTTACCTGTGTAGAAGGGATGACACTGAGAGCATACTTCGATGCTTAAATCTTTAGCTACTACAGAGTTCGTTGTAAACTTGTTGCCACAGCTACAAGTAACATTAATCTCTGGGTAATTTGGGTGCGTATCTTTTTTCATAATTTAATATCTTTTAAAAAATAATTCGTAATTATCTAGAATTTTTAACTAAAATGCAAATAATAATTAGCCCCTTCGCATGCTATCAAAGAAGTTTTCATTATTCTTTGTGGATTTCAATTTATCTAATAAAAATTCCATTGCTTCGATGTCGTCCATAGGGTAAAGCAGTTTTCTAAGAATCCAAATCTTCTGAAGCACTTCTTGCGGAATAAGCAGTTCTTCTCTTCTTGTACCAGATTTATTGACGTTAATTGCTGGATAAAGTCTTTTCTCAGTCATTCGGCGATCTAAATGTATTTCCATATTGCCTGTACCTTTAAATTCTTCGTAGATAACATCATCCATCTTTGATCCAGTATCTATTAATGCAGTAGCAAGGATAGTTAAAGAGCCACTTTCTTCTGTATTTCGAGCGGCACCAAAGAATCTTTTTGGTTTCTGTAATGCGTTTGCGTCTACACCACCTGTTAGCACCTTGCCAGATGATGGTATTACAGTATTGTATGCTCTAGCTAGCCTAGTAATTGAATCAAGTAGGATTACCACATCTTTTTTATGCTCTACCATTCTTTTAGCTTTTTCGATTACCATTTCTGCAACTTGGACATGTCTTGAGGCTGGCTCATCAAAGGTTGAGGCGACTACCTCACCCTTAACTGATCTTGCCATTTCTGTAACCTCTTCAGGGCGTTCGTCAATTAGAAGAACTATTAACTCAACATCTGGATGATTTGCAGTTATTGCATGTGCGATATTTTGCATCATTACAGTTTTACCACTTTTTGGGCTTGCAACAATTAATCCCCTTTGACCTTTGCCGATTGGTGAAATCATATCTATAACGCGACCAGTAATATTTTCTTCTGAAGTAATATCTCTCTCAAGATTCAAGGGTTGTGTTGGGAAAAGAGGCGTTAGATTTTCAAATAAGATTTTATTTTTTGTATTTTCAGGAGCTTCATCATTTACTTTTTCAACCTTAACTAAAGCAAAATATCTTTCACTGTCTTTTGGTGTTCTAATTTCACCTGAAACTGAATCTCCAGTATGTAAATTAAAACGTCGAATTTGTGATGGCGAAACATAAATATCATCTGGGCCTGCTAAATAAGAAGTGTCTGGCGATCTTAAAAATCCAAAACCATCAGGTAAGACTTCTAAAGTGCCATCTCCAGTTAGAGTATCTCCATTTTTTGCCTTGTTTTTTAGAATTGCAAAAATAAGGTCTTGTTTTCTCATTCTTCCCGCATTTTCAACATTACTTTCTGCGGCAAGATTAACTAATTCGGTTACGGGTAAGTGTTTAAGTTCTGATATATGCATTTTAAATTGTTGAATCAATAAAGGCTGATAATTGTGATTTTGATAAAGCCCCTACTTTAGTACCCTCTATATTTCCATTAATAAAAATCATTAATGTTGGAATTCCTCTGACTCCAAATTTAGCTGGTGTAGCAGGATTGTCGTCTATGTTTATTTTTGCAATCTTTAATTTACCAGCATAGTCAGTTGATATCTCTTCTAGGATGGGTGCGATCATTTTACATGGACCACACCATTCTGCCCAATAATCAAGCAAAACTGGTAATGAAGAGTTTAAAACTTCATTTTCGAATGTGTTGTCAGATATATTAATAATATTACTCATAGTGTTTATTGTAGGATTAAAAAAGAAAATTAATTTTTGTTTGGCTAAGATTTTTATCGGGATTTTGTGATTATTATAATCAATCTATAAATTAAATCAATTATTTTTTAGAGAGTCATCTATTTCAAAAAACGATTTAACGCTAATTATACCTTTTGCTCTTTTCGATATTTTTTCAGCCTCAGCCGCTTCGTTAGTATTTAGTAGTCCAAATAAATAAACGATTTGTCTCTCAGTAATAACTTTTACATGGAGTGCAGATAAATTTGATTTTTTTTCATCCTTGACTAAAAGTGCTTTTACATTTGTTGTAATTGCAACATCTTTAGCTCTTGATTTTATTGTGCTATTTTTTCCTACTAATAATTCGTTAGTAATACTTTTAATTTCTTTTATTGATGAAATTTTCTCTTCTATCTGAGTTTTTAGTTCCTCACTTGAGACTTCACCTAGAATATATACATTTTTGTTGTAACTGAGAACATTAGTATGCATTTCTCCCTGAATTTGATTAATTTCATAAAGTGCTTTCAATTCTATGCTCTCATCCTCCAATTGAACCCCAGCAGTTCTTCTGTCAGCAATTGATGTGGGAATGCCCACTATGCCAGTTGGTGCACAGCCAGTAATAAAAAATATCATTATAAAAATTGAAATTAATCTTAAATTCATAAGTTATAGTATACCTTTGATCTTTCTAGTTTTGGGTAGAATTAATAATTATGGCTGGAATTTTATTTATAGTTAGTACGCCAATTGGAAATCTAAAGGATATAACTTATAGAGCAATTGAAACTTTAAAAGCAGTGGATCTTATTGCTTGTGAAGATACACGGCATACAAAAAAACTATTGCATCATTATCAAATAGAAAAAAAAACAGAATCGATTCACCAACATAATGAATCTGCGAAGTCAGAAAAAATTATAGAAATTATAAAAAATGGAAGCAATGTAGCCTACTTGAGCGATGCAGGAACCCCTGGAATTAGTGATCCTGGTTCGATCTTAGTTACACTTTGTCATAAAAATAAAATTCAAGTTTCGCCAATTCCAGGAGTTTCTGCTGTAACTTCATCAGTTTCAGTTTCAGGATTTAACGAAAGCTCTTTTGCTTTTTTTTCTTTTCTACCCCCCAAAAGAAAACAATTACATTTGAAATTAAATGAGATAAAAAATAAAAATATAATGGCAGTAATTTTTGAGTCTCCAAAAAGAGTATTAGAGTTACTTAATGCAATCGAAGAAGTCTTCGGAAGTGCCCATAAAGTTTTTATTGCTAGAGAATTAACAAAAATGTATGAGTCTTTATATTTTGAAGATATTAAAAATCACATTAAATATTTTCAAGCACATCATGAAGAGCTAAAGGGTGAGTTCGTGGTTATAATAGAGAAGTACATGTCTTTGGGTAATGAGATTTCAGCAGATGCTAATAAATTTTTAGGAGAGCTTATTTTATATTTACCGCTTAGTAAGGCAGTTAAGATTGTTGCTGAGATATTTAATTGTAATAAAGATGAATTATACAAACAAGGGTTAGATTTAAAAAAAAATGTTTAAAGAAATCAAAATTCTAAGACCTAACGATATGCATGTTCACTTTCGGGATGGAGAACAGTTATCTTTTACAGTTAATGAAAGTAGTAAAAACTTTAATTATGTAATTGCAATGCCAAATTTATCACCGCCTATTTTGTCATTTAAGGATGCTATCAATTATCATGAGAGGATAGTTTCAGTAAATAAGCATGCAGACTTTTATCCTTTAGTAACTTTATTTTTAAATGTAAATTTAACAAAAGAAGATGTTGAAGAGGCGTCAAAAGACCCAAGAGTTGCAGGTGTGAAACTATATCCAAATGGAGTTACAACGAACTCAAAATCAAATATAAATGGACTTGAAGATATTTATCAGATTTTAGAAAAACTTGAGCGATTCGATTTACCGCTTCAGGTTCACGGAGAGTCTACTCGTAAAAATCTTGATATATTTGATCGTGAAAAATATTTTATTGATGACCTGGATTTAGTGGTAAGAAAATTTCCTGCATTAAGAATTGTTTTTGAGCATATTTCCACAAAAGAGGCTGTTTCTTTTGTAAATGACAGTTCTGATAAGATTGCTGCAACCATAACGCCTCAGCATATGATGCTAAATCGTAACGATCTTTTATCCGGGGGAATTAAACCGCATAACTATTGTTTGCCAATATTAAAAAGAGAAGAACACCGTGACGCGGTTTGTAAGGCAGCAGTTTCTGGAAGTGAGAAGTTTTTTTTGGGAACAGATAGCGCACCACATTTTAAAAAAGATAAAGAGAGTAATTGTGGTTGTGCGGGGATTTTTTCTGCACACACAGCATTAGAATTATATGTAGCAAAATTTGAAGAGCTTGGCAAATTAGAAAGCTTGGAAAAATTTACTACTTTAAATAGTTGCAAATTCTACAATTTGGAGAAGCCAAAAACAACGATAGTCTTGGAAAGAAAAGAATATTTAATACCAACTGAATTTGGAGTTGGTACCCAAACGATAGTTCCCTTTATGGCAGGTGAAAAAATAAATTGGCAAATAAAGAATAAATCCTTATAATTATCAATAAGTTAGCTGGACAATTGCTATATTTTATAGAGGAAAGTCCGGGCTCCACAGAGCAGGGTGATGGCTAACAGCCATCCATTGTGAAATGAGGAATAGGGCCACAGAGACGAGCGTATTAAGTTACGGTGAAACGCGGTAACCTCCACCTGGAGCAAGGCTAAATAGGGTAATAACAGTGCTGCTCGCACTATTACCGGGTAAGCCGCATGATTTTGCAAGTAATTGTAAAACCAGATGAATAATTGTCTTTAACAGAACCCGGCTTATAGGCTAACTTATTGAGTTAATTAAAAAAAGTGCTTGCATAGCACTTTTTTTTTGCCTATAGTGTCATAAAAAGGGAAAAAGTGGTAATAAGTGGGAAATAAAACTTTAAGCTACAAAAAAAATATGACATACAGAGGTACACATTTAGCAAATTTAGATGAAAAGAATAGACTTGCTGTGCCAAAAAAAATAAGAGAAAAGCTCTCTCCAAAAACATCGATGATCTTGACAGCCCATCCCGATAAGTGCCTCTTGTTATACAAAATAAAAGATTGGCTTCCCGTTGAGAAGAGGATTATGGCTCTCTCTAGCTTTAATAAAAAAAGCAATGTACTACAGAGACTTTTGGTTGGTTATGCCGATGAGGTTCAGATGGATAGTTCTGGACGGATTTTAATTTCACAAACATTAAAATATTTTTCACAAATAAAACATGAGTGTATTTTTGTTGGCCAAGGTGGTCACTATGAGCTGTGGGATAAAGAGTTATGGAATAAATTTATTCTTGGGGGTTTGAAGCAAAATCTAGACTTCAATGATCCAGAATTAGAAGGATTTACCTTATGAACAAGCTTTCTCATTTGCCAGTGATGCCCGAAGAATTTAAAGAATATTGCATTGTAAAAAATAAAGGAAATTATCTAGATTGCACATACGGGAGAGGTGGCCATGTTGATATTTTATTGAACAATATCGATAAGGAAGCCCAAGTTTTCATAGTCGATCAGGATTTAAGTGCAATTGAACATGCAAAAGAATTAAAAGATCCAAGATTAAATTTAAACCATAATTCTTATTTTGAATTTATTAAAAACTTTAAAAAAAAAACTTTTTTTCAGGAATTTTTATGGACCTCGGTGTATCTTCTCCCCAGCTTGATGATGCAGAAAGAGGATTTAGCTTTCAAAAAGATGGCCCACTTGATATGAGAATGAATCGAATGCAAGAGTTGGATGCTAGATTTGTAGTGAATAATTATTCTGAAGAAAATTTGGTGAAGATCTTTAAAGAATATGGGGAAGAAAGATTTGCAAAAAAAATAGCAAAATTAATTTCAAAATACAAAGAAATTAAAGAAATTGAAACCACAAAACAATTAGCTGAGATTGCAAAAGAGGCAATACCTGCGAAGTTCCATAAAAAAAATCCAGCAACAAAAATCTTTCAAGCTATTCGTATAGAAGTAAATGACGAACTTAAACAACTTGAGGAATCTTTACCAATGCTATTCGATGCATTGGAAGTAGGGGGAAGGTTAGGTATTTTAACTTTTCACTCTCTGGAAGATCGAATTGTAAAAAATTTTTTTAAAAAAGTATGTTCACCTTCTGGGGCAAAAATCCCAAAAAATATTCCCATAAAAGATCATGAAATCATAAAAGATAT
The DNA here is from genome assembly GCA_038110565.1 of Nitrosomonadales bacterium. Taxonomy (GTDB): domain Bacteria; phylum Pseudomonadota; class Gammaproteobacteria; order Burkholderiales; family Methylophilaceae; genus BACL14. Next base: position 61,774 of record JAYNJX010000003.1, on the reverse strand, counting down.
TTATGCAAAAAATATTTTATCTGTGTCAGCAAAAGAGGATGAAATAACAAAAAACTTAAGATCAAGAAGCGCAAGGCTCAGGGTAATAGAAAAAATAAATGAAACTTAACTTAATACTTTTTCTAGTGCTAATTATTTTTGCATTATTGAAAGTTAATTCAGAACATGTTTATAGAAAAAGTTTTAATAGTTTGGATGACGAAAAGAAGGCTGAAATAGAACTTAGGGAGGAAAAAAATAAGTTAGATCTGGAGATGTCAGATCAATCAGGGGATATCAGAGTAGAGGATTTTGCTAAAAGTAAATTAAATATGATTGAGCCAGATTCAAAAAAAATAAAAACAATTAAAAACGAATGAAACAATTTAATCACCAGAGCGATATTTTTGAACTTTCTTCTGTAAGGAGAAGAATATTATTATCAATTTTTGTGGTGATGTTTGTAGGATTATTTTTTAAGGCAGGTTATTTGCTTTATGATGAAAAAGAAAATTTGCAAAATAGAGGAAATAATCTAAGTGTTCGTAATGAGATTCTTCAATCATACCGGGGGAAAATATTTGATAGAAATAATGAACTACTTGCTGTAAGTATTCTTTCATATGATCTTGGAATAAATAAATATAGAGATATTAAAAATGAAGGTCAAAAGTATGAACAGCTAGCCAAAATCCTTAATATTCCTAAAAAAGAAATTATCCAAATAGAAAATAATAATAAAAATAAATTTTTTTATTTAAAAAGAACTATCCCCGCAGAACAGGCTAAGGAAATTAATAGTCTGAAAATATCTGGTGTAGTTTTAGAAAAAAATTATAAAAGGTTTTACCCTGCAAGAGAAAGTGCTGCCCATATCATAGGGAGAATGAATATTGATGGCAAGGGAAGTGAGGGGTTGGAAAAGCAATTTGATAATTTGTTATCGGGAGAGCAAGGATACAAAAAGGTTTTAGTTGATGGTAAAAAAAGAATTGTTGATGATTTAAGCGATATTAAACTTGCAAAAGATGGGGCTGATATTCAAATAACAATTGATAGGAGGCTTCAGCACCAGACATATCAAGCGCTTATGAACCAGGTAGAGAAACATGACGCTGATTCCGGCTCTGCGGTATTAATTGATGCAAAAAGTGGAGAAATATTAGCTATGACAAATTATCCATCTTATAACCCTAATTCAAGTGTTAAAAATTATGAATTTATGAAAAACAGAGTATTGTTAGATGTTTTTGAACCTGGATCTACAATGAAACCGTTCGCTCTCAGCGCGGCTCTTGAAACAAAAAAACTTGATCATAATGAGGTAATATTTACACCCGGTGGATTTATTGAAGTGAGTGGTAAAAAAATAAGAGATGATCATCCGCATGAATCATATTCAGTGAGAGAGGTAATAAAATATTCATCTAATGTAGGAGCCTCTAAAATTGGCTATAGAGTGGAACCTGAAAAGTTATGGTCTTATTATGACAAATTAGGTTTTGGAAAAAAAATAGATATAAAACTCCCAGGCGAGTCATCTGGTTTTCTAAGAACATATGATAAGTGGATGGAGTCTGATCATTACAGGATTAATTATGGATATTCAATAAATGTAAATGTTCTTCAGCTTGCTCAAGCTTATTCGGTATTCGCAAATAATGGCAATATGATTAAACCTAAATTAATTAGAGATAATAATGAAAGTAAATCTGAAAAAGTATTTTCGGAGAAAACTACGAATTTGATTCTTGGGGATCTTGTTTCAGTGGTGCATGAAAAAGGGGGAACTGGAAACGGAATCAAAATACCTGGGTATGTGGTTGCTGGAAAAACAGGTACGGCTCATAAATATTTGAATGGTAGTTATGATGCTGGATATTATTCTTCTTTTGTAGGATTAGCACCTGCAAAAAATCCTAAATTTATTATGGCGGTAGTAATTGATAACCCTAAAGCAATAAGTCATTACGGGGGAATTGTTGCTGGACCGGTTTTCAAGATGGTTATAAAAGATGCATTAAAACTATACGACATACCTAATGATGAAGATTTAAGTAAGTTTGGAATTAAAAATGACGAGCAGGCTATAGATAATAGTGAACAAATTATTTAGAGAAATTTTTGGAAAACTTGGAAAGTCAAATAAAATTTGTAATAACAGCAATGAAGTAAATAAAGGCGATTTATTCTTTGCATACCCAGGTGAAAAAACCGATGGAAGATTATTTATAGAAGAAGCTTTGACTCGTGGTGCAAAAAAAATTATCTACGAGTCAAGCGATAAAAAATATCTTCCAGATAAAAAAAATAATAAAAATTTATTACCTTTTAAAAATCTTAGAGATAACATTCCTGAAATAGTCAATTATTTTTTCAAGCCAAGAATAAAAAGTATAAATTTGATAGGTGTAACAGGCACCAATGGAAAAAGTACTTCCGTGTATTGGTTGACAGATTTAAAAAATAAACTAGGGGAGAAATCTGAAATGATTGGAACCCTTCCATTTTTTAATAAAAAATATAAAAAATTTAAATCAAATTTAACGACCCCAGATAATTTTAAATTAAATCACTTATTGTCTATTTTTAAAAAAGATAAAATAAAAAGTATCAATATGGAGGTTTCGTCACATGCGATAGATCAAAAGAGAATATTCGGATTAAATTTTAGATTCGGAATTTTTACAAATCTAACTAGAGATCATCTTGATTACCATAAAACGATGTCAAATTATTTTAATGCTAAGAAAAATTTTTTTTTAGATAGCGTTGAAATTTCTATCATTAATATTGATGATCAATATGGAAAACTACTATTTGAAGAATTAAAAAATAGAAACAAAGATGTTTTAAGTTATGGAAAAAGTAAAAAAGCAGATTTTCGAATCATATATAGAAATAAAGAGCCAAAAAATAAAAATTACTTAGATTTTATTATTTTATATAGAAATGAATCTTTTGAATTTAGAACAAAAATTTTAGGAGACTTCAATATCTATAATTTAACTGCAGTAATCGCTGCTTTATATTTAGAAGGTTATTCGTTTGATAAAATATCAACCTTGGTAAGAAATATTAAAACCCCACCAGGGAGACTTGAAGAAATCATTACTAAAGATAAGAGAGTTTATATAGACTATGCGCATACACCGGATGCGCTAAAAAATGTTCTGAAAGTTTTAAAAGATCATTATAAAAAAAAAATAACACTCATATTTGGGTGTGGCGGTAATAGAGATTCTGGAAAAAGGAGACTCATGGCGTTTGCTGCTCAAAAATATGCATCTGAGATTTACATTACATCTGACAATCCTAGAGATGAAGACCCTAAGAAAATTATTGATGAAATTGCTAAATATATATCTGTTAGAAAATTTAAGATTGATGATAGAAAATTGGCAATTCAAAAAGCACTTAAAGAAAGTAAAAATGAGATTTTATTAATAGCTGGGAAAGGGCATGAAAATTATCAAATTATCAAGGGAACTAAATATAAATTTTCTGATAAAAATATAGTAAAAAATTTTAAAAGAAATTATGAAAATTAATTTAAAAGAAATACCAAAAATTCTTAAAAAATTAAAAATTGAAGAGAATTTCGAGTTCGATTCTAAAGATATATATACAGATACAAGAAATCCAATTAAGAATGGTATTTTTATTGCTTTGTTAGGAAAAACATTCGATGCGCATGACTTTGTTAATCAAATTGAAAAAACCAAACCTACTCTAATTTTTACGGAAAAAATAATTAAAACAGATTTACCCCAAGTGGTTGTCTCTTCGACAAAAGAACTCTTAAAAGATCTTTCTAATAATATAAGAGTAAAATCTAAGGCAACATTTGTTGGAATAACTGGAAGCAATGGAAAGACAACAACAAAAGAGCTAATAATTCAAATACTAAAACAGTTTTATAATAATGCTGAGGTAGTGGGGACAATCGGAAATTTTAATAATGAGATTGGTTTACCATTGTCAATGTTTCAAGTTACTAAAAAAACCAAATATGCAATCTTTGAGGTGGGTACAAACCATCCAGGTGAAATAAAACAATTAGCTAAAATCCTAAGACCTAACATTGCATTAATAACAAATATTGGAGAAGCGCATATTGGTAACTTTGGGTCGAAAGAAAAAATTGCATTTGAAAAAAAGAGTTTATTTGATTATTTGCTTTCAACAGATACAGTTCTATTAAATACTGATAATAAATATACCTCTGATGTTCAAGAAATAGATTGTAAAAAATTTACAATTTCATCGAATAAATCAAGTGCAGATATTTTTTGGACTGATATTGATGAGACAAATATAAGATTAAACTATCAGGGCACTAGCATAGAAATTAGAAACCCACTGATTGGGAAACATAACAATATTAATCTTTTGTTTGCAATAGGAGTAGTATTGAATTTAGGCATCGAAATTGAAAAGATACAACAGAGTTTGATGCAAATTAAAAGCCCAAAAGGAAGAATGGAAAGAATAAGTGGTATTCAAGGCTCAATTATTATTGATGATACCTATAATTCCAATCCAACATCATTACTTGCTGCAGTTGATTTTTTGGAACGACATAATGGCTATAAAATTTTAGTCATTGGAGATATAGCTGAAATGGGTCCTGAGGAAGAAGTTATTCATCAAGAACTGGGGAAAAAAATAAATAATAAAAAAATTGATCTGATTCTTGGAGTTGGTCCCTTAACAAGATTAACACTCAATGAAATAAAGAAAGTTAAGAATAAGTTTTTTGAAGAGAAAGAAGAGTTGTATAAATTTTTAGAAAAGTTTGTTGTTGAAGATACAATGGTGTTAGTTAAGGGTTCAAGGAGTGCAAGAATGGATTTATTAATTGACCGATTGAGAGTTTTGCAATGATTTTAGAATTATTAAAAATATTAGATATAAAAATAAATTTTTTAAACGTCTTAAATTATATTTCTTTTCGATCAGTCCTAGCTGCAGGAACTTCATTATTAATTTCTTTCATACTGGGTCCATGGTTTATTAAGAAATTAGGAGATCTCAGTTTTTCTCAATATATTAGACTAGATGGCCCTGAAGCTCATCTTTTAAAAAAAGGCACACCGACTATGGGAGGCACTTTAATTATTGTCTCAATCTTATTTTCAGTATTATTATGGGGAGATTTAAGTAATAGGTTTATCTTAACTCTTATCTTTGTATTAATTGCTTTTGGTTTAATTGGCTTTATTGATGATCTAAAAAAAATAAAATTTAAGAATTCTGATGGACTATCAGCAAAATGGAAATACTTTTTCCAGTCGATAGCTGCGATTATGACTACAACTTTTCTGTATATAACACTTCGCGATCAGGGTAATTCATTTGCTTTATTAATTCCTTATTTGAAATCAACTTATTTACAAGTGGGTATAAGTGGTTTCTTTATTTTGTCATATCTAGTAATTACGGGAAGTAGTAATGCTGTTAATTTAACAGACGGTTTAGATGGATTAGCAATTATGCCTTCAGTAATGATTACCTCCGCATTAGCAATATTTGCTTATGTCACAGGTAATCAAATTTATGCTAATTATTTAAATTTACCATACATCGCTGGTGCTGGTGAGGTAGCAATTTTCTGTGCAGCAATTGCAGGTTCAGGCCTTGGTTTCTTATGGTTTAATGCTTATCCAGCTGAAGTATTTATGGGTGATATCGGTTCTCTAGCTTTAGGTGCAGTAATGGGAACAATTGCAGTTATTGTTAGACAGGAAATTATCTTGTTCATTATGGCAGGATTATTTGTTGTCGAGACGTTATCAGTAGCAATACAGGTTACTTATTTTAGATATACAAAAAAAATAGATGGTATAGGGAAAAGAATATTTTTAATGGCACCCTTACACCATCATTATGAAAAAAAAGGTTGGAAAGAGACACAAGTTGTAGTGCGATTTTGGATCATCACCATGATTTTAATCCTTATAGGTATTGCCAGCTTGAAGATAAGATAGATGTCACCAGATGAAAAAATTATCATTATGGGCTATGGGAGAACGGGAAAGTCTTTAGTTAATTTTCTTCTTAAAAAAAATCAAAATATTACTCTTTATGAAGAACAAGAAATAAGTCCTTTAGATAAAAAATTTCTCGATGACAACAAAATAAAGTTAATAAATAATTTCAATGATCCCTTAATTAAAGAAAATTATTCTAAATGTTTTGTTAGCCCTGGTTTTGATCTTAGAAAAAAGGTATTTCAAGGGATTAATAAAAAAATTATTTCTAATGATATTTCTTTGATTAATGAAGTTGTGTCTCGAGATGTAATTAAAATCGCTATAACAGGAACTAACGGAAAAACAACGGTATGTTCAATACTCGAACAATTATTAAATTATTTATCATATCCAGCCAAAGCGGTGGGAAATATTGGCTATCCAATTTTATCTCTAAATAGTGAAGAAAAATTAAAATTTTTAATTGTTGAAATTTCAAGTTTTCAGTTAGAAGTTTTAAGTCCTGAAGCTAGATTTAATATTGCTGCAATCTTGAATATAGAACAAGATCATTTAGACAGATACAATGATTTTGAGGATTATAAGAAGGCCAAATTAAAGCTTATAGAGCATAGTGATTATTCAATTATTATGAATAATATACTAGATGATCAATACTCAAAGCGTGAAGATGTATTTGTCTCAAAAGGCAATAATAAATCAAACAAATCGAGTCATGAGTTTTATTTTAAAGAAGGTATTATTAAAATAGACTCACCTGGCTTGGTTGGAATTCATAATGGTGAAAATATTTATACCGTCTTGTTAGTATTAAAAAAAATTGGAATAAATATTTACAGTAATAAAATAAAAGAATTCTTTTTTAATTATAAAAATGTACCTCACAGAATTGAATTGGTAGACAAATTTAGGGAGGTAAGTTTTTACGATGACTCAAAAGCAACTAATCTTGCTTCAACTAATGCAGCATTAAGAGTTTTTAATGAACCTTTGCTATTGATTCTTGGAGGGTTGTTAAAAGGGCAAAGTTTAAACGGTTTTAGCATACCTAATAATGTAAAAAAAATATATTTGTTTGGCAAAGATCAACAAATTTTTAAAGATTATTTTAAGTCCATAGAAATAAAAACTCCTTGTGAAAATTTTGTAAATTTAGAGGACTTGATGAAGAGAATATTCGATGAGATGGTAAATGGTGACATAGTATTATTGAGTCCTGGCTGTGCAAGTATGGATTTATATAAAAATTATCAAGAAAGAGGAAGTCATTTCAAAGCTCTTGTTGAAAGTTATAAGAATGGATTTTAAAAAAAGCATTGAACAAAAAAACTATGACCCAGTTTTGTTATGGACCATGTTATTGCTCGCTGGTACGGGATTGATTATGGTTTATTCTGCCTCAGTAGATGTGGCAGCCTTAAAAAAAGCATTAAATTTTCAAAGTTATTATTATTTATTGAGGCAAGCATTCAATTTAGCTTTAGCCTCAATTTTAGGTTTAATTGTTTTTTTTATTCCTATAAATTTTTGGCAAAAAAATTCTAAGTTATTTTTTCTTTTTAGTTTCTTTTTAGTTTCAATAGTTTTAATACCTGGAGTTGGAAGCGAAGCGAAGGGAGCAACTAGATGGATATCTTTGGGTTTTATGAATTTTCAACCGACTGAATTAATGAAATTTGCAATCATCATTTATACGTCTGACTATGTATTAAGGAAATCAAGAGAAATTGGAGAAATTAAAAGAGGATTCTTACCAATTTTTGTTGTTGTGGTGTTGGTAGGATTTATTATTTTAAGTGAAAAAGATCTTGGTGCGCTTGTTGTTTTTGCAGCAATATCTTTTGGAATCTTATTTTTAGGCGGAGTTTCTTTAAAGATAATCCTTTCTATTTTAATAACCTCCCCTTTTGCTTTGTATGGATTAATTTCTGTTGAGCAATATAGAATGGATCGTCTGCGATCATGGTTAAATCCATTTGATGATTTTACTGGAGATGGCTGGCAATTAGGAAATTCAATGATTGCGTTTGGCAGGGGAGATTTATTTGGGGTTGGATTAGGGGAGAGCATTCAAAAGCTTCAATACCTGCCTGATGCTCATACAGATTTTATCCTAGCAATTCTTGCAGAAGAGCTTGGACTTTTTGGAGTAGCAATTATAATTTTAATTTTTATGATTATGATCGTGAGAATATTTGGAATCGCAAAAGAGTCTACAAAACTAAGAAATCATTTTTCAAGTTTAGTTGCACAAGGTGTGGGTATTTGGATTGGAATTCAGGCAATTTTCAATATGGGGGTTAATTTAGGGTTATTCCCAACTAAAGGACTTACTTTGCCATTGATATCTTATGGAGGAAGCGCTCTGCTGATGAATATAATAGCTTTATCCGTTGTTTTGAGGGTTGACTATGAAAATAAAATCAAATCCCGAAGAAATTAGAAGCACAATATTCATTGCAGCCGCTGGAACAGGAGGCCATATAATCCCAGCCCTTTCAGTATCTAAAGTATTTCTTGATAATAATTGGGAAGTTTATTGGGCTGGAACATACCAAGGAATGGAAAATGATTTGGTTGATAAAAAAATTATCAACTACGTCCCTGTAAATATTGGGGGATTTAGGGGTAAAAAATTTATTACCTTAATTTCATACCCTTTTAAATTTTTAATATCAGTATTTAAGTTGGTGAGGATAATAAAAAAATATAATATTAGAAGTTCACTTGTTTTTGGCGGATATATATCCTTACCACTAGGTCTTGCTACCCTACTATGCCGTCGAAATTTATATATTCATGAACAAAATAGCATTCCAGGAACAAGTAATAAAATTCTTGCACCTTATGCTAAAAAAGTTTTTTCTGCATTTAGTATTAAAAATAAATTTTTTAATATTACTGCAGGAAATCCAATCCGTGATGAGTTAAAGACTATAGAGCAACCATCTATTCGATTTAGAAACAGACAGGGGCCATTAAGGATATTTATATTGGGAGGAAGTTTAGGGGCAAAATCATTAAATGAAAAAATTCCATTGGTACTAAATGAGCTCGCAGGAATTAGAAAAATAAAGGTTATTCATCAATGTGGAAATAATAAAAGTAATGGTGTTAATGAAATTTATAAATTTGAAGTAGAGGTATTAGATTTTATAAAAAATATAAAAGAATATTATCAGTGGGCAGACATTATCATTTCTCGTGCTGGAGCTATGACCGTATCTGAATTAGAGTATATAGGCTTAGGAGCTATATTTATTCCATACCCATATGCCATTGATGATCATCAGTATAGAAACGCATTATCTATAGAAAAGCGAAAAGGTGCATTAATTTGCCGTGAGGAAGAAATAGAACAAAAATTACTAAAAATGTTAAAAAAATTATCACGAAAAGAGTGTATAAATATGGCAAAAAAGAGTTATTCAGAAATACATAAAAACTCAAGCACTAAAATTTTTACATATATAGAACAAGATGTATAAAAAAATAAAAAAAATACATTTTATTGGAATTGGTGGTTCTGGTATGTCAGGAATCGCGGAAATTATGTTCAATATGCACTTTCAAATAACAGGCTCTGATATTGGAAGTTCAGAGGCGCTAGAACATTTAAAGTCAAGAGGAATTAAAATATTTACTGAGCACAATCAAGCAAATGTTAAAAATGCTGATGTGGTGGTGACATCATCAGCAATCTCAAAAAAAAATCAAGAAGTAATTTATGCAATTAAAAATAAAATTCCTATAATTCCTCGAGCTGAGATGTTGGCAGAGTTGATGCGTTACAAGTTTGGTATTGCCATTGCAGGTACCCACGGTAAAACATCGACTACTAGCATGTTGGCTGAAATTATGAACTATGGTGGAATAGACCCGACATATGTGATTGGAGGAAGAATTAATTCATTAAGGCAAAATGCTAAATTAGGAAAAAGCAATGTAATGATAGTTGAGGCAGATGAATCAGACGCTTCTTTCTTACATCTAAATCCAGCACAAGTTCTTGTAACAAATATAGATACAGACCATATGGAAACTTATGATGGGAGCATGGAAAAATTAAAAGAAACATTTCTTAATTTTATTCATCAGATTCCATTTTACAATGAGGTATTTATTTGTATCGACGATACTGGTAATAAATCAATTTTAAAAAAAATATCTAGACCTTTAGTGACATTCGGAATAAATAAAAATGCTGATTATTATGCAAGTGATATTAGATTTAAAGGAAATATTTCAGAATTTAATTTTAATAGTAACTTAGATAAAAAGATAAGATTTAAAGTCAAGCTAAAAATGCCCGGTAGTCATTATGTAAGTAATTGTGTTGGGGCAATAGCAATAGCTCTTAAACATGAAGTATCAATAAAAAATATACAAAACGCATTACAAAATTTTAATGGGGTATCAAGGCGGTTTGATCTATATCCGAACTATAAATTATTAAATGAAAAAACGGTTAATTTAATAGATGACTATGGACATCATCCAACAGAAATTAGAGCAGTTATCGATTCAATTAAAAAAGGTTACCCAAGAAAAAAAATAAATATAGTATTCCAACCGCATAGATACTCTCGTACTTTTCAACTTTTTGATGACTTTGTCAAAGTTTTAAGTCTTGTAAATCGAGTTTTTTTGTTTGAAATATATTCTGCAGGCGAAAAAAATATTTATGGAGTAAATTCAAGAAAAATACTCAAAAAATTAACAAACAAAAAATATTTTTTAAGTGATTTTGAATCAGCAAAAGACGTTATAGAAAAAAATATTGAGAATAATTCAATTCTTCTGGTAATGGGCGCTGGAAGCATAGGTGCCTGGTTTAAAAAAGCATTTTTTAATCAATTAAATGAAAATAGAAGCAGATAAAATTTACAAAAATTTTCCATTAAAAAATTTAAATACATGGAAAGTCGGTGGTCCAGCAGATCAATATATAGAAATAGAAAACATAGAATTTTTAGCTAAAAAATTGAAAGAAAAAAAGTGGGTATTACCGATAGTTGTTATTGGAATGGGATCTAATCTGTTAATAAGGGATGCGGGGGTAAAAGGAACAGTCATAAATCTTTCAAAAAATCTGAAAAAATTAGAACTAAATCAAAATCAAATTTATGCTGAAGCAGGAGTGAGTTGCTCAACCTTGGCAAGGTTTGCGGCAAGAAATAAAAAAAATAATTGTGCTTTTATGGCAGGAATTCCAGGAAGTATCGGCGGAGCACTAGCTATGAATGCAGGCTGTTATGGAAATGAAACATGGGACTTTGTAACAAAAGTTAAAGTAGTAGATATTGATGGCAACTTATACGAATCTCAAAAAAAGGAATATGAAATTAGTTACAGAAATGTAAAAAGTAAGAAAAGCGAATTTTTTATTGGCGCTTATTTTGAATTTCCAAATTTTAATAGTTCGGTTGATGAATCAATGGAAATTAAAAATTTATTACAAAGCAGAAAATTATCTCAACCACTGAATTGGCCCACTGCCGGTTCAACATTTAAAAATCCTAAGAATGATTATGCTGCAAGACTTATTGAGGATTGTGGTCTTAAAGGTCATGTAATAGGCGGTGCGAGAGTTTCAGAAAAACATGCAAATTTTATCGAAAATATTGGAAATGCAACCGCAAAAGATATTGAAATGTTGATTGCATTGATGAAGAACACTGTAAAAGAAAGAAAAAATATTGATCTTGAGATTGAAGTAAAGTTTTTAGGAGAGATAGCATAATGGAGAAAATACTTGTTTTATGCGGGGGGAGTTCTAATGAAAGAGAAATATCCTTACAAAGTGGAGAAGCCGTATATCAAGCTCTATTAGATCTCAATTTTAATGTTGAAAAATTTGACCCAGCAAAAAATGATATTAGTTATTTGAAAAATTTTAGGAAAGTTTTCATATGTCTTCATGGGGCTGATGGAGAAGATGGAAAAATTCAAGATTATTTAGAAAAGAACAATATTGCATTTAATGGATCAAGGGCAAAAGCCTCAAAATTAGCAATGGATAAATTTTTAACTAAGCAAAAATGGGATGAAAACGGAATAAAAAATCCAAATTATATGTTATTGAACAAAGACATAATTTTTGAAGAGGTTCGGAAAAAAATTGGTCTTCCTTTTGTAGTTAAGCCATCAAATTCAGGATCATCTATTGGTATTTCAATTGTGCGTAAAGAAGAGGACTTCATAGTCTCAAGAGACCAGGCTTTGGAAATTGACGCTATTTCATTTGCGGAAGAGTTTATAGAGGGTCGAGAGTTTACATTGTCAATTATTGGAAATGAGGAATTGGAAATAATAGAGATAAAGCCAATAGGCGGTTTCTATGATTACCATGCAAAATATGTTTCTGATGATACTCAGTTTATATGCCCAGCAGACATTGAGGAAAAACTTTCTCACAAAGCAAAAGCAATATGCAAGGATGCATTTAAAGCTTTAGGTTGCGAGGATTGGGGTCGTGTAGATTTTATGATTAAGGAATCTACAAAAGAAATTTATATAATAGAAATAAATACTATACCTGGCATGACTTCACATAGTCTCCTGCCAATGGCATCTATGAATAATGGAAATTCTTTTAAAGAGACTGTTATGAAGATTTATCAATTAATTAAATAGATCATTTTGGAAAAAAAGATATATTTAATTTTGTATCGATTGACTTTAGTAGTCATTATTTATCTTTTTATTAAGATAGTTTCACCTTTTACGTTTGACAAGATCTTTCCGATCAATGCAATTGATATTAATGGGAATTATGATCATGTTGAGAGGGAACAGGTTTTAATGGTGGTGGAAAAGTATTTGGAAGGAAATTTTTTTTCACTCAATATAAAAAAATTTAAAGATGGCTTTGAGAAGCTTCCATGGGTAGAAAAAGTTGAAATCAATAGAAGTTGGCCAGGAAAAATTTCTGTAAAAGTCGCAGAACATACACCAGTAGCTCGTTACGGCAAAATAGGTATCGGATTAGTCAATCAAAATGGTTTATATTTTCATGCTGCATCAAGTCAAAACCTACCATTTTTTGAAGGCCCAAAAGAAAAATTGGAAGAAATAACTAATAAGTACAATTCTTTTAGTAAAATACTTGGAGATAACATTATGCAAATTAGAAGATTGTCTCTATTGAGGCAGACAGAATGGACTCTTGAAACAACTGATGGCCTAGTAATTAATATTGGGGAACATAATCCAGAAGAAAAATTAGCTTCTTTTATGAAAAATTATCAGAAGGTACTTGCTCAAGTGAAAAAAAGAATTACGTATGTTGACTTAAGGTATCGAGATGGATTCTCAATATCAGTTGATGAACAAATTAAAAAATTAAATAATTTATGATCAAACATAAAAAAGAAGAAAAACAATTAATTGTTGCTCTTGATATTGGCACATCAAAGATTGTGACTGTTGTTTCCGAATTGAAAGAGGATGGTGAGATAGAGGTTCTTGGTCTAGGACAACATATTTCAAGAGGATTGAAAAAAGGTGTTGTTGTTAATATTGATTTAACAACACAGGCAATACAGAGATCTGTAGAGGAAGCCGAGTTAATGGCAGATTGTAAAATAAAAGAGGTATATACAGGTATCGCAGGCAGTCATATTAGAAGTTTAAATTCAACAGGGATGGTTAAGATTAAAGACCTTGAAGTTAATGATGCTGATGTTGAGCGAGTCCTTGAAACAGCTCAGGCTATTACCCTACCTCCAGATCAAAGGTTGCTTCATACCCTAGAGCAAGAATACATTATTGATGACCAAACAGGAATTAAAGAGCCGAGAGGAATGAGCGGAATGAGACTTGAGGTGAAGGTACACATTGTCTCTGGAGCAATTGCTGCTGCTCAAAATATTATAAAGTGTATTAAAAGAACAGGTTTGGATACTATGGAGTTGGTTCTTCAGCCTTTAGCCTCAGCTGAAGCAGTGCTGACTAAAGATGAAAAAGAATTGGGTGTGTGTTTAATTGATATTGGAGGAGGAACAACCGATTTAATTGTCTATAAGGATGGGTCTGTAAAACACACGGCAGTTATTCCAATAGCAGGTGACCAGATCACAAATGATATTTCTGTAGCTTTTAGAACGCCAAATGAGTCAGCAGAAGATATTAAGATAAGACATGGATTAGCTTTTAAATACCCAAATGATCGAGATGAAATAATTGATGTGCCCCTTGTTGATGGAAGAGAGCCAAAAAAAATATCAACTGAGGAATTGGTAAAAGTCATTGAACCAAGAATGACAGAACTTTTTGAATTAATAAAAAATGAACTTATAAGAAGCAAATTGATAAGTTATATTGCATCTGGAGTGGTAATTACTGGCGGAACATCTATGATGAAAAATATTAATGAGGCTGCAACGAAGGTATTTAATATGTCTGTTAGAACTGGATATCCAAGAGATATTTCAGGACTGAGCCAGATTATAGAAAATCCAAGATATGCGACTGCTGTTGGACTACTAAAAATAGGTAAAATAGATTTTGAAAAAAATAAAAGGCAAAAAATTGATGGGAATTCAATCGTACAAATTCTTCATAGAATGAAAATTTGGTTTCAAGGTAACTTTTAAAATAGGAAATTTATATGTTTGAGATAGTCGAGCAAAAAAATAGAGAAGCAATTATAAAAGTTGTTGGCATTGGAGGGTGTGGGAATAATGCTGTAGATCATATGATTGAGAAAAATATTTTTGGCGTAGATTTTATCTCTATAAATACTGATTTACAGACTTTAAAAAAATCTCAAGCAAATAATATATTACAAATTGGATTAAATCTAACTAAGGGTTTAGGGGCTGGTGCAAGGCCAGATGCTGGAAAACAAGCAGCAATTGAAGATCGAGACAAAATAAAAGATGCAATTAAAGATGCTGATATGATTTTTATTACTGCTGGAATGGGAGGAGGCACAGGAACTGGAGCTGCTCCTGTTATTGCAGAGATCGCAAAAGAATTAGGAATCCTTACAGTTGCTGTAGTGACTAAACCTTTTAGCTTTGAAGGCAAAAGGAATCAGATTGCTGAACAGGGAATTTATGAATTAAAACAATTTGTTGATTCTCTAATTATTATCCCAAATGAAAAATTAATGAATGTTTTAGGAGCTGACGTTTCTTTTTTAGAAGCATTTGCTGCCGCAAATGATGTGCTTTATAACTCGGTATCTGGAATTTCAGACATTATTAATCATACTGGTTTGATTAATGTTGATTTTTCAGATGTTAAAACTGTAATGGCTGAAATGGGTAATGCAATAATTGGTAGCGGAGCATATGAAGGTGATGGAAGAGCAATAAAAGCAGCGCAATTGGCTATCAATAGTCCATTGCTTGAGAATATTGAATTAAAAAATGCAAAAGGTATTTTAGTTAATATATCTGCGAACACAAGTTTCAAAATGAAAGAATACATTGATGTTATGAATGAAATAAAAAGTATTGCTGCAGTCGATGCGACTGTAATTGTTGGGAATGTTATAGATGATAGTATTGGAGAGAAGTTAAAAGTTACAATCGTAGCCACTGGTTTAGATGAACAAAATTTAAAACAAAATAGCAATGAGTTTCTCAAAGACTTAGAAGAAATTGAAGATAAAAAAGAAGATGTCTATGTTAATAATGTAGATCAAAATTTAAAATTAGATACAAGTGATGTTCCAAATGTGTTTTCTGATCAAGATAGTAGGCCTGAATTGATAAGCCAAGATACGGAAGATGCATTTGATATTCCGTCATTTCTGAGGCGAAAATAAATTGATATTTCAAAAAACAATTCAGAAAGAAATATCTTTAACGGGATTAGGTTTGCACACCGGGGAATCAGTTAGGCTGGTTTTAAAACCTGGTGAAGATAATTCAGGCATCATTTTTTGCCGTAAAGATTTAAAACCAAGCCCTAAAGTCAAAGTTTCTGCTGAATTTATTACTGATACTACATTGTGCTCAACCTTGGAAAAAGGAAATCTCAAAATAATGACAATAGAGCATTTAATGTCGGCACTCCACGCCTATGGGATTGAAAATATAATAATTAATGTATATGGCCCAGAGTTACCAATTTTAGATGGTAGTTCAATTCCTTATTTACATTTAATAAAATCAGCTGGCATAAAAGATTTACCCTCTGAAAAACAATTTATAAAAGTAAAGAAAGCAATTAAATATGAGCATGATGGAAAGTTTGCAATGCTGGAACCGGCGAATAGCTTTGTAGTGGACTTTTCAATTCAATTTCCGCATCCTGTTTTTGCTGAGAGAAATAATGAAATTACATTGGATCTTTATAAAGATTCATACTTTGAACAAATCTCAAGAGCAAGAACTTTTGGTTTTATGCAAGAAGTTGAATATTTACGTTCAATCGGTTTGGCTAAGGGAGGCTCTTTGGATAACGCAATCGTTATGGATGATTACAATATTCTTAATCGTGATGGCTTGCGTTATGAAGATGAGTTTGTCAGACATAAAGTTTTAGATGCAATTGGTGATTTGTATATTGAAGGGTTGCCAATTCTCGCAAAATTTACCGGTTTTAAATCAGGACATGAGATGAATAATCAATTATTAAGGCTTTTAATAAAAGATAAAAAAGCATATGAAGTTGTATCTATCAAAGATACAGATGAAACAATTTATTCAAATATTGCAAACCACTATAATCAACTTGAATATAAAAATGATGAAAGGGTTGGGTCTTTATGATACTAAGAGCATTGGCATTATTTGTAACTATCTTTATTTTAGTTCTAGTTTTTCTTTATTTATTTACAAAAAATAAAAAATATTATGAGATGCTAATTAAAACAACAAAGAATATTCTTGTGGTTGCTGCAATAATCATCGTTTTATACATCTTATTAAGAATTGTTCATATTTGAAAAAAATAAAAGTTATTATATTCGGGGGTAGTGGGTTTGTTGGTTCAAAGCTGATAAATTCATTAGCAAGACTCAGTGATTATAAAATTACATTAGTAACCACCAAAAATAAAGACTTAAACCATATTAAGGTAATTCCATCTGTTGCAATTAAGAAATTAAATAATATTTCAGATCAAAATGAATTAAATTCATTAATTAAAAATCATGACATATTGATAAATCTTGTGGGAATTCTTCACGAAAATAAAAAAGGTGACTTTATAAGAATTCATTTTGATTTTGTAAAAAAACTCTATAAATCTGCAATAACAAATAATATAAAGAAATTTATTCATATTGGAGCTTTGAAATCTGAATCAAAAGTGAGCAGTTATTTAGCTTCAAAAGAAAAAGCAGAAAATTATTTGTTAGGTCAAAAAAATAATTCAATAAAAATTTATATAGTTAAACCATCAATCATATTTGGAACGGGAGATTCTTTTATCAATATGTTCGTAGCATTAATGAGATTCTTGCCAATAATAGGGGTAATATCTCCAAACGCAATTTTTCAACCAATTTCTGTAAACGATGTAGCAGGAATAATAATCCAATTAATGATTAAAAATAGATATGAATCCAGGGCGTTTGAAATTGCAGGTAAACAAAAATACTCTTTTTATGAAATATTATTGATTATTAAAAATACATTAAGACTAAAAACTTTCATCATAAAATTGCCAAGAGTATTATCAGTTTTACTGGTATTGATATTAGGCTTATCACCAAAAAAAATTATAACTATGGATAATTTAAAATCAATGAAGGTTCAAAATGTAACTGATAATAATGATTCTTATGAATTCCTGACAAATCTAGAAACACTTGAAAATTTTATTAAAAAAATATGAAAAAAATATATTTAGTTGGCGGAGCAATACGAGATAAATTATTAAAAATAAATGTCACAGAAAAAGATTATGTTGTTGTTGGATCTTCCCCTGATGAGATGGTTAAGGAAGGATTTATACCAGTAGGAAAAGATTTTCCGGTATTTATTAATCCTAAAAATAGCAATGAATATGCTCTGGCCAGAACTGAAAGAAAAGCAGGGGTTGGGTATAAAGGTTTTCAATTTTACACAGGAAAAAAAGTCACTCTTGAAGAAGATTTAAAAAGAAGAGATTTGACAATAAATGCAATTGCTGAAGACGAAAATGGAAATCTATACGATCCATTTAATGGTATAGCTGACCTAAAGAATAAAATATTTAGGCATGTTTCACAGGCTTTTTCTGAGGATCCTCTAAGGTTAATAAGACTAGCGAGGTTTTCTGCAAAATTACCAGAATTTACAATAGATAATAAAACTAAGATTTTACTGAAAGATATTGTTTCCTCAGAAGAACTCTTAAGCATATCTGGAGATAGAATTTTTAAAGAAATAAAAAAAACATTTGGCTATAAAAACGTTATTAAATTTTTTGAAACGCTCAATGAATTAAATGCATTAAATCAAGTATTTGACCTAAATAAAGATTTTGATATTAAATTATTAGAGAGTTTTTTTAAAAATAATAATCAAGAAGATATTAGTTTTAATATTTATTGGCTATTTTTTGAGCGCAAGTTTGGTTGTTTTTTAAAAAACAAAGTAAATTTTTCAAGAAAAGACATTGCGAATGTAGGGAAATTTTTTGAATTAAGAAATTCAAACGTATTATCTTCTTTAAACTCATCAGAGAGAATTGATGATTTTCTCATTAAAATTTCTTTCTATCAGGATTTTAATAATCTAAAGCTCTTTAGTAAATTATTTATATTAGACGATGAAAATAATACTATTTTGGTTAAGAAAATTAATCTTATTGCTTCAGAGCTTGATAAGTTATTAAAAAATAATAAACCTCAAGTTGATCAATGTGAAAATATAGAACTTATTAAAGAAAAAATTAAAATTCACCGAGTCGGCTTAATAAAGAAATTAATGAAGTCTTAACTTCAACAATCCAGACAATTCCTTAATGCTGTGATTAGCATATTTACTTCTTCTTAAACTATTATTAATCCATATTGTATAAAAGCCATTAATTTTTGCAGCTTTAATGTTTTCATGACTATCATCTATAAAAATAAATTTTTTAAAATTTAATTTTTTTATTTTTTGGAAGATTTTCATATCTGGTTTTGGTTTATATTTATTATCTTCGATACAAATTTTTTTCCAAAAAAAAGAATTAATATTAATTTTACTAAGTATAAATTTTGCATAATGTCTTGGCGCATTTGTTAATAAAATTTTTTTAGATTTTATTTTTTTTAAAACCAGTATAGTATTTTTGTTTTTAATGACCCCTTCCTTAATTTTTTCTAGTTTATGGGTTTCTTTAAGAAAATTATCTGGATTTACTTTATGGTTTTGTATTAATCCAGTTAATGTTGCTCCATATTGCTCCCAATATGCTTGACGAATTTTGTTTGATTCTTCTATATTTAAATTTAATGTATTTGAAATAAAGCTTGTCATGTCATGGTTAATGATTTTGAAAATTTCAGGAGATGCCTTGTGTAAGGTATCATCCAAATCAAATACCCAAAGTGTATTTAGTTTTTTGCTTTGATTAATGTACCAACTCCTTGGCTTGTCAGAATTTCAAGCAGTAAAGCATGTTCAACTCTTCCATCAATGATATGTACACTATTCACCCCGCTTCTTGCTGCATCAAGCGCTGAATTTATTTTGGGCAACATTCCACCTGAAAGTGTTCCATCATGAACTAATAAATCAATTTGATTTGGTGTTAATCCGGTGATTAATTTTTGATTTTTATCTAACACCCCTGGTGTATTAGTCATAAGGACTAACTTTTCAGCTATTAGAACCTCTGCTAATTTTCCGGCTACTACATCAGCATTAATGTTATATGTCTTTCCATCTGTTCCGATTCCGATAGGTGCAATAACGGGAATAAAATCTCCACTATCTAAAAAATTTATTATGCTTGGATTTATTGATTGAATCTCACCGACCTGCCCAAGGTCAATATCTTTTCCATTTTCCTGAATAATCAATTTTTTAGCATGGATAAAATTTCCATCTTGGCCGGTTAAACCAACAGCTTTTCCTCCATGTCTATTGATTAAATGGACTATTTCTTTATTTATTTGGCCGCCTAATATCATTTCTACAACGTCCATAGTTTCCTCATCGGTCACTCTCATACCGTTTATAAACTCACCCTTTTTTCCAATTTTGTCCAGATGAGCGTTTATTTGAGGACCTCCTCCATGCACAATGACTGGATTCATACCTACAAGCTTAAGAAGAACTACATCTTTTGCAAATGAATTTTGAAGCTCCTCGTCAACCATTGCATTTCCACCAAATTTAATCACAATAGTTTTGTCAAAGAATTGTTTGATATAGGGTAGAGCCTCACTTAAAATTTTTGCTTTTTCGTTTGGAGTCATAATTTTCCTTATCTTTTAAGACTTTTAAATAAAATTTTCGAGTTCCTACTTAATTGATATTTATCTCTTTTTTCTTTTGGAAGCATTTGGAGGTCAGTATGCTTATATCCGTTCTCAATAAACCAATGTTCTGACTGTGTCGTTAAAATAAAACATCTTTCAACATTTAATTTTAAACACTCTATCTCTGCATAATTTAATAATTTAGCTCCATAACCTTGGTTTTGATAATTATTGTTTATAGCAAAGCACCCAATTTCAGCTTCATGTTTAAAATTTTTTATATTTAGGCAGCCTATAATTCTTTGATCAAATTCAAGCACATAAAAATTCTCAATTTCATTTTCTATATCCAATAATGTTCTGTCAACAAGTATATTTTTTTCAGCAAGAGGTTTTGTTATTTTTTCTATAAATTTAGCATCTTCTTTTTTGGCTTTTCTAAATATCTCTAAATTATCTTCTGTAAGGATTGATCCACTCCCTTTGTTTGTAAAGAGCTCCTCTAAGATTGACCCCTCAAGGTTTCTATTTATTAGATGTATTTTTTTTACTCCATTCTGAAGTGCTTTATTTGCAGCATTAAGGATATTGATTAAGCTATCAGAAATAAAATTTTTTGCACTATTTCCTCTTAAATGGAGTAATAAATTTTGACATTTTTTTAAAGTTAACTCTGGAAGATATTCCCCCCTTTTGTTTTGAATGCCATTTTGATCGATATAATAAATAAGTTTATCCGCATTTATAGAGCTTGCAATTTCAGATGCTGTTGTTTCATATGGAAGATTAAAAATTTCACCAACCGGTGAATATCCAATTGGTGAAATGATTACAATTTCATTTTGTGCGATTTTTTCTTTAATTGCGTTTGAGTTTACCTCTCTAATAATGCCTGTATTTTCCATATCGGTTCCATTGATCACTCCGGCAGGTCTGGCCATAATAAAATTTCCAGATGAAATCTTGAGTTCAGATTTGGCAATATTATTTTGATAAATATTTGAAGATAAGAAGGCTTCAATTTTAGTTTTCACTAATCCGTTGGTTTCAATAACATCAGGAATCATGTCTTTTGATGTTACTCTCTGGTTGTTTACAAAGGTGCATTTGAATTTATTCTTGGATAATCTTTTGTCTATGAATGGTCTAATTCCATGAACCAAAACAATTTTTATATTTAAACCATGAAGTAAATTAATGTCTGTTGCAATTGAGTTGAATTGACTATCAGTTAAAGAGTGGCCATCAAATGCAATGACAAATATTTTATTATTATAAATATGAATATAAGGTGCCGCGGATCTAAAATGTGACACAAAATTTTGATTTTTATCTATTTTGCCTAGGATAGAGTCTGTTGAGATTCGATAGAAATCTGCTAATTTCATTAAAACATGGGTTGATGGAAGCAATTTACCTTGTTCAATTTTTGATAAATTACCAACGTCAACGCCAATTTTTTCCGCAACTTGAGATAGCGTCAGTTTTAATTCTTTTCTTTTTATCTTAAGGATCATTTTGTATATTTTACAAATTTAATAATTATTTAGTTAAATTTATTTGTATTATATACAAAAATCTCCAATAAGTGAATGAATAGCAGATACAATTGCAATCGACGCTGTTTCTGTTCTTAAGATTCTTTTTCCAAGATTAACAGACTTTATATTTGCTTTAGTTGCCAAAATTATCTCTTCATTAGTAAATCCACCTTCAGGCCCTATTAAAAAAGAAAAAGATTTGTTGAGTTTCGGTTCCATGAATAATTGCCTAAGGTTCTGACTATCCTTAGGATTGGTATCTAATATAATATTTTCATGGTTTTCTTCCTGCAGATTTATCACCAAAGACCTAAAGTCTTTGAAAACTTCTAGTTTTGGTATAGTTGAGCGTCCGCATTGCTCGCATGCTGAAATGATTATTTTCTGAAAGTGTTCTATTTTCTTAATAATTTTTTCATTATTTATTTTGTTTGTACTTCTGGTTGCTTCGAATAGGTAGAATGTATTCACACCTAATTCAGTATTTTTTTGCATTATAAAATCGAGTTTTTCATTAGATGTCATTGCCTGAGCAATAATTATATTTAATGAACTTTCATTCATGTTTGGATTTCTTTTATGACAAAAAACCTCCGTGTTGTTTTTAGAGATATTTGTAATTTGACAGCAATAATTAAAACCATCCCCATTGAAAAGTTCGACATTATCACCTTCTTTAAGTCTTAAGGCCTTTTGAAGATGATGAGAGGCAAAACTATCAAGAGAAATGACTTCATTTTCAGGAATATTCTTTGGATGGTAAAATCTATGCATAATATAAAAAAGAGAAAATTATTATGGCGAGCTTAACTCCTCCGGTATGTGATTTTGGCTGGAAAGCCCCAGCTTTTGAGCTTCCATCGGTTGATGGATCATTATGGACCCTACAAAAAAGCATGGGAGAAAATGGTTTACTTATCATGTTTATTTGTAATCACTGCCCATATGTAAAATCTATTTTACCAAGATTGGTTAATGATACGAAAGAATTAATACATCATGGAATTAATACGATTGCCATCTCAGCAAATGATGTAGAGAATTATCCCGAGGATTCTTTTGATCGAATGCGAGATTTGTCAATCAAAAATCATTTTAGTTTTCCTTATTGCTATGATGAGTCACAAGAAATTGCTAAGTCCTATAATGCGATATGTACCCCAGATTTTTTTGGATTTAATAAGAGCTTTGAACTTCAATATAGGGGACGCTTTGATTCTACGGGTCGGGGAGAGTTGTCTGCAAACAATGAAAGAGATTTATTTAAAGCCATGACATTAATAGCAAAAACCCAGAAAGGTCCTGATAATCAGATTTCTAGCATAGGATGCTCTATTAAATGGAAAGAAAGTTCAACTTCAGCTTGAAGAATAGGGCGTATTAAGGAATAATTAAGGATTACAAAGAATTTGTTTATTAAGTATATTAGGGAGATTTAAATAATGGCTACTAGGCAAGATTTAGCAAACGCAATCCGCGCTCTATCAATGGATGCTGTGCAAAAAGCGAATTCAGGACATCCTGGCGCACCGATGGGTATGGCTGAAATAGGTGAGGTTCTATGGAATAACCATATGAGCCATAATCCAACCAATCCAAATTGGGCGAATAGAGATAGATTTATCTTGTCAAATGGACATGGTTCTATGTTGATCTATTCATTATTACACTTAACTGGTTATGATCTTCCTATGAGTGAAATTCAAACATTTAGACAATTACATTCTAAATGTGCGGGCCATCCTGAATATGGTTATGCTCCAGGAGTTGAAACTACTACGGGTCCATTAGGCCAAGGAATTAGTAATGCTGTCGGCTTTGCTATGGCGGAAAAATTAATGGCAAATCAGTTTAATAAACCTGGTCATGCTATCGTGGATCATCATACATATGTATTTTTAGGCGATGGTTGCATGATGGAGGGTGTATCTCATGAGACATGCGCACTTGCAGGAACTTGGGGTTTAGGTAAGTTAATTGCTTTCTGGGATGATAATGGTATTTCAATTGATGGCCATATTGAAGGTTGGTATACAGATGACACTGCAAAAAGATTTGAGGCATATGGTTGGCATGTAATTCCAAAAGTTGATGGCCATAATTTTGATGCAGTTGATAAAGCTATTCAGGAAGCAAAAAAAGTAACTGATAAACCAACATTGATCTGCTGTCAAACGATTATTGGTAAGGGCTCGCCTAACAAATCAGGTTCACATGATTGCCATGGTGCTGCTTTAGGAGATGAGGAAGTTGCATTGACCAGAAAAGAAATTGGGTGGAATCATGATCCATTTGTTATTCCAGCAGATATTTATGAAGGATGGAATCAAAAAGATAAAGGTCAAAAAAGAGAACAAGAGTGGAATAAAAAATTTGAAGCTTATGCTAAAGAGTTTCCAGATTTGGCTGCAGAATTCAAGCGTCGTATGGCTGGACAATTACCTCAAAATTGGAAAGAGTCTGCTGAGGCAATGATCAAAGCTACTAATGAGGCTGGCGAAAAAGTTGCAACACGTAAAGCCTCACAAAATGCAATTGCAAAGTTAGCAGAATTTCTTCCTGAGTTTATTGGAGGATCAGCAGATTTAACTGGTTCAAACCTCACTAGCTGTGGATCATTTGAACATGTGAGTGGAAAAAAACCTGGTAATTATATTTCTTACGGCGTCAGAGAATTTGGTATGGCAGCAATTATGAATGGTATGGCGCTGCATGGTGGTTTACTTCCATTTGGTGGCACCTTCCATATGTTCTCAGATTATATGAGAAATGGTATGCGTATGTCTGCCTTAATGAAACAAAGAGTAGTCTATGTCCTAACGCATGACTCAATTGGGCAGGGTGAAGATGGACCAACCCATCAACCAGTTGAAACTACCTCAGGGCTTCGTTTTATACCGAGAATGGATGTTTGGAGACCTGGTGATTCGACGGAAGTAGCAGTTGCATGGGTTGCTGCAGTTGAAAATTCAGAAAATCCTACAAGTTTAGTTTTATCAAGACAGAACGTTGGCTTCAATAATAGAACCTCTGAGCAGATTGAAGGAATTAAAAAAGGTGGATATACCTTAATAGAAGCTAACGGTGGAAAAGCAGATGTAATTTTAATTGCTACTGGTTCAGAACTAGATTTAGCGGTTAAATCGCATGAAGCTCTTAAGGCTGAAGGCATTAATGCAAGCGTAGTTTCGATGCCATCAACAAATGTTTTTGATCGTCAAGATAAGAAATATCAGGATGCTGTTTTAACACCTGGTGTGAAGCGAGTTTCAATTGAAGCTGGTATAACTGATTTTTGGAGGAAGTATGTTGGACTTGATGGGGCTTCGGTAGGAATAGATTCTTATGGCGAGTCTGCACCTGGAGGTAAATTGTTTGAACATTTCGGATTTACAGTTGAAAACGTTGTTAAAACTGTAAAATCAATTTTGTAAAATTTAATGATATAAATAAAAGGCATTAACTCTATATAGTTTTAATGCCTTTTTTTTGGAGATTTTTTTATGGCAGTTAAAGTTGCTATCACAGGTTTTGGTCGAATAGGACGTTTAGTTTTACGAGCAATATTTGAGCAAAACAGAAATGATATAGAGGTGGTTGCCATTAATGGAAGCGCTAGAGGGGATATAGCCTCAAATATTCATCTATTGAAATACGACTCTGCACATGGCAGATTTAATGCAGAGATTAAATTCAGCGATAATTTGATTACAATCAATGGAAAAGAAATAAAGTATTTTGCTACCAGAGATCCAAAAGAATTGCCGTGGGGCAATTTAGGAGTTGATGTTGTATTAGAATGTACTGGGACTTTAAGAAGTAAAGAAAAATGCCAAGTTCATTTAGATCAAGGTGCAAAAAAAGTTTTAATATCCGCCCCGGGTGATAAGGATGTTGAAAAAACAATAGTGTATGGTGTTAATCACAATGAACTCAATTCCTCAGACACTGTGGTATCTAATGCATCTTGTACAACAAATGGATTGGCACCAATTGTTATGGTGCTTCATGAATCTTTTGGCGTAGAGTCAGGCCTCATGAATACCATTCATTCCTATACAAATGACCAGTCACTTCTAGATAATATGCATTCCGATATTAGAAGAGCAAGGAGTGCAGGAGTTTCTATGGTTCCAACAAAAACAGGCGCAGCTTCAGCTGTAGGCCTGGTTATACCCGAACTAAAAGGAAAATTAGATGGTGTCGCAATACGTGTACCAACTCAAAATGTTTCATTGGTAGATTTAACAATTGTTTCAAAAAAAGCTACAACAAAAGAAGAAGTTAATGAAGCGATGAAGAAGGCCTCAGCAGGTGTCTTAAAAAATATTCTTGTATATTCAGATGAACCATTAGTTTCAGTTGATTTTAATCATACATCAGCTTCTTCATATTTTGATTCATTATTGACTAAAGTCAGTCCTGATGGAAAATTAATAAAAGTCTTTGGTTGGTATGATAATGAATATGGATTTAGTTGTCGCATGCTTGATACAGCTGTTGCAATGATGCAAGCATAACTAAGTATGACGCTTAAAAGCATCAGCGAAATAAATGTTAGTGATAAAAGAGTATTTCTTCGCGCCGATCTAAATGTCCCAATCGAAAATAGAAAAATAAGTTCGACAGCAAGAATTGATGCAACAATCCCAACAATAGAATACCTTCTAAAAGAAGGTGCAAAAGTCATGTTAACTTCACATTTGGGAAGACCTGAAGAAGGTCTTTATGATGAAGATCTATCATTAAAACCAATCGCTGATTATCTAAGGACAAAATTAAATATTTCAGTTCGTTTAATTGACGATTGGGTTAATAATCCAGTTGAAATAAAACATGATGAATTATTAGTTCTTGAAAATACAAGATTTAATAAAGGCGAAAAAAAATGTGATGAAACTTTATCGAAATACTACGCTGATCTGGCTGACGTTTTTGTTATGGATGCCTTTGGAACGGCTCATCGAAAAGAAGCGAGTACTTATGGTATTGGAAAATATATAAAAGAAAAGTGTGCAGGATTTTTATTTTACGATGAAGTTAAGGCGTTGAGTAAAACATTTAATAATCCCGATAAACCAATGGTGGCTGTTGTTGGTGGAAGTAAAGTGTCTACAAAGTTATCAGTTCTTAATAATTTAGCGCTGAAGGTTGATGGCCTTGTCCTCGGCGGTGGAATATTGAATACATTCTTGGCAGCTATGGGAAATAATGTTGGGGCCTCATTATATGAACCAGATCTTATTATTGAGGCAAAAAAAATCATTAGCTTCATAGAAGAAAGAGGATCAAAGCTACCAGTCATTATAGATGTTGTATGTGCCAAGGAATTTAGCGAGGATGCTAAATCAGAAGTGAAGCTTATCGCTGATGTTGAAAATGACGATATTATTTTAGATATAGGACCTTACTCGATAAGCAATGTTGTAGAAAAAATTAATGAAGCTAAAACTATTTTATGGAATGGACCGGTAGGTGTATTTGAAATAGACCAGTTTGCAAATGGAACTAAAGCTTTGGCAGAGGCGATAGCTAATAGCACTGGGTATTCCCTAGCTGGAGGAGGTGATACAATCGCGTCTATTGAAAAATTTGGTATTCAGAATAAAGTTTCCTATATATCTACCGCAGGAGGCGCATTCTTAGAGTTTGCAGAAGGAAAAAAGTTACCGGCAATAGAAATGTTGGAAAGTTGAGATGAAAAAAATTCAAAGCCTAGAATTATTTCATCAAGGTAAGGTTAGGGATACATATATCGTTGATGAGCGTCATTTCTTAATGGTCACATCAGATCGTATTTCAGCATTCGATGTTATTATGAATGAAGATATACCTGGTAAGGGAAAAGTTTTAAGTCAGGTCTCAAATTTCTGGTTCAATAAAACAAAAAATATAATTAAAAATCATCTGACTGATATAGATCCAAAAACCGTTGTTAGTAAAAATGAAGAAGAATTGGTCGTTGATAGGTCGGTGGTTGTTAAAAGATTAACACCATTACCTGTTGAGGCCATAATAAGAGGCTATATTATTGGTAGCGGTTGGAAAGATTACATACGTGATGGCCAAGTGTGCGGGATTCAGTTACCCTCTAATTTAAAATTAGCTCAGAAGTTAGATGATCCCATATTTACACCATCAACAAAAGCCCAAGTTGGTGATCATGATATCAATATCAGTTATGAAGAGATGGAAAATTTAATTGGTAATGAAATCTCTGCACAAATAGTTAATGCTACAAAAAATATTTATAAGTTTGCAGCAGACTATGCCAAAACTCGGGGTATTATTATTGCGGATACTAAATTTGAATTTGGACTTGATGAAAATCAAGAACTTGTTCTTATGGATGAAATTTTAACCCCTGATTCTTCAAGATTTTGGCCAGCAGATACTTATCAGATTGGAACTTCTCCAACTAGTTTTGATAAACAATACTTAAGAGATTGGCTTGAAACTGTTGATTGGAATAAAAAAGCACCTCCCCCAAGACTGCCAGATGAAGTGATCTCAAAAACTATTGAAAAATATAAGTTAGCATTAAAACTACTGACTAATGATTGATTATTTATATCAGAGAAAACTCTGGCAATTAATACTGGTTTTAATTTTCATCTTATGCCTCATTAATTTTATTATCTTATTTTATGGTTTTAAGGGGTTTACTCATTTAGAGGCTCTTAAGAATGATGTTTATTTTCCTGATGGATATATTATTGGGATGGTATGGACTTTTTTAATGACTATGCAAGTTTACATTTTCAAAAAAACAACAAATACAGCACTTAGAAAATTACTATTTTTTTTGATTGTTGGGTGTATAGCTTACCCGGTTTATACCCAAGGTTTTTCTAATCCAACTTTAGTTATATTGGGTAATTTGGTCACTATGGTTTATTCTTCTTTTATTGCGGGTCTTTTCTTCCAAGCAAGAAATAAATTCTTTTATGGAATTTTATTAACACCTATTTGGATTACATTTGTGACCTTTTTAATGTTTAGAGTTTATAGTTAAAAAAAACCCATCGATTGATGGGTTTTTTTAATTAGACCTATTGACTATAGCAATGGAACAATCAAAAGTGCCACAATATTAATAATTTTAATTAATGGGTTGATAGCTGGTCCCGCTGTGTCTTTATACGGGTCACCTACAGTATCACCGGTCACTGAAGCTTTGTGTGCCTCAGAACCTTTGCCACCATGATTACCATCTTCAATATGTTTCTTAGCGTTGTCCCAAGCGCCTCCTCCAGTACACATCGAAATAGCTACAAATAAACCCGTAACGATTGTGCCCATTAAAAGACCTCCGAGCCCTTGAGCACCTAAAGGTGATAGCCCAACAATAACTGGAACTGCCACAGGAAGAAGTGATGGAAGGACCATTTCCTTAATAGCAGCTGAGGTTAAAAGATCAACAGCCTTTGCATAATCTGGTTCTGCTTTTCCAGTCATAATCCCTTTGATGGTTTTAAACTGTCTTCTAACTTCTTCAACAACTGAACCAGCTGCTCTGCCAACAGCTTCCATAGCCATCGCAGCGAATAAATAAGGAATAAGACCACCAATAATAAGCCCAATAATTACATTAGGCTCACTCAAATCAAATGTTGCAATAATACTGTAAACATCTAATTTGTGGGTGTAATCAGCAAAAAGGACTAATGAAGCTAAGCCAGCAGAGCCGATAGCATAACCTTTAGTAACAGCTTTTGTAGTATTACCAACCGCGTCTAATGGGTCAGTAATATCACGAACTTTTTGAGGTAATCCCGACATTTCAGCAATACCACCAGCATTGTCGGTAATAGGACCATAAGCATCAAGTGCAACAATAATACCAGCCATACTTAACATTGCGGTTGCAGCGATAGCTACCCCATATAAATTTGCAAATGAATATGAAAAGAAAATTGCTAAGCAAACTGAAATTACGGGAAGTGCAGTTGATTTCATAGATACACCAATACCTGCAATAATGTTAGTTGCATGTCCAGTTTCTGAAGCCTTAGCAACATGTTGAACTGGCTTGTAATCTGTTCCCGTGTAGTACTCAGTAATCCATACAAGAGCCGCAGTAAGCGCTAACCCAATAGCAGCTGAGCCAAATAAGCCTATAGTAGGATAAGTGATTCCGTCAATTACAATACCTTCTGGGAATAAATATTCTGTAACTTTATAAAAAGCAATCAATGAAAGACCCCCTGCAATAGCAAGTCCTCTATAGAGTGCGGGCATCACATTTGACATTTTTGTGTTTGCTTTAACAAAGAAGCAACCAATGATAGAAGCAATAATTGAAACTGCACCAAGAAGTAATGGATACAATACACCATTAATAGTGTCACCTGTAATTATTAAGCTACCTAAAACCATAGTTGCAATTATTGTTACAGCGTAAGTTTCAAATAGATCGGCAGCCATACCAGCACAATCACCCACATTGTCACCCACATTGTCAGCAATTACAGCGGGATTTCTTGGGTCGTCTTCAGGGATTCCAGCTTCAACCTTACCAACAAGATCAGCACCAACGTCGGCACCTTTTGTGAAAATACCCCCACCTAAACGAGCAAAGATTGATATCAAAGAAGATCCAAAAGCTAAACCAATTAATGGATTTAAATTTTCAGCATTTGTGCCTCCAAGATAGTAATAAAAACCAGCCACGCCGAGGAGGCCAAGTCCAACAACTAGCATACCAGTTATTGCACCACCTTTAAAAGCGACATCAAAAGCTTCGACTATCCCTTTTGTTGCTGCTTGAGCTGTTCTTACATTAGAGCGTACTGAAACATTCATCCCGATAAAGCCACATGCCCCTGATAAGACAGCACCAACAACAAAACCAATCGCGGTATTCGTGTCAATAAAATAACCAATTAGAGCAGTTAGTACAATGCCCACCATGGCTATTGTTTTATATTGACGAGCTAAATAAGCAGATGCACCTTTTTGAATTGCACCAGCAATGTCTTGCATTTTTTTATTACCAGCGGGTAAGCTGAGAATTGATTTAGATACTAAAGCACCATAAATAACAGCAATAATCGCTGCACCTATGGCTATTTGAATTTCCGACATACTTTTTCCTCCCAGATAAATTTCGAAAAAAAAGAATTATCTCATAAATTGAATTAATTTCCCAAATTGTTAAAGTGTAAATAAAAAGATTACCCCGATGCAAATTAAAAGTAGAGCAAACATTTCTTTTATTTTTTCTTCAGAGATGGTAAGCAGTATTTTGGTTGATATATTGACTGCAAGTAAGCTTGGAAGAGTTAAATAAAAAAAAGCAGGTAAATACAATAGCCCAAAATAATTAATATTTAAGTCCAAGCTTTGAAATGGCTGACGTGTAAAAAAACTTATACTCGCAATAATTCCAATGATCACCCCTAAAAAACTAGCAGAGGAGATCGACTTATAAGGAGATATTTTTTTTGAAATTAAATAGGGTGCAAATAATGTTCCGCCCCCAATACCAACTAAGACAGAAATTGCGCTAAATATAATTGCAGCTAATCTATTAGGTAATTTTTTATAAAAATTTTCTAATTTAATTATTTTTTTTAATTTTAAAGCGGTAAAAAAACAATAAATAATAAAGAAGTATTTTAAAAATAAAAAATCTGCATAAAGAGTTAATAAACTCCCACAAAAAGAACCAATAGCTGTTGGAAGTATTAACGGGCTGATGAGTGCAAAATCAAAATTACGATTTTTGATATGAGAGACTGTGGCAAGAGATCCGGTTAGAATTACCGAAATTAGTGCCGACCCAATTCCAAAGTAGATACCAATACTTGGAGCAATATCATGAAAGTAGAATAAAATAAAAGTAATGATTGGTACCATAATAAGACCGCCACCAATCCCAAAAAGACCAGCTAAGAACCCTATAAATAAGCCTGTAAAAGTTAAAATAATGCTTTCCATGTTATCTATTTTTAAGATATCGCCTCAAAGGGGAATCTGAGAGTTTTTGAATTAGATTTTCATAAAAATCTTTTTTGATAATTTTTTTTACCCCTTTTGGTAATTCTTTTTTTAATTCTTTGGGCTTAACTTTTAAGTTAATTGATTTGATGTTTAAGGTAGGATATTTTTTGCTAATTTCAGCTAGTATTGTATTTTTGATTAGTTTTAATTTTGTTAGCTCTGATCCTTTGCTCACAATTATAAGTATCTCTTTTTCTTTTATTAGGATAGCTTGAGTATCAATATGGGAGGTATTTTTAATTTGTTGTTGCAACTCACTCACTATTTTTTTTTGCCTATTTAAGTCCAAAATAATTGGTAAATTCATCAAATTTTTAACTGAATCCATATATAATATTGCCTAATTTATGAAAATTTTATTTATTAGTAAAAAGAACATTGCCAAGCCTTTTTCTGTTGATTTAAAAGTTTTTTTAATTATGCTTTTTATCACATTTTTTGTAGCTTTTTATTGTCTTCATTATTTGCTATCAAGTAAAGCTATGAATAAAATCCAAACCCTAAATTTAGAAACTAATTTAAACTCATACCAAGATAATATCAATTTATTTGTGAGTCAGCTGGGTGAGCTTAATGCCCGAATTCTTGAACTTGATAATCAGACTGAGAGACTTTACGGCATTTTAAAGAAACAGTTAGTAGGAAATCAAAAATTACCATCTCTACCAAAAAAAGATACCAAAACAGCAAATCAAGGTGGGCCTTTTATTAATTCGAATGTTACTGAACAGGATTTACAAATCGCAATACAAAGTTCTATGGAGCTGCTGCAAAAAAGAGAGGATATTTTTAATGAAGTTGAAGCAATCATGTTAAAACAAAGTGTTTTAAAGGATACCCTTCCAACTTTGTATCCTGTAAACGTTCCTTACAGTACGTCAAGTTATGGCTGGAGAACAGACCCGTTTTTGGGTATCCGAGCTTTTCATGAGGGATTAGATTTCTCTGCTGCAGAAGGAGAACAAATAAGAGCAACCGCTAGTGGAATTGTAATTGATTCAGGAAAGGCGCCTGATTATGGAAATTACCTTAAAATTAAACATGGAAATGGTATCGAAACAAGATATGCGCATGCCTCGAAGCTATTTGTAAAAACTGGAGATATCATCCAGAGAGATCAAATAATTGCTCTGGTAGGAAATTCCGGAAGATCTACCGGCCCTCACCTCCATTATGAAATAAGACTAAATGGTCGATCCCTCGATCCAAGAAAATATCTAAAGAAAAATTAAACTATGTTAAACAATTTATTTAAGTCACTTTTTGGTGACAAGAGCCTTAAATTTTTAAATCAATCACATCCAACTGTTGCCAAAATTAATGCTTTAGAACCAGAATATCAAAAACTAAAATCTACTGACTTTCCAAAAAAGACCCAAGAATTTAAAGAAAGATTTTCTAATGGGGAAAATCTGGATGATTTACTAATTGAGGCATTCGCTCTTGTTCGAGAGTCTGCAGTGCGAACATTGGGTATTAGGCACTATGATATTCAGATTATTGGTGGCATTGCTCTCCATCAAGGGAAAATAGCAGAAATGAAAACAGGTGAAGGTAAAACCTTAGTTGCAACTTTACCCGTTTATTTGAATGCATTATCTGGTAAGGGTGTGCATGTAGTGACTGTGAATGATTATTTAGCGAGGCGAGATGCTGAGTGGATGGGGAAAATTTATAATTTCTTAGGACTATCTGTCGGAGTGAATCAGTCACAACTCCCAACAGAGGAAAAAATCAAAGCATATCAATCAGATATAACTTATGGAACAAGCAATGAGTTTGGCTTTGACTACTTAAGAGATAATATGATTTATTCACAAGAGCAGAAAGTCCAAAGAAGTCAGAATTTTGCTTTAATTGATGAAGTAGACTCTGTTCTAATAGATGAAGCCAGAACACCTCTGGTTATATCCGGCCAATCAGATGTTGACGTTAAACTTTATGGTGAAATCAATAAGATTGTGGGTAAGCTAAAAAGACAAAAAGATGAGCTGGGTGAAGGTGATTTTTATGTCGATGAAAAAACAAGCCAAGTGGTTCTGTCTGAAATAGGGCATGAAAATATAGAAAAAATTTTAATTAACAGTGGACTGTTAAATAAAGATTCAAATCTTTATGATCCTTCAAATATTAATTTATTACATTATGTTCAGTCAGCCCTTAAGGCAAATCATTTTTTTACCAAGGAAAAAGATTATGTAGTTAAAGATGGTGCAGTGGTAATTATTGATGAGCTCACTGGCAGAATGATGCCTGGAAGAAGATGGGGGGATGGAATACATCAAGCAATTGAAGCTAAAGAGAAGGTTACGATACAAAGAGAATCTAAAACAATGGCGGGAATTACTTTTCAAAACTATTTTCGAATGTATGGAAAGTTAGCGGGAATGACTGGAACTGCTATGACAGAGGCTGAAGAATTTAAATTTATTTATAATCTAGAAACAATTGCATTGCCCCCGCATCAAATAGTAACCAGAGTTGACAATATGGATAAGATATATCGAACATCAGCTGAGCGATATAAAGCTGTTATAGCGGATGTTAAGCAGCGACATAAAAATAAACAGCCTATTCTGATTGGAACTACCTCAATAGAAAATTCAGAATTTATATCAAATCTTCTCAGTAAAGAGAAATTACCCCACCAAATTTTAAATGCAAAACATCATGAAAAGGAAGCACATATTATTGAACAAGCTGGAAAACCTGGCTTGATTACCATTGCCACTAGTATGGCTGGGAGGGGGACTGATATTGTGCTTGGAGGAAATATAGATCCTGAAATTGAGAGGCTTGAACAAGAAAAAAATAATAAATCTAAAGATAAAATTAATTTACTAAAAGAACAATGGAAAAAAGACCATGAGCTTGTAGTAAATTCTGGAGGTCTTCATATTATTGGTACTGAGCGACATGAATCAAGAAGAATTGATAATCAGTTAAGAGGGCGCTCAGGTCGTCAAGGTGATCCAGGATCAACAACATTCTATTTATCTCTAGAGGACTCCTTAATGAGAATCTTCGCGTCAGAAAAGATTTCTATGATTATGGAAAAGTTAAATATGCCTGAAAATGAGCCTATTGAGCATCGCTGGGTGACTAGATCAATTGAGAATGCTCAAAAAAAGGTAGAAGGTCGAAATTTTGATATCAGGAAGCAGTTATTGGAATTTGATGAGGTTCCTAACAGTCAAAGAAAAGTATTATATGAGCAAAGAAATGAAGTATTAATCTCTAACGAAACAGACCAGATGGCCAAAAATATCATTCATGAGGCTATAACAAATATTGTTTTTGAATATATACCTGAGGAAAGCGTTGAGGAAAATTGGAACATCGAAGCGTTAGAAACAAGATTAAAAACAGATTTTAATTTAACGGTGGATATAAATAAAATTTTGAAAACAGATCCAAATATTGAGATTTTAGACTTATCTCAATTAATTGTTGGAGAGGCGCAAAATCAATATTTTGATAAGGAAAAAATTGCAGGTCATGAAGCTTTAAGACATTTTGAGAAATCTGTGATGCTTCAAATAATCGATCATCATTGGAGGGAGCATTTAACAGCTCTAGATCATTTAAGACAATCAGTTGTTTTACGTGCATATGGCCAAAAGGATCCTAAACAGGAGTTTAAAAAAGAAGCATTTAATATGTTTGAAAAATTACTAGATACTATTAAAAGCGAAATTGCTAGGGTTTTCATGATGGTTCAGGTTAAGGATGAGAAAGTGGCTCGTGAGATTGAGGCTCAAAAACAAAAAGAATTAGAAAATGCAAAAGTTAAATCATCAGTAAACGAAGAAAAGCAATTTACTCAGAAAGTAAGTAGAAATCAAATATGTCCTTGTGGAAGTGGCAAAAAGTATAAATATTGTCATGGAGCTTTAAATTAATATGTCTGAAATATTATCCCCTTGTGTTGGTATCTGCACATACAATCCTGATGGCCTTTGTGTGGGCTGCTTAAGAAATGCTAATGAGATATCGCAGTGGTTTGATCTGAGTGATAATGAAAAGCAAGCAGTGCTGGATGAGATCAAAACAAGAACGATTAAAAACTTTTAGATTTATATTCACAAAAATTTTCAATACAGCATAGTGAACATTCTGGATTTCTGGCTTTACAAATGTAACGTCCATGTAAAATTAAAAGGTGATGAGCATCTACTAAATAATTTTTTGGAAGTAACTTGGTTAATTTTTTTTCAACTTCAAGAACATTTTTACCCTTGCATAAGCCAATACGATTTGACACCCTAAAAATATGGGTATCAACAGCAATAACAGGAATTTTGTGGATAGTATTAAGAAAAACATTCGCTGTTTTTCTTCCCACTCCGGGTAATTTAACAAGTTCTTCTCTGGTTTTAGGGATTACGCCATTATATTCTTGATTTAATATAATACTGGTTTGTAAAATATTTTTTGCTTTTGTTTTATAAAGGCCTATTGAATTTATAATTTCTTCAATCACTGAGATATCAAGACTTGATAGTAATCGCTCATTAGGGGCAATTTTAAAAAGTTTTTGAGTAACCTTATTGACTTGAATGTCAGTTGTTTGTGCCGACAGGATTACCGCTATAAGAAGTTGATAAGGTGAGTTAAATTTTAATTCGGTTGTAGGTTCAGGAGTATTCGCCTTTAATTTTGCTAATATACATTCTCTTTTATTAGCATTCATTTTCTCTTATTGATTAGATTAGATCCAGCAACTAAAAAAGCTAATGCAATAAATGCTCCTGGCGGGAGTGATGCTAATAAAAATTGGTGTTTAGGTTCGAAAATATGAATTGTTAAAAAAGCAAATTCATCACCTAATAAGAACTCAATATTTTGGAAAATTGTCCCTTGACTTAAAATTTCTCGAATTAGCCCAATTATTATTAAAACAATTGTTAAGCCTAAACCCATGAACAAGGCGTCAAAAAAAGACTCTTTGACAGAATTTTTAGAGGCAAATGATTCAACTCTCGCAAGGACTATACAATTGGTCACAATTAATGGAATAAATATTCCAAGTGCTTGGTATAACGGAAATGAAACCGCATGGATTGTATAATCAACTATAGTAACAAGGCCCGCTATGATTAGGACAAATATTGGTACTCTAACGCCATCGGGAACAATTTTTCGAATCGGTGCAATTGAAGAATTGGCTAAGACCATAACAAAAACAGTTGCTAATCCTAAAGCGACTCCATTTGTGATATTAGTGGTTACGGCAAGTGTAGGGCAAAGACCTAGAAGTTGAATCAGTCCGGGATTTTGAGCCCATAACCCATCAAAAAGCTGTTTTTTTATCATTTAAATTTATCCTGATTCTCTTTAAAGTATTCTAGCGTCTTTTTTACCGCTTTAATAACTGCTCGTGGAGTAATCGTTGCTCCAGCACGGAAATCAAACTGACCCATATCTTTTTTTGTTTTCCATATTGATGAATCTCCAGAAAGATTTAATCCAATAAAATTATCAATCCAGTTAGATTTCTTTTTTTCAATATAATCACCTAGACCGGGAGTTTCTGAGTGGTTTATTATTCTGACCCCTAGGATATTGCCATCTTTATTAATACCAGTAATTAAATTTATATCTCCCCCATAACCGTCATGAGCTGTTGCCTCAATTACAACAGCAACCATTGTCCCATTAATATCTCTGGCAATATATGCGTCGGTATTGGTATTGTTTCCAAGCAACTCGTTGGGACCTAGAATAATTTTGTCGTTAAGAAGATTGTTTTCATATTTTAAGTTTCCAACGGACTCATTTAATAAATTCATCTTTGCATCTTTTATATTTTTTTCGATCTGGGGTGTGGTAAAGGTAAAGGTAAGGTTTAATAGAATTCCAAATAAGATTCCAATAAAAGTAATTAAAAAAGAGCTTTTAACGATAGTCTTAATCATTAGTTAGTAACCAAACACTTTAGGTTGTGTAAATTTTTCAATAAGGGGTACCCAGATATTCATAAAAATCACAGCAAATGCAATACCATCTGGATAACCACCAAAATTTCTAATAGTTAAGGTGATGATTCCAATGAGTATAGCGAATATAATTTTTCCTCTTTTAGTAGTTGGGCTTGTTACAGGGTCAGTTAAAATAAAAAAAGCACCTAAGATTACAGCGCCATTAAGCAAGTGGTGAATTGGACCCATAAATTTATTTGCATCTATCAGACTCATGAATGATGAAAATAAAATAACTGTAATTATTAGTGTGATAGGGAGATGCCAGCTAATAATTTTTTTATGAAGCAGATATAAGCCGCCTGCAAAGTAAGAAATATTAATGATACTCCTGGGGTTAAATATTTCGTAATTAGGAAAATTATTTGGGTTTAAATTATCTGCATTTAAAAAGAGGTATGTCTTAATGTTATCCAGAGGAGTCGCGCTAGAGACTGCATCTATATTAGAAATTAATTGTACATGAAAAAGATTGAAGAGGTTTTTGAGGTTTAGAAAATTATTTAAACCCAGACTATTGGATACTTCCCAATTTGTCATCATTGCTGGGAAAGAAATGAGCAAAATCGCATATCCAATCATGGCTGGATTGAAAATATTAGATCCTAATCCTCCATATATATGTTTTGCTATAACGATAGCACTAAATACCCCAATAAGAATAATCCACCATGGTGATCCTGAAGGAATTGATATTATTAAAAGCCAACAAGTTACAATAGTTGAACCATCTAATAAGAAAGGCTTTGCAGAGATATTTCTTAGTTTTAGACAAAGGTATTCAAATAAAACTCCAAGCGTAACCCCAAAAATTAAGTTACCTAAAATTCCATAACCAAAAAAATAAATATAAATTAATAAGCTGGGTATTAAAGCAAAAAAAACATGACTCATGACAAAGCTAACTGAGTCAGATTCTTTAATTATTGGGGATGAAATCATATTTCCTCTTTATCTTTTAAAGCCATATCAATTGCAGCTTTCTTTTCTTCAATTAATTTTTTTTTCTCCGCATCTGGAATTTGAGCCCTTCGTTGTGCGTTTCTTTCGGCTCTTTCGGTTTTTTCTCTATCTAACCTAAAAAGCCTGAATTCATTTCTGTCTCTCGCTATATCTGCGCGTTCTCCGGAAATTTCCTCTGAGCGTATTTCACTTTTTGCATATCTATAATAGCTTACTAAGGGGATATTGCTTGGACAAACATAGGAGCAGCAGCCACATTCAATACAATCAAACAATTTATAATCTAAGGTTTTTTCAAATTGCTTTGATTTAGAAAACCAGTAAAGTTCTTGCGGTTGTAATTCAGCAGGACACACTTCAACACATCTTGAGCATCGAATACAAGGCATGATAGAAGTATCTTTGCTTTGAGTCTCATTCCTTTTGATCAGCACACAATTCATTGATTTGGTGACTGTAATTTCACTATTTTGTAATTCAAAGCCCATCATAGGGCCACCCATAATTATTTGATGGTCACCTTCTTTTATTCCACAATCATTTAGAAAATACTTGATCGGCGTTCCAATCAAAGCCTCAAAGTTGTTAGGCTGTTTTAAGTTGCCAGTAAACGTTACAACTCTGCTAATGACTGGTTCCCCATGGATAAATAATCTAGCTATTGATATTAAGGTACCCACATTAAATATCTGGAAACCATGGTTCGAAGGACGATCCATTTTTTTAATTTTTAAACCCGAAACTAAAAATAAAAGTCTTTTTTCATCCCCGCTTGGGTAGACTGTAGGAATAATTTTAATTTCAATTTTTGAGTTTTGATTTTTCTTTTGAAGTTCAGTAATTGCTTCTTGTTTATTGTCTTCAATTCCTATGATTGCTTTTTTAGCCCCAAGAATATGCATCGCTATATCGACCCCTGTAAGAAACTCTTCTGTTTTTTCTCTAAGAGCCATATCATCACAAGTAATAAATGGTTCACACTCCGCGGCGTTAACAATTAAAGTTTCTATCTTGGAACTTGCTTTAATATGAGTTGGAAATGTGGCCCCACCCATCCCCACAAGTCCATTTTGCCTCAGTTGTTCAAGGACTTCCTCTAATTTAAGATTTTTGTAATCAATGACTTTCTTCTTAATCCATTGATCTTTATGGTCTGGTTCTAAAAAAATACATTCTTCATTCAGCATTGATGGATGAGGAACTGGGTGCATTGCTATTCTTTTGATATAACCAGAAGTTGGTGCATGGATACCGACAGATAAATTACTTGAGGGTTTAGCTAACTGCTGACCTTTGAGAACATAGTCCCCTTCGCTAACTATCAGCTTGGGTGCTTTTCCAACACTCTGTCTGAGTGGCAAAATCAACATGTCTGGAATGAATATCTTTTTTATTGGATTCTTTGTAGATATATTTTTATTACCCTGAGGCTTTATCCCGCCATGAAAACTTAATTTATTGAATATATTCATTAATCACCTTACCTGCTTAATTGAAGTGACTGGATATTTCCATTTCCAAGATTCAGCAGTTTCCCCAACTGGTTCCATGATAATACAATCGACAGGGCAAGGCGGAAGACATAGCTCACAACCAGTACATTCTTTCTCAATTACAGTGTGCATTTGTTTTGCAGCACCTAAAATAGCATCTACTGGACAAGCTTGAATACATAAGGTGCATCCAATACATGTATCTTCATCAATAATAGCTACAGCTTTTTCTTTGGTTATTCCATGTTCATCATTTAAGGGTTTGTAATCGACCCCCATTAAGTCAGCAAGTTTATGTATTCCATCATCCCCCCCTGGTGGACATTGATTGATGTCTGCTGAACCATCAGCAATAGCTTGAGCATAAGGCTTACAACCCGGGTAACCACATTGTCCGCATTGTGTTTGAGGAAGAATCTTGTCTATTTTCTCAACAATTGGATCAGACTGAGTTTTAAACTTTATTGATGCAAAACCTAAAAAAACACCAATTACAAAGCAAATCCCAACAATAATCATTACAGTTAAAATCATAAATTATCTAAACCGATAAACGCCATAAAACTGAGACTCATCAAACCTGCTGTAATTAGTGCAATTGCAGTTCCTTGAAAAGCTAGGGGGGTGTCAGCTCCCTCAAGTTTTTCTCTTAATGATGCAAATAATATTAGAACCAAAGAAAATCCTAAGCCACCACCAAGTCCAAATATAGCAGCGCCAAAAAGATTGTGGTTCATTTGAACATTTAGTAATGGAATACCTAATACAGCACAGTTAGTAGTAATTAAGGGAAGAAAAATTCCTAACACTCTATAGAGAAAAGGAAAATTCTTTTCCATCACTAATTCTGTGAATTGGACAATGGCGGCGATAACAATAATAAACATGATAGTTCTTAGATATTCAAGATGAAAAGGTTCTAATAAATAATGATAGATAAGCCAACTTGAGATGGAACCTAGCGTGAGGACAAATGCAGTGGCAGCAGACATACTTACCGATGTTTCAAGTTTTTTTGAAACTCCCATAAATGGACATAGACCTAAAATCTTGGTTAGTACAATATTGTTAACAAAAACAATTCCGATTAGTAAAACTAAATATTCTTTCATGTAATTAAATTATATTGAACTTGAGCTTAAACATGGAAAATATACCCTTTTTTTATATAATCTAAAAGAATAAAAAATAATTATTAAATAATATTTAGTTATATTTAAGGTTAGAATTTTCACCATAAACAAAAGCATTCATTGTAAAATGCAACTTTAAAATAATTTACAAAATACAATGTTTAAAGGCAGTGCTGTTGCAATTGTGAGCCCAATGAACCCAGATGGTTCACTCGATTTTGATTCTTTAAAAAATCTAATTGATTTTCATATTGTTAATAAATCCGACGCTATTGTCATCGTCGGCACTTCGGGTGAATCACCCACTTTGACATTTGAAGAACATATTCAACTTGTAAAATTTACGGTTGAGTATGTAAATAAAAAAATACCAGTTATTGCTGGAACGGGAGCTAATTCAACAGCAGAAGCCATTTACTTGACCAAAGAAGCAAAAATAGTAGGCGCAGATGCGGCACTTATTGTTGTGCCTTACTATAACAAACCTCCACAGGAAGGACTCTATCAGCACTTTAAAATGATCAATGATTCGGTTGATATTCCACAAATTTTATATAACGTGCCATCCAGAACGGTTGTTGATTTGACAGACGAGACAATACTCGAACTTTCACGCTTAAAAAATATAGTAGGGATCAAAGATGCTACTGGTGATATTAATCGATTAAAAAATATTATTGATAAAGTTGATAAAGATTTCCTTCTTTATAGTGGTGATGACCTTACGTCATGTGAATTTTTAAAGTTAGGCGGACATGGTATTATTTCTGTAACTGCGAATTTGGAACCTCTTAAAATGCATCAAATGTGCATGCATATTGCTAATCAAAAATTTGAAGAAGCAGATAAAATTGATAGAGAAGTTCAACATCTACATAAAAATTTATTTGTTGAAGCAAATCCTATTCCTGTTAAATGGGTTCTTAACAAGAAAGGCTTAATTAAGAATGGTATAAGACTTCCATTGGTTGAATTGGCAAAAAAATATCATTCTCTATTCGAAGGCTACTTATGATTACTAGATTTATTTCTTTATTCCTAGTATTTATTTTTTTTACTGCATGTTCGAGTGTTGAAGATCTTCCAATTATTGATAAGGTAACTCAGCCAGACTATGTTAGCTCAAAAAAAGCCAAAAAATTAGAAGTCCCACCGGATCTCAGTGAAGTATCGACTAACAATACTTACCAAATTGAGGGTAGACCAACCTCATATAAAGATTTTGAAAAACAACAAGCTGGAACTGAGAAATTAATAAAAAATGAAAATCAGATTCGAGTTGTTAAATCAGGTAATATGCGCTGGTTAGTTATTAATGGTGATTATGAGGCCGTATGGAGCTCTGTTGAAAGCTTTTGGGAAGACATGGGTTTTAGAATTGCAAAAGACTCAAAAATAACGGGAATTCTTGAAACTGAATGGCTATCTGAAGCCGAAATAAATAAAGATAAAGGAGGCCTGGAAGGCTTTGACGCTTGGTTAGATGCACTAGCCAATACTTCAACCAAGAGAAAATTTAGAACTCGAATTGAAAAAGGCTCAGATGAGGGAACGGTTGAGGTGTATCTATCTCAACGCAGTTTACTTAAAGGACTTGAAGACCATCAAGAGAGAAAGAAAAAACATTATGAAGGAAGCGTTAATCCTGACACCGTTTATCAAATTCAAGAATACAAAGCAGATGACGCTGATCTCAAAAAGAAAACAGACCAAATTAGTAATTTTAAAGAAGATGATTTAGAGAT
This sequence comes from Nitrosomonadales bacterium, assembly GCA_038110565.1. Taxonomy (GTDB): domain Bacteria; phylum Pseudomonadota; class Gammaproteobacteria; order Burkholderiales; family Methylophilaceae; genus BACL14. The sequence goes on along the minus strand of JAYNJX010000003.1, from coordinate 18,579 downwards.
TAATTATGAATTACTCAGAAGATTAATGGTTAAGTTGGGGACCTCAGATCTTGCTGCAAAGGGTAAATTAGATGAGGCTAAAGAAATAAAAAAAGCTGAGTTGTTGGATGGCGAAGGTTATAAATATATTCAGTTGCTTGATTCTTACCAAAGGTCTTGGAGAAAACTTTCTTTGGCAATTGATATGGTTGGATTTGAGGTTGTTGATAAGAACAGATCAAAAGGAATTTTTTATATTAAATATAGCAATTTGGAAATAGATGAAAATTCCCAAAAGAAAAAAAATAAAAAAGGGATAATTGATAAGCTCGCATTCTGGAATGATGATGAAGAAAAAAAATCTGATGACGCCGAAGGTCAGGAAAAATATAAAAAAGAGCTTCAGGGTGAAGAGGGATCAGATAAGCTAGTAAAAAAAGAAAAATCTTGGTCTGAAAAAACTTGGGAAGAAAAATTACCTTTCTTAAGCAACTGGGGAGATGATCATGAAGAGGGTATTAGTAAGGATGAAAAAAGATATCGCGTCAGATTGTTAGAAAACGCAGAGGGCTCAAAAGTATTTATTGATTACCCTGATGAGACAATTAATAAAACGAAAACAGCTCAGTCAGTCGTTAATATAATTTATGAATATTTAAAATGATTTCATTTGCCTCGCTTGGAAGCGGAAGCGAAGGAAATTCTTTCCTGATCAAGAAAGACAAAACAATTCTGATGATAGATTCAGGATTCAATCAAAAAGAGACATATTCCCGGTTAGAAAAGATATCAGTAAAGCCAGAGGAAATTACTGCAATGTTAATTTCTCATGAGCATGAAGATCATATCAGATCTGCTTCTAAGCTATCAAAAACTCATAATATTCCAATTTACTGTTCATATGGTACAGCAAAAAAATTTAGAGGAGATGAAGATATAATCTTAATAACAAATAGTGAATTTAGTATTTGTGATCTATATATTACCCCGGTCTTTACATCGCATGATGCAAATGAATCATGTCAGTTTGTTGTTACTGATAAGCTTCAGAGTATAGGTATCCTTACTGATACTGGAAAAATATCTAATGAAATTATTAAAAAGTATGCAGAACTTGATTTTTTGGTTATTGAGGCTAATCATGATGAAAAAATGTTACAAGAGTCAGGTTATCCTCAAGTTTTAAAAACTAGAATACTCAGTAACTATGGTCATTTAAGTAATAAGCAAACATGTGATTTTTTATGCCATTTAAAAGATCAGGAAGCTACAAAAGTAATTTTTTGCCATATGAGTAAGAATAATAATTCTAAAGAGCGGATAGAATATGAATTGGAAGAATTTGGTATAAAAAACTCATTTGAATTTGATTATATTGAACAAGATAAAGTATATTCATGGGTAAATATTAAAGATACTATTTAAAGATGAATAAAATATATCCATTAATCAGAAATTTACTATTTTTAATACCTGCTGAATCCAGTCACTCAATCGCACTTATGATGTTAAGCATTTTTGAACGTATTGGTTTAATTAGACAGCGTTCATATGAGGATGTAAATAAGAAAAGAATACAATCTGTAATTTTTAAAAATAAAATAGGCCTTGCTGCAGGGCTAGATAAGAATGCAGAGTATATTAATGTTTTTTCTAAATTAGGATTTGGTTTCTTGGAAGTAGGTACGGTGACACCAAAATCACAACCAGGAAATATAAAGCCTAGATTATTTAGAGATGTTAAGAATAAAGCCTTATTAAATTCATTTGGATTTAATAATGTCGGTATAAAAAAATTTATAGAAAATATAAAAAAATCTAATAGGGGAGTTACGCTAGGCATAAATATTGGTAAGAACTACTTCACCCCATTAAAAAATGCAGTTGATGATTATTTAAAAGTTATGAAAAAAACATATAAATATGCTGATTATTTTACAATCAACATATCTTCTCCTAATACCAAAAATTTAAGGGACCTACACACTTCACAAAATTTAGTAAAATTTTTAAAAAAAATTGATTTAGAGAGAACGAGACTTTTAAAAATAAAGAAAATAATTATTCCCATATTTTTAAAAATTTCTCCAGATATATCCGATGAAAACCTAAAAAGTTTAATAAAGGAAGCAATTCGATTTAATATTGATGGCTTAATATTAACTAATACTACAGTAGATAAAGATGAAATTGATATTAAATATCAGGATTATCCCGGCGGTGTTTCAGGTGAACCTCTTAAAAAAAAATCTGAGGCGCTTTTAAAGAAGTGTAAATTAATATCTAAGAATAAATTATTTCTAATCAGTGTAGGTGGAATAATGTGCCCCGACGATGCAGAAAAAAGATTGAAATTAGGTGCTGATCTGATTCAAATATATACAGGCTTTATATACTCTGGTCCAAAACTGATTCATGATATACACAAAAGGATTTCAAGCTAACGAAAACTTTTTGTTTTCATATCGTAGGTGTCCTTATGCGATACGGGCAAGATTTGCCCTTGTTTTAGAATCAATAAAATTTAGTTTGATGGAAATATCACTGAAGGATAAACCAAATGATCTTTTTAGGTTAAGCGCAAAAGCTACAGTTCCGGTCTTGGTGCTTAAAAATGGTAATGTTATTGATGAAAGTCTTGAAATTATGCTATGGGTTTTTAATCAAACTAATAGCACTGAAAAATATTTTCCAGAAGCATTTAAAGAAGAAATAAATCAATTGATAAACGAAAATGATACAAGTTTTAAAAAAAATCTAGATGCCTATAAGTACGAATTAAATTTAAATAAAAAAATGAATTATCTGTTAATGTGCAAAAATTTTTTAGATAAAATCGAAAACCTTCTAAATTTAAATAAATTTATGTTTGGAAAAAATATTTCCGCAGCGGATATCGCTATATTTCCATTTATTAGGCAGTTAATACTTGTCGACCCAAAAAAATTTTCAGAATTGAGTCTCTTAAATATTCAACGATGGTACCAGGTAATTATAGAAACTGAATGCTATAAAGCAATAATGATTAAACCGAGCTAACGGTTTTAGATTTAGGTTTTGACTTGATATTGAGTTTTATTTTGTCATTATCATCTATATCAATCTCAACCTCTCCGCCTTTAGAAAGAGCACCAAAAAGTAGTTCATCAGCTAATGCTTTGCGAATTGTATCTTGAATTAATCTTGTCATGGGCCTAGCGCCGAGGTTTTGATCAAAACCATTTTTTGCAAGATAGTCTTTTATTTTTGATGTAAATTCAACGTCAACTTTTTTATCATGTAACTGATTCTCAAGCTGCATTAAAAATTTATCAACAATCTTTAAAATTACTTTATGTTCTAGAGGAGCAAAAGATACAATCGCATCAATCCTGTTTCTAAATTCAGGACTAAATGATTTTTGAATATCGATTTTCTCGTCTCCTTTTTCTTTGGAGTTAGTAAAACCAAAAGATGATTTAGATAGAGATTCAGCACCGACATTCGTTGTCATAATAAGTGTTACATTTCTAAAATCTATTTTTCTACCGTTGCTGTCAGTTAGAAATCCGTTATCCATTACTTGAAGAAGAATATTTTGGACATCAGGATGAGCTTTTTCAATTTCGTCTAATAATAAAATAGAGTATGGATTTTTATTTACTGATTCTGTCAAGATACCGCCTTGATCAAAACCAACATAGCCTGGAGGGGCTCCAATTATTTTTGAAACAGAATGCCTTTCCATATATTCACTCATATCAATCCTGATCAGTTCAATTCCAAGTGTATAGGCTAATTGTTTTGCAACCTCTGTCTTACCTACACCTGTTGGACCACTAAATAAAAAGCTTCCGATAGGTTTATTATCAGCAAGCAGGCCACTGCGAGACATTTTGATTGCGGTAGAAAGTTTTTCGATTGCTTCATCTTGTCCAAAAATGATAGCTTTTAAATTTCTTTCTAAATTTCTAAGTAAATCTTTATCGTCTTTATTAATATTTTTTGCTGGAATCTTAGTAATCTTAGAAATAACCTCTTCAATTTCTTTGGACGTAATAGTTTGTTTTTGTTTTTTTTCTGGTTTAATGCGCTGAAGGGCTCCGGCCTCATCAATTATATCAATTGCTTTATCTGGTAGTTGTCGATCGTTTATGTATTTTGCTGATAGTTCAACAGCAGACACTAGAGCTTGATCTGAAAATTTTAAATTATGAAAGTTTTCAAAATTTTCTTTTAGACCCCGCAGTATTTCAATCGATGTTTGTATATCTGGCTCTGTAACGTCTATCTTTTGAAATCTTCTTGATAACGCATGATCTTTTTCAAATATAGTTCTATATTCTTGATATGTAGTGGCACCTATACATTTTAATTGACCTTTGTTTAATGCCGGTTTTAAGATATTTGACGCATCTAGAGTGCCCCCGCTTGCAGAGCCAGCACCTATGATGGTATGTATCTCATCAATGAATATAATTGCATTTTCATTTTCTTCGAGTTGCTTGAGAACATTTTTTAACCTTTGTTCAAAGTCACCTCTATATTTTGTTCCCGCGATTAATGCACCTAGATCCAAAGAGTAAATAATTTTATTTTCTAGAACCTGTGGAATATCTTTATCAACTATTTTTTTTGCTATACCTTCTGCAATTGCAGTTTTACCAACTCCTGCATCACCAACAAGTAGAGGGTTATTTTTTCTTCTTCTACATAGTATCTGCACGACTCTTTCAATTTCTGCATCTCTTCCGATAACGGGATCAATTTTTTTATTTAGAGCTAGTTTATTTAAATTAATTGCATAGGTTTCTATGTTTTTTGTTTCGTCTTTATTTAAATTACTTTCCTCGTTTGCAATAGATTTTTCTTCTTTTTCTAAGTCAGTATCTTTCGATATTCCGTGGGCGATGAAATTAACAATATCTAATCTAGCCACACCTTGTTGATGTAAAAAGTAAACTGCATGCGAGTCTTTTTCTCCGTATATAGCTACTAAAACATTTGCACCAGTTACTTCTTTTTTTCCAGATGACTGAACATGCAGCATGGCTCTCTGTATGACCCTTTGAAAGCCAAGGGTAGGTTGAGTATCAACTTCACTTTCTCCATTCACGATGGGGGTATGCTCTTCTATATGAGCTAATAATTCATTTTTAAGCTTTTGAAAATTCACCCCACATGCTTTAAGAACTTCAGATGCAGAAGGATTATCGATAAGAGCTAAAAGGAGATGTTCGACAGTAATTAATTCATGTCGTTGTTGTCTGGCATTCATAAATGCCATATGTAAACTGACTTCTAGCTCTTGTGCAATCATATTGTTTTAATCATATCTTTTCTATGATACTTTGCAAGGGGTGTTCTGAATCTTTTGCAAATTTTAATACCTGATTCATTTTCATTTCAGCAATATCAAAAGGATAAATACCACATACTCCCATTCCTTCATTGTGAATTTTAAGCATAATTCTTGTAGCTTCGTCTTGACTTTTATTAAATATAGATTGGATAACTAATACTACAAACTCCATTGGTGTGTAATCATCATTTAAAATAAGGACTTTATATAGATCCGGAAGTTTAGTATTGGTGGAGCTTTTAGAAATTGTTTTAATTTTTTCTGCAGGCATATTTATTTATATATTTTTACAGTTTTTATATTTTTTTCTTGGGCGTTAATTATTTCCATTGTTATATCCTGAAGCCTAAAGCTGGTATCTGTTTCAGGAATGGTTTCAAAGTATTCTAAAATTAAGCCGTTAAGCGTCTTAGAATTTTTAGCTTCTAATTGCAATGATAGTTGTTTATTTAGTTTTTTGAGACTAATACCGCTTTCTACAATCCATCCGTCTTCATCGTCAATTATTTTTGAATCTTCGGTGGGTAATGTTAATTTGAAGTCTCCAATAATTTCCTCCAAAATATCTTCTAAAGTAATCAAGCCAATAAACTCACCATGTTCATTGACTATTAGTGATATTTTATTTTTTTGATCCTGGAAAGATTGTAATTGCTTAAGCATAGATGTTCCAGATGCAATAAAAACAGGGTCTTCGAGCACCTCTTTTATTGTATCAACTGTTATTTCATCTTTATGATTGAGAAATTGAATGAGTTTATTTATTTCTAGAATTCCAATAATTAAATTATTTTCATCACGAACAATAATATTGTGATGATGAAAATTTTTAATTTTTTCTATGGTTTCGTCGATTGAAGAGTTGATATTAATAGATTCAACCTGGGTGTGAGGAGTCATTGCATCATCAACTGTATCTTCCTCGATATTGATTAAATTCATAAAAATTGATTGATTTTTTTGATTTAAGTAGCTTGATGATTCAGAGATTACAGTCTTTAGATCTTCCATCGTGATTAAATTTTTATTTGAAAAGTTAAGTTTGATATTGAATAATTTTAAGACTGTAAGCACAAATAAATTAATAATCAGAACAATCGGATACATAAGCTTTAATAATGGGTAGAGTATATAGCTACAAAAAAGCCCTATTTTTTCTGGATTTGCAGCTGCGATTACTTTTGGAGAAATTTCACTAAATACAACAATTAAAAAAGTTACAGACAGGGTGGATAGTAATAAGACAAGATCATTATTTTGAAATAATTGGAAAGAAATAACTGTAACAAGAGCTGCCGCTGCTGCATTTGACAGGTTGTTGCAGATTAAAATAACGCTCAGCAGTTTATCAGTTTGCTGAAGAAGTTTGTATGCTAAGAGAGCAGATCTTTGCCCATTATTTTTTAAAGTATTTAAGCGTATTCTATTCATTGCCATTAAACTTGTTTCAGCGATTGAAAAGAATGCTGACGTTAACAGCAATAAAAATAAAATAAAGATTTGAATAGATAAATCTAAATTAATCACAATAATTAATTATATATCTGTTTTTTCAGAGTTTGCTTGTGAAGTCACTAAATTTGTTCGATTTGTTCCAAGCCATATAGCTATTGGGCAGCCAACCATAATTGAAGAATAAATTCCAAACAAGATTCCAATTGTTAATGCAAGAGCAAAGTTGTGTAATGTTTCTCCTCCGAAGATGAGCATTGAGATTACGACAGTTTGTGTCGACAGGTGTGTCATAATTGTTCTAGACATTGTTCGAGTGATAGCATTATTAATGACTTCTACAACTGATGCTTTTCGCATTTTTTTAAAATTTTCTCTCACACGATCAAACACTACAACAGATTCGTTTACTGAATAACCTAGCACAGCAAGAATTGCTGCAAGTACAGTTAAGTTAAATTCCCATTGAAAAAATGCAAAAAAACCTAAGATAATAATTACATCATGCATGTTTGCAATCACTGCTGAAAGAGCAAAGCGCCATTCAAATCGAAGTGAAAGGTATAGGATAATGCCGAGGCAGACAAAAAGAATTGCCATGGCTCCATTTTCAAAAAGCTCATCTCCGACTTGGCCTCCAACAGACTCGACGCGATTGATTGTAAATTCATGTTCTAGTTTAGTTAATTCATTATTAACATATTCTGAGAGTTCGCTAATGCTCTTATCTTTAATAAGAGGCAATTTAATTAAAACATCTCTATTAGAACCAAAATTTTGGACTTGAAAATCACTAAAATTAAGTCCAGTTAAATGTTCTCTAATTTGATCTAAATTAGCTTGTTCTTTATAGCTAACCTCAATAATAGTGCCGCCCGTAAAGTCCACTCCATAATTTAAATTCTTTGTAACTAAAAAGAAAATAGCCATCACAAAGGTTACCACTGAAATAACAGCAGATATTTTGTTGTACCTCATAAAGTTGATATCTTTTTTTACCCTAAAAAATTCCATAATTAATTTTCTACTTTGTAAATTTCACCAATATTAATTTTTTCAATCTTACGTCGAGACCCATAGTGAAGATTTACTAGGGCACGAGAAACAAGGATTGCAGAGAACATCGAAGTGAGAATACCCAAAACATGAACTACAGCGAAACCTTTTATTGGACCTGAACCAAACATGAATAGTGCAAGACCCGCAATTAAAGTTGTGACATTTGAATCTAAAATTGTCCCCCAAGCTTTTTCATACCCCATAAAGATACTTGCTTGCGGGGTATTTCCGTTTCTTATTTCATCTCGGATCCGCTCATTAATTAAAACGTTTGCATCAATTGCCATCCCCACAGTAAGAGCCATTGCGGCGAGACCAGGCAAAGTAACAGTAGCCTGTATAAGCGATAAAATTGCAATTAGCATTACAAGATTAATGCCCAAAGCAAATGAGGAGATTAGTCCAAAAGTCATGTAATAAATAATCATTAAAACAATCACCGCAATAAAACCCCAGAATGTTGAAAGAACTCCTCTTTCAATATTCTCTTTACCCATACTTGGCCCAACAGTTCTTTCTTCAACTATTTCCATTGGAGCTGCAAGTGAACCTGCTCTGAGGAGTAAAGAAACGTCTGTTGCTTCTTGAATGTTTTTCATTCCTGTAATTTGAACACGCCCACCGCCTATTTCAGTTTTAATAACTGGGGCCGTAACGACTTCAGTTATATTTTTCTCAATTAATAAAATAGCAATTCTTTTACCAACATTATCCCGCGTGACTGTTTTAAAAATGGAAGCACCATGGTTATCAAGATTAAGAGAAACGATCGATTGTCCTGTTTTTTGATCAACAGATGGTCCAGCATTGTTAATATTTTCCCCAGTCAAAATCACCTCTTTTTTTACTAGGATTGGATTATGCTGACGGTCATAGTAAAGTTCTCGCCCAACCGGCAAGTTACCTTCTACGGCTTTTTGTATGATTTCTGAATTTGCTTCTTCATCAACCATCCTCATTTCCAGCAATGCAGTGCGGCCAATGATTTCTTTTGCCTTTGCAGTATCTTGGACCCCAGGAAGTTGCACGATAATTCGATTGCTTCCTTGTTGCTGGATGACAGGTTCTGCAACTCCAAGCTCATTAATCCGGTTATTAAGTGTTTCTAAATTTTGTTTAATTGCAAATTGTGTTGTATCTTCTTGTGACTTATCACTATCCTTAATCTGTAAAATAAAAGTTTGATTATCAGTAATTGTTTTAGAATCATATTTGCTAGCAGCGCCCAAATTTATCTTTTTTTGGAATTTAAAATCAGAATTTGAGTTAAGCAGTAAATTCTTCCCAAGGGTTAGGTCTTTATCAGAATTAAATTGAATAGAGATAATGCCATTATCCTGAGAAATGCTTTGGTAGCGGATCTTATTTTCGCGAAGTGTGGTTCTAAAATCATTAATAACAGAAGTAGACTGCTTATTCGTAATATTTGTAAGATCTACCTGCATTAGAAAATGTACGCCACCTCTTAAATCTAATCCAAGGTACATTGGCTTAGCCCCCACAAAAGAAAGCCACCTAGGCGTATTTGGGAGGAGATTTAAAGCGATTACAAAATTTGGACCTAGTGTATCCTCTAAAATGGTTTTCGACTTAAGTTGATCTTCATTAGTTTGAAGTTTGAAGGAGGCGTTATATTCTTCAATAATTATGCCATCAACTAAGATTCCATTATTTTTTAGAGCGTCTTCTGCTTGATTAATGACAATTTTATCTAGTTTTTCCCCACTTTTGGTTGACATAATTTGTAACGCAGGTTTTTCACCAAATAAGTTTGGTAGCGCATAAAGAATCGATAATACAACAACTATGAGGATAGTTATATTTTTCCAGCGAGGGTATTGGTTCATTTTATAGACTTAATAGTTCCCTTGTCTAAAACTGTTTGGACTGCATTTTTTTGGATTTTTATTTCAGTGTTATCCGCAATTTTTATTAATAGGAATTGATCAGTGATCTTATTAATGGTACCTAGAATACCGCCATTGAGAATTACTTCATCGTTAATTTTAAGTCCTTCTAGCATTTGTTTATGGGCTTTGGCCTGCTTCATTTGTGGACGAATAAGCATAAAGTAAAACAGAATAAAAATAATAACGAAAGGTATAAGCCCCATCAATCCTTCAGAAGCAGCCCCTTGAGAGTTTGCGAATGCTAGAGAAATCATTAAAACCTTTCAGTATTCATAAAGAGAGAGATATTAACATATATTTAAATCTAGAGATTATTCGATTTTCTTTTTTCTAAAAAGTTTATTTTAAAGGTATTAAAATCATTTTTTAGTATCGATTCTCTTGCATGGTTCATCATTTCTTTATAAAAGAAAAGATTGTGAGTTGTATTAAGAATAGAGCCAAGCATTTCACCTATTTTAAAAAGGTGATGTAAGTATGCTCTGGAAAAATTCTGGCAAGTGTAACATTGACAGTCTTTATCTATTGGTTTTGTATCATTCTTATAGGAACTATTTTTAATTTTTAGGTCCCCATGACGTGTAAATAACCAACCATTTCTTGCATTCCGCGTAGGCATTACACAATCAAACATATCAATACCATTTTCGATTGAAAATAAAATGTCTTCTGGGGTGCCGACGCCCATAAGGTAGCGAGGATAATCAGAGGGAAGTTTATTAGAAAGGAACTTAATGATTTTTTTCATTTCAGACTTTGGTTCTCCAACAGATAAGCCTCCAATAGCATAGCCGTCAAAACCAATTTTTTTTAATCCATCTAAAGAAATTTCTCTTAATTCTTCATGCATACCTCCTTGAACAATGCCAAATAACTTGTTGCCTGAGTTATAAGCATCCTTGGATCTTTGGGCCCATCTCAAACTTAACTCCATTGATTTTTTAGCTTCTTCAAAAGTTGCCGGATAATTTGTACATTCATCAAATATCATCGCAATATCAGAGTTAAGAGTAGTTTGTATTTGCATTGATATTTCAGGACTTAAAAAGCATTGATCTCCATTGATGGGAGATTTAAAACTAACTCCCTCTTCATTAATTTTTCTTAACTTTCCAAGACTCCAAACTTGGAATCCACCAGAGTCGGTTAAAATCGGACGATCCCAATTAATAAATTTATGTAATCCATCATGAGTTCTTATAACCTCTTCCCCAGGTCTAAGCCAGAGATGATAAGTGTTGCCCAAGATAATCTCAAAGTTCATTTCCTTTAAAGTTTTTGGCATGATTGATTTAACTGCACCGTAAGTGCCAACTGGCATAAAAGCAGGGGTGTGCAAAACTCCATGTTTTAATTCTAGAGTCGCTGCTCTTGATTTTTTATCTAAATTATCTAATGTAAATGTCATGAAAAAGTATTTAGTTGATCTATGACAATTATAATTTAGATTAAGGTTAATAATCGATGAAAAAAGCCGATTAGTAGGATAGAATTTATTTATTATGAATTTAGATAAAATTAATCAACAAAAAATAAAAAACAAGGTAACAAAACAAGGCTTTTATTTGTTGCCAAATCTTATTACAACAGCCGCACTTTTTTTTGGATTTTTCTCAATCCTGCATGCGATGAATGGAAAATTTGAAATGGCAGCTATTTCAATTTTTATAGCTTTGTGCATGGACGGCTTAGATGGGCGTGTTGCAAGATTAACAAATACATCCAGTAAATTTGGAGCAGAGTATGACAGCTTGTCTGATATGGTTTCATTTGGAGTTGCTCCTGCAATGATAATTTATATTTGGGCACTCAAACCACTTGGAAGATTAGGGTGGGTTGCCGCATTCATTTATTGTGCTTGTGCGGCATTTAGATTGGCTAGATTTAATACAAAATTAGACCTTAATGAAAAAAAATATTTTTATGGATTACCTTCTCCTGCAGCTGCAGCATTAATTGCATCATTTATATGGGTCTGTATTGATCATGGCATTTCTGGTAATGATAAATTTTTAAATTTCTTTCAGATGGAATGGTTTGCTTGGCTAATGACTATTATTGCGGCTTTGTCTATGGTAACTGATTTACATTATTACAGTGGTAAAGATCTTAATTTAAGAAATAGTGTTTCAACGTTATGGATTCTATTTATTATTTTGGCTTTTGCATTAGTATCACATAGCCCTGCTGAGATATTTTTTCTGATGCTTTTTGGTTACTTAATTTCAGGCTATATATCTTACTTTAAAGAAAATTTTCGAATTAAAAATGACAGAGAAAAAAAATAAATTAATAATTTTTGATACGACATTAAGAGATGGAGAGCAAAGTCCTGGAGCCTCTATGACACAGGAGGAGAAAGTTCGTATTGCACTTCAGTTAGAAAAATTAGGTGTTGATGTTATTGAAGCTGGATTTGCTGCGGCAAGCCCAGGTGATTTTGAGTCAGTGAAAGCAGTTTCTCAAAAGATAAAAAATTCAACTGTATGTTCTCTTGCAAGAGCTGTTGAAAAAGATATTGAAAGAGCGGGGTCGGCAATCAGCTCTGCTAAGTTTGGAAGAATTCATACTTTTATTGCCACTAGCCCGATTCATATGGAAAATAAACTGCGCATGAAACCCGGCGAGGTACTTAAAAGAGCAGTTGAGGCTGTAAAGTGGGCATTAAATTATACTGATGATGTTGAGTTCTCTGCAGAAGATGCGGTGCGATCTGAAATTCCTTTTTTGGTTGAGGTGTTTGATGCAGTGATTCAGGCTGGAGCAAAAACAATTAATGTCCCTGATACAGTTGGCTACTCTATTCCGTTTCAGTGGGGAGAGCGTATTAAAACTCTAATAGACTTAGTTCCTAACTCAAATCAAGTAATTTGGTCCACACATTGTCATAATGATCTTGGTTTAGCAGTTGCTAATTCTCTTTCTGCAGTAATTAATGGGGCAAGACAAGTAGAATGCACTATTAATGGCTTAGGTGAGCGTGCGGGTAATGCTAGTCTAGAAGAAATTGTCATGACTGTTAAAACGCGCAAGGATATATTTAATATTGATTCTTCAATCAATACTGAATTTATAGTACCGACTTCAAAATTAGTTTCTACAATTACTGGCTACCCAGTTCAACCGAATAAAGCAATAGTGGGCGCTAATGCTTTTGCGCATGAGTCTGGGATTCATCAGGATGGGGTGCTTAAACATCGTGAGACATATGAAATAATGAGAGCACAAGACGTTGGCTGGGGGGCAAACAAAATTTCATTAGGAAAATTGTCTGGTCGAAATGCATTTAAAAATAGACTAAATGAGTTAGGTATAAATATTGAGTCAGATGAAATATTGAACGCAGCTTTTGAAAGATTTAAAAATTTAGCAGATAAGAAATCTGAAATTTTTGATGAAGATATCCATGCATTAATAAGTGAAGAATATATTTCTGAGAATGTTGATACTTTTAAACTGGTTGATTTAAAAACTTCCTCTGAAATAAATAAACAGCCACATTCTGAAGTTGTGATAACGATGAATGGAAAAGAATGTAGTTCTTCATCCAATGGTGGCGGTGCTGTTGATGCTACCTTTAAAGCTGTTGAAAAAATAGTGAACTCAGAAGCTGAACTATTACTTTTTTCAGTTAACAATATCACCATGGGAAGTGATTCTCAAGGTGAGGTAACTGTAAGACTTGCTAAAGGCGGGCGTGTGGTCAATGGGCAAGGAGCTGATACTGATATTGTGATTGCATCTGCAAAAGCATACATTAATGCACTAAATAAATTATTTTCAAATTCTAGTCGCGCTCATCCTCAAGTATAAATATTTTATGAATTTAGCTTTATTCGATCTTGATAACACTCTATTACGTGGTGACTCTGATTACAATTGGGCTAAGTTTCTAATTTCTAAGGGGCTCTTAGATGAGGAAGAGCATACCAGCAAAAACGAAAAATTTTATCAAGAATATAAAAACGGGATTTTAGATATTTATGAATTTTGTGAATTTCAATTTAGACCATTAAAAAATAATAAAAGAAAAAAGTTGGACCAATTAAGGGATGAGTATCTTAGTCAAGTTATTAAACCATTAATCTCAAATAAAGCTAGAGATTTGGTTAAGCGGCACCAAGAAAATAAAGATTTGTGCATAATTATTACAGCAACAAATTCATATATTACAAAACCAATTGCAAATGAAATTGGAATTCAAAATTTAATTGGTACCGATCCAGAACAACAAGAGGGAGAGTTTACTGGAAAGGTTAAAGGAACTCCAAGTTTCCAAGAAGGAAAGGTAATTAGAATTAAAGAATGGTTAGCAATGCATAACCAAAAATTAGATAGCTTTGATAAAACTTTTTTTTACTCTGATTCACAGAATGACATCCCACTTTTAGAAATTGTAACTAATCCTGTGGTGGTTAACCCTGACGAAATTTTAAAAAAGATAGCAATAGAGAAAAATTGGCCTGAAATTAGTTTATTAGATTAGCGATGCAATATTATCTCTAAAACAAATTTAGAACCAAAATAAGATAATACTAAAAAAACAAAAGCTGCTAATAAGATATTGATTGCTTTTTTGCCCCGCCAACCATAATTATATTTTCCATAAAAAAAGTAAGCATAGGTAAACCAAGCAAGAACTGAAAAAAAAGTTTTATGATTAAATATAAAAGGTTGATCAAATAATTCTTTTGAGAAAAATAAACCCGAAATGATAATAAAAGATAATAACAAAAAAACGAGTATATTGATTTTGTATAAATAACTTTCCAGTCCTAACAGGGACTTATCACTTCTAAAATTAGAGTTAATAGTTTTGTTATGTAAATTTTTTTCTAATAATAAAACAAATATTGAAAAAACTGCGGCATAAGTTAAAAGACCATACCCAATGATAGCTGTAAGAATATGGGTAATATAAAAAATAGAGCTACTTTCTCTGAGAAAGTGGTCTTGATTTATAAAAGGGTGAATAGCAATTAAAAATAAAGTTGGTACTAAGATAAGATAATCTAAGCCTTTATTTTTTATTTTTATGTCATGAATGAGATAAAACAATACTGTAAAGAAATTTATTATTAAAAGTGAATTTGAAAAATTTAAATTAACATTAGTGCTAAAAGTGTCAATTTTGATTAGGGTTCCTTCGGCAATTAAGCCTAAGAGAACAAGTAAATTTTTCAATAAAGTAAAATTGGCTTTATTTGCTTTTACAAAAAAACTTGAAGCATAAAAAGAAAGAGCAGCGAAAATGATAATCCAATAAGCCATAATTTTTATTAATGCATTAGAATAATAATTAATTATAAGTGATAAAAAGAATATGTTTGAAAATTTAAGCGAAAAATTACAATCTGTTGTTAGAAAAATATCTGGTCAGTCAAGATTTTCTGAAGATAATATTAGTGATGCGATGAGGGAAGTAAGGATTGCTCTCATTGAAGCTGATGTAGCCATTCCTGTTGTAAAGCACTTCATTGATCAAGTAAAAGAAAAGGTAATCGGTACAGAAGTTCTGAAAACAGTTTCCCCTGGTGATGCAATTGTTAAAGTTGTACAAGATGAATTAACTAACTTAATGGGTCCTGAAAATGAACCATTAAATCTGTCAACTAAACCCCCTGCGGTTATCTTAATGGCAGGGCTTCAAGGTTCTGGTAAGACAACCACTGCTGCAAAATTAGCAAAACTATTAACTGAAAAAGAGAAGAAAAAGGTTCTTTTAGTAAGTGCTGATGTATATCGACCCGCAGCAATTGAGCAACTCAAAACTTTGGCAAAAAGTATTAATGTTGATTGTTATGATTCTTCAGAAAAAGAAAAGCCATTGAATATTGCTAAAGATGTTATTGATTATGCAAAAAAACAGTTTTTTGATGTTGTCATTTTTGATACGGCAGGACGTCTTGCGATTGATGAAATGATGATGAAGGAAATTAAAAGTTTACATAAATTTTTAAATCCAGCCGAAACATTATTTGTTGTTGATTCTATGCAAGGTCAAGATGCGGTTAATACTGCAAAAGCATTTAACGAGGCGCTTTCATTAACGGGGATAGTCTTAACTAAATTGGATGGAGATTCTCGGGGGGGTGCAGCTTTATCGGTAAAACATATTACTGGTAAACCTATTAAATTTGTTGGTATTAGTGAGAAAGTAAACGGATTAGATCCATTTCATCCTGATCGCCTAGCCTCAAGAATCCTTGGTATGGGTGATATTGTGGGCTTGGTTGAAGAAGCACAGCAAAAGATAGATCAAAAAGAAGCTCAGAAGTTAGCAGAAAAAGTTAGCTCAGGAAAGAACTTTGATTTAGAAGATTTTAAAAACCAAATTACGCAAATGAAAAAAATGGGTGGTGTAGGAGCGATGATGGATAAACTCCCCACTCAAATGTTTGGACAGGCCCAGCCAAAAATTAATGCAGAAGATGGCGACAAGTCATTAATGCAGATTGAAGCAATAATTAATTCTATGACTATAGAAGAAAGACGCTTTCCTGATCTTATAAAAGCAAAAAGAAAACTTAGGATTGCTGCTGGATCTGGAACGCAAGTACAGGATATTAATCGATTGTTAACTCAGTACGAACAAATGCGAAAAATGATGAAAATGTTTTCTAAAGGTGGTATTAGTAAATTGATGAGAGGTTTGGCAGGTAAATTTCCAGGCATGCGATAAAACCCCATTATCATTATTGACCAAAGTTACGTTTTGGGCCATAATCGACGGTTTGATTTATGGGGTGTTAGCTCAGTTGGTAGAGCAGCGGACTTTTAATCCGTTGGTCGCGAGTTCGAATCTCGCACACCCTACCATCATTTTTTATAGCAAGTAGCTTACATTTCCTAATTCCTCAAAAACTTGCAACTTTAATCCAAAAAAAAGTACAAACTATTATCTTTTCTATTTGATAGAACTTTGCATAATGAAATTTATATTTTTTTTATTCATTTCTCTGAATGTATATTCATATCCGAAGCAATTTGAACTTTTTGAGTTAAATAAATCGATGGCCCAAATTTGGGTAAGCTATCCTGATGGGTCGTCTGGAACCGGCAGTGGGGTCGCAGTTGATTCTAAACATTTGGTTACAAACTGTCATGTAATTCAAAATACATCTGGAGTTACTGCTGTTAAATATCATGAAACCTATGCCCCAGTTAAGTTTTATGCTGATTGGGAAAATGATTTATGTATACTAGAATTCGACACTTTACCCATTACTCCAGTTAATGTTAGACCATCGAAAACATTAAAACTAAATGAAGAGGTTTTTAGTCTAACTTTTCCAAATGATAACCCAATGCCGTTGCCAACTAATGGAAATGTAAAATCTCTTTATCCATTTCATGATGAAGTTATTATAAGAACAAGCGCCTCTTTTACTGTGGGTTCAAGTGGAGGTGCTTTATTTGATAATGATTACAATCTCGTTGGCATCACAACTTTTAAAAGCCCTGGAAAGCGAGATGGTTATTTTTATTGTTTACCTACAGAGTTGATTAAACGGGTGCTAGAAAACGAACCAGGAGAGAATTTAAAAAATAATACGCCACCTTTTTGGGCATTACCTGATCATCAGAAGCCTTTTTTTATGCAAGTCATTATCCCGACTGTTAATAAGGATTGGGAAAATTTAAGAGCTATATCAAAATTATGGACACAGGCTGATGAAGATAGCAGTGATGCTTGGTATTACTTAGGTCTGGCCGAGGAAAATTTTAATGAAGATTATGCAAAATTATTTTTAAAAAAATCTGTTCAACTAAATAATTCAAATCTAGATCCCTTGCTTGAATTGTATAAACTTTATAAAAATAATAATAATGTTACTGAGAGTCATTATTACCTGGATAAGATCAAATCTTTAGATGATTCGTTTGATGAAAACCAATAAAAAAATGGCGCGCCCGAGAAGATTCGAACTCCTGACCCCTTGGTTCGAAGCCAAGTGCTCTATCCAACTGAGCTACGGACGCAGGTAATAAACTATTTAATTTGGCGCGCCCGAGAAGATTCGAACTCCTGACCCCTTGGTTCGTAGCCAAGTACTCTATCCAACTGAGCTACGGGCGCGTATGCATTATTATATCGTTAAATGAAAATAATAGAAAAAACTAATTGCCTGACGCAGGGAAAGAAAGAACTGGGAATGCCTCCACCAAACTAAGTGCAGTGAAATAATGAAAGAAAAAAATAAAGATCAGAAAATTTTTACTATTTGCCTATATAGTCATTTTTACCAATGTTAATACCATTTATTCTAATAATATTATATGCAGTAGTAACATGAAAAAAGAAGTGTGGCAGAATCCATTGGTTAAGATAATCATCACCATTTGCAAATGTAAATTTTTTGTCGCGAATTAAGAATTCTATAGGCCGATTTTCAGCATTATTAAATTTATCCTTATCAATTTTGTTTAAAAATATTTTTGTTTTAATAATTCTGGCTTTAAGTTGAATAAGTGTTTTTTCGTTGTCTTTATAAGATGGGGATTTAACTTGTGCAAGCCTAGCAAATCCTTTTCTTACCATGTCAGTTGCTATTTGTATTTGGCTGCTGAAGGGGTACATATCAACAATAAGTCTAGAGTTGACAATTAAGTCTGAATTTATTTTTCTTTTATTAAAATAATTTTCTGATTTTTCAATAATCTGAATTAGATTATCAAGCATTCTTGAAATCATCATTAATGACTGCGTGTAGTGATTACTATATTTCATAATTTAAAAAAAGTGGCGGAGAGCGAGGGATTCGAACCCTCGATACAGGCTTAAACCCGTATGCTTCCTTAGCAGGGAAGTGCCTTCGACCACTCGGCCAGCTCTCC
>JAYNJX010000002.1:87551-94730 GCA_038110565.1 Nitrosomonadales bacterium | reverse complement strand
GCTGGTTTTTTAGCTGCTGGTTTCTTTGAACTACCTAATAATGAATTAATTAATGTTTTTACCACTTTATCCTCCCAATAGTTAAGTGTTGTAAATATATTATATGCCTAAAAAAAAACATTTCAATTATATTTGTATTTATTTTTTCCATTTATAAATGTCATAATTACTTTGCCATTCATTTCGTATTGATGTGCAATATTTTTTCCAGAGCTTGTAGTATCAGCCACGTTTGGCCTCCATATAATTGATTTATCAAATATAGTAAATGTTGCTTTTGTATTTTTTTTCATTCCTAGATATTTTTCTTTGATGATATTTGCTGGGTTTATTGATATTTTTTTTATAATTTCTGAGTAGGGGATTTTATTTTCATTAGCAACTTTAAAGACTAATGAAATAAAGGTTTCAAAATTTGATGAACCAGGCTCTGATTCCTCAAATGGCAATTGTTTTCTATCTAGTTCAACAGGACAGTGGTCTGAGCATATTGCATCAATTGTATGATCTTTGAGTCCCTGAATTAATGCTGTTTTGTCTTTAACCGACCTCAAGGGAGGCTGAAGATGGCATAGGGTATTGTAATTATCGATATCATTTTCAGTTAACGTTAAGTTATTTATTGAAACATCACAAGTAATGTTTACTTTTTCAGATTTTGCTTTTTTGACTAAACCTATCGATTCTCTGCAAGATAATTTTGAAATATGTATTTTTGCATTTGTTAATTTCGCTAATTCTATATATTTTTGAATTTCTATAATTTCGGCTAATTTATTTTGACCTTTTATACCAAGTCTTGTTGCAACTTGAGATTCATTTGCATAAGTATTTTCAGATAAGCTTGATTCATTAGCTCTTAAAAATAGCGTGAAATCAAAAGTAGAAGCATATTCAAAAGCTTTGAGTAGTATGCTGGTGTCTTGAATCGAATTTTCTGCCTGAGAAAATCCAACAGCTCCTCCTTGCTCAAGTTCCATCATTTCTGCTAATTGTAATCCTTCAAGTTTTTTTGTTATTGCTGCAAGTGGCGCAACCCTAACTGAATCTTCTTTTTTTGAAATTGATATCAGATTTTTTATGAGGCTGGGCTCATCAAGAATCGGTTCAGTGTTAGGATGACAAACTAATGTGGTAAGGCCACTTTTTAAAGCTGATTTTAATTCGGTTTCTAATATATCTTTATACTCATGCCCTGGAGATTTGAGATCGCAGTAGATATCAACAATATCCGGAATCAGAATCTTATCTTTACCGTCTATTATTTTTGTATTTTTAGTTTGTTTTATTGATATATTTTTTTTAATGTCTTCAATTTTGTTATTTCTTAGGAGAACATCAGTGATTGTATTTATCTCGCTATAAGGATCTAACACTAAAATATTTTTAAATAAGTAATTCATTATTTCTCCATCAACAAAGCCATTACTGCCATTCGAATAGCAATTCCGTAACTTACCTGAGGTAAGATTAATGCATGCTTTGAATCAGCAACTGTTGAATCAATTTCAACCCCCCGGTTCATCGGGCCTGGATGGAGAACGATAACATCATTTTTTGCCAGTTTTAATATATTCATATTTAAACCATATGTTTTGAAATATTCATGTTCACTGGGGATTAATGCTTTATCCATCCTTTCTTTTTGGAGTCTTAACATCATCACTACATCAACCCCTTTTAATCCATATTTGAGATCGTTATAGGGATGAACCCCAAGGTTTTCTACATCAGCTGGCATTAAAGTTTTAGGAGCAATCACCCTTATTTCTGGAACTCCTAAAATATTTAATGCAGCTATTTCTGAACGAGCAACCCTAGAGTGTTTAATATCCCCAACTATTGCTATTTTTAGGGACCTAAAATCTTTTTTGTATTTGCTGATCGTATAAGTATCTAATAAGCCTTGAGTCGGATGCTCGTGATTCCCGTCTCCCGCATTGATAACTTTAATATCTGGATTAATATTTTTTGCAATAAAATATGGCGCCCCAGATTGGTTATGACGTACTACAAAAATATCCGAATGCATCGCTATTAAATTATTTACCGTATCGAGTATTGATTCCCCCTTTGATTGCGATGAGGTGGCAATATTAAGATTAATAACATCTGCAGATAATCGTTTAGCAGCAATTTCAAATGTTGTGCGAGTGCGAGTACTATTTTCAAAAAAGAGGTTACACACTGTTTTACCTCTTAAAAGAGGAACTTTTTTTACATCTCTTTTTTCAATATTTAGAAAGGAATCCGCAGTAGAGAAAATCTTTTGAATAATTTCAAGATTTAAACCATCTATTGATAAAAGATGATTAAGTTTGTTCCCTTTTTTGATTTGTATATTATTTTTCAATAATTAATCCCAGTTTACCGTTGGACTCGACAAGATTAATATTCCCTTTAAAGTTACTATCTATCTTATATGCAGCAAAATCTGCATTAATTGGAAGTTCTCTATCTATTCTGTCTATAAGAACTAGTAAAATTATTTTTTTTGGTCTTCCAAAATCAAAAATTTCATTCATTGCAGCTCTGATTGTGCGCCCTGTATGCAAAACATCATCAATTAAAATAATAGTTTTATTGTCTATATCTTTTGTAATTCTGGTATTTTTTTCTTTAACCTGGAACCCGCTTATTTTAAGATCATCTCTATGATGTGAAATATTTATATGGCCACATTCTTTTAATTTTGTTTCTTTTTTTAGGTGATTGACGAGAAGGTTACCACCTGATTGAATACCAATAGCATAACAATCCTTCTTGTATATTTTTTTAAAATAATCGGTAAAGTTTTGTAATAAAACGTTAAGATCAATTTTTTTCATACGCCAGTTCTTCGAAGTGATTTCTAAGAATTATTTCAGCAGCTTCTTGATCAATAAGACTTTTGTTTATTTTATTTATTTTTACCCCAGCTTCATTTTTTAATAAATTTTCTGCTTCAATTGATGATAATCTTTCATCGATTAGGATAATCTCAATACTGCAGCGATGTTTTATTTTTCGGGAAAGATTGAGGCAAAACCGAGTCATTTCGTTTGCAGTACCATCCATATTCTTTGGTAAACCAATAACTAGATATATCGGTTCCCATTTTTTGACTAACTTTTCTATTAACTCAAGTCGTTGTTGTTCAGTTTTTGAAATAAGGGTAGTGACTTTTTCTGTTGTGTAAATTTGATTATTTCCTACAGCAACCCCAATCTTTTTTTTGCCACAATCAAGACTTAAAACTGTTCCCTTTTTATTTTTTAAATCAATTAGCCCAAGTGCCATAGTAGATAAAAAAAAATCCCTGTATTCAATATTGAATTTTAGGGATTTTTGTAATTTTTTACTTTTCAATAATAAATATTATAACAATAAAAACTACTTTTCGATAAATTCTTTTACATTCAAACCAAATCCAGCAAGACTAGGAATTTTTCTAGGAGATGCAAGAAGTTTCATATTTTTAATTCCTAAATCTACAAGTATTTGAGAACCAATACCATAATTTCTCAAAGCGTTATTTTGATTTTTAGGTTTAGGAGATAGATCCTTGATAGTATTTATTTTGTTTTGGGCGTTATAATTTAAGAATAATAGTACTCCAGATTTTTCTTTACTAATTCTTTCTAAAGCCTCATTAGGTGACCATGAATGTTGTTTTGTTTTGGTGAAAAAATCTAACACTGAAAGAGGCTCATGGACACGAACAACTGTGTTGCTATTTTTTGTTATTTTCCCTTTTACAAATGCCAAATGAATGGAGTCCGATAAGAAATCTTTAAATGTCATTAGTTTAAAATTGCCATAAAGCGTGTTTATATTTTTTTCACTAGTTTTTTTTATTAGATTAGATTTTTTTCTTCTATATTCAATCAAATCTGCAATTGATCCAATCTTTAATTTATGTTTTTTTGCGAACTTCTTAAGATCATCTAGTCTGGCCATAGATCCATCATCATTTAGAATTTCGCAGATAACTGAAAAAGGTTGAAGGTTTGCAAGACTAGCAAGGTCACAGCCAGCTTCAGTATGCCCTGCACGGTAAAGCGTGCCCCCAGAATGAGCGATTAAAGGAAAAATATGTCCTGGACGAACAATACTTTTTGCATTGGCGTCAGGATGAATGGCGCTTCTAATTGTTGTTGCCCTATCAGATGCGCTTATACCCGTTGTAACTCCATGAGCTGCCTCAATTGAAACGGTAAAATTAGTGCCAAGTTTTGCCTCATTTTCTTGAACCATCAATGGTAATTTTAATGTTTTTGCTTTCTCTGGAGTCATTGTGAGACATATTAAACCTCGACCATATTTTGACATGAAGTTAATTGCTTCAGGAGTAATATGATCAGCTGCAATTAGCAAATCACCTTCATTTTCACGATCTTCATCATCAATAAGAATGACCATTTTTCCATTTTTAATGTCTTTAATAATTGCATCAATTTTATGAATCATTTTTTTCTTTCAGGCTATATCTGGCAAGTATATCTACTTCTGTATTAAGAAAATCTCCTGGCTTTAAAAATTTTAGGTTTGTTTCTTTAACTGTATGTGGAATGAGATTGATTTCAAAATATGTTTTCTTGGTATTATTAATAGTTAGGCTTATTCCGTTTAAAGCAACTGACCCTTTTGATGGAAAATATTTCAACAATTTTTTTGGAGGTATAATTTGCCAGATCTGGCTACTACCCTCATGAATTATATTTTTTATCTTGGAAATTCCATCTATATGCCCAGTTACAAAATGACCCCCAACCTTATCTCCAACTTTAAGAGAGGTTTCGATATTAAGAATAGAGTTAGTTTGAATGGGAGTGATCTTGGATAAAGTTTCTTTTGAAAGATAAAAGGTTACAGTTTTTTTTGTGAATTGAATAATAGTCAAACAAGCTCCATTTACACAAATACTATCCCCAAGTTGAATGTCCTCGTCTATTGTATTTCTGATAGTGAGCTCAAGATCATGTTTTATTTTTTTTACATTTTCTACTAGAGCAGTTGTTTTAATTATTCCTGTAAACATGACATAATTCTACCAGACCAACTTAATTAAAATCGATATGTTCCCTTATTTAAGACAATTATGGCTAGAGTTCTGGATTGCCAAGAAAATATTAATTAAAGGCAGAAAAAAAGGATTTTTATCCTTTATTAGCTTATCAAGTATTTTAGGTATTACCCTAGGAGTGATGACTTTAGTTGTTGTGATGTCTGTTATGAATGGATTTCACAAAGAACTTAGAAGTCGCATTCTCTCAGCAACTTCTCATATAGAAATTTTAGGTGATTTTTCTTCGGTTGAAATATTAGAAGAAATAAATAAAGAGCTTATTGCTAATAAAAATATAAAATCTTTTGCCCCTTTTATTTATGGAGAAGCCCTTCTGTCAAATAAAAATGAAAAACATGGCTCTCTTGTTAGAGGAATTGATTCAAATCAAGAAAAAAAGATTAATAATCTTCTTCAAAATATCATTTCAGGTTCATCTGAATTGGGTACAGCGGATTCTATTATTTTAGGAGTCGATTTGGCGAGGTCATTAAATCTAAGAGTTGGGGATTCGGTAAGTATTTATGTTCCGCAGTTAAGATATACAGTTATTGGAGCAATTCCAAAAATTAAAAATTTTAAAGTCACAGGCATTTTTGATGCAGGTATATATGAGTTTGATTCGAGTCTGGCGCTTATAAATTTAGATGTTGCAAGAAAACTATTTTTGGATCAAAAATCATTAATTAGTGGAATAAGGGTTCAATTGAAGAATGCTGAAAATACTTTAAAAGAAAGCGAAAAGTTAAAATTATTTTTATCAAAAATTCCTGGACGTGTGTTTGTTGTAAATTGGATGGATAAGAATAAAAATTTTTTCCTAGCAATCCAAATGGAGAAAAGGGTAATGGGTATCATCTTAACTTTAATTATTGCGGTAGCAGCTTTTAATTTAATTGCATCTTTAACTATGACAGTACAAGATAAAAAAAAGGACATAGCAATT
Organism: Nitrosomonadales bacterium; assembly: GCA_038110565.1. Lineage (GTDB taxonomy): Bacteria > Pseudomonadota > Gammaproteobacteria > Burkholderiales > Methylophilaceae > BACL14. Next base: position 88,737 of record JAYNJX010000002.1, on the reverse strand, counting down.
CTGAAAACTATGGGATTTTACAATGGGCAAATAATGAAAATATTTATTTTTCAAGGCTTTGTCGTTGGGCTCTTGGGAGCTTTTTTTGGATTGGCTCTAGGGGTAATAATTTCTTTTAATATTGATACCATTGTCCCATTTATAGAAAATACTTTTAATATTCATTTCTTGTCAAAAGATATTTATTATATAAATAAAGTTCCTTCCGAGATAATGTACCAGGATTTGCTTTTGATAAGTATTGTTGCAATTTTTATGTCTTTGATCGCAACTTTATATCCAAGTCTGTTAGCGTCAAAATTCAAACCTGCTGTAATTTTAAAAAATGAATAATTTAATTCAAGTAAAAAAAATTAAAAAAACTTTTCCTTTACTTGAAAAGCCTTTATTCAATGATGTATCTTTTACCATGCAAGAGTCATCAAATATTGCCATTTCTGGTGTCTCTGGTTCTGGTAAAAGTACTTTTCTTCAAATCTTAGCGGGGTTGGAAAGTTTTGATAGCGGCTCTGTTTTATTGTTAGGTAGTAAATTAGAGAAAATAAGTGAAAAAAAAATTAATATCATCCATCGAAAAAGTATAGGCTTTATTTATCAATTTCATCATTTACTCTCTGATTTTACGGCATTAGAAAATATTATGATTCCTTTATTGCTGAATGATATGAATTATCATGCAGCTCAGTCAGCCTCTTTAAAAATGTTAAAAAATGTTGGTTTGGGTACTCGTGCAAATCATTATCCAAGGGAGTTGTCGGGAGGAGAGAGGCAGCGAGTTGCCATTGCAAGAGCTGTTATTCATACCCCAAAAATTATCTTTGCTGATGAGCCAACCGGCAGTTTAGATAAAAAAAACTCAAGCCTAATTTTAAATTTATTATTGGAGCTTGTACAAGAATTTAATATTAGTTTGATTATGGCAACACACAATTTAGAGCACATAAAAAGATTCCAAAGCTCCTATGAAATGATCGATGGTCAATTAAAAAAATGTTAAACTTAAACTAATTTAAATTTATTGGGAGATTATATCCGTGTGGGAAATTATTCAGGGTGCTGGTTGGCCAATATGGCCATTAGTTTTTGCTTCAGTCATTGCTACAGCAATAATTTTGGAAAGAGTATGGACTTTGCGTGCAAATGTAATTTCACCTCAAAATTTGTTAGCAGAAGTTCAAAATCTTGT
>JAYNJX010000002.1:0-87451 GCA_038110565.1 Nitrosomonadales bacterium | reverse complement strand
ATATCCATAGCTTTATACAATACTGCTGCTGGAATTATTGTTGCTGTTCCAGCAATGATTTTTTATAGATTCTTTAAAGCAAAAGTTGAAAGTTTAATTGTTGGAATGGAACAACAAGCAATAATGCTAGTAGAGCTAATTCAATCTAAAAGGTAATTGTCAATGAATTTCAGACGTGGATCTCAGACTGAAGAATTAGAAATAAACTTCATTCCTTTAATTGATGTGTTATTGGTTATTATTATTTTTTTAGTTGTTAGCACAACATTCTCAAAATTTTCAGAATTGAAAATTAATCTTCCTGTTGCTGAGGCCAATCCCCAAGAAAAGCTGAATAACCAGATAGATATTGTTATTACTCAGTCAAATGAATACACAATTAATGAAAAAAAATTACCTGATAATTCTATTAAGGCAATTCAGCAAGAACTCACTAGAATAAAATCAGAAACATCTAGTGATAATCCGATTACAGTTGTGATCAATGCTGATGCTTTATCTAATCATCAATCTGTAATTAATGTTATGGAAGCCTCAAGAATTTCGGGTTTAACTAAAGTCACTTTTTTGACAAAAACAAAATAACCGATATGAGCAAATCAAAAATTGAGCAAATTTCTTTTGCTGAATTTAAAAGAATTTACAAAATAATTTTTGCTTATGCATTGAGTTATAAATTTTGTTTATCAATTAGTATATTTTTTCTTTTAATATTTTCTTTAACAAATGCAGGCTTTTTGGCTCTTTTAAAAGAAATAACCGATAATGGATTCTCCTCAAGTATCGAAAGTAAAGCAAGAATAATATTACCCATTTCCCTTGCTGGATTAATGGTTCTTAGGTCAGTTTCAAGTTTTATCTCTGGATATAATATGAGAAAAGCATCCAGAGGTATGGTGGCTGATTTACGTATAGATACATTTGGCAAGTATATGAAATTGCCAATGACATTTTTTGACAATTCAACAGCAGGAATATTAGTCTCAAAAATCACATACGAAGCTGAACAACTATCTCAAGTCATAACAAAAATAGGTATTACTTTTATTAGGGAGACAATAACAATAATAGCTTTATTTTTTTATATGATTTATCTAGATCCATTTTTGACATTTGTTTTTCTTCTAATGGCTCCTTTAGTTGTGAGATATATAAAAAAAGTTTCACCAAAGTTGCGAAATTTTGGAAATGAAGTTCAAACCGCAATGGGAGAGATGACTGCATCGGCAGAAGAAGCAGTCGCTGGACAAAGAGTAATAAAAGTTTACGGGGGGGGCAAAATAGAAAGTGAAAAGTTCTCTTCAATTGTTTTAAAAAATTTAAAAATGCAAATAAAACTTGCAAGGCTATCTTTGTTTAATTCAATGTTGATTGAAATTATTGCATCATTAGCTCTAGCTATAGTAGTTTATTATTCACTTGGTAGTTTTACGACAGGGGAGTTTGCAGCATTTGTTGGTGCTCTTTTAATGATGATAAAACCAATTAAAAGCCTATCTGAAATAAATGAATCAATTCAGGTTAGTATTGCTGCTGCTAAAAGTATTATTGAAGTTTTCGATGAAGATGAAGAGAAAGATAATGGTAAAGTAAAATTAAATAAAATTAATGGAACAATAAGATTTAAAAATGTATCTTTTTCTTATCATAGTTCAAATAATCACGTTTTAAAAAACATATCTTTCGAAATTAAGAAGGGTGAAAAAATAGCATTAGTTGGCAAATCTGGCGGTGGAAAAACAACACTAATAAACTTAATTCCAAGGTTTTATGATACTTCGAGTGGTGAAATTTATATTCATAATCAAGAGATATCACAAGTCCAGCTCTCTAATTTGCGAAGCCTAATGTCAATAGTAACTCAAGACAATATTCTGTTTAATGATACTGTAAAAAATAACATTGCATTTGGTGTTCCAAAAAATAAAATTAGCCATAAAAGTATTAAATTAGCACTAAAACTATCAAATGCAGAAGAGTTTGTAAGCAAAATGCCAGATAAGGAAAACAGTATAATAGGTGATAGAGGCGTTAAATTATCCGGTGGTCAAAAACAAAGGCTATCTATCGCAAGAGCAATCATGAAAGACGCACCTATTTTGTTGCTGGACGAGGCAACATCAGCTCTTGATTTAGAATCAGAAAAACTTGTTCAAAAGGCACTGGACAATTTAATGAATAAAAAAACATCAATAATAATTGCACATAGACTATCTACGGTTCAAAATGCAGATAGGATTATTGTAATCGATAAAGGGCTGATAGTAGAACAAGGAACCCATAAGCAATTGCTTGCTAAAAAAGGGTTATATTCTAATCTTTATAAAACCGAACTTATATAATTAATGTCTCTAGAGAAAATATTTTTAAAACAGTATTATCAAAAAGCAGACTGGATATGGTTATTTCTTCCCCTTACTTGTATATATTTTTTTGCAATCAATTTAAGAAACATATTATATAAAGTAGGAATATTCAAACAAAAAAAATTGCCAGTAAAAACCTTGGTAATTGGTAATAGAATAATTGGAGGTGCAGGGAAGACTCAGCTAACAATTTTTTTAGTTAATTTTTTTCTAAAAAAAGGTATAAGTTGTGGCGTAGTTTCAAGAGGTTATAGAGGAAGCTATAAGCATACACAGGAAGTCAGTTCAAAGTCTGAGACAAAAGTGGTAGGAGATGAGCCTTTTTTGATTAAAAAAAAAACAGGGGCACCAGTTGTAGTCGGGAAATCAAAATTTGAAGCTGCTACATATCTGTTAAAAAAACACAAAGTTGATCTACTAATTTTTGATGATGGATTACAAAATAAGTCTATAAAGTATGATCTTTCGATTCTTATAGAAGACGATCGATATGTAACAAATAATTTCATTTTGCCAGTTGGTCCCTACCGAGAATTGAAACTAAAAAATCTATCAAACAATATTATAAAAATTTCAAATTCTGATAAAGCAGTTTCAAATTTTATCAAATTTAAATTTGATAAAGTTATTAACTTAAAAAATCAAAAAGTTGTTAATATAAAAAAATTAAAAAATTTAGTTTTGTCTATCGGAATAGGGAACCCATATAAGTTGATTAATATTTTAAAAAAAATAACTTCTTTTGAAGCAAAGATTTATGACGATCATTATCTATTTACTAAGTCTGATTTTAATGAATTTTACAATTATTTATTAACTGAAAAAGATTCAGTTAAATGTGAGTTGTTTGCGCAAAGTAATATGTGGGTTTTAATGCCCAAACTGGAAGTTTGTAATAAATTTTTAACTAAACTTGAGAAGAGGATTATCTATGGATGATAAGCTTTTGAAAATCTTAGTTTGTCCTTTAACAAAATCAAAATTAAGATACGATAAAAAAAAACAAGAATTAATTTCTGATCAAGCTAAATTAGCATTTCCTATTAAAGATGGGATTCCAATACTTTTAGAATCTGAGGCTAGAAAATTAAAATGAGTTTTACTGTAATTTTACCAGTTCGACTTAATAGCCAAAGACTGAAAAAAAAAGCTTTATTAAGGATCAAGAATGTACCTTTATTTGTATATACAGCTAAACAAGCATTAAAATCAGATGCACAAAGAGTTGTGGTAGCAACAGATAATCAAGAAATATTAGAGACTGCACAAGAATTTAATATTACAGCTATCATGACTGCTGTTAGTCACCAGTCTGGTACAGATAGAATTAAAGAAGCTGCATCAATATTAAAATTAGGCTTAAATGATATAGTTATTAATGTTCAAGGCGATGAACCTTTAATTGAACCGAGTCTTATCAATAAATTAGCAGAGCTGTTAAACAAAGATTCAGTTGACTTTGTCTCTGCTTGTTCTGAATTTGATACTTTTAAACAATATTCAAATCCCAACAATGTTAAAGTTTTATTAGACTCTTATAATTTTGCGATTACTTTTTCAAGAAGTACGGTTGGAAACATGACCTCTGAAAATTTTAAAAAAGATATCGTTTATCATCATCATGGTATTTATGGGTATAAATTTAGATTTCTAGATTGGTTTTGTGAGCAACCAATGCCACAAATTGAATGTTTCGAAAAGCTTGAGCAATTAAGAGCAATTTACTATGGTAAAAAAGTTTTTATGCATATTTCTGATTTCAAAAATCAGATTGGGGTCGATACAAAAGAAGATTTTTTAGCGGTATCAAAAATTATAGAGAGAGGTTAAATAGCTTCTTCATCTTGCTCGCCTGTTCGAATACGAATTATTTTTTCAACATTAGTTACAAAAATTTTACCGTCTCCAATTTTTCCAGTGTGAGCAGTTTTTTGAATTACTTCTATTACTTTTTTTGATGTTTTATCATCGGTGATAATTTCAAGTTTTATTTTAGGTAAAAAATCAATTACATATTCTGCACCTCTATATAACTCTGTATGTCCTTTTTGCCTACCAAAGCCTTTTACTTCTGTTGCTGTCATCCCATTAACACCAACTTCTGATAGTGCCTCGCGAACCTCATCTAATTTGAAAGGTTTTATAATTGCTTCTATTTTTTTCATTTGTACCGGACCTTATATTTGTTTGTAATTGGGAACCTTCTATCACGTCCAAAAGCTTTAAGAGTAATTTTTGGCCCTGGTGGACTTTGCCTTCTCTTAAATTCATTTGCATAAATTAATTCTACTATTTTTTTTACTTCTTTTGGCTTAAATCCTGTTTTTATAATTTCACGTGCTGAATAATTTAAATCTATAAATAGATGGATTATCTTATCAATGGTTTCATATGAAGGTAAATTATCCTGATCTGTTTGATTTTCTCTTAACTCAGCAGTTGGCGCTTTAATTAAAATATTATTGGGTATAATTTCATTTTTTTTATTTATAAGCTCTGCAATCTTATACACCAGAGTTTTAGGAACATCTTTTAGTACCGAAAATGCGCCAGCCATATCACCGTATAGGGTGGAATATCCAAGTGCAGTCTCACTTTTATTGCTAGTAGTTAATACAGCTCCATTTAATTTGTTAGAAAGAGCCATCAGCGTTAATCCTCTTGCCCGAGCCTGAATATTTTCCTCAGCAATTCCTGTAGGTAAATTTTTAAACTCAGGATGCAGTGTTTTGTTGATTATTTTAATCGTTGGCTCAAGATTCAAATCAATTAATTGAATGTTAAGATTCTTCGCTAATTTTTTTGCATCTTTAACACTTGTCGGGGATGTAAATTTAGATCGCATCATTACAGCTTTGATATTTTGTAATTTAATGGATTTAGAAGCAATGTAGAGCACTAATGCAGAATCTATTCCTCCAGACAATCCTAAAAAAACATTTTTTATGTTATTTTTTTTAACATAATCTTTTGTAGCACAAATTAATGCCTTAAGTACCATTTCTGGGTCACTTGAAGGGATTTTATTTATTGGTTTATTTAGTTTTTTAAAGTCAATGAGTTTAAATTCTTTTTTGAAATGCTTTAACTGTGTAATAACAATATTCTGGTTATTTAAAACAAAAGAGCCTCCATCAAATACAACATCATCTTGGCCTCCAGCCATATTTAGATAAATCAATTTTGTTTTTAATTGATTATTTAATTCCTTAGCCCTATCGATTCTTCTTTTTAATTTTCCTAATTCAAAAGGAGATGAATTAATAATTATTAAATAATCTAATTTTTCATTTTTATACAATTTTTCAACTTCTTTATCCCAGAAGTCTTCACATACAAGAACACAGATATTGTTTTTTTTGTACTTAAAAGTAATAATTTTGTTACCACTTTGAAAGTATCTTTTTTCATCAAAAACACCATAATTAGGGAGGCTTATTTTATTTTGATATATTTTCTTTTTTGCATTAATAAATATCGCAGAGTTAAATAATCGGTTCTTTTCTTTTCTTACATTTCCAAAAATAATGGCATTTTTTTTTATTTCACGATGAATCATACTTTCTGCCTGAGCTGTTCTTGAAATAAATTCATTATCAAGCAATAAATCCTCTGGAGGGTAGCCTGTTAAACATAATTCAGGAGCAATAAATAAATCTACATTTTTATTTCTTTTGATGAAATTAACAATTTCTTTTGTGTTATTTTCAATATCACCTGCGATAGGATTTGATTGAAGTAATGCTATTTTCATTAATATGTTCCACCATTTTCTTTAAGCATAATTGCAATTTCTTTTTGATGTTCTTTTAAAGCATAAACATACGCTGTTAAACCATATTGATCTTTAGCCTTTAGATTTACCTTATTTTTTATTAATAGCTCAACTATTTCGACTGACCCATTCAAAACTGCAAAATGAAGTAAAGGAGTCCCTTGATCATCCTTTTCATTTATGTCAGCCCCTCTTGAAATAAGCGCAGCAGCACAATCGAAATTTTTCTTTTGTACGGCCCATGTTAATGCAGTCCATTCTGATTTATCTTTTGCAAATATATCTGCACCTCTATTTAATAGGTATTTAATTATATCTGGACGATTATTAGCAGATGCAATCATTAAAGCCGTTTTTCCAGATGAATCTTTTAAAGAAATATCGGCTTTATTATCTATTAAGGTTTTAACAACAGGGAGGCTTCCTTTTTTTGCTGCAAGCATTAATACTGTTTGACCACTATTATTTCTGCTATTTGGATCTAGGCCATATTTAATGAGACTGTTTATAGTCTCATTGTGTCCAGCAGAAGCAGCAAGCCCATATGCTGACCATCCATCTGGATCAGTTATTTTAGGGTTGGCTCCACTTGCTAGCAATAACTTTACAGTTTCTAAATGATTTTTTTTTGCTGCATACATTAATGCACTCCAGCCAAAATTGTCTAGATGATTAATTTTTATACCTGCTTTAATTAGAAGCTCTGCAATCTTAAATTCATTTTTCCTGGCTGCATACATTAGGGCATTAATTCCATCGCTATCAGTAATATTGATATCCCCTTGAGCAGTAATAATTGCATTAACTGTTTCGCTATCCCCTTTTGCTGATGCAATTAAAAGATAAGGAACTTCTTCAGCTTTCAATACCTGAATGAGAAGAAAAAATAAAAAAAAAGGATAAATTAAAAAATTAAATCTACTTTTTTTGAATTGCATCTAGAATTGCCTTGCCCATATCTGCTGGAGTTTTTGCCATTACGACATTCGCTCTTTCAAGGGCTTTAATTTTATCGATTGCTTTGCCACTTGATTTAGAAATAATTGCACCAGCGTGACCCATTCTTTTGCCCATTGGAGCAGTTTGCCCTGCGATATAACCCGCTACAGGCTTGGTAATATTTGATTGTATAAATTCAGCAGCTTTTTCTTCATCGTTACCCCCAATTTCACCAACCAATATTATCCCTTCTGTTTCTGGGTCTTGTTCAAAGAAATCTAAACATTCAATAAAGTTTATTCCTTTAATTGGATCTCCACCAATACCAATGCAGGTACTTTGACCAAGCTTATTTTTTGTAGTTTGATTAACTGCTTCGTAAGTTAAGGTCCCTGATCTCGAGACAATACCTATTTTCCCCTTTTTATGTATATTACCCGGCATAATTCCAATCTTACATTCGTCTGGGGTAATAATTCCAGGACAATTTGGTCCAATAAGGATTGATCTGTTGCTGTTGATCACAGACTTTACTTTAAGCATATCAAAGATTGGTATTCCTTCTGTAATACAAACAATTATTTCAATACCAGCCTCACTGGCTTCAATTATTGAGTCAGCTGCAAATGATGGAGGTACATAAATCATTGTTGCATTTGCTTTGGTTTCATTTACAGCTTCTTTTACTGTATTAAATACAGGAAGGTTGATATGTGTCTGCCCACCTTTTCCTGGAGTTACGCCCCCAAGTAAATTAGTTCCATAATTTAAACATTGCTCAGAATGGAATGTGCCTTGTTTGCCAGTAAACCCTTGGCAGATGAGTTTGGTATCTTTGTTAACAAGCACTGACATTTAAGTTCCTTTAGCTAATTTAACCGCTAGCGCTGCTGCATCTATAAGATTTTCTGCAGAAGTTATATTTAGCTGACTATTATTCAATATCTCTTTACCCTCTAATACATTTGTTCCTTCGAGGCGAACTACAATAGGTATGCTCATTCCAATCTCTTTTGCTGCTTCAATAATTCCATTGGCAATAATGTCACAACGCATGATGCCTCCAAAAATATTTACTAAAACCACTTTAACATTTTTATCAGATACAAGAATTTTGAAAGCTTTTGCAACAGTTTCTGCTGAGGCGCCACCTCCAACATCTAGAAAGTTTGCTGGTTTACCTCCAGAATATTTAATAAGATCAAGTGTTGCCATTGCAAGACCTGCACCATTTACCATGCAACCAATATTTCCATCTAAAGCAATATAATTTAATCCAGCATGATGTGCCTCGGCCTCTTTGGAATCATCTTGAGACCAATCCCTGAGCTCTGTTAATTTTTTTTGCTTGTATAAAGCATTATCATCGATACTTATTTTACAATCCAAAGCAATCAAATCATCCTTATCGTCTATAACCAGTGGATTAATTTCAAGAAGTGATAAATTATTTTCCGTGAAAACTTTATATGCAGATTTATTAAATTGAACAAACTTATTCGTAAGCTCGTTATCCATATTTAATAAATAGGCAATTTGCCGACTTTGAAAATCCATTAATCCAGTAATCGGGTTGCAAAACTCTTTTAATATTAACTCAGGCTTTGTTTTGCTTATCTCTTCGATTTCCATGCCTCCAGCGCTTGAAACAACAACACAGATTTTTTCTTTTTCTCTGTCAATTAACATTGAAAAATACAACTCTTTTTTGATTTTAACGGTCTCTTCAAAGAGAATTTTGTGAACAGGTTGTCCGTAGGGTTTATTTTGATAGGTAATTAAATTTTTACCTAACAACTCGGTAGCAAAGTCAACGGCATCTTTTTTGTTGTTTACAAGCTTAACACCACCAGCTTTTCCTCTGCCACCAGCATGAATTTGAGCTTTTAATACTATGTCGTGATTAAGATCTTTAGCTAAATCTTTTACTTCATTTAATGTTTCTGCTAATTTTCCCTTTGGCGAATTTATACCGTAATGACTTAAGAGTTCTTTAGCTTGGTATTCATGTAAATTCATTTATAGAATATTTTAAATAAAACATAATCATAGCAGATTGCTATTGGTTGTATAATGCGTTAGCTATGAATTTTTTAATCAAAAATCAGGATTTATATGGCCTAAAAGCGTTTCTTCAAGCTAGAAACACGCCTCTTAAAATTCTTAAAGAGGGAGTTACTTATTCAAGTATTGTCATTGATGATAATGTAAAAACCACTCTCGGGGAAAATATAAATGATATAAGCTTATTTAAGGATATTAACAGAAGCCTTAAAACTTTTAGCTTGCTTGTTTGTGATATGGATTCAACATTAATTCAGAATGAGTGTATTGATGAGATTGCAAGTTATATTGGAAAGAAAGATGAAGTAGCAAAGATAACCGAAGAAGCGATGAGCGGAAAACTAAGTTTTAGTGAAAGCCTTCAGAAGAGGGTGGCAATGCTTGCTGGGATTGATGTTAATTCATTTAATGAAATAATTAAAACTCGAATAAGACTGCAACCTCATGTATCTGAATGGATAGATTACGCTAAAAAACAGAATTTAATAACGGTTATTGTATCTGGAGGCTTTGAAGAATTTGTAAATTACGTTAGAGCCACCTTAAAAATGGATTATGGATATTCAAATAAATTTGAAATAAAAAATAATATCCTCACTGGTCAATTGGCTAGTGAAATTCTCGATGCTAATAAAAAAGCAATAATTCTAAATCAGCATGCAAAAATGATGAATATTGAAACTGATAAAATCATTTCAATTGGTGATGGTGCAAACGATATTTTAATGTTTGAAGCTTCTGGGTTAAGTATTGCAATGCATGGTAAAGATATTTTAAGAAATAAATCCGACTGGTTTGTGAATGATGGATTTTTTAAAACTGTTATAGATCTATTTAAATTTTATTCAGAATAATTTTATTTTAATTTTATAATCTCAAGTGTTCCACCATAAAGGTCTGGTATAGCCAAAAGAGTTTTATCTTTATTAGCAGCAATATCAGCAGCTGATTTATTACCTTTGTAGATTTCTTCTTTTATTCCATTGTTAATCTTATAAACAACAGCACTCTTAAAATCAGAAACATAAGTGATTTCATTATCAATTTCAATTCCATCACCACCACCAAAACCTTTTAGGAGTGGCTGGATAGTTTTTTTTAAGGGGTTGATTTCACTGAGTATTCCTGTCTCAAAATCAACTGTTAACAATCTTTCTTTATTAACAAAATAAATTCCATTAGGAGCTTTAATGTTAGGGTTGTTATCAGAAAATAATATTGTTATTTTTTTATTTTCGTCAATATAAAATATTTTCCCTCCCGACTTTAGATCCCCGCTATCAGTAACAAAGAGCCCCCCTTGATTGTCATGATCAATATCATTTAGAAATTTTGGTTCCTCAGCAAAGTCTATTGAATTTATATAAATTTTTTTTTCTCCATTACTGCTGATTTTCCATATTTTATTTTTATCTGTGACATAAAAATTATCATTATATAAAGTAATTCCTTTAGGATCATCAAGCCCTGAACAAAAAGTAATTTGATTGAGATTTGAATCAAATTTAAGAATTTTTCCATCTTGGTCAATATCAAAGTCTCCGATTTCGGTTACAAATAAATTATTGTTGTTATCAAATACTGCAGATTCTGGATTTTTTAGATTTGATATTGTTTGAGCGAAGGAGATTATGGGAATTATTAGAAATATAAAAATAATTTTTTTTGTTAGATTAATAATCATTGTTTATATACTACCTTATAAATGTAACCAGATCGATCATCTGAAATATAAATGCCGCCATCATTACTTTGAATTATATCAACTGGTCTTCCCCAAGATGCACCATTTTTTAACCATCCGGTTATGAAGTCTGAGTATCCAATCGGTTTGTTCATATTGTCAAACTCAACCATAATAATCTTATAGCCTGAGTGTTCTTTTCTGTTCCAAGAACCATGAAGTGCAACCAAAGCATTTTTTCTAAATTTTTTTTCAAATTTCGTTTTATCTAAAAAAGATATTCCTATTGGAGTTGAATGGGCCGGCAGTAATAGTGAAGGTGTTTCCATATTATTACAAAATTTTTCAGATCCAGAAAAATTTGGATCTTCCTCTTTATCTCCCCAGCAATAAGGCCAACCATAATTTTTCCCGGCTTTGATTATATTTAGATGTTCTGGAGGTAAATTATCATCAATCTTACCTCCCTTTGATTTGGCTCTGGAATCAGATCCATTATTTGTTGCATACATATCTAATGTTATTGGATGCCAGGCAAAGCCTTGAGAATTTCTAAGACCTGTTGCAAAAATTGAATTTAGCTTATGTCTACCAAGGGTTTCTAGCGATCCTTTTGGAGTTCCATCAAGATCATATTTTAATATTGTAGCTCTTGATGGATCATTTTCTATACAAACATTACAACTAGACCCAATGTTTAGATATATATTTTCATCCGGTCCAATTTTTATAGTTTTTGTTGTGTGATGACCGGTTGGTAAGTTGTCAATAATAACTTCTTCTGAATTAGGGTCTTTTAAATTAATTTTTAATATATTATTTTGGTTAGCAATAAAAATATAATTCTTATGGATTGCAATTCCGTTAGGAATATTTAAATGATCCTTAAAAATTTTTACGCTATCGCCAAATCCATCTTGATTAGTATCTTTAATTTTAAAAACTTTGTTTAATTTACCTGTTGTGACGTATAGATTTCCTTCGGTATCTTCAGCCATCATTCTTGGTCCCGAGATGAAAGAGTTTGGCTCTGCCGGAAGTTTTGAGTAGATTTTTATTAAATAATTTTCAGGAACTAAAAGATTGATATCTTGTGGTGGTTGAAGGTACTCAGCGGTATTCGCACAACCTATTTGAGGAATACCGCATAAACCAATTGCAAATAATTTACTTAACTTTGATGCAACCCAGTCAAGCATTATTTAAAAACATTGTTGTTCTTGGCACCCGTCATTTTTAACACCGATAGATATTAAATAATCAGCCATATCTTTCTTGCCATCATCAAGCATAGCTCTTATTAAAGAGACATCACCTTTAAGTTTAAGATTTATATCAGCCCCATGAGCTTTTAAGTAATCAATCATTTCTTTGTTGCCATTAAATGCAGCGTGGATGAAAGCAGTCCATCTTGTAACTGGATGAACATAGTTAACATCAGCACCTTTTTCAGTTAAATACTTTAAAGTTGGAAGTTGATCTTTTGCAGCCGTAATCAATAAAGGAGTCCAGGCAAAATACTTATCTTCAAGATTTACACCTTTTTTTTCAACATATTTTTTAACAAGTTTAAGGTCTCCATCATTAAGAGCGCCGGTGAATTCTAGCTCTTCTGAGTCATTTAATGCAAAAACATTTAATGAAAATAAGATAGAAAGCAAAAGTAAAATAAATTTTTTCATATAATTTCCTAATTAGTTAAAGTTTTGTATGCATTTTTAAACAAGCTATACCAGCCACTAAATTCATCAGCACGATTATAGGTCCAAGTATTTTGGTCCATTCTAAAAACTCGCTCTGGATGAGGCATCATAATATTAAACCTACCATCTTCAGAAGTAAATCCTGTTACGCCTAATTCTGAGCCATTTGGATTTAAGGGGTACCTTGTAGTAATGCATCTGTTGTTATCGACATATTGCATTGAGATTTGTTCATTATTTATTAATTTTTGAAGCATGTCATTTGAGGCAAACTCGACTTGTCCCTCGCCGTGAGCAACTACTATTGGTAATGTTGAGCCATGCATGCCTTGAAAAAATATTGATTTACTTTTTGGAATAGTAACCATTGATAATCTAGACTCAAATTGTTCAGATATATTTTTTACAAAATGTGGCCAATTAGAAGCTCCTGGAATTAATTCTTTAATATTGCTCATCATTTGACACCCGTTACATACACCCAGAGCGATAGTATCTTTCCGACTAAAAAAATCTAAAAATTCATCCCGAAGATTACTTTTGTTTAATATAATTTTTGCCCAACCTTCACCGGCACCCAATACGTCCCCATAAGAAAAACCACCGCATGCAACAAAGGCTTGAAAATTTTTAAGTGACTGATTTCCAATTAAGATATCTTCCATATGGACATCAACTGCTTCAAAGCCAGCATAATAAAATGCTGCAGCCATTTCATAGTGACCATTAACTCCTTGCTCCCTTAAAATTGCAATACGAGGTTTATTTTTGACGATTGAGAATTTTTCTTTACTAAAGGTGAGATGCTCGTGAAGCCCAGGATTGTTTTCATCTTCACAAAGATCTAATTCTTGTTTAGCTAATTCCTGATTATCTCTCATTGACTGAATATAGAAGCTATTTAAGCTCCATAGTTTTTGTAAATATGTTCTTTCTGTTTTATATTTAAAATTGCTTTGCTCAATTAGTATCTCGTTGCTCTTCGTTGGACATCCAATTTCGTAAACATTTTCTGTACATAAATTACGAATTAAATTTTGCACATATTCAAGCTCTTGCGACTGAACTTGTATAACCGCGCCCAATTCTTCAGAGAATAAAATTCTTTCAATTTCTTGATTGATATTATTAAGATTAATCTTTAAACCAGAATGACTTGCAAATGCCATTTCAAGCAATGTTGAAATTAAACCACCATCAGAACGGTCATGGTAACTTAGAATTTTATTTTCAAAATGTAATTGTTGAATTACTTTTGTAAAGTTTAACAATAAGTTTGGGTTACTCAAATCTGGCGTATCTTCAGTCATGAAGGAGTTTACTTGTTCAGCAATTGATCCACCCATGCGATATTTATTTTCACCTAAGTCTATATAAAGTAAGTTTGTGTCTTGTGACAAATCCATTTGAGGAGTTTTAGTTTTATTAACATCAAGACATTCACTAAATGCCGAAATAATAAGCGATAGGGGGGATGTTACCTCTTTATCTTCCCATTTTGTTTTCATAGACATTGAATCTTTTCCAACTGGAATAGATATTCCAAGTTTAGGGCATAATTCTAAACCTACAGTTTGTACCGCTTCATATAGTTTGAAATCTTCTTCAGCATCACCGCTTGCGGCCATCCAATTTGCAGATAATTTAATATTTTTAATATCTTGAAAATACGCACTATTTAAATTTGTGATCGATTCTCCTACGGCTATTCTTGCAGAACTTTTTGCATTGGCAATAGCTAATGGGGTTCGCTCACCAACTGCAAAACATTCTCCTAAATTACTATTAAAGGTTGATTTTGTAACAGCAACATTCGATACAGGAACTTGCCATGGACCAACCATTTGATCCTGACTAATTAATCCAGTAACTGATCGATCTCCTATATGAATAAGAAAATTTTTTGAAGCAACAGTGGGATGTTGAATGATTTGTTCTATTGTTTTTTCAAAATTGATTTTTTTAGGATCAGAAAATTTTTTTTCTTGATTGTAGATTATTGATTTATGGGTTTTAGGTGGCCTCCCTAACAAAATACTAAGATCCATATCAACGACATTATTTTCAAGCAGACTATCTTTCACTAACAGGTGCTTATCTTTTATTCCATAACCAACTATTGCATAAGGGCATCTCTCTCTTTTGCAAATTTTTTCAAAGATAGAAAGCGAGTCTTTGTGAATTGCTAAAACATAACGTTCTTGTGCTTCATTACACCAAAGTTCATGAGGTGCCATGCCTTTTTCTTCGCTGTGAATATTTCTTATATCAAAGTTTGCACCAATTCCACCGTCATTGATTAATTCCGGAAATGCATTTGATAATCCTCCTGCACCAACATCATGAATGCTTAAAATTGGGTTATCTTCTTTCATCTGCCAGCATCGATCGATTACTTCTTGAGCTCTTCTCTGGATTTCTGGATTTCCTCTTTGAACTGAGTCAAAATCTAACTTTTCTAAATTTGAGCCTGTGTCCATACTTGAGGCAGCTCCGCCACCTAGCCCAATGAGCATTGCAGGTCCACCAATTTGAATTAGTAATGTATTTTCATCTAGTTGTTTTTTTTCAGTATGATTTGCATCAATATGTCCTAAACCCCCTGCAAGCATGATCGGCTTGTGGTAACCATAAAATTTTCCATTAACTTGTTGTTCAAAAACTCTAAAGTAGCCGGCTATGTTTGGACGACCAAATTCATTGTTATAGGATGCTCCCCCAATTGGCCCATCAATCATAATGTCTAAAGCAGATGCGATGTGAGATGGTTTTCCATTATTAATTTCCCATGAGTGCTTGAATTCAGGGATATGTAAATTAGAAACGGAAAATCCTGTTAAACCTGCTTTTGGTTTAGAGCCTCTTCCAGTGGCACCTTCATCTCTAATTTCCCCCCCTGCCCCAGTCGCAGCTCCTGGGTATGGTGATATTGCGGTTGGATGATTGTGAGTTTCTACTTTCATTATATAATGGGTAAGTGCCTCATTTTCTTTATAGATACTATCTTTACCAGGATAAAATCTTTTAAATTTTTTCCCTTCAATGACTGAGGAGTTATCAGAGTAGGCTGTAACTGTTTTAATTGGGTTCTTTTTGTGGGTATTTTTGATCATAGAGAACAAGGTATGGTCTTTCTTTTCTCCATTAATTTCCCAAGTAGCATTAAAAATCTTATGTCGACAGTGTTCGGAGTTTGCTTGCGCAAACATCATTAGCTCTGCATTTGAAGGGTTTTTATTTGCATCAAAAAAGTTTTTATACAAGTATTCAACTTCATCTTCAGATAGGGCAAGTCCTTTTTCTTGGTTGTATTTTTTAAGTTCTGATATTCCATTGTTAAGAATATCTATTTTTGTTAAATCCTTGGGCTTTTCATCCAAAAAAAGTTGGTTAATCTGGGTTTCATCGAAAATCAGGCTTTCCGTCATAGGGTCGTAAAGAAAATCACCAATTTTTCTTTTTTCCTCGATTGTTAAATTTTCTTTACTCAGAGTTTCAAGATAAAAGATCTTGCAGCGCTCTATTTTGATAATTTGTAAATCACACTTTTGTGCAATATCGGTTGCTCTGGATGACCAAGGTGAGATAGTTCCAAATCTTGGTGAAACAATTATTTGATTTTTCGTTTTTAAAACTTCACTAGGCTTTTTTCCATAGGTTAATAATGAATTTAATGTCAGTTCGTCATTTTTAGAAAGAACATTTTTTGTAGAGGTTAAGTGAATATAGCTGGAAGAAAGTCTAGTGACTTTATTATTTATTTTGTTTATTTTCTTAAGAAATTCTTTAGTCTTGTTTTCTGAAAAGACATTTCCATAAATGAATTGATATAACACTTGCCTTAAGCCTATAAAAAGATAATCGATATTTTAACAGAGTCAGTATTTTTATTAACGAGAGTTAAAAAAATAATTTTAGAAAATTGAATATTACAAAACTAATTAACCAAGCGAGGCAGATAGACCAGCTAAGAGATTTAAGTGTGAACATTAGGCTCTGCGTTTCTTTTTTTAATGTTGCGATAGTGCTTAAACAAGGGGTATATATTAATGTGAAAACCATAAAGCTGATAGCTTGTAATTCATTGATTGAATTTTTAATTGCGAAGCTTAAGTTAACGTCGTTCGCCCCATATATGACTGCTAAAGCACCTATAAGAATTTCTTTAGCAATAAAACCAAAAATTAGCGCTACCACAAGCTGTGGGTCAATCCCAATTGGAGAGAAGATGGGATGTAAAAAATTTCCTATTTCTTGAGCCATACTGACGTGTGAGTATGGATTTATGTAAATATTAGTTAAAGACCATACTGCTATTACCCCAATCATGATAAATTTAGATGCCCTTGAAATAAAGTGTTTTATTTCATTGCTTGCTCTGATTAATACATTATTAAATGTTGGAATTCTGTATGGAGGTATTTCAATTACAATTGGTTCGTGATCTCGGTCACTTTTTCTAAATAATAAAGCCGTAATAATGATGACTATAAAACTTAATAAGTACATTAGAAATAAAATTAAGCCAGCCATGTTTGAATTAAAAAAAATTGCTGTTATAAAAATAAAAACTTGGAGTCTTGCGGAACATAAAGAAAATGGGATAGCAAGCATAGTGAGAAGTCTATTATTTTTTTCTCTCATTATTTTTGTTCCAATTAATGCTGGAACATTACAACCATAGCCCATTAAAATCATAACTAAGCCACGTCCATCGAGACCAATTTTTTCCATAAATTTATCCATAACAAATGCAGCTCTTGATAGGTAGCCACTATCTTCTATAAAAGCCATAACAATAAAGAAAATAATAATTACTGGCACAAAGCTAACTACCGTGCTTAACCCAAGAAAAATACCATTAATAAGAAACGATTGGATGGCATTCGGCGTGTTAATTAATAAAGGGGCAAGAAAGTTTACATTTATTATTTCAAAAGACCTGGCAATAAAATCTTGTATAGGTTCGGCAATACCATAAATAATTTGAAAAGATAAAAAAAGCAATAGAAAAAAAATAGGAATACCTAAGTGAGTGTTTAATAAAACCTTATCGAGCTTTTGCGAAATTTGATTATTAATTATTTTTGGATAATGCAGCTGTTTAAGTGCTTTTTTAATATCAAACCCACATTTATTTTGCTTTAATTTATTTATATTCTCTTGGTGAATAGCTTCTATATTTTTCTTATATTTAGCACTTATTGGAATAATTTGACAGCCTGTAATTTTTTCTAGGTTTTTAAAGTTGATCTTTATTCCAAGTTTGCTTGTTTCATCCATCATATTGGCGATTATTTTTACAGGATATCCAAGCTTAATAATATCGTTGAGAAAAGGTAATTGGCGATCGATTTGAGTAGAATTTAAGATGTAGTATATTTCGTCAACGCGATTATTTTTAAAAAAATCTTCAACAATTTTTTCATCATCGGTTGCTCCACATAAGTCATAAATTCCTGGCAAATCAATAAGTTCTGTTAATTTTCCAGCTATTATTGTTTTGACGCTATAGATATCAACTGTAACCCCAGCCCAGTTTGCAACTTTCGCAGAAGCTCCGCTAATAGCATTAAAGAAAGTAGACTTTCCTGTATTTGGCATACCCAATAGAGCAATTTTTTTCACTCAACAATTACCTCAATTTTTTCCGCATCAATTTTTCTTAACATAAACTCTGTTGTATTAATTTGTATATGAAGAGGTCCGTTTAATCCCATTTTTCTGATAATCGTTACGGTTTTATTGATAGACATACCAAGTGAATTAAGTCGATTATTAAACTGTTGATCATGATTAAGTTTTTTAACAACGGCTTTTTTATTTTCTGATAACTCTGAAAGAGGAATCAATTTATCTTTCAATTTTTGCCTCAGCTTTAAGACGATTAATTTCTTTTTTTAACTTTTCTTTTTGTATTTCTTCTTTCAATTTCTTTTCTAAAGTTTTTTTAGGTTCAGGTTTTTTTGCACGAACTTCGTTTATTTTTAGAATATGCCAGCCAAATTGAGTTTGAAAAGGATTACTTATTTCAGATATTTTTAATTTTTCAGCTTCTTTAAAAAAACCATCAACCATTTCAGTCTTGGAAAACCAACCAAGATCCCCATTGTTATTACTTGAACCTTTATCTATCGAATATTGCTTTGCTAAGTTAGAAAAGTTATCTCCAGCTAGTGCGAGTTGATAGACTTTTTCTGCTTCTTTTTTTGTTTTGGTAAGTATATGCTGTCCAGAATACTCATTTTCATGAAATGTGTTCATATATTCTTGATAACTTGCGTCTATCTCTTTGTTGGTAATGGGGTGTTTTTTTAGAAAATCTTTTAAGTAGACTTTATAAACACTTTCTAAAAAATTTAGCTCTGTTTCTGTTAAAAATTTTTCATTATTCGTAATTCCTTCTTTAACTGCTGCTTGATTAACAATTTCCAACTCAATTAAACGTTCAGTAATATTTTTTTTCATTTCTTCATCGATCGCTGTGCCTTGATTTTCAAGTTCAGAAATAATAAATTCATTAAGGTTGTGATTTATTTTTTTACCATTAACTTTAATATCATTAGCATTTGCAGCTGTTGTTAATAATGCTAAAACTATAATTAGAGAAATAAGTTTATTCATTTTCTGCTTTTGCTTTAATTTTTAGAGCGTGGATGTTTTTAGGAATCAAATCTCCAAGTAATTCATAAATTAAACGATGCCGATTTATTAAATTTTTGCCATTAAATTTTGTAGATTTAATTTTAATTTCAAAATGCATTCCCCCATTATTTCCTGAATGACCAGCATGCATATGGGTTTCATCAATAATTTCTAAAGATAAGGGTTCTAAGGATTGCAATCTTTCGGTTATTATTTTTTTCATTGTTATGGAAGTGTTTTTTTAAAAGGTTTCACAACCACATTTTTGAATACACCTTGTGTAGTATAGGGATCATTTTTTGCCCACTCTTGAGCCTCTTCTATACTGTTAAATTCTGCAATGATTAAGCTGCCCGAATATCCGTTAGGACCTGGATCCTCGTTATCAATACTTGGGAATGGACCAGCAACAAAGAGACGACCTTCATTTAATAAATCATTAAGGCGTTTTAAGTGCTCAGGTCTTGCTTTTAATCTCTTTTCAAGGCTGTTTTTTGTATCAGTTGCATAAATTGTATACCACATTATTTTTTCTCCTTTGAGATCATTAGAGATAAATAAATCATGAAGGCGATCATTAATCCAGTGGTGCCAAATAATTTAAAATTTACCCATGTATTTTCATTAAATTTAAAAGCAACAAATAAATTTAAACAACCTAAAAGTATTAAAAATATAACTGTATTTAAGTTAATGCGAGTCCAAATTTTATTATTTAGTTTTATTTGCTTTTCCATCATTGTTTTTATAAGGTTTTTCTTTAAAACAATGTTGCTGAACAAAAGTATAGTAGCCATGATCCAATAGATAGCAGTAGGTTTCCACATGATAAAAGTGTTATTTTTAAAGAAGATAGTTAAGCCTCCTAAGAAAAAGATAATAATAAAATTTGTTAAAAGTAGCTTATCTATTTTTTTATATTTAAAAAAACAAAAAATTAATTGGCAGAAAGTAACTATGATTGCGCTGGCAGTCGCAGCATAAATATTAAAAAGTTTGTAAACAATAAAAAAAATTATAACTGGTAATAAATCAAATAATGTTTTCATGATCAAGATTATATCAATGACAACAGTTTCAATCTAATGTAAATTTAAACTTATGAAAATAATTGATTTACATTCTCATTCAAATGTTTCCGATGGTCTTTTAAGCCCAAGTGCTCTTATTGATTACGCAAATGAAAAAAAAGTTAACATGATTGCGCTTACAGATCATGATGATATTTCAGGAATTCATGAAGCGCGAACAAGGTGTAAACTATATGACATTTATTTCGTGTCTGGAGTTGAGATTTCTGTGACCTGGAGAAATCGAACAATTCATATTATTGGATTGAATTTTGATGAAAAAAATCAAGTTTTAATTAAAGGGCTGGAGTCAATCAGAGAAGGGCGAATTAAAAGGGCAGAAAAAATAGCCTATGGATTAGAGATGGCAGGTGTTAAACATGCTTTAGCAGGAGCAAAATCCTTTTCTCAACATCAGGTTATTGGTAGAGTCCATTTTGCCCAATACTTAGTGCAGCAAAATTATGCGAGAAATATCCAGTCGGTCTTTAAAAAATTCATGACCCCGGGCAAACCTGGTTATGTTAAACATGAGTGGGCTGAATTAAAAGAAGCAGTTGAATGGATTGTTGAAGCTGGTGGGATGCCAGTTGTTGCTCATCCAGGACGTTATGATATGGGGGGAAAGCTATATCCTCTATTTTTTCAAGAATTTAAAGATTATGGGGGTAAAGGGATAGAGGTAATTTCTGGAAGTCAACCGATAAATCAGTCAGAATACTTTGCTAATTTTGCAGAGCAGTTCGATTTATATGCATCCATTGGATCAGATTTTCATGGATATGGAGTTTCACATAGAGACTTGGGTCCGCTTCATGAGTTACCAATAAATGTTAAGCCAATTTGGCAACATTTTAGCTTAATGAATTGATATAATGACTTACAATAATGGAATTAAATAAAGTTCAATATCTAGCAATCTCAATTATCCCTATTTTATTTGCTATCACTGTTCATGAAGCAGCTCATGGGTATGCTGCAAAATACTTTGGTGATAAAACAGCTCATTATCTTAAGCGGATTTCTCTAAATCCTTTAAGGCACATTGACCCTGTTGGCACTATAGTTATCCCTGTAATTATGTTCTTAACAAGTCCATTTATTTTTGGTTGGGCTAAACCAGTCCCGGTAAACTTTAATAACCTTAAGAATCCAAAAAAAGATATGTTTTGGGTTGCTTTAGCAGGCCCTGCATCAAATTTTTTGATGGCTATTCTATGGACCATTGTTTATAAATTAATTTTTTTATTTCCAACTAGCGCTTCTATGTTTATTCGAGGTATGTGTGAAATTGGTATTTTTATAAATCTGCTTTTAATGGTTCTGAATTTATTACCAATTCCGCCTCTTGATGGAGGAAGAATTGCGATAAGTTTATTGCCTCAACCCTACTCATATAAACTCGCGAGTATAGAACGATACGGTATGTTTATTCTTATTTTCCTATTACTGACTGGCTTTTTGTCTTTTCTGATTATGCCGTTAATACAATTTTTTAGGCACATTATTTTTACTATTTTTTAAAACGGACTAATTTATGGCTATTGAAAGAATTGTTTCTGGTATGCGCCCCACAGGTAATTTGCATTTAGGCCATTACAATGGGGTATTGAAAAATTGGATTGAACTTCAACATGAAGCAGAATGTTTCTTTTTTGTTGCAGATTGGCATGCGTTAACAACACATTACGATACGCCAGAAATTATAGAAAATAATGTTTGGGAGATGATCATAGATTGGCTTGCTGCAGGAATTGACCCTGCTCATGCAACAATTTTTGTTCAATCAAAAGTCCCTGAGCATGCTGAACTTCATACTTTATTAAGTATGATTACTCCACTTGGTTGGCTAGAAAGAGTTCCAACATACAAAGATCAACAAGAGAAATTAAGTTCAAAAGATTTATCAACATATGGTTTTTTGGGTTATCCATTATTACAAAGTGCGGATATTCTGATTTATCGAGCCACTCAAGTTCCAGTTGGTGAAGATCAAGTTCCGCATGTTGAGTTTACTCGAGAGGTGGCAAGAAGATTTAATCATATTTATGGAAAAGAGCCTGGATATGAGGAAAAAGCAGAAGAAGCTATAAAAAAATTAGGCTCAAAAAAAAGCAAACTTTATTTAGAGCTAAGAACTGTCTATCAGGAAGAGGGTGATGAGCAAGCACTTGAAGCTGCTCAGTCGTTAATCGAGGAACATCAAGGTTTGAGTTTAGGTGATAAAGAAAGACTTCTGGGTTACCTTGAGGGGGGCGGTAAGATTATTCTTTTAGAGCCAGAATACAAGTTGGCACCTGCTTCAAAAATGATTGGCCTAGATGGTCAAAAAATGTCTAAGTCTTATAACAATACCATAGCTCTTCGAGAAGCCATTGATGAGGTAGATAAAAAAATAAGGACAATGCCCACAGATCCAGCGAGAATAAGAATTACAGATCCTGGCGATCCAAATAAATGTCCAGTTTGGCAACTGCATAATGTTTATTCAAATGATGAAGTTAGAGAATGGGTTAAGGATAGTTGTACAACAGCTAAGATAGGTTGCATTAAATGCAAACAGCCTATTATTGATTCAATTGTAAAAGAACTTAAACCAATTCAAGAAAGAGCAATTTATTATGTAGAAAATCCTGAGCTAGTTAAAACTGTCGTTGCTGAGGGTTCAGAAAAAGCAAGAAAATTGGCAAGAGATACCATGCGTGAGGTAAGAGAGGTTATGGGTTTGGATTTCTAAATGGAGCAGACTTTAAATCAACAAAATTTACAAGCAAAAATACATGGCGAGGTCATTGCAGAGTTACCCAATGACCTTTATATTCCTCCAGATGCTCTTGAGGTTTATTTAGACTCATTTGAAGGCCCGTTAGATCTCCTTCTTTATTTAATTAAGAAGAATAATATTGATATTTTAAATATACCAATGCTTGAGCTTACGAATCAGTATATGGCTTATGTAGATAAAATGAAAGAAATTAAATTAGAGTTGGCGGCGGACTATCTTTTGATGACTGCCATGCTTATTGAAATTAAATCTAGACTTTTAATACCTAAACCAGAAAGTGCTGAAGAAGATGAAAATGATCCAAGGGCTGAATTAGTAAGACGCTTAATAGAGTATGAATTAATTAAAGAGGCTGCAATTAATTTAAATGACTTGCCACAGGTTGGACATGATCTTTTTTTGGCACAAAACTATTATGAAAAAGTTTTAGTAACAGAATTTCCTGATGTAACAATCGATGATTTATTTGAAGCATGGAAAAATGTGGTTAAGCGAGCTAATCAATTTCAACATCACAAAATTGATAGGGCAGAATTGTCAGTTCGTGAACATATGTCAGAGATATTGAGAGAACTTGAAGCTGGAATTCAAAAACCATTTGAGTCATTTTTTAGTTCCGATAACCAACCTTTGCAAAAATTAGTTGTTTGTTTTTTAGCAATATTGGAATTAGCAAAAGAAGGTTTAATTAGAATATTTCAGCAAGAAGCTTTATCTCCAATTTATTTACAGAAATCTTAATATTATGGAAGCAATAAAAATTAAAGAAACGATAGAAGTAGCGTTACTAACGACTTTAAAACCATTAAATATTGATGATCTTCAAAAACTTTTTGTTGAAAAAATTGATCGTTCGACTTTAAGAATGATGCTAGATGAAATCAAGCTAGACTGGGAAAAAAAATCTTTAGATCTCATTCAGGTTGCAACTGGATATAGGCTTCAAGCAAAAAAAGAGTTTACCGAGGCTTTAATGAGAATGAATCCAGATAGGGCACCAAAATACTCTAGGGCGGTAATGGAAGTCTTGGCAATTATTGCATATCGACAACCGGTTACTAGAGGAGATATAGAAAATTTAAGAGGAGTCGCTTTAAATCCAAATGCTATTCGTCAGTTAATCGAGCGAGAGTGGATAGATATTGTAGGAGTTAAAGAAACTCCAGGAAGGCCTGCACTTTATGGCACAACAAAACACTTTTTAAATGATTTTAATCTTATGTCTCTTGCTGATTTACCTGATATTGAAAAATTTGAAGAACAATTAAATCTTGATTTAAATAACAAAGAAATTGAGTCTAAGCAAAATGTGCTAGAAACAGATCATTTAAATACAGATGATGAAAAACCAACAAGTAACTGATAAAAACAGTCTATCCAATTTTGAGAGAATCCAGAAAGTACTTGCAAAACTCGGCTTAGGTTCACGTAGAGCAATTGAAGAGCTTATTAGAAGCGGAAAAATTAAAGTAAATAATAAACAGGCTACTTTGGGCCAATTAATAGATGGTAATGAAATCATTCATGTAAATAACAGAAGATTTTACTTTAATAAAAAGAAAGATTTCTTAACTAGAATTTTAATTTATCATAAAAATGAAGGTGAAATTGTTTCACATTCAGACCCAAAACATAAAAATACCATTTTTCAAAATTTACCAAAGGCAAAAAATGGTAAATGGATCTCTATTGGGCGACTTGATATCAATACCTCTGGGCTTATTTTATTAACCAATAATGGGGAGTTATCAAATCGTCTTATGCATCCTAGATATGAAATTGAAAGAGAATATTCTGTAAGAATTCTTGGAGAAATGACAGAACAAATTTTAAAAAATATTAAATCAGGAGTAAAGCTTGAAGATGGAGTGGCTAAGGTAAAACTATTCGAGCATACGGGTGGTGAGGGAGCAAATCAATGGTACAGAATAATTCTTAGCGAAGGCAAAAATAGGGAAGTAAGAAGGATCGTTGAATCTCAGAATTTGAAAGTAAGCAGATTAATGAGGGTAAGATATGGTCAATTTGTGTTACCTAGCTTTTTGAAGCGAGGAAAATTTTATGAACTTGGTGAAACAGAAGTAAATCAAATTTTAAAAGACTTTGATTTGAGTTAAGGTAAATCTTTCTTTTCGATCATAAAAATATAATCAGATCCACTTTCAGTATCTACCCACCAGATATTTATGTGTTTAAAAGCTTTTTCAACCTCATCTCTGTTGTGACCTATTTCAATAAATAATTTGCCATCATCTTTAAGATATTTTTTTGCTTCTGCAATAATTTTTCTTGTGTGATCTAAGCCATCTTTTCCGCTAGCAAGTGCATTTTGAGGTTCTAATTGATATTCTTGAGGTAGATCTTTCATTGAATACGCATTTACATAAGGTGGATTTGAAACTATAAGATCATAAAAATTATTCTTAAGATTTAGAAAAAGATCGGATTGAATTGCAGTCACTCTATTTTCTAAGTTATGTTTTTTAATATTTATGTTTGCAACATCAATCGCATCATGCGAGATGTCTGTAATATCGACTTTTAGATTCTTAAAACGATAAGCCAATAAAATACCAAGACATCCACTACCAGTACATAAATCTAAAACATTTTCAATATTATTTAAATTTTCAATCCATGGATAAAATTGGTTATCAATCAAATCTGCTATAAGTGATCTTGGAACAAGAACACGTTCATCGACAAAAAAATTCAATTCACGGAGCCATCCTTCTTTTAATAGATATGCTAAAGGTTTTCTGTAAGCAATTCTTTCTTTTGCAATAGTTTGAATAGTTTGAAGATTGCTATCTTCAACTATGTTTTTGAGATGTAAATGAATTTTGTTAGATGGAATTTTAAGTATTGAGGAAATAAGCCAGACAGATTCGTCAAGCGAATTGTAAGTGCCATGACCAAAGAAGATATCAGATTTATCAAATTTTTTTTGAATTGATGAAATTAGATTTTCAACTGTAATTTTTTTCAATCTATAACAATATTTTTTCTAAAGTTCTTAAATATATATTTTTTAGTTGTTCAATATTTTTAATATTCACGTGTTCGTTGATTTTATGTATAGATGCATTAATTGGGCCAAATTCAACTACTTCGTCTGAGATTTTAGCAATAAATCTTCCATCAGATGTTCCACCCGTGGTTGAAACATCTGCATTCATATTGGTTATTTCTTTTATAGAAGATTTAAGAGCAGTGATTAATTTTCCTTCTTCTGTTATGTAAGGTTCGCTTGGATTTTCCCAATCAATTTCAAATTCAACTGCATGTTTTTTTACAATCATTTCTACATCACGTTTTAATGATTCTGGTGTGCATTCAGTTGAATGTCTAAAATTAAACTTTGCCACCGCTAGACCCGGCACGACATTTGTTGCCCCGGTTCCTGCTTCAATATTTGATACTTGCCATGATGTTTTTGGAAAGTATTTATTTCCATTATCCCATTCAATTTTTTTTAATTCATCAATGATTGAAGCGAGTCTATGAATCGGATTATCAATTAAATGTGGATAGGCAATATGACCTTGAACCCCCTTTATTGAAAGCGTTGCTGATAAAGAGCCTCTTCTACCATTTTTAATGGTATCACCAAAGTTTGTTGCACAAGTAGGCTCACCGACAATACAAAAATCAAACCTTTTTTTATTTTTTAGGAATTCTTTTACTACGATTGTTGTTCCATCGGTTGCAATACCTTCTTCATCTGAGGTAATAAGTATGCCTATGGATCCATTAAATGCAGGATTGCTATTAACAAACTCTTGGATACTAACAACAAAAGCAGCCAGTGATGCTTTCATATCAGCGGCGCCTCTCCCATAAAGCAAGCCATTCTCTTCTGTAGCCTCAAAGGGGTTAAATTTCCATTGATCTATAGGACCTGTAGGCACGACATCAGTATGTCCTGCGAAAACAATTAATGGTTTTGAGTTTCCCATTTCCCCATATAAATTTTTTACATCTTTACTATCATATTTGGAAAACTTAAAACCCAGAGCTGACAGTTCATTCTGAATAACTTCCTGGCAACCATTATCATTAGGAGTAATTGATTTTCTATTAATTAATTTTTTTGTGAGTTCTAGAGATTTATTCATGAGAATAATTTTTGATATCTATCTTCTTCGAAACCAAGAGCAACAATCTTATTTTTTAAAGTAATTAATGGTCGCTTCATGAGAGAAGGTTTTTCTAAAATAATCTTAATTGCACCCTCTATATTTTCTGTTAATATTTTTTGTTTTTTAGTGAGTCCACGAAAAGTAATTCCTTTTTTGTTAACGAACATATTAAAATCCAGATTATCGGGTAGGTTATGAAGCCAGTCATTAAGTAATTTTTGGCTTAATTCTTTTTTAACATCATAAAATTCATAAACAATTTGATTTGAATCCAGCCAAGCTAAAGCCTTTTGCACGGTGTTACATTTTTTGATGCCGTAAATTTTATACATTAAACGCCTCTAAGTAATTCGTTTATCCCAACTTTGCTAAGTGTTTTTTCATCAACTTTTTTGACGATTACTGCACAATATAAGCTATAAGAACCATCTTTTGAAGGAAGGTTTCCTGAAACAACAACCGAGCCTTTTGGAATTCGTCCATAGATTACTTCACCCGTTTCACGATCAAATATTTTAGTTGATTGACCGATGTATACACCCATTGAAATTACAACATTATCTTCAACAACAACCCCTTCAACAACTTCACTTCGTGCCCCAATAAAACAATTATCTCCAATAATTGTTGGCCCAGCTTGAATAGGCTCTAAAACTCCACCAATTCCCACTCCACCAGAAAGATGAACATTCTTTCCAATTTGTGCACATGAACCAACAGTTGCCCATGTGTCAACCATTGTGCCCTCATCTACATAAGCACCAATATTGACATAGGATGGCATGAGGACAGCATTTTTTCCAATAAAACTTCCATGCCTTGCAATCGCATTTGGCACCACACGAAAACCACCTTTTTTAAAATCTTCTTCTGAATAATTTCTAAACTTTGAATCAACTTTATCAAAATAATTTGTAGCACCACCTTGCATGATCTCATTATCTTTTAATCTAAATGATAACAATACTGCTTTCTTGATCCATTGATGAGTTTCCCATTCTTGTGTATTACCTTTTCGACTTGCAACTCTCAATTTGCCTTCATTAAGCTGATTTAACACTTCGTTTACAGCATCTCTGACTTCGACTGATGCACTTGTTGGATTAATTTCTGCTCTATTTTCAAAAGCTTTTTCTATAATTGATTGTAAATTACTCATTTAAACTTCCTAATATTGAATTTCTTAAAAATTGACCAACTATTTTAGCATTGATCAGAATAAACCTATTTGAATCTTGATTTATTTTCCTCGTAAATAGAGTTTATTTTTTTGGCGTGTATTGTTAAATCTTCAATACGACTTTCATTTGATGGGTGCGTACTTAAAAATTCAGGTATTTTAATATCGTTTAGTTCATCCATTTTTCGCCAAAGACTTACAGCAGCCATTGGATTGTAACCAGCATGCGCGGCTAGTTCTAGGCCAATAAGATCCGCTTCTCTTTCTTGTTCTCTACTGTTGGGTAACGCAAAAAATAATGTTGTTCCAAGAGCAACACCTTGAATTGCTATACTTTCTAATTGTCTATTATTACTGCTATCTGAAATATAAATAGCAAATCCAAGAATGCCAAGCTGTTGAACAAGGGCTGTAGACATTCTTTCCCTTCCATGTTCTCTGAGTGCATGAGAGATTTCATGTCCAATTACAGCAGCTACTTCATCGTCGGTTTTAGCAGCTTTATCCAAAAGTCCTGTATAAACCATAATCTTTCCACCTGGCATGCAGTAGGCATTAATTTGATCACTTTTTTCGACATTTATTTCCCAGTTCCATTTCAAGGCATCATCTCTAAAGTAGTGAACTTCATCTATTAATCGCCATGATATTCGACGCACTCTATTTAATTCATTAGGGTCTGTATTGAGATTATTTCCTTTTTTTGCATTGGTTAACGCTTCTTGGTAGCCTTCTTTAGCCATGTTGAGGGCCATAAACTCAGGAAGAAGTATTAACTGTTTGCGGGTAACATTAGAGTCTGTTTTGAGAGTAGTTGTCGCACAGCTTGCTAAAATAAAACAGAATAAAATTATTAATATTTTTTTCATCTAGTTTAGAACTGATTCTGGGCTCCAAGTTCAACTACTCTATTTATGGGTAATTTAAATTGATTGGTAATATCCTCGGCGCTGTTAAACATAAAAATAAATAATTTTTTTCTGATGGTAGTCATTTTCTTATCGGGGGTAATAATCAAACTTTCTTTTCCTACAAAGTATGAGGTAGTCATTGTGTCAATTTTAACTTTGTATTTTGAACACTTCTCAAGGTCTCTTGGAATGTTTGGTTCATCTGAAAATCCATAATTAAGAGCAACTTTATAAAATCCATAAGGTAATTTTTCTAATGTCACAAGTTCAGAAGATTTTGCATGAGGATAATCCATAAACTTTACAGTAAGAATAATAACTGTTTCATGCAGTATTTTGTTGTGCTTAATGTTATGTAAAAGAGCATGGGGAATTCCTTCTGGATTTGGAGTAAGAAAAACAGAAGTACCTTTTACTCGATGTACCAATCCCTCTCTAAAGTTTTTAAGAAAATCATTAATGCTCACTGAGTCATTTTTTAATTTTGCATAAAGCAAGGATCTTCCTTTCTTCCATGTCCCCATAAGTATTAATAGAATAATGCCTATTAGAGCAGGGAACCATCCTCCGTGGGGTAGCTTGATAATATTTGCTGAAAAAAATAATAAATCAATTAATAGGAAAGTTGAAAATACAAAAATAGTCTTAATCCAACTTTTCCATAAATTAGTAAAAACAACAAAAGACAAGATTGAAGCAATAAGCATATCAGCTGTGATTGCAACCCCATATGCGCTTGCTAAATTTGTTGATTTTTGGAAGATAAGAACTACGGCTATTACGCCAAACATCAAAAGAAGATTAATTCTTGGTAAATAAATTTGTCCTTCCTGGTTTTCAGAGGTGTGATCAATCTTCATTCGAGGAATAAAGCCTAATTGAAGAGCCTGTCGTGATACAGAAAATGCACCTGTTATACAAGCCTGGGAGGCGATAATAGTTGCAAAGGTAGCTAGAAAAATCAATGGTATAGTAAACCAATCAGGAGCCATCAAATAAAATGGATTAACAATATTATTTGCATCCTGAAGTATTAATGCACCTTGTCCATAATAATTTAGCGTAAGTGCAGGAAAAACAAAACTAAACCAAGTAATTCTAATTGGAGCTCGACCAAAATGACCCATATCTGCATACAAGGATTCTGCTCCTGTAACACATAATATTATTGCCCCCATAGTAATAAAAGCGATGCCAAAATTATTGGTCAGGTACCAATAAGCATAATAAGGATTTAGTGCTTTTAGAACACTGGGTTCGTTTAAGATATTAATAACTCCTAAAAAAGCCAGTGTTGAAAACCATATTAACATTACTGGTCCAAATAGAAAGCCAACTTTATTTGTTCCTTTGCTTTGAAACCAAAATAAAAGAAGAATAATAATCAGTGTAATGGGAATAATAAAACTATGAAATGCTGGAAGTGCAATCTCTATACCCTCAATTGCTGATAAAACTGAAATTGCTGGAGTAATCATACCATCCGCATAAAACATTGCTGCCCCCAGGATGCCTAAAATAGTGAAAAATAAACGCTTATTATTTGTGTTTGCATTTCTTAAAGCTAATGCAAGAAGCGCCATAATTCCCCCTTCTCCGTTGTTATTTGCTCGCATGATAAATGTAATATATTTAACTGTAACGACCGCGATAAGTGACCAAAAAATCATGGACAACACGCCAAGCATATTCATTATGTTTAATTCAAGAATATTATTTCCAATTGAAAAAATTTCACGAATTGAATACAAAGGACTTGTGCCAATGTCACCAAAGACAACTCCTAATGCGGCAAGCGATAAGGCTGCTTTTTCTTTAGTTGTGGGAATTTTATTTATCATGGTTATTTCTAACTTCGGCTGAAATTTGACCCTCGTGAAGTATTATTTTTAATTTGTCTTTTATCTTTGCTTGTTTTTCGCTAGATATAATCTTGCCATTATTATAAACAATAGAATATCCTCGAGCCATAATGTTTTTTGGATTTAGAAGCTCGATAGAACTTCTTAAATGCTTAAGTTTTTGTTTTTGAAAATTTATATTTTCATTAAGTAAGTCATAGAGAGTTTTTGTAAACCGCTCTAATTCTTTATTTGTGATGTTTAATAGCTGATAGGGTGCTTTAATTTGTTTTCGTAAAAAGTTAAATTGGTTTAAGTATTTTAAAAAGCTTGAGTTAATATTTTTTTTAAGCATTTGTGCATTAATGTTAAGTTTTTCATTACATGTTTTGATTAAGTCTTTTGGTGAAATCAATCTTT
This sequence comes from Nitrosomonadales bacterium, assembly GCA_038110565.1. GTDB lineage: Bacteria > Pseudomonadota > Gammaproteobacteria > Burkholderiales > Methylophilaceae > BACL14. The sequence continues at coordinate 55,926 of JAYNJX010000002.1, read as the reverse complement.
TTTCTAAATAATCAATTTTTTGTGAAACGCTTTGAATTAAGCTAGTAATTATTTTATTAATAGATTCATCATAATATTTAATATAACCAAGCATCTCTGCTAGACTTTCTGAGGCTCTTTCAGCCGCAGCAGTTGGTGTTGGCATTCTTAAATCAGAAACAAAATCTGTTAGTGTAAAGTCTGTTTCATGACCAACCCCTGATATTATGGGTAATTTAGAGTTGTAAATTGCCCTCACAACGATTTCTTCATTAAAAGACCAGAGGTCTTCGATAGAGCCACCACCCCGGCAGAGAATTATAGTTTCTACTTCATTTCTTTCGTTAGCAATCTCAATTTGTTTAACGATTGTATGGGCTGCATCTCTTCCTTGGACAAGACATGGATATAGAATAATTGTTATAACCGGATTAAGCCGTTGAATGGTAGTAATAACGTCTCTAATAGCAGCGCCTGTAGGTGAAGTGATGATACCTATTTTCTTTGGAAAACGAGACAAATTTTTCTTTCTTGCTTGATCAAAAATTCCTTCTTTTTCTAATTTATTTTTAAGAGCTAAAAATTTCTCATAAAGATTTCCAGAGCCAGATTCTCTCATCTTTTCTGCATTAAATTGGTAATCACCTCGAGGTTCGTAAAGTGAAACCAGACCAAAGATCTCTAGTTTATCGCCTTCTTTTGGCTTCGAAGGCACTAATACGTTTTGACCTTTAAACATAGTGCATCTAATTTGAGATTTTTCATCTTTGAGAGTGAAGTACCAATGACCAGAGGTGGCTTCGATAAAGTTGGAAATTTCACCAGTTATCCAGAGTTTCGGAACATTGGTGGTTAAAATATTTTTTACAAGATGATTAATTTCTGAAATTTCTAAAATTTTTTCGTTTGTGTCAAAATTTTCTTGCATCAAAATTTGTTAATTCTTCATGGTTTAACGTAAAATGGAATACAGACTGATTCTAAACCATCCAACAAATTATGAACTTTTTTTTTAAAAAAAATATTAAATTGATTTTAGGACTTATAAGTCTTTTTTTGGTTATTTTTGGATTATTTCTACAAACAAAATATCATTTAGAACCTTGCCCTTTATGCATTACCCAAAGAAGTATTTTCATGATTTCTGGAGTTCTGTTTCTTTTTTTTCATTATGTGCGCATAAAAAAAATTTATTATTTTATTTTGCTATTGAGTGTAAATTTTGCTGGATTGATTTTTGCAATAAAACATAGCCTAATTCAACGAAAAATTATTGAAATCCCCAGCGAGTGCGGTATAGATTTAGGGTATATGTTTGAAAACTTTCCTGTTCAAGAAGTTTTTAAACTTGTATTTCAAGGCTCAGGAGATTGTTCTCAGGTAAGTTGGACTTTTTTAAATCTTACGATTCCTGAATGGGCTGCATTTTGGTTTTTAGTTTTTATATTTTTTACAGTTATTGATTATAAAGTTAAATAAATATGGCATTTATAGAAGATTTTGTTGGTAATACTCCATTAGTTGAGTTAAAGAGGCTTCCAGACAATAAAGGAGGTAAAGTTTTTTTGAAACTAGAGGGAAATAATCCAGCTGGGTCTGTAAAAGATCGCCCTGCACTTTCAATGATTAAAAATGCTGAATTGAGAGGCGAAATTCAGCCTGGCGATACATTAATTGAGGCAACTTCAGGTAATACGGGTATTGCTCTTGCAATGGCAGCTTCAATGATGGGTTATAAAATGATTTTAATAATGCCTGAAAATCAATCGATTGAGAGAAGGCAAACGATGCAAGCTTTTGGTGCGCAGATTATATCAACAAGCCAAGAGGGAAGTATGGAATTAGCAAGAGATACTGCAAAAAAAATGGAAGCTGATGGAAAAGGTAAAATTCTAGATCAGTTCGCAAATCCAGATAATCCGATGGCGCACTATAGGGGGACAGGTCCGGAGATATGGAAAGATACAAATAAAAAGTTAACTCACTTTGTGTCCAGCATGGGTACAACGGGCACTATAGTTGGTACCTCAAAATTTTTAAAAGAACAATCTAAAAATATTAATATTATTGGTGTTCAGCCGGAAGAGGGGGCGCAAATTCCTGGAATAAGGAAATGGCCTAAAGAGTATGTTCCAACCATCTTTACAGATGAAAATATAGATCAAATTATTCATGTTTCTCAAAAAAATGCAGAGGAGACAACTAGAAGTTTGGCAAGAGAGGAAGGAATATTCTGTGGAGCATCAACCGGTGGGGCGTTATATGTTGCATTGGAATTAGCAAAACAAAATCCGAATTCTATTATTGTTTCTATTGCGTGTGATAGAGGCGATCGATATTTATCAACAGGCTTGTTTCCCGTAGCATGATTCATCAACCAATATTGGTTTTTGATATAGAGACTATTCCAGATATCTCATCTCTTAAAAAGGTTTTTAAAATTGAAAAAAAATTTAATGACGATGAAGTAGTGTCTATCGCCAAATACTTTTATCGTCAAAACCGTGGAAATGATTTTTTACCTCACCAATTTCAACAAATAGTGGCTATTTCTTGCGTATTGAGAACAAAAGATGATGTTGATATTTGGACATTAGGTAATGAGGATAGTACTGAATCTGACATGCTAGAAAGATTTTTTGATGGTTTAAATAAATATACCCCTGTATTAGTAAGCTGGAATGGAAATGGTTTTGATTTACCAGTGATTAATTACCGAAGCCTTTTTAATGCAATTGAAGGTGGTATCTATTTTGATCAAGGTGAACAAAATAACGATTTTAAATTTAATAACTACATAAATAGGTATCATCAAAGGCATGTAGATTTAATGGATACCCTTGCAATATTTAGTGGGCGTGCAAATGCCTCTTTGGATAATATTGCAAAGCTATCTGGGTTTCCTGGAAAATTGGAAATGGATGGTTCTGATGTTTATGAAAATTTCAAAGCAGGTAATTTAATTGATATCCGAAATTATTGTGAGACGGATGTAGCAAATACATATTTAGTCTATCTAAAATTTCTTTTATTCAAAAATCAAATCACAAAGCAAGACTATGTAATGGAATTAGATAAATTTAAAAGTAAGATTCTAGAGATGAATTTAAAACATTTTAATGAATTTGTTGCTGCATGGGATAAAGCAGAAATATGACAAACGAAAGATTAACCATCGTTGATATTGATAATGAAGGGCGGGGAGTAGCAAAACAAAATGAAAAAGTTTTTTTTGTATACAATGCGCTTCCTGGCGAGACTGTTGAATATAAAGTTCTGCAAAAAAAGAAAAATGTTTTTTTTGCTACAGCTACAAGCATTTTTAATACATCAACAGATAGAGTAATACCTAGATGCCCTACTTACGGTATTTGTGGTGGCTGCTCAATGCAACATTTTAATAACGAAGCACAGATAAAGTTTAAAGAAGATAGTTTTTTTAAAACATTACAACATATTGGATCAGTTAAGCCGAATAAAATTCTAGAGCCAATATATTTAGATTTTTTTGAATATCGACACAAAGCCAGATTAAGAGCTAAATATGTTCCAAAAAAAAATAAAGTCTTAGTTGGTTTTAATGAGCGCTTAACTCATTTTTTAACAGACATGAATGAATGCTCAATACTTCCAAAAAAAATTTCATTATTACTTGAACCGCTTAAAAATTTATTAATTAACATATCAATATTTAATCAAATTCCTCAAATTGAATATGCTTCAAACCAGGATAGAGATATTTTCGTTTTGAGAATCTTAGATGATTTGACTAACGAGGATCTGAAGCTGCTGCTTGCTTTTGAAAAAGACTATGAAATTGAATTTTGGACACAAACTAAAGGACCAGAAACAGTAAAACCATTATTTGATGAAGAGCGTATCAATTTAAATTATAATCTAAAAAGCTTCGGGCTAATTTTTAAATTTGAACCGACAGGCTTTATTCAAATTAATCCATTCATAAATGAGGTTTTGATTAGTAAAGCTGTTGACTTACTAAATTTAAATATTAAAGATGTTGTCCTAGATTTTTTTTGTGGTCTAGGAAATTTTAGCCTACCAATCGCAAAAAAATCTGAGTCTGTTATTGGTTTTGAAGGAAGTCAAAGTTTAGTTGATTTAGCTAATGAAAATGCATTAATCAATAATTTAAAAAATGTAAGTTTCCAGTATCAAAATCTTTTCGACTTAAAAAATTTTGATTTAACAAGATTTCAAAAAGCTACAAAATGGCTAATAGATCCTCCGAGGGATGGAGCATATGATTTACTTAAAAGTATCGATGAAAAAAATTCACCCTCTGTAATTGTTTATGTGTCTTGCAATCCAGCAACCCTAGCAAGAGATGCAAATATTTTGGTTAATGAAAAAAAATATACCCTTGAGATGTCTGGAATTTTAAACATGTTTCCAAATACTTCTCATATTGAATCGATTTCAAAATTTGTTTTAAATGAATAAGTTTATCTGTTTTTTATTTTTTTTATTTTTTGCTCAATTAAATGCTACAGAAATTAACTTTGGAATATCACAAAATCCCCAAAATCTAGATCCTAGATACGCTCGTGACGCAATTTCAGAAAGAATAGTTGATTTGGTGTATGAAAAAATTGTCTATGTTGATGATAATTTTGGAATCAAATCAAATTTTTTTGACATTCTCAATAAAAATGACCAAGTTTATAACTTAATTTATAAAGGGTCTAAAAGTTATTTTCATGATGGTCAACCTTTAAATATAGATGATATTTTATTCACTATTGATTTAAATCGAAATGATCGTCTATCCAGATTTTACGAAGACTTAAAAGTGATCGAAAGTGTTAATCTTCAGGGATCAAATATAAAAATTACTTTAAAAAATCCTGATAAAAATTTTTTGTTCAAGCTAGCTATCCCAATATTATCAAGTAAACATAAAGGTGATTCTGAAGTCAAAATAATCGGTTCGAATGTTTTTAAATATGAATTTAATAATAATAAAAACACCTTAATACGCAATGATGGAGTAAAAATTATTTTACATGAAGTTAAAAATCCAAATATGCGCGTTTTGAAAATTACAAATAGTGAGCTTGATTTAGTTCAGAATGACATTCCATTGCCTTTAGTTGGTTATCTAAAAAGCCAAAAAAATGTTAAGACCTATTCTAATTTTGGAAATAATGTGTCTTATATTGGCTTTAATTTTAATGATACAAAGATTAGTAATATTCATTTGCGAAAAGCAATAAAAAAAGCAATAGATAAAACCATAATCATCAAAAATTTTTTTAATGAAAATACGCTACCGGCTAATCAAATTTTTTCAAATGACCATTGGTGTGTTGAAAATTTACCCTTCAATGATTTTGATTTAGAGGAGGCTAAAAATGAAATTTTAAAGTCTGGATTATCCTTACCAGTCGAATTAGAGTTTAAAACATCAGCAGACCCTTTTCGTATCAAAATTGCAACAATACTTCAGAATCAATTAAAGAAGATTGGCGTCCATATAAAAATTAAATCTTTAGATTGGGGTACATTTTTTCGAGATATTCAAGCTGGAAATTTTCAGATGTATTCTTTAACATGGGTAGGGTTAAATAATCCTGAAGTTTATGAAAGAATGTTTAGTGCTAATTATTTTCCTCCTTTTGGATTAAATAGGGGGAGGTACTCAAGTGATAAAATGAATTTATTATTGAAGGATGCTCTAAAAACTAATAATTGGGGAGCTGTAATAAAAGAAGTTGATCAGGAGATTGCTTTTCTCCCTTTGTGGTTTGAGGGTAATTTTGCGGCAACTTCATGGCAAATCAGTAATTTTAATTTAAGCTCGAATGGGTCGTGGAATTTTTTAAAGACAATTCAAAAAAATGATCAAAATTAATATTAAGAATCAAGTACTCACTTATACAAATAATAATATTAAAAAATTATTTTCTATTTCTACAGCTATGAATGGTACGGGACAACAAAAAGGTTCTTTTTGTACACCAATAGGGCGACATATTATTAGAGCAATGATCGGAAATAATTTACCCAAGTGTGCAATTTTTAAAGGGAGAAGATGGACAGGAGAAGTATTTGATAAGAATAACTTTTCTTTAGACAATGATTACATTCTAACGAGAATCTTATGGCTCTCTGGCAAAGAGCATGGAAAAAATAGACTGGGTTCTGTAGATACCATGCAAAGGTATATTTATATTCATGGGACTCACGATGAAGAAAATATTGGAAGTCCAGTTTCACATGGTTGTATAAGAATGCTGAATGATGACATTATTGAATTATTTAATCTAGTTTCCTATGGGGAAAATGTAGAAATTATTGAATGAATATTATTTTGAGAAGATTATTTTTTCTTTTTTTTCAAATTGCTATTATCTTTTTTATTACTAACCTATTAATATTTCTAACGCCCGGAGATCCAGTAGATTTTCTATTAGGACAATCTGTAAGTCAAATCGATGCTGATACACTAAGAGACTTTTTTGGTCTTAATCAGACTTTTTTTCAACAAACTATAAATGCATTTTTAAGATTGCTCCAATTTGATTTTGGATTGTCTTTTACGCAAAATAAAAAAGTCCTGGATATTGTTTTACCAGCCCTGAAAAATACTTTTTATTTAGGTAGTTTTGCAGTTTTTCTAGCATTAACTATTTCGATTCCAATTGGACTCTATGGGGTGTTTAGAGAAGGTTATTTTTTTAGAAAATGTACAAATTTTTTGACTTCATTATTTATTGCATTACCAAATTTTATTTTAGCTCCTATTCTTGTTTTGTTATTTGCTGTTTATCTTAAAATATTGCCAATAAGCGGAATGGATACAATTCAATCTATTATTCTTCCGGGGTTAACTTTGGCTATTGGGCTTTCTTGTCTATTAATTCGAATGTTGCAAGAGTGCGGAGACGACTATATAGGTATGGACTTTATAAAGCTTGCTAAAGCGAAAGGGTTATCATTAAAAAAAATCTATTTAATACACTTATTAAGAATGATACTTATCCCTTTAGTCACAGTGATTGGAATTCACTTAGGGTCTCTTTTAACAGGTGCCATCATTACTGAGGTTATATTTAGCTGGGACGGGATAGGACAGTTGCTTATTACTTCTATTCAACAAAGAGATTATCCAATTATTCAGGCGTCTGTTTTTTTTATTGCAACCATATATGTTGTAATTAATTTTTCTACAGAAATCATATACCAATTAATTGACCCTAGATTTAAAAATGATTAGATTCATTGCAAAAATTTACCTGATCCTCCTAATAACATTGTGTTTAATTGTAAATATATTTTCATGGGATGCGACACTAATGAATTTCGATAAAATTTTATCAACACCAGATAGTTTTTCGATTTTTGGCTATGATGATTATGGAAGAAATATAACTAATAGAGTTTTTGTTGGGTTTTTTGTTTCCTTAAAAGTGGTACTAATTTCAGTAATTTTTTCTTTTTTATTTGGAGTTTTTTTTGGTTTAATCTCTGGTTACATAGGTAATTGGTTTGATAAATTTTTTTTGTTTGTGTGTACAATTTTTCAGGCATTTCCTAATATGTTGTTAATTATTGCTGTTGCCGCTTTTATGGGTCCTGGTTTGTATAATTTAATTTTTGCTTTAACGATATCCTCGTGGGTTGGCTTGGCCAAAATTGCAAGGGCTGAAGCTTTAAAAATAAAAAATTCAGATTTTATATCTGCTGCAAAAACAATGGGCGCTAGTGAGTTGTTTATTCTAAAAAAACATTTTTTAAAGAATACACTCACTCCCCTTAGGGTTGAACTGAATTATTTGTTCGCGAATCTTATTATTGCTGAAGCAGGATTATCTTTTTTAGGAATTGGTCAAACCGGTGAGCAACCTTCATGGGGAAATATGTTAAGAGATAGTATCGATTATCTGATAGTTGCTCCACACTATACAGTCAGCATTAGTTTTTTTATGACTTTTTTAATATTAAGCATTAATGCATTAGGCGACCATCATTGATATGCTAAAAAATAATCTTTTTATTGATATTGAATCAACTTCCATTAACCAGAACGATATAAAAAGAATTACGCATCCATCAGTTTCTGGAGTGATTTTATTCACGCGTAACTTTATTAATTCAGTTCAATTAAAACAATTAATAAAAGATGTTCGTAGCTTAAAAAATAACCTAATCATCGGAGTGGATCATGAGGGAGGAAGAGTGCAAAGGTTCAGAGAATCTTTTTACCCATTACCTCCAATGAGTATGCTTGGTGATATTTATAATAATGACCCTTCACTTGCAAATAATTTAGCAAAGAACTCCGGTTGGGTAATTGCTAAAGAATTAGGCTTATATGATATTGATTTAAATTTTTCCCCCGTTTTGGATATTAATTATGGCAATAGTTCTGTAATTGGTAATCGCTCATTTGACAGTAAGGCCGAAGTTGTTGTTGAATTGGCAAGTTCTTTTATAGAAGGCTTAAATTATGGTGGTATGGCAGCTGTTGGCAAGCATTTTCCAGGACATGGTTACATCAAAGCAGATTCTCATTTAGAGATTTCTACTGATTATCGCAGTTTAGAACAAATCGAAGATGATCTTTTTTGTTTTGATTCCCTCATAAAAAATGGAATTCAGGCAATTATGCCAAGTCATGTTATTTATGAGCAAATAGATAAAAATCCCTCCAGTATGTCTCCTTTTTGGATTAAAAAAGTATTAAAAACAAAACTTGGATTCAAGGGGTTTATTATTTCGGATGATTTGTCAATGAAGGGGGTTGCTAATCTATATCCCGATATAAAAAATCGTTGTGAACATTCTGTTTTAGCTGGGTGTGATTTAATTTTAATTTGCAATAATCCTGATCAGGTTGATAAGCTTTTAAGCCAGGTTAATACAGTGAATTCATTTATTGATTTTTCACCTCTTAGATTGAAGAAAGAAATGAATGATTTAAAAACCTATCAGGGGTTTAGCCTTGAAGATATGTATCAAAATTTTAAAAAACATAATTTTAGTCTTGAGGTTTGAAACTTATTTGATTATTATAAATCTTAGTAAAATACTAAGACATTATTAATTTTTTAAAGGAAAGTATAAATATGCAAAATAATTTTAATGTGACATCGACAAGTTCAGCTATTCAAAGCAATAAGGTTTTAAGAAATACATACGCTTTGCTTGGATTCTCTTTAATCCCTACTGTTATTGGCGCTTTAATTGGGATGAGCATGAGTTTTTCCTTTGCTGCACAAAGTCCAATCATGTTCAGCCTTCTAATGATTGCAGGTATTTTTGGCTTATTCTTTGCAATTTCAGCAAATCGAAATAGTTCTTTAGGCGTTATTTTATTGTTAGCATTAACATTCTTTTTAGGCGTGATGTTGGGTCCGATTCTTCAGGTTGCCTTTAGTTTAAGTAATGGTGGACAAATTGTTATGCTTGCTGCTGGTGGAACTGCATCAATTTTTCTTGTTTTAGCTGGAATTGCAACAACTTCAAAAAAAGACTTCAGCAGTATGGGTAAATTTTTAACAATTGGCTTAGTGCTATTAATACTCGCATCTCTAGTAAATCTTTTCTTTCAGGTACCGGCAGCATCATTAGCGATTTCTGCAATCGCTGTATTAATATTTTCCGGCTTTATTCTTTATGATGTGAACCGTATTGTGAGTGGAGGTGAAACAAACTATATTATGGCAACGTTAGCTTTATATATGAATATTTACAATTTATTTGTAAATTTATTACATATACTGCTTGCTCTTCTAGGTAACAGAGATTAATAAAATATTACTGAGTAAAAATTATAAAAGCCGCCTTTATGACGGCTTTTTTATTACCTTTTATCTTTGAAAAAAACTCTCAAAACTTTCTGACATTCAATTTCAAGAATACCACCCTGAATAAACGTATGATGATTTATTATTTTGTTATTCACTAAATTTTGATGCTTTGAGCAAGATCCAAATTTTTCATCATAGGCTCCAAAATATAACCCTTTTATTCGGGCATGAAAGATTGCACCTAGACACATAATGCATGGCTCCAGCGTGACATAAAGCTCGCAGCTGGGAAGTCTATAATTTTGTTTAATTTCACATGCTTTTCTTATTGCAGAAATTTCAGCATGTGAGCTTGGGTCAGATTTAGAAATGACAGAGTTGAATCCCCTAGCAATTATTTTTCCGTTATCAACAATAACCGCACCTATGGGTACTTCATTATTTGCTTGAGCATTGCGAGCTTCATTTATCGCTTCACTCATGAATTTTTCATGGTTAATATTCATAAATAAAATCCAGAACTTTAATTTGGTTGATTATGTCATAATGCTTTCTGTTTTATTTTATTAAATAGCATTTATGAAAAAAAAGGCGACTACAAGCATAGCTATACATGATTTAATTGCAAATCGCTGGAGTCCCCGTGCTTTTAATCCTGAATACTTAATAAATGAGGATCAAATTCATTCATTAATGGAGGCAGCAAGATGGGCACCATCCTGTAGGGGCGAACAACCATGGTTTTTTGTATTATTTAATAAAAACAATGCAACAACTTTTTCTCAGGCATTGAATTGCTTATCCGTCTCGAATCAAGACTGGGCTATGGATTCATCTTTGTTGATTGTTGTTTGTGCAAATAAATATTACAAAAAAGATAATACAGAGAATTTTTATGCCCATTATGATTCCGGCGCGGCAGCAGAAAACATTTGTCTCCAGTCAAACGCTCTTGGACTTGCTGCACATCAAATGGGGGGTTTTGATAAATATAAGATGGCAACTTTAGTTAATGCTCCAAAAAATTATGATATTCTTTCGGTTATCGCTGTTGGGTTGCCAGAAAAAGAATCAAAAATTAGGCCAGACTTGATGGAGCGTGAAATTGCAGAAAGAAATCGTCTGCAATTAGATCAGATTTTTGACTATGAGTTTTTTAAAAAGGATTAAAATTGGGCAAAGTTTTAGAACTAACAAAAAATAATTTTAAAAAAACAATTGAATCAAATGATTTTGTTATTGTTGATTTCTGGGCGCCTTGGTGTGAGCCTTGTAAAGAATTTACTCCTGCATTTGAAGCTGCTGCTAAGCAAAATAAAGATATAGTTTTTGGAATGGTAGATATTGAAAAATATCCTGAAATTGGTGAATACTTTCAAGTAGATAAAATTCCTGGGATTTTGGTTATTCGAGAAAAAGCTGCAATTCATGCCCAAGTTGGTCAAATTGGAGCCCCAGCATTTGATGAAATTATTAAGTGGGCGAGAAATTATGATATGACTAATGCAAGAGATTATATGACCAGACAAGAAAGAGGCGAGTTTAACTAAGAATTTTCAATTTCTTTAAAAAATGGCATTGGATCTATAGATTGACCATTTTTCCTTATTTCAAAATGTAATTTAACTTTATCAGTTCCAGTATCCCCCATGGTAGAAATTACTTCACCTGCATCAACTTTTTGACCCTCAACAACCAACAGCTCTCTATTGTGACCATAGACGCTTAAGATGTTATCTTCATGTTTGATTATAATAAGTTTGCCAAACCCTTTAAGTTCCTCACCAGCGTAAATCACTTTACCTTTGGCTATTGATTTAATCTCTTGTCCAACTTCACCAGATATAGTAATTCCTTTTTTTCCTTCTTGAGGGTTAAAGCGATCTGTAACCTTACCTTCTGTGGGCCATATGTAGTTTGTGGCTAATTTTTTTTGATTTTCAGCAACAATCTCTTTTGTTTTTTTGATAGCTTTTTGACTATAGACCTCTTTAGTTGCTTTAGGCTCGTCAATTTTTACAGGTTCTTGAAAATCACCTTGAGTTTTTTCTGTCTCTTTTTTTTCTGTTTCTTTTAGTTCGCTAGTTTGATTTAAACCTTCTGTTTTTGTTGATTCATTTTCAGGTTCTGTTACAGCTTTTTGATCTTGATTTCTTAATAAATCAAAACGAATAATTTCTCCAGGACTTATTTTGTATGGCTTTGCAATATCATTTACTAAAGCGACTTGCTTGTAATCAAAACCACATTTTAAGCTTAGGCTAAAAATTGTATCTCCATTTTTTACTGTATATACATCAGGACACTTTTGAATTTTGTTTTTGTTTTCTACAGGAGATGGAATGTTTGAAGCACAACCGTGAATTAAAAAAACTAAAAAAATAAGGAGATGCATTTTTATTTTATAAATTCTAACCATTTTCTATATTTTTCAAGATTACTATGATCTGTAAGATCTGACATTATAGGTGAAATTGAAACAAAATTATTTTTTACAGCAAAAAAATCCGTCCCCTCGCCTCCGTCATTAGGTTGGCCTGCAGCGCCTACCCAATACATTTTTTTTTCATTTTGGTTTGGGTAATGTATCACTGGTTCAGCTTTATGTCTTTTACCAAGTCTAGTGATCTCAAAGCCCTTGATATCAATGTAATTAATATTAGGTACATTGATATTAAATAAAAAAGGATTTTTTTTAATTTTAAGTTTTTTTACAATGTCTAAACTAATTTTGGCTCCAGTCGAGAGGTGTTTGGAGTTATACTCAGCCATAGAAATTGCTAAAGAGGGAATACCAAGTAAAAATCCTTCCATCGCAGCTGCGAGCGTACCCGAATAAATTGTATCGTCACCCATATTGGCACCATTATTAATACCAGATACAACCATATCAGGAATAAAATTCAAAAAACCTGACAAAGCAATATGAACACAGTCTGTAGGTGTGCCGTCAATATAAAAAAAGTCTTTTTCTACTTCAGTAACGGTAAGTGGTCGATCAAGTGTTAATGAGCTGCTTGAAGCACTTTTGTTTTTCTCCGGCGCTACAACAGTAACCTCAGCAATTTCTGAAAGCGAATGATGTAAAGCTTTTATCCCAGGAGAGTTATAGCCGTCATCATTTGAAATTAATATTTTCATGTCTTATAAATTGAATTGAAGAAAAAAATAATAAAAGAGTTAGTAATATTTCTAATGAGGCAAAAATTTTTGAAATGCCATTTTCCGAGTAAGCCCTAACAACACCTTCAATAAAGAAAAAAATTACTAAAAAATTTACCCATTTAATTGTATAAATATCTTTACTTAAGATTTTCTTCAAAGGTAATAAAAGAATAAGAGATTTTACAACCATCCAAGAAGGAGATTGGTCAATTGTAAAAAAAATTTCCCAAAGTAGATTTAAAAATATTAAAAAAAAATAACTAATTAAATTTAATAAAAACATCATTTTGATAATTGCTGACAAGTTTCAGCCAGACGTTTACCTTGACTAAAAGCAATTTCTTTCTCTTCCTTTGATAATCCTAATGGATTGTGCACATGCGATGCACCATAGGGTGTGCCTCCACTTTTAGTATTTTTTAGCGCATCAACTGAATAGGGAATACCTAAAATAACCATTCCAAGATGTAGTAAAGGGATTTGCATTGAAAGTAAAGTTGTTTCATTTCCTCCATGCATGGACCCAGATGAAGTAAAGGTTGTTGCGGGTTTGTTTTCTAAACTTCCGTTAAACCATAATGGTGTAAGCGAGTCTAAAAAATGCTTTACTGGAGCCGCCATATTGCCAAAATATGTAGGGCTACCCAAAGCTAATCCTGCACATTCTTTTAGATCTTTTTCTTCAACGTAGGGTGCAGAATTTTCTAATAATTCATCTGATATAGGTTTAATTTGTCTTACCACAGCTTCGGTATTTTTAATACTATTAACACCTCTTGCAATTTGTAACGCCAGTTGTTCAACTGCGCCATCATGACTGTAGTATACTATTAAAACTTTTAGATTCATTTAAGCGTTTTTGGTAAGCTCAGCTGCAAGTCCAATATAATTTTCAGGAGTTAATTTAAGAAGGCGGTCTTTTTCTGATTTGGGTAAATCCAATCCTAAAATAAAACGTTTTAAAACTTCTTGTGTAATATTTTGATTGCCCCGGGTTAAAGCTTTTAATTTTTCATAAGGTTTTGGGATATTAAATTTACGCATTACTGTTTGAATTGGCTCTGCTAAAACTTCCCATGAATAATCAAGATCAGCTTTAATTTTAATTTTATTAACTTCAAGTTTTTCAAGCCCTCTTAAAAGTGAATTTAGGGCTAATATATGATACCCAAAAGCAACTCCAATATTTCTTAACACTGTTGAATCTGTTAAGTCTCTTTGCATTCTTGAGATTGGTAATTTCATTGAGAGATGCTCAAGAAGGCTATTGCTTAAACCTAGATTGCCCTCAGAATTTTCAAAATCTATTGGATTTACTTTGTGTGGCATAGTAGAAGAACCTACTTCATTATTTTTTAATTTTTGTTTGAAATAACCAATTGAGATGTAACTCCAAATATCTCTGTTAAGGTCAATTAAAATATTATTAATTCTTAACAAGCTATGAAAAATCTCTGCTAAAAAATCATGCGGTTCAATTTGAGTTGTTAAGCCGTTATATTCTAAGCCTAATTTAGATACAAATTTTTTTGCATGGACTATCCAGTTCACATTTGGGTAAGCTATAAGATGGGCATTAAAATTTCCAACCGCTCCATTAATTTTACCAAGATAAGATTGTTTTTCTATCAACTCAATTTGACGTTTAATTCTTGCTGCAACATTTGCAAATTCCTTTCCAAGTGAAGTGGGGCTTGCAGATTGTCCATGAGTTCTTGATAGCATTGAGATATTTTTATAGCTATTTGCTTGCTTTTTCAAAGTTTCATAAATTCTCTTAATTTTTGGTAACACAACTTCTGTAATTGAGCCTTTTACCATTAGCGAGTAGGCCAGATTATTTATATCCTCAGAAGTACATGCAAAGTGTATGAACTCTAAATATTTTTTAATACTTTTATCTTTTTTTAGATGATCTTTTAACCAATATTCAATTGCTTTTACATCATGGTTAGTAATTTTTTCTATAGATTTAATTTTTTTAGCATCCTTTTCTGAGAATTTACTAACGAGTTCGTTAAGATTATCTATAGTTTTTTTATCAAATTTTTTAACCTCTGATATTTTTGGATTTTCACTTAAGCTAACTAACCAGGCTATTTCAACTTTAACTCGATTTTTAATCAAACCAAATTCACTTAAATAAGGTTTTAAATCATTGAGCTGCTGGCTATAGCGACCGTCTAAAGGAGAAAGGTTTGTTAATTCTGAATTCATTATATTGATAATTTAATAAATATTTACCCTCATATTTTACAGCAGTTCTTTTACTTATAAACTTTTTGGGAATTTATTTTTTTTGTTCTAAAATGATATATCAGTAAATTATATGAATAATGAATTTTAGAATGATTGAAAAATATAAAAAACACATAGAAGACAGAAGTCAAATTAAGTTACCACCTTTACCTTTAACTGCAGAACAAACTGCTGAACTAATTGATTTGATTAAAGTTGATAAAGACCCAAATCTTCAAACAGACCTAATTTTCATTTTAAAAGAGAGAGTTCCGGCTGGTGTTGACCAAGCTGCGTATGTAAAAGCTGCCTTTTTAAATGATTTGGCGACAGAGAAACTTCATCATCCTATTATCACACCTCAAAAATCTATTGAAATTCTTGGAACAATGCTTGGTGGATATAATGTTCAATCTCTCGTTCCTCTATTAAATAGTAAATATGCGGATGATGCTGTTGCGGCTTTATCTAAAATAATTTTGATGTTTGATGCATTTCATGATGTTTATGAAATGCATAAGAGTGGAAATCGATTTGCCACAAAATTGCTTGAATCATGGGCTAATGCAGATTGGTTTACCTCAAGAGCACCATTAGGTGAAGCAATAAAACTTACTGTATTTAAGGTAGATGGTGAGACTAATACAGATGATTTATCTCCGGCACAAGATGCATGGTCTCGGGCAGACATTCCACTTCATGCGCAAGCAATGTTAGTTAACAGACGACCCGGATCATTAGATGAAATAAACATCTTAAAAGATAAAGGGAATCCTTTAGTTTATGTTGGAGATGTTGTTGGTACTGGTTCATCAAGAAAATCAGCAATTAACTCACTTCAATGGCATATGGGTAAACCTATCCCATTTGTTCCAAATAAACACTCTGGTGGTTTTGTAATTGGGGGCAAAATCGCGCCAATATTTTTTAATACAGCGGAAGATTCAGGGTCTTTTCCTATTGAGTGCGATGTTACTAATCTCTCTATGGGGGATGAAATAATCCTCAAACCATTTGAGAAAAAAATTACAAATATTCAAGGGGGTGAATTAGTAAATTTTTCGCTTAACCCAATCACAATCCTAGATGAAGTTAGAGCAGGTGGAAGAATTCCTTTGATTATAGGTAGAGAACTGACAGATAAATCATCAAAAGCATTAAATCAAGAACGTAAAAATGTTTTTGTAAGCATTGCAAATAAAACCGGCAAAAACAAAAAAGCTGGTTTTTCTCTAGCTCAAAAAATGGTGGGAAGAGCTTGTGGTGTTGAGGGGATTTTGCCAGGAACATATTGTGAGCCAAAAATAACTTCTGTTGGCTCTCAAGATACAACCGGTGCGATGACTCGTGATGAACTTAAGGAATTGGCATGCTTAGGATTTAGTGCGGATTTAGTAATGCAAAGTTTTTGTCATACTGCAGCATATCCAAAACCCGTGGATATTAATTTGCAGCACACGCTACCAGATTTCATGAGTAGTCGAGGCGGGGTTTCTTTAAAAGCGGGGGATGGTGTTATTCATTCATGGTTAAACAGAATGATACTTCCAGATACTGTTGGTACGGGGGGCGATTCTCACACTCGTTTTCCTATTGGAATTTCATTTCCTGCAGGCTCAGGCCTTGTAGCATTTGCTGCAGCTTTGGGTGTGATGCCGTTGGATATGCCTGAGTCAGTTTTAGTAAGGTTTAAAGGCAATATGCAACCAGGGATCACACTGAGAGATCTTGTCAATGCCATACCTTTTCAAGCAATAAAAAATGGTGATTTAACAATAGATAAAAAGGGTAAGAAAAATATTTTTAATGGACGTATTCTTGAAATAGAAGGTCTTCCTGAACTAAAAGTAGAGCAAGCTTTTGAATTGGCAGATGCTTCGGCAGAAAGATCAGCAAATGGTTGTACGGTGAGGCTTAATAAAGAGCCAATTATTGAATACCTAAACTCTAATATAGTCTTGATGGAAAATATGATTACCCAAGGTTACGAGGATAAGAGAACATTGCAAAGAAGAATAGATAGTATGAAATCATGGATTTCAAAACCTGAACTCTTACAACCTGACGAGAATGCTGAGTATGCAGCAGTAATAGATATTGACTTGAATGATATTAAAGAACCTTTAATTGCCTGTCCAAATGATCCAGACAATATTAAAACTTTATCTGAAGTTCATGGAGATAAAATTAACGAAGTATTTATTGGAAGTTGTATGACAAATATTGGTCATTATAGAGCTGCAGGTAAAATACTGGATAAACAAGGGCCGTTATCAACAAGATTATGGATTGCCCCTCCAACCAGAATGGACGAGAGTCAATTAAGAAAAGAAGGGTATTATTCTATTTTTGGCCAGGCTGGTGCTAGAACTGAAATACCTGGTTGTAGTCTTTGTATGGGTAATCAGGCCCGTGTAGAAGACAATGCCCATGTATTCTCAACTAGTACAAGAAATTTTGATAACAGAATGGGAAAAGGAGCTCAGGTATATTTGGGATCTGCTGAATTAGCTGCAGTTTGTGCCTTGTTAGGGAAAATCCCAACTTTAGATGAATATTTATCGATTGTTTCAGATAAAGTTTCTTTACATAGCGAGAACATTTATCAGTATTTAAATTTTCATTTGATGGAAGATTATAAATCTAAAGATAAGGTGATTAGTATTCAATCAGTATGAACTTTAGATCAGACTGTGACTTATGCCCAAGATTATATAAATTTTTAAAAAATGTAAAAATTGAAAACCCAACTTATTACTGTAAACCAGTCCCTGCTTTTGGTGACTCAAACACAAAGTTTTTAATTGTTGGATTAGCACCTGGATTAAATGGGGCAAATAGGACCGGCAGACCGTTTACTGGCGACTTCGCTGGAATAATTTTATACGAAGCCTTATTTTATTTCGGTTTATCAAATAAAGAGCAATCAATTGATTTGCATGACGGATTAAAGCTTGATGGAGTTAAGATCACCAATGCCGTTAAGTGTCTGCCACCAGAAAATAAACCATTATCTAATGAAATTAAAACATGTAATCAATTTCTTAAAGAAGAAATTCTTAGTATTGATAATGAATTAATTATATTATCCCTCGGGAAAATATCTCATGATGCGGTACTTGATGTTTTTCAGTTGAAAAAATCATTCTTTAAATTCAAACATGGCGCCAGACATGAACTCTCACCTAATGTAGTACTATATGATAGTTACCATTGTAGTCGTTATAATACCTCTACAAAAAGGTTAACAAGAGAAATGTTTTTTGATGTTTTTAGAAAAATTAAAAATGAAATGGAGACTTAGATTATGCCTTATATAAATGTTAAATTAGCTGGATCTTTAAATAAAGATCAAAAAGCAGAAATTGCAAAAGAAATAACTGACCTAATGTCCAGAGTAGCAAATAAACCAGCATCCTATACATACGTTGTATTTGATGAAGTTAAAGGAGAGGATTGGTCTGTTGGGGGAAATTTATTAGGGTGAATAAGTGGATGAAATCAAAACATTCCTAAAAACGCTTCCCAATCATCCAGGTGTTTATCGGATGATCGACAAAGAGAAAAAAGTTATTTATGTTGGAAAAGCAAAAAATATAAAAAAAAGAGTAAGTTCCTATTTTAATAAGAACTTACCCAGCCCAAGAACAAGGTTGATGGTTTCTCATATTAAGCAGATTGAATATACTGTCACTAATACAGAGGCAGAAGCATTAATATTAGAGAATAACTTAATCAAAAATTTCATGCCTCGATATAACGTTATCTTTAGAGACGATAAATCATACCCGTATCTCATGATGACTAAACATAAATATCCAATGTTAAAGTTTCATCGAGGTATTCAAAAAAAAGGTAATAAGTATTTTGGGCCATTCCCAAACTCTACTGCTGTGAGAGACAGTATTCAATTATTGCAAAAAGTTTTTTTGATAAGAAATTGTGAGGATGTAATTTTTAATAATCGAACCCGACCATGCTTGCAGCATCAAATTAAAAGATGTACCGCCCCATGTGTAGATTTGATATCTGAAACTGATTATTTAGAAGATTGTAAACAAGCTGAGTTATTTTTAAACGGAAAAGATAATGATGTAATAAAAAGCATGACTAAAAGTATGAATTTATTTTCAGAAAAACATGATTATGAAAAAGCGGCGGTTTATCGAGATCGAATTCAAAGTTTGAGGCAAGTTAGACTAAAACAATTTGTTAGTGATTTTAGCGAAAATGATGCAGACATTGTGGCTTTTGCAGAAGAGGGGGGGTTAATTTGTGTAAATTTAGTAATGATTCGAGGTGGTCGACATTTAGGAGATAAATCTTTTTTTCCAAAAAACATTCATGAAAATATAGAAAATATTACAGAAATTTTTTTATCTCAACATTATGATGTAAATAAACCACCCCCGGTAATCGTTGTTGAAGGAAATTTTGATAAAACCTTAATAACAAATTTTTTAAAATTAAGATATGAAAATATTAAGGTAAAAATTATTTCAAAGGCTATTGGTGATAAAAAAATGTGGATGAAAATGGCCAAAAGAAATGCTGCAATTAATGTAAGGCAAAAAAACCTATTAGAATCAGGAAAATCAGACAAGTTAGAATCATTAAGAAAATTATTAGATATAGAAAATTTAAATCGAATTGAGTGTTTTGATATAAGCCATACAGTTGGAAAAGATACTGTTGCTTCATGCGTTGTATACGATAACTTCACAATGCAGAACAAGGAGTATAGAAAATTTAATATTAATGGTATTAATCCTGGTGATGACTATGCAGCGATGAGACAAGTCTTAGAGAGAAGAATTACAAGAATTATTAATGAAAGCAAAAGAAAACCAGATCTTTTTTTAATTGATGGGGGAAAAGGGCAATTAAAAGTGGCTCAAGAAGTTTTAAAGAAATTTAACATCATTGATATACGTGTTATCTCAATTGTTAAGGGTGAGAATAGAAAAGCTGGATTGGAATCATTGTTATTTGACGATGGTTTAATTCTCAAAGATATTCCACAGAATAATTTAGGTTTTCATTTACTTCAACATATAAGAGATGAAGCTCATAGATTTGCTATTACAGGCCATCGACATAAAAGATTAAAGACTGTTTTAAGTTCATCAATAGATGAAATTGACGGTATTGGTTTGAAAAAGAAAAAAGCTTTATTGGCTTATTTTGGAGGTTTGGACGGGCTTAGAAATGCTTCTGTTGAAGAATTAATTCAGGTTGAAGGAATTAGTCAGAAACTTGCTGAAACAATATATAACTTTTATCATTAATGCATGAACATACCTAACTACATAACCTATTTTAGAATTATATTAATTCCTTTTCTAATTCTAATTTTTTATATCCCGGAACCACAACTTTCTGAATTTAATAGAAATTTAATTGCACTTTTAATTTTTATTACCGCAGGAATTAGTGATTGGCTGGATGGATATTTAGCGCGAAAATTAAAACTCGAGTCAAAATTTGGCGCTTTTATTGATCCAGTAGCTGATAAGCTCATAGTAATGGTTGCGTTAATTATATTAGTAGATTTATCTAGGATTAATGTTATTGTTGCCTCTATTATTATCGGAAGAGAAATTGCGATTTCAGCATTAAGAGAATGGATGGCACAAATAGGATCTGCAAAAAATGTTGCAGTTGCATTTATAGGTAAGTTAAAAACAACATTACAATTTATAGCTATTTCTTTATTATTATTTTATACGAATGTTTTATTTATTCCGGTAATTTTTTTAGGACAACTAGCAATGGGAATTGCAGTTTCGCTGACAATTATTTCGATGATTTATTACTTAAAGCAAGCATTTAATTCTGAAAATTAAGCTCATATCGTTGACATCAACTAAAAAAAAGCTAAAATACTGCTTCTATTTTGCGGGAATAGCTCAGTTGGTAGAGCGCAACCTTGCCAAGGTTGAGGTCGCGAGTTCGAGACTCGTTTCCCGCTCCAAAATTTGCAAGTTAGGGGGAGTTAAGCTCCCTTTTTTTATTTTTGGCGCGTTAGCAAAGTGGTTATGCAGCGGCCTGCAAAGCCGTAGACGCCGGTTCGATTCCGGCACGCGCCTCCATTCTTTTTTTAAGAGGATAATGTTAGAATAAGCGACTTAGCCCGGGTGGTGAAATTGGTAGACACAAGAGACTTAAAATCTCTCGATCCTTAACGATCGTGCCGGTTCGATTCCGGCCCCGGGCACCATTAGAATTTTAAATAAATTTAATAAATTAGTTGAAAATAAACCTCCATATAAACCAACCTAATTCATTATTCTTAAAAGAAATCACTAATAATTTAAATCACTATCATATAAACCCAATAAAATTAGATTTTTTTCAGCACTTAAATTCATTATTAGCTGAAGCTGAAGAAACAATAATTCATTTATTTTTAAATGAAGATATTAAGCATGAATATTTGTATTGTTACGTTGTTAAACCAGCCTTGTTTGATTTACATATAGATTCATTTTCATTTAAAGATGAAATAACTTTAGAAACAAAAGAGCTAAAAAATCTAATAAATCTATTTAATAATTATTTGAGTAAATCTTTTAAATTTGTTTTAAGCAATGAAAAAATGTTTTTATTAACAAAATTTCCTTTAAATTTAAATTATGGTTCGCTGTTTGATTTAACTTTTAATCCAAAAGTTATTAGCATCAAAAATAAAAGTAAAGATATTAGCCAATTTTTGAATAACATTAGTATGCTGATTCATGAATATAACTCAAAAGTCAGTAATCAAAATAAATTTAATAATCTAATTTTTATAAATGGTGGAAAAATTTCAGAAAAATATATAGATAGACTATCTAATTTTTATTTTAATAATTTTTTTTTAAAAAATACAAAAAAAAAATTTAATCAAATTGAAAGCTTAGTTCAAACTAATAATAATTTTAAACTGATTAATTTTGTTCTTGATAACCCTTCTTTCAATGACTATCAGATTATAAAAAAGCATTTAAAAGATATAAATCAGGTGTATTTTTTTGGTAACAACGCTAGCTATAAACTAGATAAGCAACATCCATTTTTAAAATTAATTTATAAACTCACGAATAGAGTCAATATAAATGAAATTGAGCTATAGAGAAAAAAAAAATGATCTTGTAGAAGATCTCTTAAAAAGAGGCTTTTCAAAAACTTTAGCTAATATTTTAGCCTCCAGAAAAATCAGTTCTGCTGATGATTGTTGTTATGATTTTAATAAACTATTAGCACCAAATCTTTTGAAAGATTGTATAGAGGCTGGTAACTATTTGGCAGATGCTTTGCTTAGCAATAAAAAAATATTTATTGTTGGAGATTATGATGCAGACGGAGCTACTGCAACTGCAACTGCAATCAAAGGATTAAATCTGTTTGGATTTAAAAATGTTGATTTCTTGATTCCTAGTAGATTTAAGTCAGGATATGGCTTATCTCCAGAAATTGTTGATGAAGTAAAACGTCTCGATGGAAATATTATTATTACTGTTGATAATGGAATAGGTAGTTTCCAAGCTATTGATAGAGCTAACACATGCGGAATTGATGTTATTATCACTGATCATCATTTACAAGCTGAAAAATTACCTAATGCTAAATTTATTGTAAATCCAAATCGTATTGATTGTAATTTTCCAAGTAAAAATTTATGTGGTGTAGGAGTAGTTTTTTATTTATTGATATCAATAAGAAAAGCTTTGCGTGATAAAAATTATTTTAATCAAAATAAAGAAGCAAACTTATTAGAGGTTATTGATCTTGTAGCACTTGGAACAATTGCTGATTTGGTTCCTTTAGACTTTAATAATCGTTTAATTGTTAATTATGGTTTAAAGAAAATTAGATCTAATCAATGTAATGAAGGGATCAAGCAATTGCTTATACTTTCAAATAAAAACTTTACAGAGTGTAAAACAACCGATTTATCTTTTTCTGTTGCTCCAAAGATAAATGCTGCGGGAAGAATGAATGATATGTCAATAGGCGTTAGATGTCTCATCTCTTCAAGTCCATCTGAAGTAATAAGTATCTCCAAGTCTTTGATGAATTTGAATTATCAAAGGCGTGAAACTGAACATGAAATGACTGCAAATGCTGATGATATGTTAAAAGGTTTTAATGAGTCTAACTTAAGTATTTGTTTATATAATTCAGATTGGCATCAAGGTATCGTTGGTATTTTAGCCTCGAGAATTAAAGAAAAATTTAAAAGACCAACTATTATTTTTTCTGAAGATGATGATGGATATCTCAAAGGATCTGGAAGATCTATTTCAAGTATTCATCTTCGAGATGTTATTGATAAAATTTATAAAAAAAATTCCAACAATTTTTTGTCTTTTGGTGGACACGCAATGGCTGCAGGGGTAAAAATAAAAAAAGATTTTTTTATTGAATTTTCTCAAAACTTTGAGATAGAAGTTTCAAAGTTAATAGATCATGAGGATCTCGATGAAATTGTAAATTTAGATGAAAGTCTTTTAGATGAAAATCTGACATTTGATTTAGTCAAAGAAATTAATGAGTATAGTTGGGGACAAGATTTTCCAGCCCCGATCTTTAGAGATAGCTTTGATGTAATTGAGCAAAATATTGTTGCTGAAAAACATTTAAAATTAATTCTTAGAAATGGAAAGCAAGAGTTTGAAGGTATTTATTTTAATCGTAGTGAAGGTTTACCTGATAAAATTAAGGCTGTGTATTCATTAAATAATCAAATCTTTAGAAATAAACAGACAATTCAAGTAGTCATTAAGGCTCATGAGTGAATAAGAAAGTTATTATTGGAAATCTTAAGATGCACGGTTCGTTAGATTTTAACGAAAAGATTTTCAATGCATTTTCAACAGAAATAGATTGTAAAAATATCGATGTAGGGGTTTGTGTTCCTTACCCGTATTTGTTTCAGGCTAAGCAAATTTTAAAAGGTTCTGGTATTGCATGGGGCGCTCAGAATGTTGCTAAAGATGAAATCGGACCTTTTACAGGTGAGGTTGGTGCGTCAATGATAAGTGAGTTTGGGTCTTCTTTTGTCATTATTGGTCACTCTGAAAGAAGTACTGCATACTGTGAATCTGATGAAAATATTGCAGAGAAATTTAAAATAATAAAAAAATATGACATGGTCCCCATTTTGTGTGTTGGGGAGACTTTAATAGAGAGAGAAGCTGGCATGATGAAAAGAGTGGTTTCTTCACAATTAAAGACTTTGTTGTCATCAAGTGAAGGAGCAAGCATTTTTAAAGGTAGTTTGATTGCTTATGAGCCTGTATGGGCAATTGGAACAGATATTGCAGCTTCTCCGGAACAAGCTCAAGAGATGTGCGGATTTATTCAAGAGGAAATTGTTGCTTCACTTTCCTCAAAAGAGGAAAAAAATACGCTTAAAAGAGACTTAAAAATCCTTTATGGAGGGAGCGTAAACGCTCAAAATACTATACAATTACTAAGTTCTGATGAGGTTGGCGGCGTCTTAGTTGGCAGAGGCTCTGTTAATCAAAAAGAATTTATTAATATTTGTAATAATGCAAATAAATTATATGTTTAGGATTTTATGGAAAACTTTTTAATTTTTATACATATTTTAGCTAGCGTTAGCGTAATTGCACTAGTTGTTTTACAAAACGGTAAGGGAGCCGATGCAGGCTCTGCATTTGGTGGAGGCAGTAATGCCGGAGTTTTTGACATTCCTGGTAAATCAAATTTTTTAACCAAAGCGACTGCAATAAGTGTTTCAGTCTTTTTTATTGCGAGTATTGCATTAGCGGTTATTGCAAGCAATAAACATGGTAATTCAAGTGTAGTGAATAGCAATTCTATCCAGTCGGATGATACATCAAGCACTCTTAATCAAAATGATGCTTCAAGCTCAGAGGATTTTCAAGAAATCCCAGATTAGTTTTTGCCGTCGTGGTGGAATTGGTAGACACGCTATCTTGAGGGGGTAGTGACGAAAGTCGTGAGAGTTCGAGTCTCTCCGACGGCACCAAATTTAAATTATTTAAAGGATATAAAAAAAATTGGAAGCCTATTTTCCAGTTCTAGTTTTTATTATTGTAGCCTTAGGTGTAGGTATAGGTCCTCTTATTCTTGGAAAAATTTTATCTCCACATAAGCCTAATCAAGAAAAGAATTCACCTTATGAATGTGGCTTTGAAGCTTTCGAAGATGCAAGAATGAAATTTGATGTTCGTTACTATCTTGTTGCAATTCTTTTTATTTTATTTGATTTGGAGATTACTTTTTTATTTCCATGGGCAGTGGTTATTAATCAGATAGGATTGTTCGGTTTTTTTGCAATGATGATTTTTTTGGGAATTTTAGTCGTGGGATTTGTTTACGAATGGAAAAAAGGAGCTCTAGATTGGGAGTAAAAAATTGAGTCTTGAGGGTTTTTTAGAAAAAGGGTTTGTTACTACAAATTTAGATACTTTAATAAATTATACTAGGACAGGCTCGATGTGGCCTATGACCTTTGGGTTAGCATGTTGTGCTGTAGAGATGATGCATGCTGGAGCCTCAAGATACGATTTAGATAGATTTGGCATGGTATTTAGACCTAGCCCTCGACAATCAGATGTGATGATTGTTGCTGGTACTTTGGTAAATAAAATGGCACCAGCCTTACGTAAAGTTTATGATCAGATGCCAGATCCAAAATGGGTGATATCTATGGGTTCGTGCGCTAACGGTGGTGGATATTATCATTACTCTTACTCCGTTGTAAGGGGTTGTGACAGAATTGTTCCAGTTGATATTTATGTACCTGGATGCCCTCCTACTGCTGAAGCTTTGATGTTTGGGATTATGCAACTTCAAAAGAAAATTAAAAAAACCAACACAATAGCAAGATGATGACAATTGCAGAGCTTACAAAAAAAATTAAAGCTTCATTTAAAGGTGTTAAGGTAACCAGCCAGTTATCAGAAATTACAATAAATGTTTCAGCAAGTGCCGCTCCTGATATTTTAAAAAAACTTAAGCATGACTCTGCATTTCAATTTAAGCAATTAATAGATCTTTGTGGCGTTGATTATAAAGACTTTCCTCAAGATAATTTTTTACATTCAAGATATGCCGTTGTTTATCATTTGCTTTCGATTCAGAAAAATATTCGAATTCGTTTGAAAGCTTTTATTCAAGATAATGATTACCCAAAAATAGAAAGTATTTGTGATCTTTTTAATAATGCTAACTGGTATGAAAGAGAAGCGTTCGACTTGTTTGGTATCATGTTTCTAAATCATCCTGATTTAAGAAGAATTTTGACCGATTATGGGTTTATTGGGCATCCATTCAGGAAAGATTTTCCAGTAATTGGCGAGGTCGAAATGCGGTATGATCCAGGTCAAAAAAGAGTTATTTATGAACCTGTCAGTATTGATTTAAGAAATAACGTTCCAAGAACAATCTCAGATTTAAAGAGTTCTTAAATATGGCTGAGATAAAAAACTATACTATGAATTTTGGACCACAACATCCAGCGGCTCATGGTGTATTAAGATTGATCCTCGAGCTTGATGGTGAGGTTATTCAAAGAGCTGATCCCCATATAGGCTTACTTCATCGGGCTACAGAAAAACTAGCAGAGAACCGTACCTATCTTCAATCAGTTCCTTATATGGATCGTTTAGATTATGTGTCAATGATGATGAACGAGCATGCCTATGTAATGGCAATTGAAAAAATGCTTAATATTAATGTACCTATTAGAGCTCAGTATATCCGAGTTTTATTTGATGAAATTACAAGACTATTGAATCATCTTTTGTGGCTTGGTTGTCATGCTCTTGATGTCGGAGCAATGACCGTTTTTTTATATACATTTAGGGAAAGAGAAGATCTTTTTGATTGTTATGAAGCTGTTTCTGGAGCTCGAATGCATGCTGCATATTACAGACCGGGGGGTGTTTATCGAGATTTGCCTAATGAAATGCCTCAATATAAAAAATCTCGTTTTGTGAAACACGGTGGTAATTCAGAAATTAATAAAAACAGACAAGGAACACTTTTAGATTTTATAGAAGATTTTTCAAATCGATTTGAAGATTACGTTGATGAATATGAAAATTTATTAACTGATAATCGTATTTGGAAACAACGGACAGTGGGTATTGGTGTTATTTCTCCTGAAAGAGCAATTGAATTAGGTTTTACTGGGCCAATGTTAAGAGGTTCTGGAGTTGAATGGGATCTAAGAAAAAAACAACCTTATGAGATTTATGACAAATTATCATTTGATATTCCTATTGGCACAGAAGGTGATTGCTATGATCGTTATTTAGTTCGTATGGAGGAGATGAGACAATCAGTTGGCATTATAAAACAATGTGTTAGTTGGCTTAAGGAAAATAAAGGACCTGTGATTTCAGATACCTCAAAATTTACTCCCCCAAAAAGAGAAAGTATGAAAGAAGATATGGAGTCAATGATTCAACACTTTAAATTATTTACTGAGGGTTTCCATATTCCTAAGGGGGAAGCTTATGCTGCGGTTGAACATCCAAAAGGAGAATTTGGTATTTATATGATTTCGGATGGTGCGAATAAACCTTATCGACTAAAGATAAGAGCTCCAGGTTTTGCTCATCTTGCTTCGCTTGATGAGATGACAAAAGGCCATATGATTTCTGATTTAGTTGCAATAATTGGAACACAAGATATTGTTTTTGGAGAAATCGATCGTTAACCAATGAATACAAAACAAAAAAAACTTATTGATAAAGAGGTTGCCAAATTTCCTTTGGATCAGCCCCAGTCTGCTGTTATGGCTGCACTAGCAATTATGCAAACAGAAAAAAATTGGCTTTCTGAACAAGATATCGCTGAAGTTGCTCAAT
The DNA here is from genome assembly GCA_038110565.1 of Nitrosomonadales bacterium. Classification (GTDB taxonomy): domain Bacteria; phylum Pseudomonadota; class Gammaproteobacteria; order Burkholderiales; family Methylophilaceae; genus BACL14. The sequence goes on along the minus strand of JAYNJX010000002.1, from coordinate 27,920 downwards.
ATCTTGGGATGCCTGAAATTGCAGTGCTTGAGGTCGCGACTTTTTACAATATGTATGATTTAAAGCCAGTTGGAAAATATAAGATATCTGTTTGTACAAATATCTCTTGTATGTTGAGAAATTCTGACGAGATTGTGGATCATTTAAAGAAAAAATTAAATATAGAATTTAATGAGATAACAAAAGATGGAAAATTTTATTTAAAGGAAAGTGAGTGTATGGGAGCATGTGGAGGCGCGCCGCTTATTTCTATAAATAATAAGTCAATGTATGAAAATCTTACAGTTGAAAAAATTGATCAAATTATTGATAAGTTGAAATAATGGACGATTTAAAAGAAAAAAATAATAATCAAACTGAAAAAAGTTTTTTTAATATTTGCTTAAGAACGCAAGGTTTAAAACAACCTAATTCAATTGCAACTTATCAATCGATTGGTGGGTATGAGCAAATAAAAAAAATTCTAAAAAATAAAATTAAACCCGAAGTTCTCTTAGAGGAAATTAAGATATCAGGACTAAGAGGAAGAGGAGGTGCAGGATTTTCAACGGGTATTAAATGGTCTTTTATGCCACGTCATTATGACGGTATCAAATATTTAGTTTGCAATTCTGATGAAGGGGAACCAGGAACATTTAAGGATAGGGATATTCTTCGCTATAACCCACATCAAATTATTGAAGGTATGCTAATTGGGGCGTACATCATGAATACAGAAGTTGGTTTTAATTATATTCATGGTGAAATTTGGAAAGAATATGAGTTGTTTGAAAAAGCAATTGTCGAAGCAAGAGAAGCAGGATTTTTAGGTAAAAATATTCTTAAATCTGGATTTAATTTTGATTTGCATGCTTTTCATGGCTTTGGAGCTTATATTTGCGGTGAAGAGACAGCGTTAATAGAGTCAATTGAGGGGAAAAAAGGTCAACCAAGGTTTAAACCTCCATTTCCTGCAACTTATGGTATTTATGGTAAGCCAACAAATGTAAACAATACGGAGACCTTCGCCTCTATACCATGGATTATAGAAAATGGTGGACACGCTTTTATGTCTCATGGTGTTCAAAATTCTGGCGGTACAAAAATATTTTCAGTTTCTGGTCATGTTGAAAGGCCAGGAAATTATGAAATTGAATTGGGTATGCCTTTTATCAAACTGTTAAATGAGGCGGGTGGAGTTTGGAAAAATAGAAAGTTAAAAGCAGTTATACCTGGAGGCCCTTCAACTGCAGTTTTACCAGCAGAAAAAATTTTAAATGCAACGCTTGATTATGATGGATTTGTAAAAATTGGTTCTAGTCTGGGTGCAGGCTCGATGATTATCATGGATGACCAAACTTGTATGGTTAAAATTTTGCAAAGGTTGTCTTATTTTTTTTACGAAGAATCTTGTGGTCAATGCACACCATGCAGAGAGGGTACTGGATGGTTGTACAGAATAATAACTAGAATTATTAACGGTAGAGGAACAGCTAAGGATTTAGATCTATTGACGGATGTGAGTACAAATATAGCCGGCAGGACGATCTGTGCACTTGGAGATGCAGCTTCTATTCCTGTGATTAGTTTTATAAGAAATTTTAGAGAGGATTTTGAACGATATATCAAAAATAACAAATAAAAATGATAAAGATAAAATTAAACGGAAAAACGATTGAAGTAAAACCAAAAACAACCATCATTCAAGTTGCTGATGAGCATGGCATTGAAATTCCAAGATTTTGTTATCATAAAAAACTCAGCGTTGCAGCAAACTGCAGAATGTGTCTAGTAGAAGTTAAAAACTTTCCTAAACCCATGCCCGCATGCGCAACTCAGGTAACTGAAGGCATGGAGATTTCCACTCGCTCCCAAAAAACTAAAGAAATGCAAAAAAGCGTCATGGAGTTTTTGCTCATAAACCATCCTCTTGATTGCCCAATTTGTGACCAAGGAGGTGAGTGTGATTTGCAAGACATTGCTCTGGGTTACGGAAAAATTAAATCTCGTTACCAGGAAGAAAAAAGAGTGGTGATGAATAAAAACCTAGGACCATTAGTTTCAACTGATTTGAACCGATGCATTCAATGTTCTCGATGCGTTCGTTTCCTTCAAGAAGTAAGCGGAATACAGGAGTTAGGATTGATTGGCAGAGGAGAGCATGCTGAAATTTCAGCTTATGTTGAAAAATCTGTTGAATCTGAATTATCTGGAAATATTATTGATTTATGCCCAGTAGGAGCACTTACTTCAAAGCCCTTTAGATATTCTGCCCGCGGCTGGGAATTGGCTCGAAAACTAACTGTATCACCTCATGATAGTTTTGGCTCTAATTTGGAGGCTCATACAAAAAATAATGATGTTCTTCGTGTTGTTCCTGTTGAGAATGAAGATATTAATGAATGTTGGATTTCAGATCGGGACCGTTTTTCTTATTTGGGAATTTCACATCTTGACAGAATCAAGAAGCCTATGAAAAAAACAAAAGGTTCTTGGCAAGAGATAGAGTGGAGCGAAGCATTTGATCTTCTTGAAGAAAAAGCAGAACCAAATCAAAATAAATTAAAAGACCAAGATTATACTTTTTTTGCCTCAGAGCAGTTAACGATGGAAGAGGGATTCCTTCTGAAAAGACTTGTTAACCATCTAGGTTCAACTCAAGTAAGGTATAGTAAAAAGCCTAACCCAATGATTTTGAAGACTCCCTGGCTTAATAACCAAATTAAAGAATTTGAAAGATTTAAAAACTTTGTTGTAATCGGTAGCGGTCTAAAAGAGCAAAATCCTATGCTGCTTCACAAGCTTAGAAAAGCAGCAAATCATGGTGCAAAAGTTCACTTAATTACAGACAGTGATGAGTTTTTAAAAATTAAAGAAGCATCAAAGACTAAGCTTGACATAAATGATCTTAAGGAAGTCTTGAACAAAATTTACAAACTGAAAAATTTAAAAAATAAACCAAAAAATATTTATGAAGAAATTGCACAAGATCTATCAAAAGATTCAGTTATTTTGATTTGTAATAATCTTTTGTATTCTTATATTGCTGCAGAAATATCTGATCCAATAAATAAAATTCTTAAAAAAACAAAAGCCAACATAAGTTTTGCGCCTTCAGAAGTTAATGCAGTAGGCTTGGCAGGTTTATTTGAAAAAGATAAATTTAATATCTCAAAAAATAAATCAAAAATTACATTTACTTTAAATATTGAGCCAGAAATCGACTATGAGGATTTCCCAAAATATCAAGACAAATTAAAACACGCTAATTTTAATGTTTTTATTTCTGCTTTTATGCCAAAAGTGAAAAACAACTATGATTTGATCTTACCCACTGTTTCTCACTTTGAGAACGAAGGTTCATTTATAAGTGTTGAAAATAGACAACAAGTCTTTAATCAGGTGCTGAATCCAAAATATGAGGCAAAACCATTATGGAAAATTCTTAGGGTTATTGGTAACTACCTTGGTGTTCCAAATTTTAATTATGAAACATGCTCAGAAATCAGAAATGAAATTCCTCAAAATAATTTTAAAAATATTAATGCGCTGATTGTTGATAATAATATTTTAAAAACAGTTTCTAAAAAAAGCGTTCTCTTTACAAATCCAATATATTTTAGTGATGCACTGGTAAGAAGATCTGATGCACTTCAGAAAGTATTTATAGGAAAAGGTCGAAAAAGTTAATGGAAGAGTTTTTTGTTCAATATCTAAATCCTGATTTTGCAAAATTAATAACTATATTAATAAAGATTCTATGCATCGTTTTACCTGTTATGGTTTCGGTTGCTTATTTAACTTATTTTGAAAGAAAAGTAATTGGTTATATGCAAGTTAGGATTGGTCCAAATAGGGTTGGATATTTTGGATTATTACAACCAATTGCGGATGCACTAAAATTGATGTTTAAAGAAATTATCCTTCCTACCAAAGCAAATCCTTTTTTATTTTTCCTTGCACCTTTATTGTCAATTGCACCTGCATTAGCAGCATGGGCTGTAATTCCTTTTAATTATGAAATAGTTTTAGCTGATATTAATGCCGGATTATTATATGTGTTAGCTATGACATCAGTCGCAGTTTATGGTGTCATTATTGCAGGATGGGCATCAAATTCAAAATATGCGTTTTTAGGAAGTATGAGGTCAGCTGCACAAATTGTTTCTTATGAAATAGCAATGGGCTTTACCCTGGTTGGAGTTTTAATGTGTGCAAACAGTTTAAATCTTGGTGAGATAGTTAAAGGACAAGAGGGTGGTATTTTTAGCTGGTATATGTGGCCATTATTTCCATTATTTGTAATTTATTTTATTAGCGCTGTGGCAGAGACAAATAGAGCACCATTTGATGTAGCAGAGGGTGAGTCGGAAATTGTTGCTGGTTTTCATGTTGAGTATTCTGGAATGGCTTTTGCTTTATTCTTTTTGGCTGAATATGCAAATATGATTTTAGTTTGTATTTTAGCGGCTGTAATGTTTATGGGGGGTTGGTTATCCCCTTTCGCATTCGTTCCCAATTCTATTTTTTGGCTATTTGCCAAAGTAGCTTTTTTATTATTTTTCTTTTTATGGTTTAGAGCAACATTTCCACGCTATCGATATGATCAAATTATGAGGCTTGGATGGAAAATATTTATCCCTATAACGTTGGTTTGGATTATTTTTATAGGGGCAATGTTACAAACACAATATGCGGGGTACTTTCACTAAATGATATTTAATCGAATTTATAATTTTTTAAAATCATTTACTTTATTTGAACTAATTAAAGGCATGTCTATAACAGGTAGGTATTTCTTCGCCAGAAAAATTACTATTCAATATCCTGAAGAGAAAACTCCACAGTCTCCAAGATTTAGAGGCCTTCACGCTTTAAGAAGATATCCTAATGGCGAAGAAAGATGTATTGCATGTAAGCTATGTGAAGCTGTATGTCCTGCTATGGCAATTACTATAGAATCTGAGGAAAGATCAGATGGTTCAAGAAGAACAACAAGATATGATATTGATCTTACTAAATGTATTTTTTGTGGCTTTTGTGAAGAGTCATGCCCTGTTGATTCGATAGTAGAAACTAGAGTGTTTGAATATCATGGTGAGGAAAGAGGAGATCTAGTTTATACAAAAGATATGCTGCTTGAAGTTGGTAAAAAATATGAAAAAGAAATTGCAGAAGATCGAAAGAAAGAATCAAGGTATAGATGATGAATTATATGGATTATATTTTTTATCTTTTTAGTAGTCTTTTAATTGTCTCAAGTTTCAGAGTTATAAGTTCAAGCAATCCAGTTCATTCAGCTTTATCTTTAGTATTAGCTTTTTTTTCTGCATCGGGTTTATGGTTGCTTTTACATGCAGAATTTTTAGCAATTGCATTAGTCCTAGTATATGTGGGTGCAGTAATGGTTCTATTTTTATTTGTTGTGATGATGATAGATATAGACGTTAAAGAGCTAAAAAAAGGATTTTGGAATTACTTTCCTCTTGCAATTTTAGTAATTTCTATCTTTATTTTTGAAGTCTATTTAGTAGTTTCTAATAAAATATTTCAATTATCAAAACCAATTATTATTGAAGAATTTAGTAATACGGAGAATCTAGGAAAAGTCTTATACACTAAATATTTATTACCATTTGAAATTGCGGCTGTTATTTTACTGGTTGCAATTATCTCAGCAATTGCCTTGACGATGCAAGGTAAAAAAAGACACAAAGGGATTGATCCTGCAATCCAAGTGAATGTAAAAAAACAGGATCGCGTTCGTATAATTAAAATGAAAAGCGAGAAAAAATAAATGCATATTCAACTTGTTCATTATTTATTTGTTTCAGGCATTTTATTTTCATTAAGTATTTTGGGTATTTATTTAAATCGAAAAAATGTAATTCTTATATTAATGGCAATTGAATTGATGTTGTTGTCTGTAAATATAAACTTTATTGCATTTAGTTATTATCTAAATGATCTAGCTGGCCAAGTGTTTGTATTTTTTATACTAACAGTTGCTGCCGCAGAGTCAGCAATAGGTTTAGCGATTATTGTTTTAATTTTTAGGAATTTGAAAACTGTTAATGTTGCTGATATTAATAAATTAAAAGAATGACATTAATAAAATTATATACTTTGGTTCCAATTTTGCCGTTAATCGCTGCAATCATTACAGGTTTATCCTCAAATAAATTTCCGAGATTGCTATCTCACGGTTTACCGATTTTAGCTGTAATGGCCAGTTTCCTAATATCAATTTATGCCTTGTATGTTTCTTATCATGGTTTTATTTTTAATGAAACATTGTATCGTTGGGCAACTGTTGGTAATTATGATTTTCAAATTGGTTTTTTAATTGACAATTTAACTACTATTATGATGACTGTAGTTACTTTTGTTTCTCTTATGGTGCATGTATACACAATCGGATACATGCATGATGATCCAGGCTATAAAAGGTTTTTTAGCTATATTTCTCTCTTTACTTTTGCCATGTTGATGTTAGTAATGAGTAATAATTTTTTACAGCTTTTCTTCGGATGGGAAGCAGTGGGATTAGTTTCTTATTTATTAATTGGCTTTTGGTTCACCAAACCCTCAGCAATTCATGCAAATATGAAGGCTTTTTTAGTTAATCGCGTCGGTGATTTTGGTTTCTTGCTTGGCATAGCTCTTGTTCTTTATTATTTTGGAAGCTTAAATTATCAGGAAGTTTTTTTAAGATTAAATGACTTAAGTGAAACGAATATGAATTTTTATGGAATGAGTTTCTCATTAATCACTGTTATTGGAATATTGTTATTTATTGGTGCAATGGGAAAATCTGCACAAGTGCCTTTACACGTTTGGTTGCCAGATTCAATGGAAGGTCCCACTCCAATCTCAGCTTTAATTCATGCCGCAACAATGGTTACAGCAGGAATTTTTATGGTTTCAAGGATGTCGCCAATCTTTGAGCTTTCAGACGTTGCCCTCTCCTTCATACTTATTATAGGAAGTATTACAGCTTTATTTATGGGTATTTTGGGTATATTTCAAGATGACATTAAAAGAGTCATTGCTTATTCAACATTGTCTCAATTAGGTTATATGACTGTTGCTTTAGGGTTGTCAGCATATTCGCTGGCAATCTTCCATTTATTTACACATGCTTTCTTTAAAGCCTTGCTTTTTCTTGGTGCAGGTTCCGTCATTATTGGCATGCATCATGATCAAGATATAAATCATATGGGAAATATAAAAAAATATATGCCCTTAACCTGGATTACTTTTTTATTTGGAACCTTAGCGTTGGTTGGAACCCCTTTCTTCTCAGGTTTTTATTCTAAGGAATCTATTATTGAAGCAGCCAGACATAGTGAAATTTATGGTTCTAGTTTTGCATATTTTTCTGTACTGATTGGAGTATTTGTAACTTCTTTATATAGTTTTAGGCTTTATTTTATTGTTTTTCATGGTCGTGAAAGATGGAGGGGTTTAAGAAATCATTCGCATAAACATGACCACCATGGGTTATTGCCAAACCAAGATCCTCATGAATCATCTTGGGTAATTACTATACCTTTAATTCTTTTGGCTATTCCATCAGTTGTAATTGGTTATTTTCTTAGCGATGAATTTATTAAAGGTTCATTTTTGTCAGAAAGTATCTATTTGAAAAGTTCTCATAAAGTGCCAAATATTATTTCGGAACATTTTCATGGAGCATTTTCAATGGCGATTCATGGGCTATTAAGCTTGCCTTTTTTATTACTGATTCTCGGTATTTTTGCTGCGTACTTTTTCTTTTATTTAGAAAAGTTATCTTTTCAGTCGCCAACTTTTATTAAAAAAATTATTGATTGTAAATATGGGTTTGATTATTTTAATGAGAATGTGTTGGCTAAAGTGACAAGAAAAATAGGTAATATTTTTTGGCACTTAATTGATATGACTTTGATAGACAGTTTTTTAGTTAATGGTAGTGCTAAATTAATTCAATTTTTTTCTCAACTAACCAAAAAAATCCAAACGGGTTTTGTTTCTCATTATGCTTTTTATATGATGATAGGACTAATACTATTTATTAGTTATTTTATTTGGAGCGGAGGAGCTCTAGTATATGAATAGTATATTAAGTCTTAGTATTTGGACCCCAATTTTTTTAGGTTCTCTCCTGTTATTGTTGTCAGTGATTAATAAGAAATATAATTTTTATTGGATTGCTAATTTTTTTGCTTTAATTTCTTTCTTAATTTCAGTGATTTTGTATTTGAATTTTGATCAATCGAATTCAGGTTTCCAGTTTGTAGAATTGAAGACTTGGATTAAGTCTTATGCAATTAATTACCATATCGGAGTTGATGGTATTTCGTTACCACTCATTTTATTGACGAGTTTTATTTCATGGCTTGTTGTTTTGATATCAAAACATTCAGTTAAGTTTGCATTACCTGCATACAACGCAGCTTTTTTAATTCTTTCAGGCTTAATGATAGGAGTATTTTCAGCACTAGATACAATTTTATATTATGTCTTTTGGGAAGCTATGTTAATTCCTATGTTCATATTGATTGGATTTTGGGGTGGACCAAATAGGGTTTACGCAACTATTAAATTTTTCCTTTATACAGTTTTGGGATCACTGCTTATGTTGGTCGCTTTTATCTTTTTATATCAAAAAACTGGCAGTTTTGCTTTAGCTGATTTTTATCAACTCCCTTTGAGTTTAAATGCTCAGATTTTAATTTTTTTAGCTTTGTTTATGGCTTTTGCTGTAAAAATTCCGATGTGGCCAGTTCATACTTGGCTACCAGATGCTCACGTTGAAGCACCAACAGGAGGTTCTGTTATTCTAGCAGCTATTATGTTAAAGCTTGGGGGGTATAGTTTTATTCGTTTTGCTATGCCAATTTGTCCAGATGGCCTGTTATTTTTAAAACCATTCCTAATTACATTATCATTAATCGCAATTGTTTATATTGCTTTTGTTGCCTTAGTGCAAATTGATATGAAAAAATTGATTGCTTATTCATCAATATCCCATATGGGGTTTGTGACACTTGGACTTTTTGTAATTAACCCTTTGGGTTTTGAAGGTGCATATATACAAATGATATCTCATGGGTTTATATCTGCAGCTTTATTTTTTATGATCGGTGTGCTCTATGACAGGCTTCATTCTCGAAAAATTGAAGATTATCAGGGATTGGTGTCTGTGATGCCAAAATTTGGGGCGTTATTTGTATTTTTTGCTATGGCTAATTGCGGCTTGCCTGGTACCTCTGGATTTGTAGGGGAGTTTATAGTTATATTAGGTGCCATTCAAGAAAACTTTTGGTATGCATTTTTTGCGGCTTTGACTTTGATTTTTGGTGCAGCATATTCGTTATGGTTAGTTAAAAGAATTATTTATGGGGAAGTTAAAAATAGCAAAATTAGACAATTACTTGATTTGAATTTTACAGAGTCTTTCATTTTAACACTTTTGGGTTTAATGGTTTTGATCGTTGGTATAAATCCTGGAATTATTACTGATGTAACTAATGAATCTTCTAAACAATTATTAACATTAATTATGCATTCAAAAATTTAATATAGGAATAAGAATATTTTGTTTATAAATTTAATTTCAAATTCAATCCCAGAAGTTATATTGCTCTGTTCAGCAATGTCTGTGTTGTTACTGGGCGCTTTCTTTAATAATAAAAATTCAACTTCTCTTTTTGGCATATCTCAAATTACTTTGTTAGCTTGTGCATTTCTAACATCGCAAGGGTGGATGCAAGAAAAAATTTACTCATTTAACGATATGTTTGTGAATGATAGCTTGACTATCTATTTAAAGCTTTTAAGTTATTTTTCTCTGTCTATTGTTTATATTTATAGTAGAAAGTTTCTTGTTAATAAAAATTTACTAAATGGTGAATACTTTTCTCTAACCCTTTTTTCACTTTTAGGCGTCAATCTGATAATTTCCTCCTCTAATCTTTTAACTTTATACATGGGTCTAGAACTTTTGTCTTTAAGCTTATACACCCTTGTTGCTTATGATAAAAAGAATAAAGATGCTTCAGAAGCTGCTATGAAATATTTTATTTTAGGTGCTGTAGCCTCAGGAATTCTATTGTATGGATTTTCAATAATTTATGGATTGACAGGCAGTTTAAATATTCATGAAATCTCGTATGCTTTAAGTAATAAAGAGCTTGACCCTTATGTGATGTCTTTTGCACTAGTTTTTATTGTTGTTGCTATTGCGTTTAAGTTCGGAGCTGCCCCGTTTCAGATTTGGGTTCCTGATGTTTACCAGGGCGCTCAGACCCCTATAACTTTGTTTATTAGTTCTGTTCCTAAGTTTGCTTCAGTTGCTATGCTTGTAAGGCTTCTATACCAATCGATGGATGTGCTAGTTTTTGATTGGCAAAAATTATTGTTAATAATGGCACTGTTATCAATGATGATTGGTAATATAACTGCTATCGCACAAATTAACATTAAAAGACTTTTAGCGTATTCTACAATCTCACATGTTGGCTTTATTATGCTGGGTCTTTCTACAGGAGCAGTATCTGGATTAGCTGCTGCTTTATTCTATATTGCCTCATATATGTTGATGACACTTGCTGCTTTTGGATTAATAATTTTTTTAAACTCTGAAAAAAACTCAGTAGATAATATCCATGATTTGGCCGGTCTTTCATACCGTCATCCCTGGGTAGCTTTTTTGATTATGATCACTTTTCTTAGCTTAGCTGGAATTCCTCCGACTATTGGGTTTTATGCAAAATTTTCAGTCATTCAATCTGCAATTCAATTTGGATGGATTTGGCCCTCAGTTTTTGCAGTTATGATGGCGCTAATTGGAATATTTTATTATTTGAGAATTATTAAAATTGTTTATTTTGATAATCCAAAAAATTCAACAAAACTTAAACTTAAAAATGAATATGATTTTAAGCTTGTTTTAACATTTAATGTTCTAGGTTTAATATTTGTTGGAATTTTTCCAAATATTTTGATGAGTGTGTCAACGCTCAGCGCAGCTTTAATTTTTTAGTATGTTATCTCTTCTTATAATATTGTTAATGATATTTTTTGCCAACCTTGCTTGGGCGACTCATGATTTTTTGTTTTTCTTGAAGGTAAAAAATAAATCTATTCTATTAACTTTCATCGAGATTGTTTTTTATTTTTTTATATTTAGATTTTTTACATATTATTTTGAGTTTTTCTTCATTGGGAATACTCATACTCAGACTTGGGAATTTTATTTTTCACTTTTTTGTCTTTTTATTGTATTTTCTGCCCCTGGGTTTATTTATAGAGTACTTTGGAAGTGATGCCAAAATACTCTGATTGATTGAGATTAGGGTATAAGATAAAATGGCTGATTAATTAATTTAGGCGCGTAGCTCAGTTGGTTAGAGCACCACCTTGACATGGTGGGGGTCGTTGGTTCGAATCCAATCGCGCCTACCAGATATTAACTTTATGATAACGATTACCCTTCCAGACGGTACAAAAAAAAATTTTTCGCAAACGATCAGTGTTGCGGATCTAGCTTATGATATTGGAGAAGGTCTTGGGCGTGCAGCACTTGCAGGGCAAGTCAATGGTAAACTTGTTGATTTAACTCATCTAATTGACATAAATGCAGAAGTCGCAATTATTACAGCAAAAAATGATCAAGGTTTAGATATTCTTCGCCATTCCACTGCTCATCTTCTTGCATATGCAGTCAAAGAACTATTTCCGGATGCTCAAGTAACTATAGGTCCAACGATTGATGATGGTTTTTATTATGATTTTTCATACAAAAGAGCATTTACTCCAGAAGATTTAGAATTGATCGAAAAAAAGATGTCAGAGTTGGCAAAAGCTGACCATATTGTTAGTAGGGAAGTAATGCCTCGTGACCAAGCAGTAAAGTTTTTTAAAGATCAGGGAGAGAATTATAAGGCTGAGATTATTAGCTCTATCCCTGAAAATGAAGAAGTTTCAATCTATCATCAGGGAAACTTCTCTGATTTATGTAGAGGCCCGCATGTTCCGTCGACAGGTAAATTGAAAGTTTTCAAATTGATGAAGGTAGCAGGGGCATATTGGAGAGGTGACTCAAAAAATGAGATGTTGCAAAGAATCTATGGAACTGCTTGGGCAACCAAGGATGATTTAAAGGATTATTTATATCGTTTAGAAGAGGCGGAGAAAAGAGATCATCGTAAATTAGGAAGAAGTTTGGATTTATTTCACATGCAAGATAATGCTCCGGGGATGGTTTTCTGGCATACCAAAGGATGGACCTTATGGCAGACGATTGAAAATTATTTACGAAAAAAATTTATTGATTACGGTTATCAAGAAATTAAAACCCCAAGCGTTCTAGATAAAACTCTATGGGAAAAGTCTGGCCATTGGGAAAATTATCATGACAATATGTTTGTTACTTCATCAGAAAATAGAGATTATGCTGTAAAACCTATGAACTGCCCTGGGCATGTTCAAGTTTTTAATCATCATTTACACAGCTATAGGGAGCTGCCAATTCGATTAGCTGAGTTTGGTTCTTGTCACCGAAATGAACCTTCTGGCGCTCTGCATGGATTGATGCGGGTCCGTGGATTTACTCAGGATGATGCCCATATTTTTTGTACAGAAGACCAGATACTAGAAGAAGTAATACTATTTAACCAAATGCTCATGGATACATATAAAGACTTTGGTTTTAAAGATATTTTAGTCAAGTTATCAACTCGACCTGAGAAGAGGGTTGGCTCTGACGAAGTATGGGATAAGGCAGAAGAGGCGTTGGAGAAATCTTTAATTGCCGCAAAGCTACACTATGAAATTCAACCCGGGGAAGGTGCTTTTTATGGCCCAAAGATTGAATACGTTCTGAAGGATAGTTTAAATCGAATGTGGCAGTGTGGAACAATTCAATTGGACTTTAATTTACCTGTTAGATTAGACGCTGAATACGTTGATGAAAGTAGCGAAAAAAAACACCCTGTCATGCTTCATAGAGCAATTGTTGGCTCAATGGAGAGATTTATTGGTATTTTAATTGAGAATTACGCTGGTAATTTGCCTTTGTGGCTGGCCCCCATTCAGGTTGTTGTAATGAATATTACCCAATCACAATCAACCTATGTTGCTTCTGTATTTCAGTATTTAATAGACAAAGGAATTAAATCGATTTCAGACTTGAGAAATGAGAAAATTACCTATAAAATACGCGAACATAGCATTTCACGTATTCCTTATTTGCTTGTCATTGGTGATCGTGAAGTGCAGAACAAACAAGTAGCCGTCCGAACTCAAAAGGGCGAAGATCTTGGTGTGATGGGTATTGAAGAGTTTTACAACCTAATCAAAACTGAGATAGACGCCAAAAAATAGTTGAGTAATGACGGTTTTTGATTTTTAGGGGTAAAGCATAGCACAAGATAAAGATGTAAGAATTAATCAAAATATTTCGGCACAAGAAATAAGATTAATCGGTATTGAAGGTGAAGCAATAGGAATTGTTTCCTTAACAGAAGCGCTCAATAGGGCTGATGAACTAGAAACTGATCTTGTAGAAATTTCCCCAAAAGCAAATCCACCTGTTTGTAAATTGATGGATTACGGTAAGTTTAAATATGCGCAAAGTAAAAAAATGCATGAAGCGCGTATGAAACAAAAGCAGGTTCAGGTTAAAGAAATCAAATTTAGACCTGGTACGGATGATGGCGATTACAATGTTAAGTTAAAAAAATTAATTGCTTTTTTAACTGACGGAGATAAAGCAAAAGTAACTTTAAGGTTTCGTGGTCGAGAAATTGCTCATCAGCAACTTGGCATGGACCTTTTAAAAAGAGTTGAACAAGATTTAGAGGAATTTGCTCAGGTTGAACAATTCCCTAAAATGGAAGGTAAGCAAATGGTTATGGTGTTATCACCTAACAAAAAACCAAAACCTAAGCCTTCTAGAGAAGAGGAAAGCGATAAGGCCGAATAGGCATGCCGAAGCGCTTTTAATTTATAAAGGAGAAAAAAATGCCAAAAATGAAAACAAAAAGTAGTGCTAAAAAGCGCTTTAAATTTCTAGGTAGTGGTGCGGTTAAAAGAACCCATTCACATTTGCGTCATATTCTGACAAAAAAAACCACTAAACAAAAACGAAATCTAAGAGGTACGGAAATCATTTCAGCAACTGATGTTAAAAGAGTTCGCGCAATGATGCCTACCCAATAACAGAATTTAAGGAGCAAAATAATGCCTAGAGTAAAGCGCGGAGTAACCGCAAGAGCAAAACATAAAAAAGTTTTAAACGCAGCAAAAGGCTATCGAGGTAGAAGAAGTAATGTTTACCGTGTAGCTAAAGAAGCAGTCATGAAAGCTGGTCAATACGCTTATCGTGACAGAAGACAGAAAAAAAGAATTTTCCGTGCATTATGGATTGCAAGGATAAATGCTGGTGCAAGAGAGTTTGGTATGACTTACAGTTTATTCATGAACGGTCTTAAAAAAGCATCTGTTGAAATTGATCGTAAAGTACTTGCTGATTTAGCGGTACTTGATAAAGCAGCATTTCAAAAGTATGCGGAATTGGCTAAAACCAGCCTCGGAGCATAATAAATTTTGAATTTATTTTAAAGGAGGCTTAATTAAGCCTCCTTTTTTATTTAATTTATGGAAGATTTAAATTTACTTGTTGAATTGGCAAAAAAAGAATTTGAAGCATGTTCTAAACTTGCTGAATTAGACCATATTAAGGCTAAATTCCTTGGTAAAAGTGGTCCAATAGCTGAAGCTATGAAATCTTTATCTTCACTGTCTAATGAAGAAAAACCTAAACGTGGCGCTGAGATTAATTTCATTAAAAATAAAATTGAAGAGTTATTAAATCAAAGAAAGAATGATATTGCTCAAACAGAAATGGCCGAGCAGCTTAAAAAAGATTCAATCGATGTCACCCTTCCAGGCAGAAATACCTCTGTTGGTTCAATTCATCCAATAACTTCAACTATTAATACGGTACAAGATATTTTTCATTCAATTGGCTTTGATGTGGCTGATGGGCCGGAGATTGAAGATGATTTTCATAATTTTACAGCTTTAAATATTCCAAAGTCACATCCAGCAAGAGCAATGCATGATACTTTTTATATTAACAAAGAGTATGTATTACGAACACATACCTCTCCAGTACAAATTCGATATATGGAAAATAATAAACCGCCAATTAGGATCATATCTCCAGGCCGTGTGTATCGAGTTGATTCTGATGCAACGCATTCACCAATGTTTCATCAGGTGGAGGGATTGATGATTGATGAGAGTGTAAATTTTTCAAACTTAAAAGGGGTTGTAGAAGTCTTTCTTCAAACATATTTTGAAGATTCTTCTCTGCAAGTAAGATTCAGACCTTCATATTTTCCTTTTACAGAGCCCTCTGCCGAAATCGACATGACATGGGACAAGGGTTGGCTTGAGATTGGTGGTTGTGGAATGGTTCATCCAAACGTATTAAATCATGTAGGAATTAACCCAAATGAATATCAAGGCTTTGCTTTTGGTTTAGGTATTGAAAGACTGGCAATGCTTAAGCATGGCATCAAGGATTTAAGGTATTTCTTTAATCATGATTTAAGGTTTCTTGAGCAGAGGTTAGGATGAAATTCTCTTTAAACTGGCTACAAGATTTTTTTGATGAAAAGCTAGATCTTGCTAATCTAGTAGACAAACTTACTATGGCTGGCTTGGAGGTAGACGAGGTTATTTCGTTTACTGAAAGCTTAAAAAATATAGTTGTTGGTGAGATTACATCTATTAATAAACACCCAGATGCTGACAAGTTAAATGTTTGTCAGGTTAACGTGGGTAGTCAGACTTTGCAGATAGTTTGTGGTGCGTCAAATGCAAGAAAAGGGATTAAAGTACCATGTGCACTTGTCGGTGCAAAACTACCCGGATTTGAAATTAAAAAAGCAAAGCTCAGAGGGGTAGAGTCCTTAGGAATGCTTTGCTCGGCAAAAGAACTGGGATTAAAAGAAGATGCTGATGGTTTATATGAATTGGATGACAATTTAAAGCCTGGGATTGATATTATTACGGCACTTTCATTAAATGATTCAATAATTGATGTATCTCTTACCCCAAATCGTGCAGATTGCCTCAGTATTTTGGGTATTGCGCGTGAAGTTGCAGCACTCAATAATTATAAAATAAAATTACCTACCACAAATTCAATAAAACACGATAAGAGCACTAAAGATATTAGTGTCAGTAACCAAGAATCTTGCCCCCGCTACTGCGCCCTTGAAATTAGGAGTGTGGATAATTCAAAGAAATTACCCGAAAAAATTATTTCATATTTAAAAGCATCAGGAATAGATTCAATTAATCCGTTGGTTGACCTAACAAATTATGTCATGCTTGAGCTTGGACAGCCTATGCATGTTTTTGATTTAGATAAATTACAAGGCCCAGTGGTCGTCAGAAATGCAAATAAGAGTGAAAAAATAACATTATTAAACGGTACTGAAATTACTCTTAAAGATGAGTTGGTAATTGCAGATGATTCTGGACCTGTAGCACTTGCTGGAGTGATGGGAGGTTTGTCAACATCAACTCAAATCAGCACAAAGAATATTTTAGTTGAAGCTGCATTTTTTAACCCTAATTCTATTGCTGGCGTAGCCAGAAGTTTCAGCCTGCATACAGAATCTTCCCATAGGTTTGAAAGGGGCGTTGATTATAATTTAGCAGATAAAGCTCTGTTACGCCTAGCATCTTTAATTTCAGACTATTGCGGCGGTGCAGTCAGTGAAATGAAAGAAATAAGGGCTAAGTTTGCAAAAATAGAACCCATAGTTTTAAGTGTTAATAAAATTTCAAAGATTCTTGGGTATGAGATTCAGTTAAATGATGTTATTAAATCATTAAAATCTCTTCAACTTGAAGTTGAAGAGATGGGTGAAAAATTAAAAATTAATATACCTTCTTATCGATTCGATTTAAAAATTGAGGAAGACATTATTGAAGAGGTTATTCGCCTAAATGGTTATGATAATATCAAATCTAGTTTACCTCAGGCATCAATCAAACCATTACCAATTAAATCAAACTTTAAAAATGATCTAAAAATAAAAAATTTATTTGTACAGGCTGGATATCATGAATTAATTTCTTATAGTTTTATTGATGAAAAAAATGAAGGACTTATTAATGGTAATACCGACCCTGTAAGAATTGATAACCCAATTGCAAGTAACTTAAACGTTATGAGAAGTCATTTGTGGGCAAGTCATATTGAAGCCATGCAATTTAATGTAAATAGGGGATACGATCAATTAAAGTTTTTTGAGATTGCCAATACCTATAAATTGATTAATAACAAAATTGTTGAGGAAAAGGTATTAAGTGGTCTAGTGTATGGCTATGTCAATGAAAGAGCCTGGAATCAACAAAGAAGACTTATAGATTTCTTTGATGTAAAAGGAGACTTAGAAAAAATTTTTAGTGGATTAGTTGTAGAGGAATGTATAGAAAAAGATAATTTTCAGCAATTTCATCCTGGAAAAATTGGCAACTTAAAAACAAATAAACAAATAGTTGGAATCTTAGGAAATCTTCATCCATCAATAACTCAGAAAATTGATATAGATCTCCCAATTTTTTTATTTGAAGTTAAATTAGATAAAGTGATTGAGAACACTCAAACTAAATTTGAAGATAACTTTAAAAGTTTACCTGTCAAAAGAGATATTTCAGTCTTAGTTGAGCGTGATGTTTCTGTTGGAGAAATGATCTCTGAGGTAAAAAAAGCAAATATAAAAAATATCATTGATTTTAAAATTTTTGATTTATATCAGGGTGATAAGATTCAGCAAAACAAAAAAAGTGTTGCATTTCTGATACTTATGCAAGATACTTACAAAACACTTGAAGAAAATGAAGTTGAAAAAATAGTACAAACTATCATAAATATACTTGAAGAAAAGTTTAAAGCAGAATTAAGAAATTAAGGTTTATTGAATGACATTAACAAAAGCAGATCTATCAGATATGTTGTTTGAAAAGGTTGGCCTAAATAAGTCAGAGGCCAAGGATGTTGTTGAGCGTGTTTTTGAAGAAATTAAAACTGCTTTAGAAAACGGGGAGAGTGTAAAGTTATCTGGTTTTGGTAATTTTGAACTTAGAAAAAAAACTGAAAGGCCAGGCAGAAACCCAAAAACTGGACAAGAAGTTTCAATTAAAGCTCGTCGAGTTGTAACATTTCACTCTAGTCAAAAATTAAAATCTAGTGTGGAAGATCTTGATTCAGGAAAATAAAATAAAACTTAATCTTCCTGCAATTCCAACTAAAAGATATTTTAGAATTGGAGAGGTAAGTGAGCTATGCGATCTAAAGCCTCATGTTTTGAGGTACTGGGAGCAAGAATTTCCTCAACTTTCACCCAATACGCGAAAAGGTAATCGACGCTATTATCAGGTGGAAGAAATACTTTTAATCCGAAAAATTAGAGAATTGCTATATGAAGAGGGCTATACAATTCATGGTGCTAAGCAAAAATTAGCCAATAGAGAATTTGTAAAAACCACAACCTCTAAAGAAGAAATTCAAAAAGCACAATCTGAGCTTCCATTAGAAACTGAAAATAACTTTAATAATGAGGAGCCAGTAAGAAATTTAAAGTCTCAGTTAGCTGATATCCTAAAAATCCTTAAAAGTTAAAAGCTTGAACTATACTATTTTATCTCGGGGCGTAGCGCAGTCTGGTAGCGCACTTGT
Organism: Nitrosomonadales bacterium; assembly: GCA_038110565.1. Classification (GTDB taxonomy): domain Bacteria; phylum Pseudomonadota; class Gammaproteobacteria; order Burkholderiales; family Methylophilaceae; genus BACL14. Next base: position 9,190 of record JAYNJX010000002.1, on the reverse strand, counting down.
ATGGGGTGCAAGGGGTCGTGAGTTCGAATCTCACCGTTCCGACCATTTATTTTATGAATAAAAATACTATCTTTATAGATATTGGTAATTCCAATATTAAGATAAGAATAAAAAAAAATAAAAATCTATTGTTTTCTGATTCTTTTTCAGTAAAAGATATTGCTCTATTAAAAAATTTCAAAGGAATTGATGAGATAAGTAGGGTATTGATATCTAATGTTGCCCATGAAAGTCATAATAATTTTATCAAAAGCTTATTTCCGCTTGTCAGTGTAAATCATTTTATTATTGCTCAAGTGCAGCAGGAACTTTTAAAAACAGATTACGCTGAGACGTTGGGTATTGATCGCTGGCTTTCTGCACTTGCTATTCAAGAATATCATTTTGACAATAATATTATTATTGATGCTGGCACAACTGTCACAATTGACCTATTAGTTAATAGTGGTCATGAAGCAGTTTTTAAGGGGGGCATCATATTGCCAGGTCTTAACCTTTATCATCAATCTTTAAATCAAAATACCAATAGAATAGCCTCTCAGATTAAAGCAGATATTACTGGGATCAATACCACTGATATGGCTGTTATGAATGGTTTTTTGATGTCGGTAACCGGAGCAATAGAACAGTTAATCAGGTATACATCTTTGAGTATAGAAAAAAGCACTTTTCATCTTACGGGCGGTGATCAAAAAGTTTTGTTTAGCTCGTTTAGAGAAGAGGTAAAAAGTCGCTGTAAGCTTTATGAGAATTTAGTCCTAGATGGCTTAGAAGCTTATGCAAATTTATCTTTTCTTGATAAATAAATCGGTGATTGTGCCTTCATAAACTTCAGATGCCATTGCAACGGATTCAGATAAAGTGGGGTGGGGATGTATAGTCAATCCGATATCGCTGGCATCAGATCCCATCTCGATTGCCAAGCATGCCTCAGCAATTAATTCACCTGCGTTAACTCCAACAATACTTGCCCCAATTAATCTTTTAGATTGTTGATCAAAGAGAAGTTTTGTCATGCCCTCTGAACGATTCATAGACAATGCTCTGCCACTGGCAGCCCATGGGAAAATGGCTTTTTCAATTTGCAAATTATTTTCTTTTGCTTGTTCTTCGGTGATACCGACCCAAGCGACTTCAGGATCAGTGTATGCTACGGAGGGGATCACTTTGGCTTGGAATGCAACTTTATGGCCAGCAATCACTTCAGCAGCAATCTTCGCTTCATGGGTTGCTTTGTGTGCAAGCATTGGTTGCCCAATGACATCTCCAATGGCATATATATTAGAAATATTTGTTTTGAATTGATCATTTACATTGATAAAACCATTAGGTTCAACTTTGACACCTGCTTTTTCAGCATCGATAAGATTTCCATTAGGCTTTCTTCCTACAGCAATTAAAACTTTATCATATTCGTCAGTAAAGTTTTTATCTTGTCCTTTGAAGGTAACAAGAATTTTATTGTTTTTTTCTTCTAGTTTTTCTACCTTGGTGTTTAGATAAATATTTGCAAATCTTTTTTCCATTCTTTTTTGCAAGGGTCGAATAATATCTCGATCACAACCTGGAATTAAACCAGGACCAAGCTCAACGACATCAATGTTGCTTCCTAATGCGTCATATACTGTGCCCATTTCTAGACCAATGATGCCGCCACCCACGATAAGCATTTTTTGTGGAATATCATTAAGTTTTAGTGCCCCTGTTGAATCGATAATATTTTCATGTTGTGGTGTATTCGGTATTTCGATAGGTTTGGAACCAACCGCAATAATTGCAGATTTAAAATGGATGTTTGTTTTATTATTATCTGAGTCTTCGACAAGAATATTATTTGCATCAATAAATTTTCCATAACCTTGAATAATTGTTACTTTTCGTTGCGTCGACATACCAGATAACCCCTGAGTCAACTTAGATACAACTTCGTTATTTTTCCAATTTCTAATTTTTTCAAGATCAATTTTAGGTTTGCTAAATTCAACACCATGCTGTGCAGATTCTTCTGCTTCCGTAATAATTTTTGCGAGATGCAATAATGCTTTTGATGGGATACAGCCGACATTAAGACAGACGCCACCAATTGAGGGATATTTTTCAACTAAAGCAACTTTTAGCCCCAAATCTGCAGCTCTAAAAGCTGCTGTATATCCCCCAGGGCCGGAACCAAGAACAACAAGATCATATTGGTCTTTGCTATTTTCAGTTATAACTTTTTCGTTGTGATTTTGTTTAGTTTCTTTTTGTTGACTTTTTTCTATGTTAGTTTCAATACTTTTAATTTTTGCAATCTGATGACCCTTTGAAACTTTATCCCCAACTTTAACTAAAATATCCTCAACAATTCCGTCTTCAGTGCTAGGGATATCCATGGATGCTTTGTCTGACTCTAAGGTAATTAAAGAGTCCTCTTTTTTTATTTCATCACCGACTTTAATAAGAACATCAATCACTTCAACATGATCAAAGTTGCCAATATCAGGCACTAATAATAATTTTTCGTTTTTCATAATCAGAGAAGTAGTCGTCTTACGTCTGAAAGCATCATTCTGAGGTGTGAGGTAAATCTTGCACCATCAGCCCCATCAATAACACGATGATCATAGGAAAGTGATAAGGGGAGTATTAACCTGGCTTCAAAATCATGTTTATTTTCATTGTATACAGGCTGCATAGAAGATTTTGAAACACCAAGAATTGCAACCTCTGGACAATTGATGATCGGTGTAAATTTTGTGCCACCGATGCCTCCTAAACTTGATATTGTAAAGCAGCCCCCTTGCATTTCATTAAGTGATAATTTTCTTTCTCTGGCTTTATTAGACAGCAGGTTTAAATCTTCAGCAATATCTAAAACATCTTTTTTATGGACATCTTTAACAACTGGAACAACTAAGCCATCTGGAGTATCACACGCAAAACCAATATTGTAATATTTTTTATAAATGAGATTTTCACCATCTGCCGTTAATGAGGTATTAAAGATTGGATATGCTCTTAATGCATTAACTGATGCTTTCATTAAAAAAGCTAATAATGTTAGTTTTGTTCCTCGCTTTTCAGCCTCTTTATGCATAGATTTTCTAAACGCTTCTAAATCCGTTATGTCGGCGTCGTCAAATTGAGTGACGTGTGGCGCTGAAACCCAGTTTCTATGAAGATTTGAACCAGAGATTTTTTTAATCCTAGATAGTGGTAAGGTCTCATTTTCACCAAATTGATTAAAGTCAATAACAGGCATTGGCATAGGTGAAAAATTTGCTCCCATGCTCTCTGTTTTTGGTTTTTGCAGTTCTTTTTTAACGTAATTCTGAACATCATCGATCGATATTCTATTTTTTCTGCCCGTACCGGAGATAAAATTAAGGTCTACACCCAGTTCACGTGCAAATCTTCGAACAGACGGAGAGGCATGTGAATTTTTCCCAGTTGTACTTACAATTGATTCAGCAACAGGGACGGGTTTATTTTCTGGTTGTATTGTTTTAGGTGGCTCAGGAGCTGGCCTTGAGGGTTCGGAAATAATTTTTTCTTGAATTACGTCATTAGGCTTTGTTTCTTTTTGTTGAGTTTTTGGGGTTTCAGATTTTGCCTCTTCAACAACCTCAAACGTGGCAATAGCTGAACCTTCTTTAACTTTATCTCCAACCTTTATTTTTACCTCTTTAATAATGCCTGCTTTATTGGCTGGAATATCCATGGAAGCTTTATCGGATTCAAGTGTAATCAGAGGATCGTCTATATTAACTTTATCTCCAGCTTTAATTAAGACTTCAATAACATCGACGCTATCAAAGTTTCCTATATCAGGTATTAAAATCTCTTCCATTATTAACTCACCATAGGGTTATTTTTGTTGATATCAATAGCGTATTTTTCTATTACCTTTAAGGCTATTTTTTGATCAAGACTACCTTGTTCAATTAATGCTTTTACTGCACTTAAGACAATATAGTGTCGATCTACCTCAAAAAAGGATCTTAAGGCTTCTCTGCTATCAGATCGACCAAAGCCATCTGTGCCCAATGCCTTGAAATTGTTCGGCAAGAAGTTAGCAATTTGTTCTGCAAAAGAGCGCATATAGTCAGTAGAAGCAATAATCGGCGAATTTTTATCAATAATTTGTTCTTGTATAAAAGAATTTTTTTGTTTTTCTGGGTTTAACAGATTCCATCTTTCTATATTCATTGCATCTCTTCTAAGCTCAGTAAAACTGGTAACACTCCATACATCGGAGTCGATGTTCCAATCATCTTTTAAAAGTTTTGCAGCCTCTATCACTTCTCTTAAGATTACACCACTCCCCATTAATTGAACTTTATGCGTTGATTTTTCTGGGGCAGATTGAAGTTTGTAAATACCTTTTATAATTTGTTCCTCAATCCCTTTTGGCATATCAGGATGTGAGTAGTTTTCGTTCATTATGGTTATATAAAAGTAAATATCTTCTTGGTTTTCGATCATCCTATGGAGCCCATGCTGAATGATGACTGCAAGTTCATATGCAAAGCATGGATCGTAAGATATGCAATTTGGGATTGTGGAAGATAAAATATGACTGTGACCATCTTCATGCTGCAAGCCTTCCCCATTTAAAGTTGTTCTACCAGACGTAGCACCTAACAAGAACCCTCTTGTTCTGGAGTCAGCAGCCGCCCATGCCAAATCCCCAATTCTTTGAAAACCAAACATTGAATAGAAAATATAGAATGGAATCGTTTGAATTCCTGTTGTGCTATAGGATGTACCAGCAGCAATCCATGATGAAAATGAACCGGCTTCATTGATTCCTTCTTCTAAAATTTGTCCGTCTTTTTGTTCTTTATAGAACATGACTTGATCTGCATCTTGAGGCTCGTAAAGTTGACCTACAGAAGAGTAGATACCTAGTTGTCTAAACATGCCTTCCATTCCGAATGTTCTCGCTTCATCCGGTACGATTGGGACAATATACTTACCAATTTCTTTATCTTTAACCAATGTGGTTAAAATTCTGACAAAGGCCATTGTTGTAGAAATTTCTCTTTCTCCAGTCGTGGTGAGCAGGTTAGAAAAGTTTTGTAAGTCAGGCACTTTTAATTCGTTACATTTTTGATTTCTTTGTGGAATATATCCGCCTAAAGCAGCTCTTCTTTCTTTCATGTAGGTGATTTCAGGAGAATCATCACTCGGTTTATAAAATTTTAATTCTTCAACATCCTTATCTGATATGGGTAAGTCAAAGCGTGTGCGGAATTGTTTTAATGCTTGAATATCCATACTTTTTTGTTGATGAGTTATATTTTGACCTTCACCAGCGTCTCCCATACCGTAACCTTTTACCGTTTTAGCTAGGATTACCGTTGGTTGACCTTTATGTGAATTTGCTGCGGCGTATGCTGCATAAACCTTATGCGGGTCATGGCCGCCTCGATTGAGTCTCCAGATGTCATGGTCTGACATTGCAGAAACCATTTCTTTTAATTCTGGATATTTACCAAAGAAGTGTTCACGGGTATAAGCCCCACCTTTTGCTTTAAAATTTTGGAACTCTCCGTCGACACATTCTTCCATTCTTTTTTTGAGAAAACCATCTTTGTCTAAATTAAATAATGGATCCCAATAAGAACCCCAGATAACTTTTAATACATTCCATCCAGAACCCCTAAAGTCTGATTCAAGCTCTTGAATAATTTTTCCATTTCCGCGAACAGGACCATCAAGTCTTTGCAGATTACAATTCACTATAAAGATAAGGTTATCTAATTTTTCTCTCGCGGCTAATGATATTGCTCCTAATGATTCAGGCTCATCCATTTCTCCATCACCACAAAATACCCAAACCTTACGATCACTTGTGTCCGCAATACCTCGATCATGAAGGTATTTCAGATACCGTGCTTGATATATCCCCATAATTGGGCCAAGTCCCATCGACACTGTGGGGAATTGCCAGAAATCTGGCATTAGCCATGGATGTGGATAACTCGAGAGCCCATCACCTTTGGATTCCATTCTGTAATTACTAAGTTGTGCTTCTGATATTCGTCCTTCAAGGAAGGCGCGGGCATAAACGCCTGGTGAGCAGTGGCCTTGGAGGAATACCAAATCTCCTCCGAAGTCTTTTGTGGGCGCTCTAAAGAAATGATTAAAGCCAACATCATATAATGTTGCCGCAGACTGAAAGCTTGCGATATGTCCACCAACCCCTGGCGATTTAATATTTGCTCGTAAAACAGTCATAACTGCATTCCAGCGTATGAGTGCTCGAATGCGACGTTCCATATCAGGATCACCCGGATGTTTCTGTTGAAGATGCGTTGGGATAGTATTTACATAAGCTGTCGTTGCATTGTAGGGTAGGTTTGATCCAGACCTTCTCGCTTGGTCGATCATCATTTCAATCAGGTAATGAGCACGTTCAGGACCATCTGCCTCAATAACCGAATTTAATGAATCAACCCATTCTTGGGTTTCTTGTATATCTGTATCTGGATACAAATCCATAGCTTTAACTACTCCTAAATATTTTTTGTTAGAACTATTTGGTATGATTCAAGTTCGAAGAATAATATTTTACGATATTTTCGTAAAAAAAAATTTAAAAACACTACTTTTGGAGATTTGCAATGGGAATTAAAATTAACTTACATAAAAATGACGCTAAAATGTCATTAAAATCATCTAAATATCAGTTAATTGTATTTAACTCCCAAAAATCAAGTTTAGTCAGTGAGTCGTTAAAGCATAAAATTAAGCGTAAAAATATAAATATTAAGGACTTGATGAAAGAATCTGTGACTATTGAGGACCAAAATAATAATGTAATCGTTTATCTTTATGCTTCTGATCTTGAACCTTATAAGCGTCAAACTTTAATTCGAAAATCCTTAAAAAATATTCTGGATGAAAATCCAGAAGAGATCACTTTGATTTCAGAAAATAAAGATTGGGTGGAAGATTTAATTTATGTTGCTTTGATTAACAGTCAGGATTTACCCACACGAAAATCAAAAAATATAAAAAATAAACTTAAATCCATTCAATGTTATTCCAGTGTTACAAAATTAAATTTAAAAGAAATTCAAGCGGTGGTGCAAGGCAATACATTATCTCGAGAACTCACCATGACGCCTCCGAATGAATTGACCCCAAGCATATACAGAACTTTAGTGAAGAAGTTGGCTAAGCAAAATGGATGGAAAATAAAAGAATACACCATGCCAGATTTAAAGAAGATGGGAGCGGGGGCATTTTATGCAGTGGGCCAAGGCTCAGATCCTCAGGATGCGGCTATAGTCCACTTAACCTATAGCCCAAAAAATGCTAAAAAAAATATTACCCTGGTTGGTAAAGGTATATGTTTTGATACGGGAGGACATAATCTTAAACCCTCTAAATACATGTTTTCAATGCATGAGGATATGAATGGTTCCGCAACTGTACTGGGGATTTTACAAGCAGCATCAATCAGTAACTTACCAGTCAAAATAGATTGTTGGTTAGCAATAGCTCAAAACCATATAGGCCCTAAAGCCTATAAACAAAATGATGTCGTCAAGGCGCTAAATGGAAAGACAATCGAAATTATTCATACAGATGCCGAGGGTAGGATGGTTCTGGCAGACACCCTCACTTTAGCCTCTAAAAACAAATCAGACTTAATCATGGATTTTGCTACCCTAACAGGATGTATGGCGGTAGCAATGGGTGATAGATTTAGTGGAATTTTCAGTAATAAATCTGATATCGCTTGTTTAGCAGTGGGTGCTGGGAGAAAATCTGGTGAGCGAGTCTGCAGTTTCCCTTTAGATGAAGACTATGAGGATGATATTAAGAGTGATATAGCAGATATTAAACAATGTACTTTGGAAGGTGGGCCTGATCATATTCATGCAGCAAGATTTTTACTTCAATTCCTAACAGATCAAAATGCGCCGTGGCTTCATGTTGATTTATCATCCAGTAATAAAAAAGGTGGATTAGGCGCTGCAAATTCAGATGTAAATGGCTTTGGTGTGAACTTTGGATTTAAACTCATACAAGACTTGATGAATAAATAATGAATACTGGAAAAAAAATTATTAATGCTGTTTATATATTCATATTAGCTTATGTTCTTTTTGTTGCAACAAGAGAAGATGGGTTATCAGGCCTCTTTAATTTTTGGGATGTATTGTTAGCACTGCATGTAACTATTGGTTTGTTAAATCAATTTTTATTTAAAAAATTTACCATATGGAATAGCTAAATAGTTTTTAACCTTTGATCGGAATGTTGATTTATCAGGGGTTGTTATTTATGCCCTCGTAGCTCAGTGGATAGAGCATCCCCCTCCTAAGGGGAGGGTCACAGGTTCAACTCCTGTCGAGGGCGCCAACTAATCATTCACAAAATTCTTTACCTTAAAAAAAAAATAAGTGTATAGTCAAAAGTAAGCTCACCTCTAAAATACTATCTTTTTTATTAGTCTTTCAGAACAGCTCTTCAATTATCTAGGAGTGTTCAAATGAATTTATCAAGTAAAGTTTACTGTCTTTCACTATGTCACATCGCTTTTAATATATTTCCTGTTTCTGCTCAAGCTGCTACAAAAATAGATGTTAATCAGGTTTTGGTTAACAAACTGAATGCTCAAGGGCCAAAAATAACTTCAGTAGCTAGCCCTGGTGCGGGATATACGTTTCAGTCTGCCTCATATGGAGGAAATTTTGGTGCCTCCCCAGTTACGTATCTAAATTTAAAAGTTGAACCTCAAGATCTCACTGCGGCATCAACATTTGTTGGGGCTTGTTTTCCAGCCAATTACACGATTAGTTCTAACGTAACTGCTTCAACCGATGTGGGGTATACATTCTCGAGTGAGACATATCTAACCACAGATACCACTCTTACCGCAGACGCTTCTTATGGGCCTGCAAATGTCAAGTTAGTTGCCAACGTCAAGACAGGACAGAGTGAATCAAGCACTTCTACAACACAGAATTTAACAGCTAACTCCTCAACTGCATCAATGAGTAAAACTCTTAAATGTCCAAATTATGATCAACCTCAATTTTTTCAGGCCGTGGGTAAGGTAACAAAAAATGTTTGGCTTAATACTTCCAATAACAGTAATTTAATTCCATTTTATTACTATTCTTTTCCAACAAAGACTGCTGGCGGGATTGCTTATGATGCAGTTTTCAATGCAACATTTTATAAACCAGGC
>JAYNJX010000001.1:0-121343 GCA_038110565.1 Nitrosomonadales bacterium | reverse complement strand
TGTCTTCAATTGGTGAGTTTTTTAAGAATTCACGAATCTTATCGGAAATTTTTTCAAACTTTTCTTTTTCTAACATATTATTTACCCGTAAATCATTGATTCTAACAGGTTTTATTGATTTGCATAAGGCAGATAAATTGAGTTGTTATTCCCCAAAATAAGACTTCAAATTACTGTTTTAAAAAGTTGGCACGGTTCTTGCTAGATATATATTAAGAACCAAAACTTGGTTTTATATTAGGAGAAAGTAAATGAAACATAAATTAAAAATTGCATTAGCTTCTGCCTTAGCTGCAACAAGCTTTAATGCATTTGCTGAAGAAGCAAAATCTGATTATTCAATCAGTTACAACGTTGGATTATATTCTCAGTATATCTTTAGAGGATACACTCAGACTCATAATGATCCTGCTTTACAAGGTGGCGTAGACATTGAACATAATTCTGGTTTTTATGCTGGAGCATGGGCATCTAATATCAGCTGGCTTAATGAAGACCCATGGCTTGCATACAAAACTGGTGGCTCTGTTGAAATTGACCTATACGCTGGAATTGCAAATGATATCGGAGAAACTGGTTTTCGTTATGATGTTGGAATACTTCAATACTTATATCCAGGAGATGTCCGCGCAGGTTATTCTAAAGCCAACACTACAGAGGTTCATGGAGCTATAGGATACGGCTGGGTAGATACTGCAATACATGTTGTTACATCAAAAGATGCTTGGACATGGGGAGATGGTGGCTTCCAGTCAGACGGTTCTGAATGGGATAGCGCAAGAGGTACCACTTACTATGAAGTCAATGCAGAAATTCCTGTAGGAGATTTAGTTAAACATAAATTTTTAGATGGGGTAAATGTTCAACTTCATGCAGGATATCAACATTTTGCAGGTGCATCTAACAAGGCTGACTCTTATGGGGATTGGTTAGTTGGGGCTACCAAGTCTTTTGATTCAGGAATTGATGTTGGTTATAAATTTACTGGAACTGACACTAGAGATGGTGAAGGTTTTTGGGTAAGCCGAAGTGGTACTTACCTTGGGGATAATAACCATACATTCTTTATTTCTAAGACATTTTAATTATTAAGGGGAATAACAATGAAATTAATCACTGCAATTATCAAGCCGTTTAAGCTTGATGAAGTCAGAGAAGCCCTAGCAGAGATCGGCGTTCAAGGCGTAACGGTCACTGAAGTCAAGGGCTTTGGGCGTCAAAAAGGACATACAGAATTATATCGTGGAGCAGAATATGTAATTGACTTTCTGCCCAAGATTAAACTTGAAGTTGCTGTTTCAACAAAGCTTTCAAAAAAAGTTATCGATGCAATTGAGAAATCTGCTGTCACTGGAAAAATTGGTGACGGCAAAATCTTTGTCGCGGATTTAGAAAAAGTTGTTCGTATTCGTACTGGTGAAACAGACGAAGACGCACTATAAAAGGGGACTCAATCATGAAAAAATTACTTAAAAAATTTAGTTTAATTGGTTTATTAAGTCTCTTTTTAATGGGATTTTTAAACGTAGGGGTTGCTGAAACCACAGATATTTTCAGTGGCCAATCACTGCTTGTTGCTGAAGCAGATGCGGCACCAACTGCAGATGACGCGGCACCCGCTGAAGAAGAACCAGCAACATTAGATACTGGTGATACAGCATGGATGATTGTTGCAACTATCCTTGTGATCGTTATGGCGATTCCAGGATTAGCACTATTTTACGGTGGCCTTGTGCGCTCCAAAAATATGTTATCGGTTCTAATGCAGGTGTTTGTAATCTTTTCTTTAATGTCGGTGTTATGGGTCTTATTTGGGTACTCTTTAGCATTTAAAGATGGTGGGTCATTAAACACTTACATCGGAGGGTTAGGTTCTGCACTCCTTAAAGGAATCACTGCTGATACTTTATCAGGAACGATACCAGAGTATGTATTCATTACTTTCCAATTAACTTTTGCTGCATTAACGCCTGCTCTAATCGTAGGTGCGTTTGCTGAAAGAATAAAATTCTCAGCATTACTTGTTTTTATGCCACTTTGGTTATTGACCGTTTACATTCCTATTTGTCACATGGTTTGGGGTGGCGGCATGATGAGTGAATGGGGAACAATTGACTTTGCAGGTGGAACTGTTGTTCATATTAATGCAGGTATTGCTGCTTTAATTGGTGCGATCTTAGTTGGTAAAAGAACTGGACTTGGCAAAGTGGCTATGGCGCCTCATAACTTACCTGCAACAATGATCGGAGCATCATTACTATGGGCTGGTTGGTTTGGTTTTAATGTTGGAAGTGAACTCGCAGCTGATGGCACTGCTGGGTTAGTTATGATTAACACACAAGTAGCGACAGCTGCTGCGGTCTTAGGTTGGATCTTTATTGAATGGATTACTAAAGGAAAACCCTCTATGCTTGGCGGTGCTTCAGGAGCGGTTGCAGGTTTAGTAGCAATTACACCGGCTTGTGCGGTTCTTGGACCAGCGGGTTCTATTATTCTTGGACTGGTTGCAAGTGTAGTAAGCTTTTGGGCTTGTACCTCTCTCAAAAATGCACTTGGATATGATGATTCCCTAGATGTATTTGGCGTTCATGGTGTAGCTGGAATTATTGGTGCGATCGGTCTAGCAATTCTGATGTCACCTGACTTTGGTGGGGTTGGATACGACGAGGGTGTCACCATGATGAGTCAACTAACCGTTCAAACTAAATCAGTTTTATTTACGATTGTATGGTGTGGCGTTATTAGTTTTATTCTATATAAAGTCGTAGACGCAATTATCGGACTTCGAGTTTCTGCTGAAGATGAAATTACAGGTCTTGATACTACGTCACATGGTGAAACTGCTTACAGAAACTAAGTTACTTTCTCCTCTTAAGCTGGTAATTTAGTTGTAATGAAAAGGGTGTATGTAAATACACCCTTTTTTTATTGTTAGCTTAGGTATAATTCATTATTTAAATGACTAGTCATAATGTTTAAATAATGATCAAAAAACTTTCTTCAAATCCTTATTTATTGTTTCTCAAAGCCTATGTTTTTTCCCTAGCCATTTTTACTATCTCTCGATTTGGTTTATTTATCTGGAAATTTGATCAAGCTGTCGAAACAAAAAGTATTCTAGAAATATTTTTAAATGGATTTCGAGTTGATTTAATGATAACTGGGCAGTTTATGCTCATCCCTTTTTTATTTTTTCCATTGATATATATCAGTAATCATTTACAAAAAGCATATCAAAAATTATTGCAATTCTGGGTATATATAGCTTTACTGATTTTCTTTTTAATTGAAGCAACTTCGCCAACTTTTATTGCCGAATACAATACAAGGCCGAATATATTATTTATTGAATACTTAAAATATCCTAAAGAAATTATTGAGATGCTGGGTAAAGGTTTTCTATTTGACGTCATCTTGGTTCTAGGTGCTCTTATTGGAGCATCAATTATTTTAAAAAAATTAATCTTTCAAAATAATCTAATTATTTATAAGAAAATTCATTTATTGATTTGGCCAATTATTTTAATTTTTATGTTTATCTCCATTCGATCCACTTTTGGTCATCGTCCAGCGAATCCCGCTTATTTTGCAATCACTCAAGATAATTTAATAAACTCTATTATTTTAAATTCGCCATATTCTGTTTCCTATGCACTTTATAGTATGCGTCACGAAAAAGATGCATCTACTATTTATGGAAAATTATCGGATGAACAAATACTATCGCTGACAAATCATAGTGGTCCAAAAGAAAATCCAACTCTCAGAGAATTAAATCCCACCTTTAAAGGTAAACCGCAGAATGTTGTCATCATTCTTGAGGAAAGTTTAGGAGCAACTTTTGTAAAATCATTAGGGGGATTACCCGTTACACCGAATTTAGAAAAATTAAAATCAGATGGGATCTGGTTTGAAAATTTATATGCAACAGGAACAAGATCTGCGCGGGGTATTGAAGCCGTGGTTGCTGGATTTCCACCGACACCTGCACAAAGCACTGTGAAGCTTCCCTTATCACAATCTAACTTTTTTACACTGGCAACATTATTTAAAAAATTAAATTATGAAACAAGTTTTATTTATGGGGGACAAGCGCATTTTGATAATATGCGAAACTTTTTTATGGGAAACGGCTTTGAAAAAATTGTCGAACAAAAAGACTTTATGAATCCAAAATTTGTTGGGAGCTGGGGGGCATCTGATCAAGATCTATTTAATGAAGCCCATAATCTTTTCGAGACCAATACTAAAAATAATAAACCTTTTTTCTCGCTTGTCTTTACCTCCTCAAACCATGCTCCCTTTGAGTTTCCTGATAACGTAATCGAACTCTATGAAGAGCCTAAACAATCTGAAAATAATGCAGTTAAGTATGCAGATTTTGCCTTAGGTGAATTTATCAACAAAGCCAAAAAAAGTAATTATTGGAATAATACAGTTTTTTTAATTGTAGCTGATCATGATATTCGTGTTAGAGGGGCCGACCTAATTCCAGTTAACAATTTTCATATCCCCGGATTAATTGTGGGGGGATCTATTAAACCCGATATCATCAAAAATATTGTCAGCCAGATTGATTTGCCTGTAACCCTTTTATCTCTGGCTGGAATTAAAGCTTCAACTCCACTGATTGGTAATGACATCATGCAGATGAAAAATGATTGTTCAGGTAGGGCACTTCTTCAATATTATGACAATTTTGGTTGGCTTGATTGTCATCGATTATTGATACTCAAACCAAACCAAGAAATTTATAGCGGTACTTATGACTTTAAAAATAAACAATCCGTTGAAACCAAGAACAATTTATCTCAAAATGAGATTGATCAATTATTAGCCCATGCGCTACTTCCAGCCTTGCTATACAAAAACCAACTGTATAAGCTGCCTGAATAAATATGAAAATTTCTGAAACCATTATTTATAGTAAATATATATTTAAATTTTTACTCTATTATTTATTTTCAGATTTAAAAAATAAGCATCTCCCGCCAAATCAAACACACAAAATTCCTGAAAATTTTTTTGGTGTAAACATCGCTTCCAATCAAAATCCAGATACTGATACCTTTATATTGAAAAAAATTAAAGAACTGAATGTGAAGAATGTTCGTCTTTATTTCACATACAAAGATCTTAACAATCATAAAAAAAGACTTTTAGAGAAATTAGCTAATGAAAATTTAAATATTATTATTAATATTAATCCTCCCTATGAGGATTGTTTAAATTTTAATAATAGTAGTAGCCGATATCATTGGAAGAATTTTCTGGATAAATTTTTTAATTTATTTAAATCGATTCCATTTGATGTTGAAATTACTAGTACCATGAATAGAAAAAAGTGGACTGGGATTTCAATTAATGATCTATCTCAAATTTGGTCTATTGCTTACCATTTTGCTAAAGTCAATAAACGTAAAATTATTGGACCTAATATTACTGATTTTGAACCTTTCTATAATTTAGGCATATTGACTGATCTTTATCTTAAACATCAATTACCAAATATTGCATCTAATAATTTCTTTTTAGAAAGAACCATTGAACCAGAACCATACGACCATAGAATCTTTTTTAAATGCTTTGCTAATATTTTAAAATTTAATCACTATAAAAAAGCTTATTTACTCAAAAAAATCAGTCAAGATAAAAATATCCATTCATTAATTAGCCCTATTGCTTTTTGGACTGAGAAGAGAATAAGTCGGTTTTTTTCCAACTACAAAATGAAACAAGCAGAATATCTAATTAGATATTTTACCTTACTTGCATCTCACAACTATTTTGATAAAGTTTTTTGGGGTCCTTTAATTTGCAACCGAGAAGGATTAATTGATGACCGTGGTCTAGAGAATTCATACCCCGAGTTAGAACAAGTTGCTTATCTAGATGATGCTCGAGGCTTTATCAATGATTACAAAGAAAACCCGAGCTATTTTGCTTTTAAGTTTTTTAATCAAATATTGTCTAACAGTCATTTTATAAAAAGCTTTTCTCATATCAATGAAATCCAAATGCATGCTTTTAAAAAAGATAGCCAATTTATTATTGTCGCTTGGACCATGAATGGATTTGTCTCCAATATAAAATCTTTACTTCATCCGAATGATCTTGATCGTGCAATTTTTCTGGATATTTTTGGAAAAAAAATTACCCAACCCGCAATCATTACAGAGAAACCTATTCTCATACTCTGGGAGAATGAATCAAATATAAAGTTAATTCAGAATCCATTTATTTTGAATCATTTAATTATTCATTATGAACATAACTATTTTCCCATCTATGACCAAGATTATGAGGGACTTATTCAAGCCAAGAGCAAATTTTTAGCGAATAAAATATGGCAGTTTTGTAATCCTAGTGTATTAGAAATTCCAAATAAGCAAGATGCTTTAAGAAAAGCCAGAAATGCTATTTGGCGGATTAATATTCCAGATATAGGTGAAGTTGTTATTAAAAAACCACTTAAAATCCATCGACATAAATTGTGGCTTGATAAATATAAAGCTAATAAAGCCTATCGTGCATGGAATGGCGCTAACTCACTTTTAAGAAAGGGTATCTCAACGCCTACCCCAATCGCTGTTTTTTCAAATAAAAAAGATAGCAGTCAGCTCGATAATTATTATGTTTGTCTATATGCACCCTATAAAACCTTTAATGACTTAGCCTTGCATTTTCAAGATCATGAAACTTATGAGGGCCTAACAAAACGTTATATTTTCGAATCACTCGCAACTTATATCAATACTATGCATAGTAAAGGTATTTTCTTTAAAGATTTATCAGCTGGAAATATTTTATTTAATATTCATGATGAGTCTATTGAATTTTCACTCATCGATACTGGGCGCTTATCTAATCATTTTTCTAATTTAGCATTTAAATCTCGTCAAAGAGAACGCATACAAGATTTAGTCAGAATTATGAATAAATTTGATTGGGCCACACGTAATATCTTCTTAAAAAAATATCTCAATTTAAATCATAAGCATTTAGATATCTTATTTAAATTTTCTTTTCTTCAATATGATGCTTTTGTATTTTTAAAACGACTACGAAAAAAAATTGTTTAATGATTTTCATGACTAACTTTTAAATTCCCTATTATTACTTTCAAGCTAAGCTTTTTTTATTATGCTTCTACTGCAAATGCAGAATTTATTCGAAAGGAGAAAAAGTTATGTGGACAACACCTGCAGCTACTGAAATGCGTTTCGGTTTTGAAGTAACAATGTACGTTTGCAATAAGTAATTATTGTTAACTTACAAAAAAGAGACTCTAGGGTCTCTTTTTTATTTCGTAACTCTTCGGAAGCAATACCCAAATATTTCCTTTTTGTTTCATCGCGCCTGCTTTTTTGCCTGCTTCCTCACCTTCACCCCAAAAGTAATCTGCTCTTATTGGTCCATTAATCGCCCCGCCAGTATCTTGTGCAACCACCAGTCTGTTGAGTGGTTTTTCTGAATTTGGCTCTGTTGTAGATAGTAAAACAGGGGCTCCGAGTGGTATATATTTTTTATCAATTGCAATTGAACGTTCTGCAGTAATTGGCACTGCCTGAGCTCCAATGGGACCCGGCAAACCAGGTTCTAATTCTTTAAAAAAAACAAAACTTGGATTTTGATTTAAAAAGCCTATTAATTTATTTTTATTTTTTTGAGCCCAATTTTTAATGCTTGCCATAGATACCTTATCTTTTTGCAGTTCTCCAGCATCAATCAGTGCTCGCCCCATTGATTTATATTTATGTCCATTCTGATCTGCATATCCAATCGGCACTCTTGTCCCATCTTCAAGCATAATAATTCCTGATCCTTGAATTTCCATAAAAAAAGCCTCAACTGCATTATCTACCCAAAAAAGCTCTTGCCCATCTAAGATATTTTTTTTACTAGATATTTGTTCTCTTGAGAAATATGGAACTATTTTATCACCCTCTATTTTTCCTCTTAGTCTTTTATATTTTAAATCTGGATAAATTTCCGATAAATCTATGGTGAGTAAATCATTTGGTTTGCTATATATTGGAGTTGTATATTTTTTTGTCTTGATGCGACTACCATGAAGAATAGGCAAATAATAACCCGTAATTAATCCTTCATCTGAGTCATTATTCCATGATTTATATACATCAAAATTTTCCTTAATAAATGTTTTAATATCTTCATTACTTGGATCAATCATCTCATTTGTTATAGAACAAACACCTGACCAATCTCTATTGTTAATTAATTTTGAACAACTTCTTACCCATGCAGGCCAAGCCATAAATAGCTGATCATTCTCTAAAATATAATCAACTTGATACCAATCCGTCTTCTCAAGCTGACTATAGGGTATAAAATTTTCATCTTTTACTTTGTCTATGATCTCTACATTACACTCTTCTGATTTTTTTGTTATTTGGGTAATTTTTTCTTCTTTACACTCTTCTAATTTTTTTGTTATTTGGGTAATTTTTTCTTCTTGATCACAATTGCATTGTTGATTCATTGTGGCTGTCTTACAACTAGCTAAGAAAATGAGACACAAACTAATTAATATTTTTTTCAATGCAAGTTCCTTGGCATAATCAAATCAAATTTTGGTATCTCAGCCTCAAATGTCATTCCCGAATTTGTTTCCATTGTATAAGTACCATGCATTGAACCAACGGGAGAATCTATTTCAGTAGCACTGGTATAGGTGTATGAATCGCCGGGAGCGATAATAGGTTGCTCACCTACAACCCCTAAACCTTTAACCTCTTTAATCGATCCATTCGAGTTTTCAATTTTCCAATGCCTGGATAACAACTGAACTTTTTCTTCTAATTGGTTCTGAATGGTAATGCAATATACAAAAAAGTATCGGTTATCTTTTTCTGAAGAATAATTTGGCATAAATTCGGTCAGCGAGCTAATCTTAATTTTTTTATCAACCATTACTTAATTAATCCTGTCGTTGGTGAACTTGCTGATGCAGTATATAATTTTTTTGGCATTCTGCCTGCTAGGTAAGCTTCACGACCAGATTCAACTGCTTTTTTCATTGCAGCTGCCATAAGTACAGGATTTTTTGCAGCAGCGATAGCTGTATTCATCAAAATGCCATCACATCCCAATTCCATCGCTATTACAGCATCTGAAGCAGTTCCAACCCCTGCATCAACAATAACCGGAACTTTTGAATTTTTCAAAATAATTTCTAAATTCCATGGATTTAAAATTCCCATGCCTGAACCAATTAATGATGCAAGTGGCATAATCGAAACACATCCAATATCTTCTAATTTTTTTGCAACAATGGGATCATCAGATGTATATACCATTACTTCAAAGCCATCTTTAACTAAAATTTTTGCAGCCTCAATAGTCTCTACAATATTTGGGTATAAAGTTTCAGCATCTCCTAACACTTCCAGTTTGACCAAATTATGTCCATCCAACAATTCTCTTGCTAAACGAAGGGTTCTCACAGCTTCGTCTGCAGAATAGCAGCCAGCTGTATTTGGCAAATATGTATATTCTTCAGGCGAAATAAAATCCAATAAACTTGGCTCCTGCTCATTTTGTCCAATATTAGTTCTTCTAATTGCAACGGTAACAATTTCAGCACCACTCATTTGAATTGCCTCAGCCGTTTGATTAAAATCCTTGTATTTTCCTGTTCCGACCAATAGTCTTGATTTTACTTCTCTTGAACCAATGATAAATTTATCCATATTTAGCCACCACCAACCGCACCAACAATCTCAAATTTATCACCCTCATTTAACTTTTCATTGGGTAATTGGCTTTTTGCGACTATCTCTCCATTTCTTTCTAATGCAAATCTTTTATTGGTTAACTTTAAAGATTCAACTAAATCTTGTAGGTTTAAAATTTTATTCTCGTCAACGACTTTAAGTTCACCATTGATTACTATATTCATATTTTACTTAAGAGTCCTAGCAAAAAATCTAAAGGCCATTTGATAACAAATAGTTGCAATTTCTGGATCATAGCGCTCACCCTCATCACGCATAAATGCATGTTGTGCATTAAATTCATGCCATTCAAAGGGTATTTTAGTTGCTAATAATTGAGCATGAATCTGCATACGATTTTCAGTTGGTATATGATTGTCTTGTTTTCCCCAAATCATCAGCAGTTCACCACAGATATCATTTAATCTTTCCATACTATGTTGGCCAGGCTGGTTAGGAATAATCTTGGTATGCAGATCTGTTGCATAAAAACAAGCCGTTCCTTTTATTTCAGGATGCAATGCTGCTCTAAATGCCAAATGTCCGCCAATACAAAAACCCATTGCTCCAATTGAACCCTTATGCCATTTTTGACTTTTCAGCCATTCAACCATGGCTTTATTATCAGAGTCATAAGACTCTACATCCTTATTAGATTTATCTGCATTACCCTTATCTCGACCGGCATCATCATAGTTAAGAACTGTACCTATTGGATTTAACTCATGGAAAACTTCGGGAACTAATACGTTATAACCATGGCTAGCAATAATTTTTGCCGCTCTCTCAATAGGTCCAGTTTGTTGAAATATTTCTGAATAAAATAAAATGCTTGGATATTGTCCAGCTTGAGACGGTCGATGAACATAGGTTCGCATCAAACCCGTAGGGGTAGCCAAATCAATAATTTCTGATTGAATGATCATTTTTTCCTTCTTAGTTTTTTAAATATTAATAGTCTGAACTTCGACCTGTTGCGTAATTTTTGGGAACATCATTTTGCCATCGATTACATTTTTCACATTGATGGTCTTCCATGGTTGGACAATAGCGCAGAACCATACCTTGGCAGAAACTACATTTTTTTGATTTTGCATCTTTATGTATCTTTGTTGCCACTTTTGAGCTGCCTAATCCATATTTATTATCCATTTTTGAGCCAATAAATTAGTTTAAGGTAACCTATAACTTACTCCATCTCAGAGGGTTTATCAAGTTAGTTTGCAATCTTGCAGTTTAAATATTGTTCTTTATCTTCTTTTGAGGATTTTTCAACAATATCAATTACACCTTCTTTAATTTTTAATTGATACCTTGGGTTTTCATAACTGACATCATCTTCTTTGTTAAATAAATACTCTTTTGCATCAAAGAAGATCCAGAATGCTTCTTTATTATCTTTTGTTGTTATTTTTCTTAAATAAAATTTATTTTTTTCACAGGTATATAAAGATGCATTTTCCGGTACATTGTCTATTTCATAATAATCAGTTGCAAGAACTCGACTAATTTTATCTGTATTCAGATATGAACAACTGATTAATCCAAACCCAGTAAAGAGGAAAATTATTTTTTTAATTATTTGAAAATGCTTCAAGCTCACTATCTAATTCCATGTAACACTTTTGATGATAGGCAGATTTTACCTTATTTCCCTCATCCTCGGATATCTTTGCTAATAACCAATGTGCCTGCGCATGATCTGGAATGGCTCCTAATAATTTGTCAAGAATAGTTTTTGCTTCAGTCTTATTGCCTAAATAAAATAAACTTTCTGCTAAATAATAAGATGCTTCAGGTGAGTCTTTCTCCTGGGTCCATTTGATTGATATTTCTTTTAATTCATTCCAGTCTTGATTCAACAATGGTTTAACAACCTGCATAAAGTAAGGTAATTTTTCTGGAGGCTCATCCCAAAAAGGAGATTCCGCCTGTTCTGTAATTTTTGTTCTTACCCCATCAGCGAGTAATTTTTTTATAATCTCAACCGGCATAGAATAGTACAATGCTTTTTTTCCAGGGGTCTTAAATGTGGTAATCCCTATTAAATTTCCTTGTTTATCAAATAAACCGCCTCCACTTGCCCCAAGAGAAAACCATGTTGAAGACTGAATAATATGCTGCCCCTGCATATTAAAAATATCTTTTACTGTTCCAGTAGAGGTAATTGGACGAATTGCATTACTTCCAAAACTTTTAGCAATCACTTCCTGACCTCTTTTTAGTAAGTCTGTACTTCCTAACTCTACCGGCTCTAACTCTAGATATTTAAATGTAAGAATACACACGTCATGATGCCAATCTGCGATTAAGTATTCTGGAGGATAGCTGACGCCATACTTTGTTACATGGATTCCTTTAGAGTTAGCAATCACATGGCAATTAGTCACCACGTGATCCTTTGCAATAACTACTCCTGAACCAACACCATGATTTCCTGATTCATTTGCCGAATGAACTTTAACTATTGAAGGATTTAATTTGAATGCAACTTCTTGTCTCACATCAGCCAAGACAGAAACAGAAAAAACAATGAAAAGTAATATTAGTCTAGAATGCATATCTGAAATTATTAAATATAACTTCGGATACTTTTTTTTAAGGTTAGTTCATCACTAACCGCATTTACTCTCACCACAATTCAAACAAGTGAGACAACCATCCATTAAAACAGCTGCTTTGGTTTGACACTTACCACATAACTGAGCATCTTTAGGAAAGCCTGAATCATCAAGCTGACCATTGGTTTTTTCTATATATTCAGCTCTTTTTGATTCGACTAATTTTTTTTGATGCTCGTCAAGCTCCCTATTTTGCAACATACCAATTCTTTGTAAATGTTGCTCAAGAACTTGCCCAATTTCAGCCACTAAACTAGGAACATACTTTCCGCCACGTTTGTAATAGCCACCGTTTGGATCAAATACGCTTTGTAATTCTTCAAGCAAGAACGTAATATCACCACCCTTTCTAAATACAGCTGACATCACACGCGTCAAACCAACGATCCATTGAAAGTGGTCCATGTTTTTTGAATTAATAAATATTTCAAATGGTCTACGATGTTCTTGCTCAGTCCCTTCATTCATCACCACATCATTAATTGTGATATACAAAGCATGTTCTGTTACAGGCGTTTTGACTTTATAGGTGAATCCTGAAATATGTTCTGGTCGATCTAATGGTTCACCAATCTGAACTATCTCTGCATCTTCTTTTTTAACCTTTACTTCTTGTTTTTTATCCTGAACGGCATATCCAACAATCTTTTTCTCAATTTTCTTAGCCATAAATTCCTCTTAAAACTTACCGTAATAACCCTCTTTTAATGCATCATAAAGATTCGCCGCTGTATGAATTTCTCCATCATACTCAACTTCTTCGTTTCCTTTTAACTCAATTTTTGAACCATCATCTAATGTGAATTCATAAACTGTATTTTCTAAATCTTTTTCAGTCACTAAAACACCTTGGAATGCCTCCGGATTAAATCTAAATGTCGTACAACCTTTTAAGCCTTTTTCATAAGCGTACATATAGATTTCCTTAAATTCATTAAAGTCATAATCAGTAGGGACGTTGATCGTTTTAGATATTGAACTATCAATCCATTTTTGTGCAGCTGCCTGAATGTCTACATGATTCTTAGTTTTAATAGTTGAAGAATCAATAAAATAATCCGGTAACTTTTCGTCTAATTGATCAGAAAATGGCATCGCCTTATCATTAACAAGCTCACGATAAGCAAGTAATTCATATGAAAACACATCCACTTTTTCTTTCGTTTTTTTACCTTCACGAATCACATTTCGACTGTAATGATGTGCAAAAGAAGGTTCAATACCGTTACTTGCATTATTTGCTAACGATAATGAAATTGTTCCAGTTGGTGCAATAGAACTATGATGAGTGAATCTTGATCCATAGTGTGCAATATCTTCACGCGTTTTTTCAGGGAACTGTTGCATATATTTACTATATTTACCCATCAAAACTTTACCTTTAATCTTATCGCCTACTTTAATACCATCGGCTTTCATTTCAGGTCTCATTTGAAGCATTGCTTCAGTAACCTCAAAATCTTCATCCATAATTGGGGCTGGTCCTTTTTCTTTTGCAAGCTCAACACCAATTTCCCATCCTACCTCTGCAAGTACCTTAGTGACTTCCTCAGTAAATTTAATAGAATCTGGATCACCATATTTTATTTTCATCATTGTTAATGCAGACCCCAAACCGAGATAACCCATACCATGACGACGTTTATTTTCAATCTCATCGCGCTGCTTTCCTAAAGGCAATCCATTGATTTCAACAACGTTATCAAGCATCCTGGTAAAAATAGCGATTACTTTTTTGTATTCATCCCAATCAAAATACGCCTCATCAGTAAATGCTTTTTTTACAAATTTGGTTAAATTAATCGAGCCTAACAAACATGCGCCATATGGTGGCAATGGTTGTTCACCACAAGGATTTGTAGCTCTAATGTTTTCACAGAACCAATTATTATTCATCTCATTTACCCGGTCGACTAAAATAAATCCCGGTTCAGCATAATCATAAGTAGAGGACATAATAACGTCCCAAAGTCTTTTAGCCTTAATAATTGAATAAACTTTACAAGCGACTTTGCCTGCATTTTTTCCTTTAGTCTGAGTAATATATTTTCCTTCAATCGGCCAATCCCTCCATACAACTGCCTCTGAATCATTTAAATCTAGATTTTCAGACGTCGCTTCTTTTTCGGTGACCGGGAATGCTAATTTCCAATCTTGATCGCTCTTAACCGCTTCCATGAAATCTTTTGTGATGAGACAAGATAAATTAAATTGTCTTAAGCGGCCATCTTCTCTTTTTGCTTTAATGAAATCAGTAATATCAGGATGTGAAATATCAAAAGTTGCCATTTGTGCTCCACGGCGTCCGCCTGCACTCGATACGGTAAAACACATGCGGTCATAAATATCCATAAAGGAAAGTGGGCCACTTGTGTAAGCGCCAGCGCCGGCAACAAAAGCACCTTTGGGTCTTAAGGTTGAAAATTCATAACCAATACCACAACCTGCTTTTAGGGTTAGTCCCGCTTCATGAACTTTGTCTAAAATTCCAGTCATGCTATCTTCTACAACGCCTGATACCGTACAATTGATTGTACTCGTTGCAGGCTTATGTTCGTGTGCACCAGCATTCGAGGTAATTCGGCCTGCTGGAATTGCTCCATGCTGCAAAGCCCATAAAAAATTTTGATGCCATTTTTCTTGATCTGCTTTTTTTTCAACTTCTGCTAGTGCTTTAGCAACACGTGCATAAGTATCATTAATACTTTGATCAACAAACTCGCCATTTTTTGCTTTTAACCGATATTTTTTGTCCCAAATATCCAGCGATACGGACTGTAAATTTAATGATTCTGCATCGTCTTGAGATGAGTTAACTTTTGACTGAACGGCCTTCAACATCGAGCTCCCCTGGCGTAATTTTTGATAAATTTAAATAAAAATATAACAATTTAATGCTTTGAATGAAACCACTATATATAGTGGTAATGTAACAAAATTGTAACATTCTATGGTGTGTCGTCAAGAAAATTTTTTGCTTTTTCTTATTGACATAATAAATATCTTTTCAAATCAATAGCTTCTCCACAAAATTCAAATTTTTTATGTGAAAATATAGGTTATGCACTATTTTTTGTATCAAATCACACTTCATTTATTACTTCCGTTTACCCTAATTAAGATTTTTTATCGAAGTCTAAAACAACCCGAATATCTTAAGCATATTGGGGAACGTTACGGGGTGTTTTTACCAAACAAAAAATTATTTTCTGGTAAAAAAAAGACTATTTGGTTTCATTGTGTCTCGGTGGGTGAAACCAATGCCATTAGAAATCTTCTCCTTGAACTCGAAAAGCAACATCCAGATGCTAATTTTCTTATTTCGCATACCACGCCTACGGGAAGAAAGGTTGCATTAGCGCCCTCTAAAAAGATAACTAGAGTTTATCTTCCTTTTGATAGCTTTTTTTTAATACAGCGCTTTTTAAATTTCTTTAAACCAACTATTCTTCTTGTAATTGAAACAGAGATTTGGCCAGGACTTATTAGAGAGTGTGTCAAACATAATATTCCGACCCTACTCATTAATGGTCGCTTATCCGACAAGTCGTTAAAGGGTTATCTAAAAATAAAAACTCTGATCCAAGATTGTTTACAAAACTTTAGTGAAATTATGGTGCAATCCAATGAAGATAAGCATAATTTTTCAAAACTCACACAAAATAAAATATCCGTTCATCCTAGTCTTAAATATAACCAACAAGCCCCAAAAAATAGTTTACGAGAAGCAGAACGCTGGATTGATAAATTTAAATTGCATCAAAAATATGTGGTGACCTTATTAAGCTCCAGAGAAGGCGAGGAGGAAATTTTTCTCCGTTTAATATCAAAATTGAACAATAAAAACCTTGTTCTAATTATTGTCCCAAGACATCCTCAGCGTTTTAATACAGTTCAGTCGATAATCAAAAAAGCCAACATACCTTACATCACCAGAGATGGAGAAAAGATTGAGGAAAACTTCAAGGTCATGCTCGGTAACAGTATGGGAGAAATATACCAATACATTGGTATAAGTTCTATTGTTTTTATGGGAGGAAGCTTTAAGTCTTATGGCTCACAAAATCCTATTGAACCGCTCTCTCTATTAAAACCAACTATCGTAGGACCATCAATATATAACTTTAAGAATATTATTCTCGATGCTGAAAAGGCTAAGGCCATTATCAAGATTCGTGAAGACCAAATTATTAAAATAATTAAACAATATGAACCAGCAAAAGCCCGTCAAAAAATGATTTCCCAAATTAATAATTTTATACGCTCAAAAAATCAAAAACAAAAATCATTGATTAGGTTAATCAATCAATATCTTTAATTAAAGACGCAATCACTTTAAAATTTGCATTGTTGGCGCCATGAAGCCATTCAAATACGACTGACTCCGTATTGCTAATAATACAACCTGCATCTCGCATTCTATTTAATGCATTTTGTTTATTTAAAATATTTCTGGAGACGATTGCATCTTCAAGAATAAAAACTTTCTTACCTTCTTGAAGAAGATCTAATGCAGTCTGAGTAATACAAATATGGGCTTCCATACCTGCCAAAATAATCTGATCTCTGGAATTTATTAATTTTGATTTAAAAGCAGCATCGCTCATGCAAGAAAAAGTTGTTTTTTCAATCAAGGTTGCCTCTTTGAGAAATTGATTCATTTGAGTTAATGTTTTTCCAAGTCCTTTTGGATACTGCTCCGTCACAATAATCGGAATATCTTCTAATTTTGATAATATTGCTATTAACTCACACCGCTTAACAATCTTATTGATCACTTCTTTTGGCATTGCGCCCGCAAGCTTTTCTTGGATATCAACCAATACAACCATACTTCTCGCTATATCTGCAATCATCACATTACTCCATCACCAAATATTTATTAATTTCTTCAATATCTTTAACCGATAATGTCCCCACGGTATGTTTTAAGTTTAACAAATTTTTTAAATAATTATATCTTGCAGACAACAGGTCTCGAGTAGATGCATAAAATGTTTGCTGGGCATTTAAAACTTCAACGCTATTTCTTAAACCTTCTTGGAAACCAATTTTTGTAGAATTTAGTTGAGTTTGCGAAGACTCTAATGCTATTTGATAAGCTGAAATTTCAGACAAATTGGTTTGTAATGTTAAATAAGCTTTTCTGACCTGAAGCTCAACATCCCGCTTTACATATTCAGATTCTTCCTCAACTTTTCTTTTTAATAACGTTGCCTCTCGAACTCGCGAACTTGTTAAGCCTCCGGAAAAAATCGGAATTTCCACTTCAACACCAATGGTATCTGCATAATTTCTAGAACCAAAAGAATAGCCGCCATAAGGTTCCCATGCTCTTCTTCTGGCTGCAGTGGCGCTCAAGGTAGGGTAATGTTCTCCTTTTCGGATATCAATCTCCTTTTCCGCGATCGCAACTTCTTCATTTTTTATTTGTATCGCCATACTATTTTCATGTGCAATTTCTATCCATTGTTCTGGGAGATTATCCATTTCTTCAAAACTAATTTTTGCGGACAAGGGCTTTAGGCCACCGGGCAGATTACCTGTAATTGATTGTATTTCTCTTTTTTTAATTTTAAGTGCCTGAACCGCAGATAATAATTCTGCATCGATCAGGGCTTTTTTTGTTTTAGCTTCATTAATATCCGTTATCGAAATCAGACCTGCATCAAATTTAATTTCTGCTTCCTTTAATTGCTCTTCGATCGCTCTTCTTTGAGTTTGCAAGAGATCGATATTATCTCTTGCAAGTAAAGTATCAAAATAAAGTGCTGCAATATCTTTGATTAAGTCTTGCTCAATTAAAACTAACTTTTTATCAGCTAAGCTTGTTTTTTGTAACATTTGTTTATAAGTTGAGATCACCGAATAATCAAACAACGGTTGACGAATGGTTACATCATAAGCTTTGGCATCATAATCTGCATTATTGCCAGCAAAGAAGCCTGTACTATTTGTAGAGGTTTGATTCAGAAATTTTCGCTCAATATTTTTATTTGTATAATTAGCAGTAACCGATACCGTAGGAAGAAATAGGGCTCGTCCTTGATTAATCAATTCTTTGACTGCTTGATTTTGAAATCGCTCTGAAGATAATAATGGATCATTCGCAAGCGCAGCTTGATAGAGATCCATTAAATCAGAATTATTTTCCGCTTTTGCAAAACAAACGATTAAACTGCTAGTAACGATAAAAATTGTTTTTAAAAAATAAAGTTTCATAAATTAAAAACGAAATCCTTCAGGGCGCCAACTTTCTTCTAAAAAGGGAATTTTAGTTTCAAATAAAGCTTGCGTTTCAAACTCAGCCTGATCTAAGCGCTGAACAATTTTGACATTTTGTAAAATTGTGGAGCCCTCAAAAATAACAAGGACGCCTCCAATTGGCAATTGTTCTCTTAAGCTCGGCGGTTCTTTTTCATGGGCTCCTGTAAAGATAATACAGTCATACTGATTTGGTTCTCTAAGGCCATAAAAAGCATTCTGACAACGATAAACAATATTCTTGATTGCAAATTTTTTATGTATTTTCTTTGCATCTACAATCAATTGTTCTCTTAAATCTACTGTCGTAAGATGTCTAGAAAAATGAGCAAGCAAAGTAGCAAAGTAACCAGATCCGGTACCAACATGTAACACATTATTTAATTCATATTGCAACAGCAACTCTAACAATCGACCTTCTATTTTTGGTTCTAACATGCACTGGGAATCACCAAGCGGAATAAAGCAATCTGCATAAGCTAAGGAGCGATAATCTAAAGGCACAAATTCTTCTCTTGGAAAAAGGTTTAGTGCTTCTAAAACCTTTGTGTTGAGTACATCCCATGGCCGGATTTGTTGCTCAATCATATTAAATTGTTGTATTTTATTTTGCGCCATCATCTATTAGAGAATTATAACTTAAAACAGAATAGACCACTTAAAAGTATCTTTTACTTTGCGAACCCATAAAAGCTTGGTAAGATAAATCTTTATATGCTGGGGGTCAGTTTTAAATACTGTGAGAAATACCCTTAGAACCTGATGTGATTGATATCACCGTAGGGAAGGCATTTTCCAAGGTGCTTTTCCTCATAAAATAAAATTTTTAAGGAATTCAAATGAATGCACCGGAAAAGTCTATTGCCTCACAAACGCAGTTTGAAAATAATACAGCTGAAATTGATCGCAAGGCACTTCATCCGTTTGCAAAATCAGAAAAAGTTTATATTGAAGGATCTAATCCTTCAATTCGAGTCCCTTTTCGAAAAATCAGTCTCACCGATACAGGCTCCCAGTTTCAATCCGAAAAAAATGAACCCGTTATCGTATATGACACTTCAGGCCCCTATACTGATCCAGCCTATCAGATTGATATTCGTAGTGGTCTACCACCACTTAGAGAGGATTGGATTGAAAAAAGAAATGATACTGAGAATCTTTCGGGACCGACTTCAGAGTATGGGCAAAAAAGAAAAGACGACCCCGAACTTGCAAAAATGCGTTTTAATTTAACGCGCAATCCTAAAAGAGCACACTCTGGAAAAAACGTCACCCAAATGCATTATGCGCGGCAAGGGATTATCACTCCAGAAATGGAATTTATCGCGATTCGTGAAAACCAGAGGAGAGAACAAATAACTGCCATGCTTCAAGAACAGCACCCTGGAGAAAATTATGGCGCTGAAATTCCACAGGTCATTACCCCAGAATTTGTCCGTGATGAAGTTGCTAAAGGTCGTGCAATTATTCCTGCAAACATTAATCATCCAGAAGCAGAACCGATGATTATTGGTCGAAATTTTTTAGTAAAAATTAATGCCAACATCGGCAATTCAGCATTAGGCTCGAGTATCAGCGAAGAAGTTGAAAAGATGGTCTGGGGAACACGATGGGGTGCTGATACAGTAATGGACCTTTCAACAGGAAAAAATATTCATGAAACGAGAGAATGGATTATTAGAAATAGTCCTGTACCAATCGGTACCGTGCCAATTTATCAGGCGCTTGAAAAAGTCGATGGAAAAGCAGAAGAACTCACTTGGGAAATCTTTAAAGACACACTTATCGAACAAGCAGAACAAGGGGTTGATTATTTCACCATTCATGCTGGAGTTCGTCTTGCCTATATTCCCTTAACGGCTAAACGTATGACCGGTATTGTTAGCCGCGGTGGATCAATTATGGCTAAATGGTGTTTGGCTCATCATCAAGAATCATTCTTATACACACACTTTGAAGAAATTTGTGAAATTATGAAAGCCTACGATGTTAGTTTTAGTCTTGGTGATGGATTAAGACCAGGTTCTATTTATGACGCAAATGATGAAGCACAATTTGCAGAGCTTGAAACGCTGGGGGAACTCACCCAGATTGCATGGAAGCATGATGTACAAACCATGATCGAGGGCCCGGGGCACGTCCCGATGCATATGATAAAAGCGAATATGGACAAACAGCTCGAACATTGCCATGAAGCACCTTTCTATACCCTAGGGCCCCTAACAACAGATATTGCTCCGGGCTATGATCACATTACTTCTGGAATCGGAGCAGCAATGATTGGTTGGTTTGGCTGCGCTATGTTGTGTTATGTAACCCCTAAAGAACACCTTGGGTTACCGGATAAAGAAGATGTGAGAGAAGGAATTATTACTTACAAAATTGCCGCACATGCAGCAGATTTAGCTAAAGGACACCCGGGCGCGCAAATCAGAGATAATGCATTATCAAAAGCACGTTTCGAATTTAGATGGGAAGACCAATTTAATTTAAGTCTTGACCCAGAAAAAGCAAAAGAATTTCATGATGCAACATTGCCACAAGAAGGAGCAAAACAAGCTCATTTCTGTTCCATGTGTGGTCCACATTTCTGTTCTATGAAAATCACTCAGGATGTACGTGACTATGCAAAAGAAAGAGGCATCAGCGAGGAAGCCGCACTAAAAGAAGGCATGACAGAGAAATCAGTCGAATTCGTTAAAAAAGGTTCCGAAGTCTACCAAAAAGTTTAATGGACTTTATAAACTTTTTACATGCTTTTATATTAGGCCTGGTTGAAGGACTCACTGAGTTTATTCCGGTGAGCTCCACGGGCCACCTTATTATTGCCTCAAATTTCTTAGGCTTAAATTCAATACAGATTAATGTTTTTGAAATCTTTATTCAGCTTGGAGCAATCTTAGCGATTGTGTATGAATATCGTAAAATCTTCCTTAAACAATTTTTCTTAATTCCACAAGACCGAAATGCACAAAGTTTTTTTATAAAATTAGTCATTAGTTTTATACCTGCAGCAATCCTAGGGCTTTTGTTTCATACTCAAATTCAAGCGTATTTATTTAATCCTATTAGCGTGAGCATTGCTCTTATTATTGGGGGCTTCATTATTCTCATCATTGAAAATTTAAAAATTAAATCCACCATTTTAGAAGTCAAGCAAATCACATTCTCAAAAGCTTTGCTCATCGGTCTTTTTCAGTGCTTATCCTTAATTCCTGGCACCTCAAGATCTGGTGCAACAATCATGGGAGCAATGCTATTAAAACTTAATCGTCAAACTGCAACAGAATTTTCTTTCTTTATGGCGGTCCCGGTTATTATTGCCGCTAGCTGTTATGAAATTTTAAAGAATCATCAGCTATTAAATACGGATGACATTTTATTTTTTCTCACTGGCTTTATTGCATCTTTTATCAGTGCACTCTATATCATTCGTTTCTTAATTCGATATGTCTCTAATCATAACTTTAAAGTTTTTGCATACTACCGAATTGGCTTTGGATTAATTTTTTTAATCTTATTTAGCTAACATGCAGTATCAAGAAATTGTAGATTTGCTTAATGCAATTAAAGCAAAAACTAGCAAACAAAAAAACTTGTCTTTAGAAGAAGTTTTAATCCAACTTGATCATTTAGGAACATCTTTTATCGCCTTATTTCTTGTTCTACCGTTCATGCAACCTTTTCCAGTGGGGCCCATTAGTGTCATCGGGGGCCTAGCATTTTCTTTCATTGGGTTGAATATTTTTCAAAATAAAAAAAAATTAGTGCTCCCCAAAAAAATACTCCAAATAAAATTTTCACCGTCTAACTGGAACCGTCTTTTTAATCTTTGCCTACTAACCATGAAAGTAACAAATAAAATCACCAAAAAACGACCGTTGTTATTTTTTAGTAATGCTATTCTTGCAAAAAAAATTGAGGGGGCTATCTTAATCATTAGTGGCTTTTTAATGGCCATTCCATTTGGTATTTTACCGTTCAATAATTTTTTTCCAGGATTAGCAATACTTTTTATTATTCTGGCTCAATTTAAACATGATGGCTTGTTTGTCTTTTTCAGTATATTTTGGGTTTTATTCACAATAATCTATTTCGCATTGTTCTTTTATGGCATTTACTCTCTTGGCAATCATTTCATGCAAGTTTTTACTTTTTAAAGATTATGAATTTTTCTAAACGTGTTATTGAATGGCAAATGAAACATGGTAGACACCATTTACCATGGCAAAAAAATAATAATCCCTATCATGTTTGGTTATCAGAAATTATGTTGCAACAGACTCAAGTCACAACCGTAATTAATTATTTTGAAAGATTCATAGAAGCATTACCAACAATTAAAGATCTTGCTGAAGCCAATGAAGATAAAGTTTTTAAATTATGGGCTGGGCTGGGCTATTATGCCAGAGCGAGAAATATGCATGCTAGTGCAAAAATTATTCAAGAAAATTTTAATGGGATATTTCCAAATACATTTGAAGATGTTTTAAATCTACCCGGTATTGGTAGATCAACAGCAGGAGCAATTCTAGCTTTCTCCTATAATCAACATTACCCTATTCTAGATGGTAATGTGAAGCGTGTTTTAATGAGATTTCATGGTCTCAAGATGCCAAAAGATGACCCCCAAACTATTAAAGACTTATGGCAAATCGCTGAGCAATTATTACCAGCATCTAAAATTCGCAACTACACCCAAGGTTTGATGGACTTAGGTGCAACGATTTGCAAACCCAAGAAAGCAAACTGCAAAACCTGTCCTTTGAAAAAAAACTGTAAGGCTTTGGCCCTGAATCTTGTTAATGAAATTCCATCAATAAAGAAACGTCAATCCTTGCCCATCAAAACAAAACAATTTTTGATCGCAACTTATAAGGGCGAAATTTTTTTAATCAAAAATTATCAAGATAAAATTTGGCAAGGTTTATGGATCCTTCCCGAATTTCAAGAGTTACAAAACACAATATTGTATTTTTTTCAACAGGGTTTATTTAAAGAACTAAATTCTGGTTCTCGAAAAACAGTCTTTACTCATTTTATTTTGCACTTTACCTATACCCATATCGAGCTTCTGAAAAAACCAAAAAAACATTACCTGGGGTTATGGTTTGATAAACATGAATTACAAGACATTGGCTTACCTGCTCCTTTAAAAAAATTATTATCTCAAATACTCAGGTAATTATCGGAACTTGCATGATTGGTGATTTAAAGGCATTATGTTCTAAAATTTTTTTAAGGAATCATTATGACTAAACACTTTGGATTAATCGCAAGAGTTTTGCTTGCACAAATATTTTTCATTTCCATTCTTTTTATCTTGAATAATATTATGCACACACCTGGGGGCTATACGATGTATCAGGATATGCTTGCTGCAAGGGGTCTGCCTGGAATAATGGCACCGTTAAGTATACTCATCCAATTACTCGGCGGCTTATTTTTAATCGTTGGATATAAAACAAAAATAACAGCTTATGTTTTATCGGCTTATTCTTTATTATGGGCAATTATTTATTTTATCAATGCACTACAGGGCCAACCAATTCTTTTAATGTCTTTACAATATCTTGCTATTATGGGTGGATTACTTTTTTTAGGCGCAAATGCTGAACAATCTGGTTGTAGCCTAGATAGTAAACTAAAGGGAAATACCAAGAAAAAAAAATAATGCTTATGAATAAAAAAGCCAGCAATAGCTGGCTTTTTTATTTCATCAATTTACTCTAGGGATTTATTTTTTGAATTAAAGCCATCACTTCTTCTCGGCGACCTTGGTCAGCAACTTCCCTACCTGGACGACCTTTTGCTTTTTTTGCATTATTTAAATATTTTTTTGCTTCATCTTTACGATTATCTCGAATCAGAAAATCTGCATAAAAATAATTCGGATCAATACCATTTGGATTAATTGCTAATCCTTTCTTTAAAAAATCTTCTGCTTTATCATCATCTCCAAAACCCAATGGCCAACCTGGAACTTGGTAATAAAGTGAACCTAAACTTGTATACGCAGAACCATCTAATGCCTCGGGATTTATCTTAATAGACTCTTCCAAATGTTTTTTGGCATTTTTGACGTATCCCAATGCTGTTGGATTGATTGCACTTAAGGATCCAGCGTAAGACGCTTCAATAATTGCATGCCAAATTAATACCTCTGCTTGTTGTGGATTATTCTCTAAAAACTGATTGCAGTGAGTTAACAATGCATCATATTGACTTTGCTGTTTAGACTCTTCCGTTTCGTACTTTATTTTTGCCCATTCAGTTTGCATTAAGCTGACATCTGCTTGCCAATCAGCAAAAGCCATTATCGGAAACACACATAGTAAACTTATTATTTTTTTCACACTTAATCCTCTCTTTGTAAATATTTTTTTATAATGGGTAACTGCTTAATAATGCCGCCATCTGGTAATGATGGAAATAAATCATTTATAAAAACAAAAAAAGATTCCTTAAATCCAATTTTCTTTTGCCATGTTTTTTGAAATAAAAATTTAATAAATTCTTGCGCCACTTCTTCAGGTGAATCCATTGCTGTTTTAGTTTCGCGATTCAATTGCTCGATTGCACTATTATTAAATTTTGTTTTAGTCGCTCTTGGTGCAAAATATCTCACTATGATTTTGGTATCACCCAACTCTCTTCTTAATGCTTGTCCAAATCCCCTTAATCCAAATTTAGAGGCGGAGTAACTCACAAATCCTGGATAACCAAGATAACCAAAAATTGAACCTGTATTGATAATTTGGCTATGGTTTAATTTTAATAATGGAATTAATTTTTTAGACAATAACATCGGGGCTGTAAGGTTTGAATATATTATTTTCTCTACAATTTCATCTGTTTGTATTTCAAATAATTTAAATTCATTAAAGCCCGCATTATTTACTAGCAAGTTGATGCCACCTTGTTCATGTGCAGTTTGATAAATTTTTTCGCGCACTTTTGGATCAGCAATATCTCCTGCTACACAAAAACAATTTTCAAGCTGGTATTCATGTTTTATTTGTTCAAGCTCATGATGTAATAAGCCATTGATAATCATCATTGCCGCGTAAGGTTTTAATTTTTTTATAAACTCTCTTCCAATACCACCAGAGGCACCCGTTATGACAATTCTTAATTGATTACTCAAATAGTTCTCCTAAACCAATTCTGGAATTTTCCTAAAGATATCACCGTAGAGTTTAAAAATATCTTTCGCTGTACGAATAATACATAGTTGATCTTCTTTTTTTGTTAACTGATTAACTAATTGTTCAAAAAACTTTACATGATCCTGATCCAATGACCCATGTGAAAGAAGATAGCTAAATGCTTGATTTGGTAGTTGAAGTGATTTTTTAATCATTTCTGCAGCTTGGGTTGCGAGAGCGGTACTGGTGCCTTCTAAAACAAAAACCATTCCAAAAAATCCAACTGGGTTACCTCGATCAATTTGATGATATGCATAACGCACCATAAGATCAGTTGTTAAATCAGGAGCTATGCTTTTTACCTGCTCTGCATCTCCTCCGCAAGCTAAAACATCATTTAAAATCCATTGCTCATGACCATATTCCTCTTCAATATATTCAGCAATCGCTTTCTTCATAAATTCATACTCACTGCCCAATCGACTGCCACAGGCCATAAGCAATGGTACCGTATGTCGAACATGGTGGTATGCTTGAGTCAGGAACGCTATATATTCTTCTTTTTTAATGGTACCTTGTAATGCTCCCTGAATCATGGGTGCAGCATATAGATGCAACCTTGCCTGGTCTGTTTCTTGTTTTAATTGATCATAAAATTTCATACAACTTCAGTTCTTTCTTCTAATATTTTTTTCTTAAAGGTATCTATGACATGATCTCTTTTGATCCTGCCATTTGCAGTCATCATTCCGTTATCTAATGTAAAAGGTGAATCCATAAAATAGAGGCTTTCAATTCTTGCATACTCTGGCAAAGTATTATTGACCTCTTCTAATTCCGCTTCAATTGCTTGATAATTTTTTTCCTCAGCATAAATCAAGGCCGTCAAAAATGGTTCGTCAAAACAAGTAACCATTGCCTGTTTAATTTTTTTATTATTTAGCAAAATTGACTCCGGCCATTCAGGAGAAATATTTCGACCGTAGGAAGTAATTAATACATTCTTCTTTCGACCATTAATAAACAAAAATCCATCTTTAATAAATCCAATATCCCCTGTTGGATACCAGCCTGGATCCTGAAAATCCTGATTTATATATTGTAGGCCCTCATTTAAATAAACTTCCACCTCATGATCAATGATTCGAATTTGTCTATTGTTTAGAATTTTACCAACCGAACCGATATATTCTTGATGAGGCGTATTGACAGAAACGACAGATCCACATTCAGATAAGCCGTATCCCTCATACACAGGTAAACCAATATTTTTTGCTTCCTCTAAAAGCGGTATAGGTGTTTTAGCACCCCCAACCGCTATAAATTTTAAACTTTCTAATGTAATTTTTGTTTCATGCAAAAAATTTACAAGTCCAGCAAGCATTTGAGGTAATAAGATTATACTTTCGATCTTATATTCCTGAATTGCCTTCACTAAAATTGACGGATTAAAATTCACACCATTAAAACCCACTTCTACTAAAGGCAAAATATAGTTTTCCCCTTCTAACAGAATTGAAGTGTAGGTGCCCGCAACATTTTCTAGTAAGATCGAGAAAGGTAATATACTCAAGTGTTTTTTAATACCAATGTCTTGCAATATTTCTGCCAAATCTTCTGCAACTTCAAATTGATATTGAGAAGAGAGGCAAACCCCTTTTGGACTCCCTGTGGTTCCTGATGTAAAGGTGATCTTTTGGTATCCAGACTCATTAATAATATGGTCATGCTGAATAGTTGATAGTAACAAATTAGTTGCCAATTCAGCTTTTAATGTAAATCCAAAATGTTCTGGCAGTCGCATGTCATTCGTTACTAAAAGATCAATTTTGACCGCTGAAAATAAATGTCTTAGCTGCTCCTGAGAAAAAAAGGCAGGAATTGGTATCAGAATTAAATTATTCTGATGCGCTATTAAATCAAATATTAGCCAATCAACTGAATTATCAATTGCCAAACCGATGGTTTTACAATCTTTAGGAATTAAACTTGCATAGTGATCTAATCGCTTTTTAATCTCAAGATTGGAAAATCTTTCATGTCCGTTATGGATTAAGAATTTCTTTCCTAAAATATTTATCATCATCTAGACAATCGGGACTTCAACACAAAAGACACCAGGCTTTGTATGATAATAGGTTCCCCAGTTTGTTTTTTGATCTTTAAGTTTTTCATGTTTTGCTTCACATATAAATTTGGGTTCAAGTCCAGCCTTATAAAATGCATTTAATACTGGTGTATTAATTGCAAAAATTGCCCAATTCACATTTTTCTTCTTCAGTTCAGGTGATATCTTCTGAATTATATTTCGGGTTGCACCTGGAACTATCGATGATAAATTACCAAGCTCTACAATCTGGTCACGAAGAACTGGTTGTTTATAGACTCTTGAAATAACTTGCTCTGCAGGTTCATCTAGATATTCTTCAATAAATCCCTGAGACTTATCAACTAGAAAAGTAATACCTAAGCTCGCCAAAAACTGTTCACCGTCATGACAACCAAATAAATTATCTGCAAAATAACTTATTTTAGCTTGATGTATTTTTTTATAATTTTCTGCAATAAAAAACTCAAGCTCCCTTCTTTTAGCATGGTCTTTACTAATCCACATCACTGAACAGGTTTTTTTTGATGAATCACAAATTTTACTCATTTCAACTGGAATATTATTAATACCCCTTAACATTAAATTTTCTCCTTAATAATTTTTTAATTTCTAGGCAATTAAAATTAAGGAGCCTGGGACCATGAGTAAAAATTAAATTTTGAGGTTAATGTGTTTTGGAAAGATGAAAGTTGGTTTTGATCGTATGCAAATTGCTGTTTATCAAATAAGTTTTTTAGGATAGCTTCTGAATCAACTTTTGTATCTTTTTCTAATTCTTGTGTTTGAAATTCAAAAAGTGATTGGTTGTTTTCTTGTTCAAAATACGAAAAACTATCGCTTTGAGCCGGTAGTATAAGACTTACGCCAACAAGCAATAAAATCAAATAGCCAATAATTTTTTTATAATTAAATAATTTCTTAATCAAAATAATCATTAGTTTTTAATAATGATAATCATGAGACAAATTTTATACTGCTTCATTCAAAAAATCAAAATTTTTATTTAAATCAATTAGTTATTGATAATCATTCTCAATCTTATTCCCACTCCATTTCTGGA
Organism: Nitrosomonadales bacterium; assembly: GCA_038110565.1. Classification (GTDB taxonomy): domain Bacteria; phylum Pseudomonadota; class Gammaproteobacteria; order Burkholderiales; family Methylophilaceae; genus BACL14. The sequence continues at coordinate 92,403 of JAYNJX010000001.1, read as the reverse complement.
TAAATACGATTAATATTTCTTTGATTTTGAATCTTAAATAGCTGCCAATGTTTCTCTTCGGATTGCGCGGCGCTAGACATTGTTTTCTCTAATGACATTCCCGCATCAATTGATTTACGCACATCATTTCTTAAAACCTCAAGATATTGCTGCATTTGCTTAATTAATATTTTAGCTGCTCCAGCTTTTCCATGTCCTGGAACAATGATGTTTAACTGTTTTGCTTGCAGATTTTTTAATACTCTTAAATAACCATGGATATCGCCATCAATTACCGGTGTTCTTTCATTAAAAATCAAATCTCCTGACCAAAAAGTATTAGTATTCAAATCATGCACTGTCAGATCTGCCTCTGTATGTGATTTTTCAAATGCCTCTAGTTTGAGGATTCTCTCTCCCAAATCAATACTTAAAGGCTGAGCTAGAGTTACTGACTCGGTTGGCTCAACTTGTGGAATTTGATCATATTCAAGGTATAAATATTTTTGATTCAATCTAGTGTATAAATCTTTACGAAATCTCATAGCTTTTTGTAGCTGCTCATGCCCAATAAATACTGGATTTAGGTCCAAAAAAGCTTTGTTACCATAAATATGATCAAGATGTGGGTGAGTATTAATTACATACTTTATCGGTTGAGAAAAATTTTGCTGAATAAAATTTTTAAGCTTTTGTGCGACTTCTGGACTCCCACCGGTATCAATGATCGCAATTGCAGATTTACCAACAATAAAGCCGATATTACAAATATCTCCTTGGTAACCCTCATCAACATCTAAATGTTGTCCATAATGCACATAGACTCCATCCGCCACCTCCTGAAAATCTTGCGAAGAAATCTGCATCCCAAAAACACTCGGGGTAATAAATAATATCGCGATTACTACCCATATTTTTTTTAAGGTTTTAATAGTTGAATTCCTTTCACAATAAGCATAGACTTTATCATTAAATTAATTTTTAAAATACTTAAGCAATGGTAAAAAAAACTAGTTACTTCGGTCCCAAGACCGAGAAATATAATAATGTTGCAGCGTTGTTACATTGGTTAATCGGTCTAACAATTATTTTCATGTTTATTCTCGGTTGGTATATGCACGAGCTTCCTAAAGAAGCTCCAAAAGTTGCCAGTTTTGATCTATTTGACTTGGGTATTTACACTATCCAATTGGCTGAAGAAGTATCGGTCCGCACTTTCTATTTCAATCTACATAAATCTATTGGGGTGACACTGTTATTGCTAATTTTTTTCAGAGTATATTGGCGTCTGACCCATACCGTCCCGAAAGCACCAAAAAAAATGTCCGCTTGGGAAACACGCTTAATGACCTCAGTCCATCATGGTCTATATCTGTTAATGGTACTCATTCCGTTGTCCGGTGTGATTATGTCAATCGGAAGTAAATATGGTATTCAATGGTTTGGTATACCTTTCCTTCCAGGAATCGATCACACACCCACTCGAGAATTATTTAAAGAGTTTCACGAAATATTAGGGCAGATCATGATTTTTTTACTTCTTTTACATATCTTAGGCGTGATTAAACATATCGTCGTAGGTAAAGAGAATATTCTTAAAAGAATCTGGTTTGGTCGAAGATAATTAACTTATCTTTTGTTGCGCTTTTGCTTCTAATTTCAGAGCATCAACGATAGCTCTTACGTGCGTCCCTGAACCAATCAAACCGTCGCTATCAAAAGCCTCTACTTGAAAATAAAATTGATTCTTGTCTGCTTTAATAAATTTGGCAATCGCATAGACGGCCATCTCCAGTGGTGATGCAGAAATATGATTAATATTCACTTCTATGCCTACCGATAATTCTGATGGCTGCAACATTGATATCATCGCCTTAGCTGCCGCACATTCCATTAATGCAATCATGCGAGAAGTTGAAAACACTTTTGGAAATTGCAAAGAATGATCTATATTTAGCGAAGATGCCAGATCTTCTTTTTTTACAACATAATCCACTCTTTCTGTATTTAATTGCATGTCAATCTCCTCAATAAAATCTATAATTATTCTATGTCAGAAAACTTTATTGATCTACATACTGAAAACCATGACCGTGATATCTTTCCAAGTAAATATATCTACCCGGTCATATCCCGCAGAGCAGGGGGTCTTTCATTAGGTATTAATCTCAATACCAACAATGCCTGTAATTGGCAGTGTATCTATTGTGAAGTACCTAACCTAATCAGAGGAAAACCAGAAGCTATCAATTGTGTTCAGCTTCAAGAGGAACTTCATCACTGGTTAAATGAAATCATTAATCGATCTTTCTTGAGTAGATTAAAATCTAATACTGAATTTAAAGATATTGCTTTCTCAGGAAATGGCGAACCAAGCGCATGTCCAGAGCTCTTTAAAATCTTAACAATTGTGGTAAACGAATTAGAATTATTTAAGCTACAAGACAAAATTAAAATTCGTATTATCAGCAACGGTAGTCTTCTTGAAAATCAAAAAGATGCGCTTCAATTACTTCAATCTATAAATGGTGAAATCTGGTTTAAAGTCGACGCTACCCAAGAAGCAGATATAAAAATGATCAACCAAATTAATCCTTCATTGAACAGTATTAAAAATAATCTTGCCTATTCAATACAACACTGCAAAACAATAATTCAATCTTGTTTCATTGAAATGAACCAACAGAAGCCTGACAAAAATTTTCTAGACGCTTATGCTCAATTTTTAAAACCCTACCAAAACCAATTAGCAGCGATTCATATCTATAGCCTAGCCAGAGCCTCAAGACAAAATCCTGCTATTCAAATTTCTCGACTGAGCCATAATGAACTTATTGATGTGCAAGAATATTTAAAACAAAAATTAGATATCCCTATTGAAATCTTTGCATAACATTTTCGTGATATATTCAAATACAGAATGAATAAAAACTACACAAAGCTAATCCATATTAAAAAGAAAGTCATTTTGCCCCTATTGATTTTAACGTTGCTTGCTTATTTTGCCTTCATACTAGGTATCGCTTTTTTTGCTGACTTTATGAGTCTCACGCTGCAAGGAACCGTTATTTCATATGGTCTTCTCCTTGGACTTTTATTAATTATGTTTATTTTTTTAATCACTTTATTTTATATTCACATGAGTAATACTTACTTTGAACCCCTGATTAAAAAAATGAAATCATGAATTATATTGCCGCAAGTTTATTCATTCTTTTCGTCATCGTGACCTTATTCATTACCTATTGGGCATCAAAGCAAATTAATTCACGCCAACATTTTTATACTGCGGGCGGCAATATCACTGGATTTCAAAATGGCTTAGCGATTTCAGGCGATTTTATGTCAGCGGCTTCTTTTTTAGGAATTTCCGGCCTGGTATTTGCAAATGGTTTTGATGGCTTAATTTATTCCATTGGATTTTTAGTTGGCTGGCCTATAATTTTATTAATTATTGCTGAACCCTTAAGAAATTTAGGTCGCTTTACTTTTGCGGATGTCGCCTCATTCCGATTACAACAAAAACCGATTCGTACACTCGCGGCCTTTGGCTCACTCGCTACCGTGCTGCTATATCTTATTGCACAAATGGTCGGGGCTGGAAAACTGATTCAAATTTTATTTAATTTACCTTATCAATTCGCAATTTATATTGTTGGTATTCTCATGATTTTATATGTAACCTTTGGTGGCATGATTGCGACCACATGGGTGCAAATCATTAAAGCGGTGCTTTTGCTTTTAGGTGCAACCATCATTTGTTACTTAGTCCTGATTCCATTTCAATTTAATTTAAATGATTTTTTTCAAGCTGCAATTAGTAAACATCAGCTTGCCGATAAAATTATGGCGCCTGGGAGCTTAATTAGCGATCCCATTTCAGCAATTTCGTTAGGATTAGCACTCATGTTTGGTACTGCCGGTCTACCTCACATTTTGATGCGTTTTTTTACTGTTAAAGATTCTTACCAAGCAAAACGCTCAGTGGCCTATGCCACGGGTTTCATTGGCTACTTTTATATTCTCACTTTCATCATCGGTTTTGGGGCCATTATTTTGGTGGGATCAAATCCTCAATATCTTAATGCGGAGGGCGGGTTATTAGGCAATAATAATATGGCGGCCATCCACTTAGCACATGCAGTAGGAGGGGATATTTTATTAGGTTTTATTTCTGCTGTTGCTTTTGCCACCATCCTTGCCGTTGTCTCTGGGCTCACACTTGCCGGTGCTTCTGCCATTTCACACGATCTTTATACTAATGTTTTTAATCATGGCAAATCAGATGAAAAAAAAGAACTTAGGGTTTCAAAATACGCTACCTTTGGGTTGGGTCTGATTGCAATATTCTTAGGGATCATCTTTGAAAAACAGAATGTTGCTTTTATGGTGGGTTTAGCTTTTGCAATTGCTGCAAGCACTAACTTCCCGATTTTAATTTTATCTATGTATTGGAAAAACTTAACTACCCAGGGTGCTTTGATTGGAGGCAGCATCGGTTTGATCACTACCATCTCATTAGTAGTCTTAAGTCCAGTCGTTTGGGTTGATGTTCTTCATCATGAAGTTGCAATTTTTCCCTATAAGTATCCCGCATTATTTTCAATGACCACAACTTTTATTTTTGTGATCTTTGTGTCGCTATTGGATCGTTCTAAGCAAGCCAGTCAAGAAAAAGCTTTATTTGATCAACAATTTTATCGCTCACAAACAGGGGTGGGTTTAGAAGCTGGAAAGAAACACTAGTCTTTAGTGGAACTGAGGACTATATTGACGGATTGTCTCTAACATCACATCCACATTTTCTGGGGGCGTGAACTGAGTGATTCCATGACCCAAATTAAATATGTGACCCTCACCTTGTCCATAATCATCCAGAATTTTTTTCACAGCGATTTCAATGCCTTTTTCACTGCCTAATAAAATAGCTGGGTCTAAATTTCCTTGCAAGGCAATTTGATCTTGAGTAATTTTTCTTGCTTCCTTAATACTCGTTTGCCAGTCTAATCCAATCGCAGTGGGCTTAGCTTTGAGTTGTGTGGTAATCCACTGTCCACCACCTTTAGTAAATATAATTTTTGGAATCTCCTCATACCCAAGCATATTGAGATTATCAATAATGACTTTCATATAATTCAGAGAGAATTTCTCATATTGGTCATGCGCGAGTGCACCGCCCCATGAGTCAAATATCATGACAGCATCGACCCCCGCAATAATTTGTTCAGCTAAATACCGACTTACAGATTCAGCATTAATTTTTAAAATATGATGCAACAAATCATCTCGACTATGCATCATTTGTTTAGCTTTTAAAAAGTCCGTTCCCCCTTGCCCTTCAATCATATAAGTCGCCAGTGTCCATGGGCTGCCCGCAAAACCAATTAACGGGACTCGACCATTGAGTGCTTGTTTGATTGATTTCACAGCATCAAAGACATATTGCAATTTTTCCATTTCCGGAATGTCTAGTTTTTGAATAGCTGCTTCATCCTGCAAAGGCTTGTCAAATTTTGGGCCCTCTCCCTGAACAAATTCTAAACCCAAACCCATCGCATCCGGAATAGTTAAGATATCTGAAAATAAAATTGAAGCATCTAACAGTGGATAACGATCAAGAGGTTGCAGTGTTACTTCAGTAGCAAAATTTCGATTACGACATAGATCCATAAAAGAGCCTGCGTTTTTTCTAGTTTCACGGTACTCAGGAAGATAACGTCCTGCCTGGCGCATCATCCAAACCGGCGTATAACGGGTCGCTTCTAAGCGGAGCGTTTTTAAAAATGCATCATTTTTTAAAACAGTCATTAATTAACGGGGTAGTTGTGTTGAACCCATGAGGTATTCATCAACAGAGCGAGCACACTGACGTCCTTCACGAATTGCCCAGACCACTAATGATTGTCCTCTTCTCATGTCTCCTGCGGCAAAGACTTTGTCTCGTGATGTGTAATAAGCCTTCTCCCCTTCAGTTGAAGCTGCTGCATTTCCTCGAGCATCTTTTTCAACTTTAAATTTTTCTAATAAGCTTTGTTGTGGGCCTAAGAAACCCATAGCTAATAAAACAAGATCGGCTTTGATGGTAAATTCTGAATTTGGTACTTCAGCCATTTTGCCGTCTTTCCATTCAACACGAGCGGCTTTAATTTCTTTTACTTTACCGTTCTCACCCACAAATTCTTTGGTCGCAACAGACCAATCACGATTACAGCCTTCTTCATGTGAACTCGACGTTCTTAATTTAAGTGGCCAGTATGGCCATACCATTGGTTTATCCTCTTTTTCTGGCGGTTGTGGCATTAATTCAAACTGCGTCACTGATGTTGCGCCATGACGATTTGATGTACCGACACAATCCGAACCCGTATCTCCACCACCAATCACCACAACATTTTTATTCGTTGCTAAAATTTGTTCTGGCAAAGTGTCTCCTGCTACCACTTTATTTTGCATCGGTAGAAAATCCATAGCAAAATGTACTCCATCTAATTCTCGACCTGGCACTGGAAGATCTCTGGGCCATTCGGCTCCCCCCGCCAAAATAACTGCATCGTATTTTTTAACAAGCTCTTCAGGATCAATATTCTCGCCCACATTTTGATTGGTCAGAAAATTTACACCTTCTTGAGCCATTTGTTCCATGCGACGATCAATGTGTGTTTTTTCCATTTTAAAATCAGGAATTCCATATCTTAATAATCCACCAACTCGGTCATTTTTTTCTAGCAAATCAACGCGATGGCCAGCACGCGCTAATTGTTGTGCTGCTGCCATTCCCGCAGGACCCGATCCAATGACAGCTACAGTTTTACCAGTTTTATGTGTAGCTATTTGCGGTTTAACTAGACCTAATTCCCATGCTTTATCGATAATGGCATGCTCAATTGATTTGATTCCAACTGCATCAGCATTAATATTTAATGTACATGCAGCCTCACAAGGCGCTGGGCAAATTCTTCCTGTAAATTCTGGAAAATTGTTGGTGGAATGTAAGATTTTAATCGCCTCTTCCCAATTTTGCTGATAAACCAAATCATTCCAATCAGGAATAATATTATTGACCGGACAACCATTATTACAAAATGGAATGCCGCAATCCATACAACGGGCCCCCTGGATCTTTGCTTCATCATCTGATAGATGTAATACAAATTCTTTATAATTTTTTAAACGTTCTTGTGGTGGAAGATTTTGTTCTGACAATCTTTCAAACTCTAAAAAACCTGTAGCTTTTCCCATTAAGCAACTTCCTTATTTGTTTTCTCATAAATTTCATTTAATGCACGACGGTATTCATTCGGCATGACTTTAATAAACTGATCTAATGACTGATCCCAATTTTCTAAAATAGTTTGAGCAACATCACTTTGTGTATTTTGGTAATGTGCTTCCAGTAAGTTTTTCAAAATCACTTCATCAGGTTGGTCTAAATGTTGCGCACCTTTGGCTTGGACATTCTCTTTTACCACTTTCTCTAAAGTGATCATTGATAAATTACAATTTTTTTCGAATTGTTTTTTAGGATCATAAATATATGCCACACCACCTGACATACCCGCTGCAAAATTTTGTCCTGTAGGCCCTAAAATAACAACCGTACCCCCCGTCATATATTCACAACCATGGTTACCCACACCCTCAACGACTGCAGATGCCCCTGAGTTACGCACACAGAAACGTTCTCCTGCAATCCCTCTAAAATAAGTTTGACCCGAAGTCGCACCATACATGACGGTATTGCCCACAATAATATTATCTTTTGCTTCCCCTTTAAAAGTTTCAGGTGGTCGAATACTAATTTTGCCACCGCATAAGCCTTTACCTACATAATCATTGCCTTCGCCATGAAGATTAAAGGTAATACCATGTGCTAAAAATGCACCAAAGCTTTGTCCGGCAGTGCCCAATAAATTCACTGAGATCGTATCATCTGGTAATCCAGCATTGCCATAACGTTTTGCAACTTCATGGGATAACAAGGTACCTGCTGTTCGATTAATATTAGTAATCTTAGTTTCTATCGTTACTTTTTCTTGTGCACTTAATGCTTTTTCAGCCTGTTTAATTAAACTATGATCGAGTGCTTTGTCTAAACCGTGATCTTGTGTTTCTTGATGATAGATCCCCACTTCAGCATCCATTGCAGGACGATAGAAAATTTTTGAAAAGTCTAAGCCCTTAATTTTCCAATGCTCAATACCCTCTTGCATATCTAACAAATCTGAACGACCAATGAGATCATTAAATTTCTTTACCCCCATGCTAGCCATAATTTCTCTGACTTCTTCAGCAATGAAGAAGAAAAAATTCACCACATGCTCGGGCTGTCCGGTAAAGCGTTTTCTTAATTCGGGGTCTTGTGTTGCTACCCCTACTGGGCAAGTGTTTAGATGACACTTACGCATCATAATACAACCTTCAACTACTAATGGTGCTGTTGCAAAACCAAATTCATCTGCTCCTAACAATGCTCCTACAACCACATCGCGACCGGTTTTCATCTGCCCATCGACTTGGAGTATTACACGGCTTCTTAAGCGATTTAAGACTAATGTTTGTTGAGTTTCTGCAAGCCCGATTTCCCAAGGTGTCCCCGCATGCTTAATGGATGATATCGGTGACGCACCTGTACCCCCATCATGACCCGCAATCACAATATGATCTGACTTCGCTTTTGCAACCCCTGCGGCAACAGTTCCCACACCAGTTTCCGAAACCAGCTTAACTGAAATATCTGCTTTTGGATTTGCATTTTTTAAGTCATGAATGAGCTGCGCTAAATCTTCAATCGAATAAATATCATGATGGGGCGGAGGTGAAATTAAACCCACACCTGGGACTGAAAATCTTAATTGCGCTATATAAGGGCTCACTTTATGGCCTGGCAATTGACCGCCTTCACCCGGTTTTGCACCTTGAGCCATCTTGATTTGAATTTGATCGGCTGCCCCTAAATATTCTGCGGTCACCCCAAAACGTCCTGATGCTACCTGCTTTATTCGAGAACGGAGTGAGTCTCCAGCTTTCAATGGAATATCGGCTGCAATAATTTCTTTTCCTAATAAGGTTGCTAATGAACTATCTTTTTCCAAAGCAATAAAACGTTTTTTATCTTCACCTCCTTCGCCTGTATTAGATTTACCACCTATACGGTTCATGGCAATGGCTAATGTTGTGTGGGCTTCCGTTGAAATAGAACCTAAAGACATCGCACCGGTTGCAAACCGTTTAACAATTTCTTTTGCCGGTTCTACTTCGTTAATATCAATTGCTTTTTCTGATTTAATTTTAAACAAACCACGTAAGGTCATATGTCGTTGACTTTGGTTGTTAATTAACTCGGCATATTCTTTATAGGTGCTAAATTCATTTTTACGGGTTGCATGTTGCAACTTCGCAATGGATTCAGGATTCCACATATGATTTTCACCACGAATTCTGAAAGCATACTCACCACCCGCATCGAGTGCATTTAATAACACTGGATTATTGCCAAATGCTTCTTCATGTAATTTTTCAGCCTCTAGTGCAACCTCTTTTAGGCCGATACCTTGAATGTTAGTTGCCGTACCAGTGAAATATTGATCAATAAATTTTTGATTTAAACCTACTGCTTCAAAAATTTGTGCACCACAATAAGATTGATAAGTCGAGATACCCATCTTCGACATAATCTTATAAAGGCCTTTACCAATCGCTTTAACGTAATTTTTTTTCGCCAGCTGATAATCAGCTTCAGTCTGTTGAATGGTTTCAAAGACTAACCATGGACAAACAGCTTCCGCACCATAGCCGCCAAGCAAAGCAAAATGATGAACTTCACGCGCAGAGCCAGTATCCACAACCAAGCCAGCATTAGTTCGATTTCCTTGATGAACTAAAAACTGATGTGTTGCCGAGGATGCTAACAGTGCTGGTATTGCCACATGATCCTGATTGGCGTTTCGATCAGACAAAATAATAATATTAAAACCCTCATGAATCGCTTGATTGGCAGCCTCACAAACTGACTTCAATGCCGCTTGCATTCTTCTTTCTGCATCGCCTGATGAATTTTTTTGATAGGTGATATCAATTACTTTCGATTTGAAATGACCTTTGGTTAATTTTTCAATATCTTTTAATTGCGCCATTTCCTCTAAATTTAAAACCGGTTGACTTGCTTCTAGTCGCCATGGAGGATTAGTTTCATCAACACCCAGTAAGTTCGGTTTAGGGCCAATAAAGGTGACTAAAGACATCACAATTTCTTCACGAATTGGATCTATTGGCGGATTAGTGACCTGCGCAAATAATTGTTTAAAGTAGTTATAAATTAATTTTGGTTTATTGGATAAAACTGGTAACGCCGCATCATTACCCATAGAGCCCGATGCTTCCTGACCCTCTTGGAACATCGGTTGCAGAATATATTTTATATCCTCTTGTGTATAGCCAAAGTTTTGTTGAATATCTAAAATCGGTTGTTCTAATTTTTCGGTAATTTTCACCTCATCTAAATCGCCCAAGAAGTATCGTGAATCTTTAATCCATTTTTGATAAGGTTTTTGCGAAGCTAATAATTTTTTTACTTCAGCATCTTCAATAATGCGTCCGGCACTAGTATCAATTAAAAACATTTTACCGGGTTCTAAGCGCCACTTCTTCACAATCTTTTCTTCAGGAAAAGTCAGCACGCCCATTTCTGATGCCATCATCACCACACCATCATCAGTAATTAAATAACGTGCTGGGCGAAGACCATTTCGATCTAGAGTTGCACCAATCAGTTCGCCATCTGTGAATGCCACTGCAGCCGGACCATCCCATGGCTCCATGAGTGCTGCGTGGTATTCATAAAACGCTTTACGTTCTTCATCCATCAATCGGTTGCCTACCCAAGCTTCTGGAATTAACATCATCATCGCATGGGGTAGACTATAACCGCCCGCAATCAATAACTCTAAACAATTATCAAAACAAGCTGAGTCTGATTGACCATCCTCAATGAGCGGCCATAATTTTTCTAAATCCTCACCCAATAATGCAGACTTCATGGTCTCATGACGCGCATGCATCCAATTCACATTACCCTGAACGGTATTAATTTCACCGTTGTGAGCAATCATGCGATAGGGGTGGGCTAATTCCCATGACGGGAAGGTGTTCGTTGAAAAACGTTGATGCACCAAAGCAATAGCTGAAATAAAATCCTTGTCTTTTAAATCTGCGAAATATACACCAACTTCAGCTGCTAATAACATGCCCTTATAGACAATAGTTTTAGAAGATAGTGATGGAATATAAAACTTTGCATTATCTTTTAAATTGAGTTGATGGATTTCAATTTCAACACGCTTACGGATGACAAATAACTTACGCTCAAATGCGGCTTGTTTTTCACAGTCATCTGAACGGCCTATAAAGATTTGTCTGATATTTGGTTCAACTTCTTTCGCAGCATCTGCAATATCACGATTAATCACCGGCACTTCACGCCAGCCTAAAAACTTTTGTTTTTCTTCCGTAACAATTCTTTCAATAATTTCTTGGCAGACGGCATAATTTTTTTCATCCTGCGGCATGAAGATCATACCCACACCATAGAATCCCACTCCAGGGAGTTTAATGCCCAGTGTGTTTGTTTCTTTGACAAAAAAGTCATGTGGGATTTGGCTCAAGAGTCCCGCACCATCACCTAATTTTGGATCATATCCGGTTGCACCTCGGTGGGTAAGGTTATCTAAAATTGTTAAACCCTGCTTCACAATGTCATGTGATTTCTTGCCATGAATGTTGGTCACAAAACCAACGCCACAAGCGTCATGTTCGTTTCTTGGGTTGTATAAACCTTGTTCTTTTATCAATGATTTTTTTGCCATAAATCCTAAATTTCAAATAAAATAGCGGAACTTGTAATCATAGCGATTTTCCCCAGCAAATTCAATGTTATCAGGCGAAATAGATCGAGATATTTACAGTATTTGAAATGCTTTTTTGGCGCAATCGAGTGTGAACTGAATATCGTCTTCGGTATGAGCGGCAGATACAAATCCAGCCTCAAATGCACTGGGGCCAAAATAGATGCCTAAATCTAACATAGCATGAAAGAATTGCTTAAATTGTTCCCGGTCAGAAGCCATGATATCGGCAAATGAATTGGGGTAATGCTCACTAAAATAAAGGCCAAACATGCCCCCCACGTTTCGTGCACAAAATTTAATCCCTTGCTCTTTGGCAATCTTGGTCAAACCATCAGTTAAGCTCTGGGTCATCTGATCTAGATTGCAATAAAAGTCAGGGGCCTGAATAAGTTCCAGGGTCTTAATACCTGCGGCAACTGCGACGGGATTACCTGACAAAGTGCCCGCTTGATAGACTGGTCCAAGCGGGGCCAATTGTTGCATGATGTCTTTCCGTCCACCAAAAGCACCCACCGGCATACCCCCGCCAATCACTTTACCAAGTGTCGTCATGTCTGGCGTCACCCCAAATAATTCTTGTGCGCCTCCTAAGGCCACACGGAAACCTGTCATCACCTCATCAAAGATTAGCACCGCTCCATGTTTTTCGGTTAAGCTTCGTAAGCGTTGTAAAAAATTTTCTGTGGGCACAATTAAATTCATGTTACCCACCACCGGCTCTAAAATGACACAGGCAATTTCATCACCCTGGGTTTGAAAACACTGTTCTAATTCTTCGACATCGTTATAGGTTAGGGTCAATGTATGTTTTGCGGTATCTGCCGGGACACCTGCAGAACTCGGTTGTCCAAAAGTAAGTGCGCCTGAACCTGCTTTCACAAGGAGTGAATCGGCATGGCCATGGTAACAACCCTCGAACTTAATAATCTTATCGCGCTTTGTAAATCCGCGTGCAACGCGAATCGCACTCATGGTCGCCTCAGTCCCAGAACTCACTAAACGCACCTGTTCAATGCAGGGCACAAGATCAACAATCATCTTGGCCATATCTAATTCGCGTGCCGTTGGTGCACCAAAAGATAGACTATCTGTTGCAACTTCTTGCACCGCCTTAATCACTTCGGGGTGTGCATGGCCTAAAATCATCGGGCCCCAGGAATTAATATAATCAATAAATTCGCGACCCTCTTCGTCGATCAGCTTTGAACCTAATCCTTTTTTAAAAAAGATTGGGGTACCACCCACCGAACCAAATGCACGCACCGGGGAATTGACACCGCCCGGAATAAACTGTTGGGAATCTAAAAATAAATCTGCATTACGTGCCATGTTTAAAATTTCGCTTTCAATGTCTTAATAGTATTGCTTATGTCAGGAGCTTGATACACGCATTTAATCATGGCGATACTCGCTACCCCTGTGTTTATTATTGGTTCACAATTATCTAAAGTTATACCGCCAATTGCAACCACTGGTTTTTGGCTCAAACTTAAAACGGTTTTAATAAATTCAACTGAGGCTCGAGGGGCATCCGGTTTCGTTTGTGTCGGGTAACAAGCGCCTAAAGCAATGTAATCGCAAGACTGATTGAGCATGTCTCTCACCCGGTCAAGGTCGTTATAGCAGGACACGCCGATGATTTTATCCTGACCTAAAAAGTTCCTAACTTCTTCGATTGTGCTATCATCTTTACCTAAATGAACGCCATCTGCATCAATCTTGCAACATAGCTGATAGTCATCATTGATCATGAATTCTGCCTGATATTGATCACACAGTGCTTTTAATGCCGTCGCCTGCTGTAACTTTAAATCTGCATTCGCAATCTTGTTGCGATACTGCAAAAGTTTCACCCCGGCAGCCAAAGCCATTTCTGTTTTAGCTAATAATGTATCTGTGTCGTCCCAGTCGGGGGTAATAAGGTAAAGATTTTTAATGATGCGTGAAGCGTCCATCTTCCTCTTCTTCATCCATCCAGAAAAAACGGTCTGGCGTGAGCTGGCCCATGCCAGATCGATAGGCATTTTTTAGGGCCTGCCAGGTAAAGTGCTGCCCTTCCTCAATCGCTGTCAGAAAATTTAAGCCGTGGGCCAAATATGCAGCAATCGCTGAGGTTAGAGTACAGCCTGAACCATGATACCCGCCCGGTAACCGTTCCCAGTGATACGATTTAGCATCTTTGCTGTTTTCATATTGATAGAGCGTATTTATCACTTCCTTGGTTTTTTCATGCGCGCCGGTAATAAGCACGTTGTCACAACCAGCTGCAATTAGTCGCGTGGCAGATTCTTCTAATGTGAGTTGTTCAATATCCTCATCATCAAATAAAACTAAGCGTCTGGCCTCATAACTATTGGGCGTAATCAAAGTCGCGTGCGGAAATAATAATTGAATCATACTCTGACGCATTTCTTCATTGGCTAACTCATCTCCCCGACCGGAAGCTAGTATGGGATCAATGATCAGGGGGATGTCAGGATAGTCTGAAATAATTTCGGCCACATAGGCAATATTCTCAGCACTGGACAATACCCCACATTTAATAATATTGATCTCAGAGTCTTCTAAAATATTTCTGGCCTGTTCATTCACCAATTCACCCGCCACGGGCATTAAACTCTCTACGCCCATAGTATCTTGAACTGTGATGCCAGTTACCACTGACAAAGGGTGGCAGCCCAAGCTAGATTGTGTCATGATGTCTGCACTCATACCAGCGCCGCCGGTTGGATCAGTAGCAGAAAATGTTAAAATTTTAGGTGGATTCAGCATAAAAAAATTTCAGAAAACCATAATACTATAATTTTTTATTTGAGACTTGTGCCCTCATTCTTTCAAGCATATTTATTTTAATTAAAATTCAATAGGATCAACGTCAATATGCCATTTAACATTATTTTTATCTTTTAATTGATTAATTTTTAATTTTAGGTGGCTCAATATATTATTTAATCTAACCCGGTCTTTTGCATGAAAATAGATATTTGCACGCTCAAAACCATTTATTTTTTCCATATACGGTCTAACCGGCTGAAATACTTCAACGACATCTGAGATTTTTTTTGCAATTTCAAAACTTGATTGCATAAATTTTTGAAGCAATTTTAAATTTTTTGATTCTGCTCTTAATACTGCTTGATAAATGAAAGGGGGGAAATCTAGTTCTTTTCTCTCTTGAAGCTGTTCGTCTGCAAATCTCTGATAATCTTGGGATTGCACCGCTTGATAAGTAGGATGTTCAGTAAAGTTGGTTTGAATAATGACTTCGCCTCTTATTTTTGCCCGACCAGACCGACCTGCGACTTGAACGAGCTGTGAAAACAATCGTTCGGCTGAACGAAAATCTGAACTATATAATGCATGGTCTGCATTCAAAATGCCTACCAACGTTAAATTGGGAAAGTCATGTCCTTTAGAGAGCATTTGTGTACCCACTAAAATATCAATTTTATTTTTATGCACATTGTCATACAAACTATCTAAGGCTTTTTTACTTTTAATCGTGTCACGATCAACTCTTTGAATTTTTGCATCTGGAAAAATTATTGCTAATTGTTCTTCAATTTTTTGAGTACCAACGCCTAAGGTCATCAGGTCCATGTTGCCGCATTGCTGACAATCCTGATCAATCTTTCGTTTATAGTCGCAGTGATGGCATTGTAATAACCCTTTATTTTTATGCACCACCAAACGTGAACTACAGCGTTCACAATCGGCATGCCAGCCACATGACACACAAAATAAAACTGGGGCAAACCCCCGACGGTTAATAAATATTAAGGACTGTTGTTTTTTAATTAAACGATAGCGGATAGCATCTAATAAATATTCTGAGAATGCTTGGTCCTGCTTTTTGATGTCCATTTTAATGAGGTCTATTTTAGGTAGTAAAGCATCTGCAACTGCGCGTTTAGGCAAAGTGAGCAAGGTCATTTTTTGTGCATCTTTTGCTGCATGCCAAACTTCTAATGAGGGTGTTGCACTCCCTAAAACGATGGGAATATCTAAAAATTTAGCCCGCATCATGGCCACATCACGAGCGTGGTATCTTAAATTATCTTGCTGTTTAAAAGAAAGGTCATGTTCTTCATCAATGATAATCGCTTTTAGTTTATTAAACGGCGTAAAGATTGACAGTCTTGTGCCAATCACAATTTGTGCTTCACCCGATTTTGCGAGTCGCCAATTATCGAGTCGCTCAGCATCGGATAAATGGCTATGTAAGGATACGATTTTATGTTCTTGAAAACGCGACTTAAATCGATTCTCAAGTTGTGGTGTTAGATTAATTTCTGGGACTAAAACTAGAACCTGGCCCTGGTGTTTTAAATAATTTTCAATCAGGTGCATATACACTTCTGTTTTCCCACTGCCGGTTATGCCATGAATTAAAAATGCTTGATAACCGGTCGCGCCTTCAATCACCTCAACGACTTTTGTTTGATCTTGATTTAATGCTTGAGCCGGCAGAGACTCTAGTTGCTCTGCTGCCGCAACCGGTTCGGCAATAACCAAATCGTTTAATTGCAAATAATCGACATACGTTTTCCAGTTAGACGCTAAACCTCTTAATTCTGCTTCATGGGTTGCTTGACATAAAATAAAATTTGCCACTTTAATTAAATTTTTTTGGCGTTTCGAAAAAGCATCAATTATGTTTTGTGTTAGTTTTGGAGTTGCAGTATATTGATAGGCAATTTTTTGTCCCGCATTTTTTTCTTTTTTTAAACGACTGGGTAATGCAGTATGTATCGTTTGTCCGATAGGATACTGATAGTATTGTGACACAAAGCGAAATAATTTAAACAAATGGGCATCAAATAACACTTCCTGATCGACGCGAATAATTTTTTTTAATTTTGCTTCTGGTAAATCTGAAGATGATTGAATTTCTGCAGCTACACCAACAACACGTCTCGCGCCAAAAGGGACAACAACATACTGGCCCACCTGTATTTTTTCTTCGCAGATATAATCAAACAAATCATTGATTGGCACATCAATTGCAACTTTCACAATTTGTTTCTTTATATGCATAGCGGATTCACTATATCTCGTAAACGGTCTAGGGTAAAATAATGTTTTTTTAATATTGTAACCTTGTGAAAAATCAAATTATCGAATTAATTGCCTCCGCCTCAAAAAATATAGGCGCTGAAGATGCAAAATCAAAAATTCAAATAGAACGTCCTAAAACTATTGAACATGGAGATTTTTCAAGCAATATTGCTTTACAACTTGCAAAACCATTGGGCAAAAATCCTCGCGAGGTGGGTCAAATGATTATCGACGCTTTACCCGCTAATGATTTATTCGAAAAATACGAAATTGCAGGGCCTGGATTTATTAATTTTCATCTAAGCCCGCAAGGCCGCAAAGCTATACTAACCGAAATTTTTAAATCCCAAAGCCAATACGGCACCAATACATCTGGGGCGCAACAAAAACTTCAAATCGAATTTGTATCCGCAAATCCAACTGGGCCACTGCATATCGGGCATGGTCGAGGAGCAGCGATAGGTGATTCATTAGCACGAATATATGCAGCTAATGGCTGGCAAGTCACGCGTGAGTTTTACTATAACGACGCAGGCGCACAAATTCAAAATCTAGCTTTATCTGTGCAAGCGAGAGCTAACAATATAGATCCCGATAGTGATCAGTTTCCTGCTGACGGTTACCGTGGCGACTATATTTTAGAAATCGCTAAGGCGTACATCGACCGCTCCACTGTTAACTCTGAAGAAGGTGATATTCAGGGTTTAGGTGACATCGAAAATCTGGATGCTATTAGAGAGTTCAGTGTGGCTTTTTTACGCCAAGAGCAAAATTTAGACCTTGCTGCCTTCCAGACACAGTTTGATGTCTTCACCCTTGAATCAAGCTTTTATGAAAACGGCGCTATCGAAAAAGTAGTTGCTCAATTAAAGCAAAATAAATTTACTTATGAACAAGACGATGCATTATGGCTTAAGACCACTGAATTCGGAGATGATAAAGATCGGGTGATGCAAAAAGCAGATGGTGGATACACGTATTTTGTTCCCGATGTCGCGTATCATTTAAATAAATGGGAAAGAGGTTTTAAGCGCGTAATCAATGAACAAGGTGCCGACCATCACAGTACCATTACAAGAGTCAGAGCTGGCCTCCAGGCACTTCAACAAAACATCCCTCAAGATTGGCCAGAGTATGTGCTGCATCAAATGGTCACCGTGATGCGCGGACAAGAAGAAGTTAAAATTTCTAAAAGAGCTGGGAGTTATGTCACTTTAAGAGACTTGATTGATGAAGTTGGATCCGATGCAACACGTTATTTTTTAATTGCGAGAAAACCAGATTCTCAATTGGTATTTGATATTGACCTCGCCAAATCACAAACGAATGAAAATCCGGTCTATTACATTCAATATGCACACGCCCGAATAACTGCTGTTTTAAATCAAGCAAATCAAGATCTAACGCAATTACATTTGTTTGATCAAGATTTGTTAACTTCGGAACATGAAAAACAGTTAATTAAAAGACTCTCAGAATTTCCTGATTTTATCCAACTTGCAGCGCTTGAAAACTCTCCTCACTATATTGCAACTTACCTTAAAGATCTTGCGGGAGATTTTCATAGTTACTACAACGACACTAAATTTTTAGTTGAAGACAGTGATTTAAAATTGGCCAGAGTTGCGTTAATATATGCAACTCAAATAACAATTAAAAATGGTCTCAATACGCTTGGAATTTCGGCACCTGAAAAAATGTAAGGAACATTATGGCTCAAGACTATCGCACTAAAAAAGAAACCAACCAAGGACAAACACTATTTACTAATGGTTTGTTTATTGGAATTTTACTAGGTATTTTATTATCAATTGGTTTAACCCTTTTTATTACCAATGGTAAATCTCCTTTTGTTTTAAAAGATACAAATGGCTCCTGCATTGAAATTAATTCTGCCTTATCAGATGATGATGTGATCGCAATTGATGAAGATGCTACTTTCGATTTTTATAATAACTTACAAGAAGAAGACGCATACTCTAAACAAGAAGTAAAAGAGCAGAATAATGATCGCAAAATTGACTACTATCTTCAAGTGGGGGCATTCTCAGAAGAATCTGCTGCGGACAATTTAAAAGCTAAGCTTGCCCTAATGGGCTTTGAGTCTGTAATTATGTCTTCTCAAATTGGCCATGATACGTTCCATCGAGTTAGCGTTGGTCCATATAACGATATCGCAGAAGGTAAAAAGGTAAGAGAAAAATTAATTGCTGAAGGATTTAAAGCGAACTTAATTAAATTATCTAAGCCTAAAGAATAACTATATATTTAAACGGTAAATTTTCATGAAAAAATTCTTATTATCATTTTTGTTACTTTTCTCACTTCAGCTTTTAGCTGTAGAACCTAAAATGGGAGTTAACTTTAAATCTACACGACAACAAATTCCAACAGACACCCCAGGAAAAATTGAAGTCGTTGAGATGTTTTGGTATGGCTGTATACATTGTTTCCAATTCGAACCTTATCTAGATAAATGGAAGACAGAACTTCCAAAAGATGTTGTCTTTAAGAGAGTTCCTGCAGTGCCACGCCTTGACTGGATCCCGATGGCGCGTGCATATTATGCAATGGAATCTTTAGGTGTCTTAAATCAATTACACAGTAAATTATTTGACGCTGTCCATTCAGAGCGAACTGTTAATCCAACCGATGAAGCTGCAGCGATTCAATGGATTGCAACGCATGCGAAAATAGATACCAAAAAAGTTGAAAACGCTTTTAAATCTTTTTCTATGGAAGCCAAGCTCAAAAAAGCGAATGAGGCCTTCAGTAATGCAGGGGCAACAGGTGTCCCCACACTCATTATTAATGGTGCATACATTACTTCTTCTACCATGGCAGGTGGTGGTAAAGAAGCCATCGATATCGCAAACTTTATTATCGATAACGTGCGTAAAGATTTAAAAAAATAATGCCTCTAAAAATATTTCTCACTGGTGCCTCATCTGGCATCGGTGAAGCTTTAGCAATCACTTATGCAAAACAAAATGCAGTACTTGGACTTTTTAGCCGTCGTTCTGAAAAATTAAAATCACTGCAAAAAAAACTTGGCTGTCCTTCAGAAATTTATGTTGGGGATGTAAGCAAACTCGATGACCTTCAAAAAGCAGCCCGACATTTTATTAAAAAATTTGGGGCTCCTGATTTGGTTATTGCAAACGCAGGTGTTAGTTCAGGCACCTTAATTGAACATCAAGATGATATTGAAGTAATTAAAAGTATTTTTAACATTAATCTACATGGTGTTATTCATACTTTCCATCCTTTTATTAAAGGGATGAAAGAAAAAAAACAAGGGCACCTGATTGCCATTGCTTCGGTAGCAGGAATTCGTGGCTTGCCAGGAGCAGGCGCTTATAGTGCTTCAAAAGCAGCTTTAATTAATTATATGGAGAGCTTACGTATCGAGCTTATTTCTGAAGGTATACATGTAACTACTATTTCGCCGGGCTATATTAAATCTCCTATGACCAACGTTAATGATTATCACATGCCCTTTCTAATGGAAACAGATTCAGCTGCCAAAAAAATTATTCGCCTTATTGAGCAGAAAAAACGTCATGTCATTTTTCCTTGGCCCATGGCAATTATTGGCCGTTTGATGCATGTCTTACCCAATTCAATTTGGGATTTTTTAGCCAAACATGGGCCTAAGAAAAAACGTCATTTAATCAAGTAAGTCTCACCATGTTTAAGCAAAATAAATGCATCATCTTGAATTTGATGTTTTACTTTTGCTTTTTTTAATTCGCCAATTGGCTCATCTAAAGATTCATCTGTTAATTCAAAGGTTCCCCAATGAATGCCAATGCTTTTTTTCGCCGCCACATCCATGTGAATTTTTAAAGCCTCCTCTGGATTAACATGATAACTTTGCATAAACCATCGCGGCTCATATGCCCCCACTGGAACAGTAGCCAAATCAAATCCATTAAAATGTTGCTTGATATCTTTAAAATCATTTGAATAGCCAGTATCTCCTACAAAAAAGAAACTAAATTCATCTTTTTCAATTACCCACCCACCCCAAAGCGACTCATTGGTATCCCAAAAAGTTCTTTTAGACCAGTGTTGAGCTGGAACAAAAGTTATTTTTAAACCTTGATGATGATATGATTGCCACCAATTGAACTCTTCCACATTATTAATATGATTCTCAAGAAACCAATCTTTTAAACCAGCAGGTACAGTAAATAAAGTATTAGGATTTTTCTTCGCCAAATATTTTAACGTGGAATAGTCCATGTGATCATAGTGATTATGGGAAATTACAACCAAATCAATTGAGGGAAGTTCTTCTTTACTAAATGGTAGCCGGGTTTTGCGTTTAGGTCCTAAAAAGGATATTGGGGATGCTCTGTCAGAGAATATCGGATCGGTTAGAATATTTAGCCCATCCACTTGTAACAACCCAGTTGCATGACCCACCCAAGTATATGTTTTTTGTGTGCTGTTATTTTTTAAAAAATCCGTATTAGTTTCAATTACTGGAAAATTATATCCTTGAACATAAGTTGCAGGAGGTTTTGGAAGGCCAAAACTATTGAGCTTCCATTTAATAAAACTTTTCTTATTCCATTGGTGATAATTATTTTGATACTTAAAAAACTTTGGGTCAGCAGAGCAGCCTTGGAACAACATAAATAAAGTAATGCAATAGAACCATTTTTTATACATGGTAATATTATATCGTTCCTTAACATCATATATAATTAAACCATGTTAGATGCATTGTTATTAGCTCGTTTTCAATTTGCTTTTGTCGTTAGTTTTCATATTATTTTCCCTGCTTTTACTATTGGACTTGCTTCATATCTAGCTGTTCTTGAAGGTCTATGGCTTTGGAAAAAAGAAGAGCGTTATTTAAAAATCTTTAACTATTGGTTAAAGATTTTTGCCATTGCTTTCGGTATGGGCGTGGTTTCCGGAATTGTTATGAGTTATCAGTTTGGGACAAACTGGTCTGTATTTTCCGATAAAACTGGGCCTATTTTGGGGCCTCTGATGGGCTATGAGGTTTTATCTGCCTTTTTTTTAGAAGCTGGATTTTTAGGCATCATGCTCTTCGGGATGAATAAAGTTGGTAAAAAATTACATTTTATTGCTACTCTGCTTGTTGCTTTCGGGACATTCTTTTCTGCTTTTTGGATCTTATCAGTGAATAGTTGGATGCATACCCCCGCTGGTTATAGCATTAACGAAGTAGGTCAATTTATCCCGGATGATTGGTTTGCTATTATTTTTAATCCTTCATTTCCGTATCGACTTGTGCATATGGTAATGGCTGCATACCTCACAACCGCCTTTGTTGTTGGCGCTGTTGGGGCTTGGCATCTTTTAAAAAAGGATACAAATATTTGTGCGCGCACCATGTTGTCTATGGCCATGTGGATGGCTTCTATTGTAGCGCCTCTGCAACTTATCGCAGGGGATATGCATGGACTCAATACATTAAAACACCAGCCTGCAAAAATTGCTGCTATGGAAGGCCATTATGAAACACATCAAGGTGCTCCATTAATTTTATTTGGTATACCGGATGATGAATCCGAAGAAACAAAATACGCTGTTGAAATACCAAAGCTAGGAAGCCTTATCTTAAAACATGACGCAAATGCTGAACTTAAAGGGCTTAAAGAATTTCCAAAAGAAGATCGTCCGCCAGCTGAAATTATCTTCTGGACCTTTAGAATTATGGTTGGTCTTGGTATTGCAATGATCGGAGTTGGTTTTTTAAGTTTGCTACTCAGATTAAAAAAACAACTCTATACTTGTGCTCACTTTCATCGCTTAGTGGTTTTAATGGGTCCGGCCGGATTTGCCGCTGTAATTGCAGGATGGATTACCACCGAAGTAGGGCGTCAACCGTATACTGTTTATGGTCTTTTAAGAACTATAGATTCAGTATCTCCAATAGATACGCCAGCCGTAACCTTATCTTTGCTTGCATTTGTCATTACCTATTTTCTAGTCTTTGGCGCCGGAACTTATTATATTTTTAAACAATTCCAAATTAACCCCGACACCGATAAAGCTCATACAAAAAAAGTTGGTTCTTTAGGTGTGTCACTCAAACTTTTTAACAGAAAATAATTTATGGATATTCAATTACTTTGGGCCTGCATTTTATCAATTGCTATTTTTGCTTATGTCATCCTTGATGGTTTTGATTTAGGTATTGGGTTAAATTATCCATTTTTAAAATCTAAAACAGACCGCGATGTTGCTATGAATTCTGTTGCCCCCATCTGGGATGGAAATGAAACTTGGCTAGTTTTAGGTGGTGGTGGTCTGTTTGCAGCATTCCCATTGGCATATAGCATTGTTTTACCAGCCCTCTATGCTCCCTTAACTGCCATGCTGATTGGCTTAATATTGCGTGGCGTTGCTTTTGAATTTAGATGGAAAAATAAAAAACAAACTAATATTTGGGATTTAGCTTTTTTTGGGGGTTCTTTTATTGCCACTTTTTTTCAAGGCGTTGCTCTTGGTGCATTTATTCAAGGCATTCCAGTTATTGAACGTTCTTATAGTGGTGGATGGTGGAACTGGCTATCACCTTTTAGTATTGTCACAGGTTTTGCTTTAGTTTTGGGTTATGGTTTACTTGGATCAACTTGGTTGATTTATAAAACCGAAAATTTAATCAAACGTAATATGCAAAAAATTGCTATTAAATTTTTTATCTTAACATTATTTATGATTGCCATAGTAAGTATATGGACGCCATATCTTCATCCTGAATACTTTAACAAATGGTTTGCTGTTCCTCAAATTTATTACGTCCTTCCAGTACCTTTGCTTGTTAGTTTTTCAGCTTTCATGTGTTTTCGAGCTATATATAAAAACAAAGATTTACAACCTTTTTTATGGAGTATTATCTTATTCCTATTGTCTTTTATTGGACTGATGATCAGTATTTTTCCACACATTGTTCCGCCTCAAATTACAATATGGGATGCAGCAGCGCCTGAAAAAAGTTTAAAGTTTCTCCTTGTTGGGGTTGTAATCTTTTTACCCATAATTATTGCTTATACAGCTTATACTTATTGGGTATTTCGCGGAAAAGTAAACCCTGGAGATAATTATCATTAATGAAAAAACTGTTTTATTTTTTTTTGATTTGGTTATGTTCAGTTATTTTTTTAAGTTGTATAAGTCTAATAATTAAATTTTTCTTAAAGGTCTAAATCTAAATCCTTCACTTTATCTAAAAATTCTTTTTTATAAATAGACTCATTTTTTTTATTTAATATATTTTTGTTGTTTTTATTTGTACTTTTGTTTGACTCAGAAGAAGCCATTAAAAAATATATTGAATATAATACAACTCCAAAAGAGATAAATAATATAATTAAAATTATTTTTTGACTCATGTTAGTATAGTCTTGATCTAAAATTAATTAGATTATAAAACATCAAGGAGCTACTATGATTAAAAACATTGTTATTCTTATCGTATTAATTTTAATTGGTTATTATGGTTACAATTATTACAATGAAAACATGGCTGACTCAACAGCGTCAGAAGAAACTTCATCTGAAATGTCTACAGAGGATAATTCTGAGGCTGCGGCTGAATAAAAAATACAAGGCCAATAAAATTTAGGTTGCCTAATTATTGGCCTTTTTTAAAAAATCTTAATCGCTTTAGTCTTTATTTCCTTTATTCCTTTACATACCGCATCAATAGCCTGGACACGGACTGAACTTTTTCGATAAGCAATTGCAATTCTTCGAAATGGAACAGGATCTTTAAATGGAATAACTTTAACGAGTGGATTTGAATAATTTACTGTGGTTGCTGTTTTTGGCAATACTGATACGCCCAAGTTTGATGCAACCATATTTCGAATTGTTTCTAAAGAATTGCCTTGAAGCACTTCACTTTTTTTTGCTAATTCAGGACAGGCCTCAATAACCTGATTACTAAAACAATGGCCGCTATTTAATAATAATACTTTTTCATTTGATAAATCATCCGCGATAATTACCTTTTTTTTAACCCATTCATGATTAGCAGGAACTACCACTGCAAATTCTTCATCATATAAGGGAATACAATCAACGCCTGGAATATCAAATGGCAGTGCAACAATTGCTGCTTCAATTACACCTTTTTTTAAATCTGACTCTAGATTTTTTGTAATATTTTCTTCAACAGTTAAAGGCATATTAGGTGTATTTTTTCGCAAAATTGGAATGATCAACGGAAGTAAATAAGGCGCCACTGAATAAATTAAACCAATCTTCAAAGGGGAATTAAGTTGTTCATCACCTTGTTTAGAAATATCTTTAATTTTTTCTGCTTCATCTAAAACTATAATCGCCTGGTCCACAATTTTTTGACCAATTTGTGTAATGGTGACATCTGTTCTATTGCGCTCAAATAAAGATACCCCTAGTTCATCTTCTAATTTTTTAATTGCTAAACTTAACGCTGGCTGGCTGACAAAACATTTATCTGCTGCACGACGAAAATTTTTTTCCTTAGAGACAGCAACGATAAATTTTAACTCATTGAGGGTCATTAAATATCGATGTTTGAAGCTCCCAAGGCATTTGCTTCAATAAAATTTCGTCTGGGTTCGACTTGGTCCCCCATAAGCGTAGAGAAGACTTCGTCTGCAGAAATAGCATCTTCTATTTGAACTCTTAATAATCTTCTTACTTCTGGATTCATGGTTGTTTCCCATAACTGCTCAGGATTCATTTCACCTAAGCCTTTATAGCGTTGGATATTTAATCCGTGTTTTGCCTCACCTAATAACCAATCAACAGCATCTTTAAAGTTATGTGTAACGTTTGATTTATCTTCTCTTGATATAATTGCACCTTCTCCAATCAATCCCTGTGTGAGCTCAGATGTTTTAATCAATTGTTTGTACTCTCCGCTCATTAAAAATTCTTCATCCACAACAGAAGTGATTAAATTACCATGTCTAAATTGATTAATTTCGATTAAATATTTTTTTGATTCTGGATTTTGTTTAACTTCATAATTAATATTTTCAAGTGCTATTGTTTTTTTTATTTTTTCTAAATATTCTTGTGTGCTATTTTCAGAATCTAAATTTATTACCCCGTTTTGTAAAATTGCGCGAAGCACAGATTCTTCATAACGATTAGCCAAACGGCGAATGACCGCTTCCGATAAAATTACCTCTTTAGCAATATTTTTTAGCGCAGCTCCTTCTATCTTGTTTCCATTAGATGAGGTTAATAATGAAGCTCCCTCTAATGCAGACTCAAGTAAATATTGCTCTAACTCTTGCTCATCTTTTAAATAACGTTCATTTTTATTTTGTTTAACTTTAAATAATGGTGGCTGAGCAATATAAATATGCCCCTTTTCAACTAACTCAGGCATTTGACGATAAAAGAACGTTAATAATAAAGTTCTAATATGTGCACCATCAACATCCGCATCAGTCATGATGATAATGCGATGATATCTAAGTTTTTCTAAATTGAAATCATCTGTACCAATTCCGGTTCCAAGCGCTGTTATTAGTGTCGCAATTTCCTGGGAGGATAACAATTTATCAAAACGCGCTTTTTCAACATTTAAAATTTTACCCTTTAAAGGAAGAATAGCTTGATTTTTTCGATCACGTCCTTGTTTTGCCGACCCTCCAGCTGAATCGCCCTCAACCAAGTATAGTTCTGAGTTTGCTGGATCTTTCTCTTGACAGTCTGCTAATTTTCCAGGTAACCCTAAAGAATCCATTGCGCCTTTTCGGCGAGTCATATCTCTGGCTTTTCTAGCAGCCTCTCGTGCACGTGCAGCATCCACAATTTTTGTACAAATTATTTTTGCATCCTGAGGGTGTTCTAATAAATAATCAGTTAATTTCTTTGCAACAATATCTTGAACTACCGGTTGTACTTCACTTGAAACCAATTTGTCTTTTGTTTGTGAGGAAAATTTTGGTTCTGGAACTTTAACTGACAATACACAAGTTAATCCTTCGCGCATATCGTCACCCGTTGTATCAACTTTTGCTTTTTTTGCAAGTTCATTTGATTCGATATAAGTATTAATTGTTCTAGTCATCGCACCTCGGAGACCAGTAAGATGAGTGCCACCATCTCGTTGAGGAATGTTGTTTGTAAAACACTGAACTGTTTCACCATAAGAATCATTCCATTGCATACTTACTTCAATTGTAATACCGTCTTTTTCGCCTTCTGCATAAAATGCGTTTTTATGTAAAACCGTTTTTGATCGATTCATATACTCTACAAAACCTTTTACCCCACCAGAAAATGCAAAATTTTCTGATTTGCCTGATCGATGATCAACCAGTTCAATTTTTACGCCATTATTTAAAAAAGAAAGTTCTCGAATACGTTTAGCTAAAATTTCAAAATGGAAATTGATATCTGTAAAGGTGTTTATTGAGGGAAGAAACTGCACTTCTGTTCCTTTTTTTTCTGTATCTCCGGTAATAGCTAAATCTGTTTTTCGTACGCCATTTTCAAACTGAATTTCATGAATTTTATTATTTCGATAAACCTTTACTTTTAACCAATCTGACAATGCATTCACCACAGAAACACCTACTCCGTGAAGACCACCTGAAACTTTATAAGAATTTTGATCAAACTTGCCCCCCGCATGTAACTCAGTCATAACAATTTCAACTGCGGTTCTTTTTTCTTCATCATCCTCTTTTATATCTGTTGGAATACCGCGCCCATTATCATGAACCGAAATTGAGTTATCGGGATGAATCACTACTTTTATATCATCACAATAACCTGCTAAGGCTTCGTCAATAGCATTATCCAAAACCTCAAAAACCATATGATGTAAACCGCTTCCATCAGAGGTATCCCCGATATACATCCCAGGTCTTTTTCGAACAGCCTCTAAACCTTTTAAAACCTTAATACTCTCTGACGAGTAATTTTGAATACTATCTTCAGCCATGTTTTCCTTATATTCTCATTGGCATGACAACATATTTATAGTCATCATTATTTGGAATAGTTACTAAACAACTACTATTAGAATCTTTTAATGAAAATTGTAATTTATCAAATTGAATATTTACTAATACATCAATTAAATAAGTTACATTAAAACCAATATCAATTTTTTCTTTGTTGTAAGAAATTTCAATATCTTCTTGTGCTTCTTCTTGTTCACTATTAGTTGTTATTAATTGCATATTATTACTATCTAATACTAATCGAATTCCTTTGTATTTCTCATTCGATAAAATAGAGGCTCTTTGCATTGCGCTCAATAAATTTTGACGATCAATTTCAAATGCGTTTTCATATCCAGCAGGTATTACTCGAGTGTAATCAGGGAATTTACCATCAATGACTTTAGTAATTAAAAATATATTATTAAAATTAAAAATTACTTGTTGCTCATATAAAATCACTTCTGCTTTTTCATCACTATCATTTAATAATTTTATTAACTCCATGATAGTTTTACGGGGAATAATAACATCCTGTTTTTCAAACGATTGATCTAGTTTTGTTGAAGTAAAACTTAAACGGTGCCCGTCTGTACCAACAATATTTAATTTTTGCCCTTGAATTTCAAATAACAAACCATTCAAATAGTAACGAATATCTTGTTGTGCCATTGCAAAATCAACTTGCTTTAATAACCCTTTTAATTGATTTTGAGGTAATTCAAACCTGACCCCTTCACCACTATTTTGTTTCATAATTGGATAATCTTTTGATGGGAGTGTTTGTAGATTAAATCGACTTTTTCCAGCTTTTACATTTACTCTTGATTCATTAATTTGAAATTCAAGAATACTTCCTTCAGGTAATGCTCGTGTGATATCAAATAATTTTCTTGCTGATATTGTAATTTCAAAATCATTCTCAATTTTTGTTTCAATATTTAAAGATGTTTGCATCTCTAAATCTGTTGCTGTAAAGCTTAATTTATTATCATTTGCTTTTAATAAAAGATTGGATAATATCGGTAGAGCTAATCTTTTTTCTACAATTCCAACAACACTGCTTAATGGTTTTAAAAGGATGTCACGTTCAATTTTAATATTCATAATTTATTTAATATTTATATATAAAAATAATAATAATAATAATACAGCATTTTTCTGTGGAAATCCTTTCAAACCCTTACAATATGCTAACTTTCGAATTTAAATAGTTATGAATAAACTATGTAAAAATTGTGTATAAAATGTGTATAATTTTTTTAATTTTGAAATTGAAGTTTTAATCAACTTTCACCCACAACTAATTCACAAATTACCCACATACTTATCCTCTTAGAGTTTGAATAAGCAACCCTAATTCTTGCCCTAGGTTTTGATTTGTTAATCTTAATTCTTCAATTTCCTCACACGCATGCATAATGGTTGTGTGGTGTCTTCCCCCAAAAGCGTCACCAATTTCAGGGAAGCTTAAATTTGTTAATTCTCGCGTTAACATCATTGCAATTTGACGTGGTCTTGAAAAATTTCTTGATCTTTTCTTACCAACCATATCTGAAATTTTAATTTTGTAATAATCAGCTACGGTTTTTTGTATATTATCAACAGACACCTGACGGCCTCTAACAGCAATTAAATCTTTTAATGATTCTTTTGCAAGCTGAATATCTATAGGGTTTCCAGTAAAATTAGACATAGCAATAATTCGGTTAAGCGCCCCTTCTAGTTCTCGAACATTTGATCGAATTTGCTTTGCTATAAAAAATGCAACATCCTCAGGTAGCTCTATTTTTAAAGCCTCTGCCTTTTTTAGTAATATAGCAACACGCATTTCAAGCTCAGGCGGCTCAATTGCAACAGTGAGCCCCCAGCTAAATCTAGTTCTTAATCTTTCATCAACCCCTTCTATTTCTTTTGGATAGCTATCGCAGGTTAAGATTATTTGTTTTTTATTTTCAATTAAAGAATTAAAAGCATAGAAGAACTCTTCTTGAGTTCTTGTTTTTTTGCCAATAAATTGAATATCATCAATTAAAAGTATATCTAAGTTGTGATAAAGCTTTTTAAATTGATCAAAGGATTTGTTTTCATAAGCCTTTACTACATCAGTCACATATTTCTCTGCATGAAGATATTTAATTTTTACCTCTGGATTGTGTGCTTTGATTTCATTTCCTATAGCTTGAATTAAATGTGTTTTGCCAAGCCCTACGCCACCATAAATAAATAATGGGTTATAGCCCTCACCGGGTTGATCAGCAACTTGTTTGGCTGCGGCTGTTGCAAGCTGGTTTGCCTTTCCTGTGACGAAATTTGAGAATAAAAAACTTTTGTTTAAACCAGTTGTTTTATTTGTATTTGTTTTATTTTGAGTTAATTGATCATTAATAGAATTTAATGAATTTTCAATTGATTGCACCTTGTCTGCCGGTGATTTTATTTTTTTCTTGATAACAATAAACCTTATTTCTTTTGTTATTTTTTTTTCTTGTGCGATCTCTTTAATTGAGCCACTAAATCTTTCTGATACCCACTGGTTAACAAAGTGATTAGGCGCTATGATTTCCACTGACGACTCAGTATCATTTATATTTAGGGGTTCAATCCAAGTTTTAAATTGTTGTTTAGTGAGTTGTTTTGAAAAGAATTCTAAACAAGCTTGCCAAAAGTTTTCTATGTTCATAATTTTATTACCAAGGGAATTTATTTTAGTAGAATGTGGAAAAGTTATCCACAGCTAAATTTTATTTTTTTGATCTATAATTATTGACAATGTTACTGTTATGGCGTATCTTCACGCGTTCTAATAAAAAAACATTGGATTTATTATGAAACGTACATATCAACCATCTAAAGTAAAAAGAGCAAGAACTCATGGCTTTTTAGTTCGTATGAAAACTAAAGGCGGTCGTGCAGTTATCGCTTCAAGAAGAGCAAAAGGAAGAGCTCGTTTAGGTCTCTAATTTCTTTTGTTGGTTAATGCCACAACTAGATTAAGTAAAGCGGATGATTTTTCATCCGTTTTTAATTTTAAGGCACGCTTTTATACCCAACACCTTAATTTCTTTTATATGCCAAACCAGCTTGGGTTCTCTCGTATTGGATTTATTGTTAGTAAAAAAATATCTAAACGCGCCGTAGATCGAAATTATATTAAAAGGGTTTTAAGATCCTTATTGCGTCAATATGCTCTTCAAAAGCATTTTGATATTATTATTCAATGTAAACAAATTTTTAAAAAAGAAGAATTTTTAAAAATCCAAGATGAAATACATGCGTTTATTGAAAAAATTAATTAATAGCCCCTTTATTTTTTTAATACTTTTATATCAATTATGTTTAAGTCCCATGTTACCTAGAAATTGTAGGTTTACGCCAAGCTGTTCAGAATATACAATACAGGCTTTTAAAAAATATGTTTTTTATAAAGCTTTATATTTAGCTTTAAAAAGAATAATAAAGTGCCACCCTTATCATCCGGGCGGACACGATCCTTTAAAATAGTTTATGAAAGATTATTAATGGAAACAAAACGTTTAATATTATTTGTCGTATTTTCTTTTTCTCTGTTATTACTTTGGGATTCATGGCAACAAAAACAGAATCAAGTTGCCTTAGATGCAGAAAATGCAAATTTAGCGAACAGTCAAAACTCAACCTTTACTTCGATCGATAAAGAAGGCCTGACTTATCAGTTAGATAAAGGTCAAAATATTGTAGTTGATACGGATCTTTATCAAGCCACCATTAGTTCCGTGGGCGCTGATATTCGTCAATTAAATTTAAAAAATTATCAAAATGATAAAAGAACAGGGACATATCAGTTATTTGATGATGCAAATGATGGATTGCTTTATGTCGCTCAAAGTGGGTTGGTAGGCGATGCCCTGCCCACACATAAAGATCAGTTTAATATTGCTGCTCAAAACTATAATTTGTCAGGTAATGAGCTTGTCGTTCCACTTGTTTTTGAAAATGATAAGGTTAAAGTCACAAAGACCTATCGCTTTGTTAAAGGGATGTATAACATTCATTTAAATATTTCCATTGAAAATAAAACGACAGCGCCGATTGCGCCGCAAGTATATTATCAACTTATTCATGATGACCAATCGAATCAAGGCTCTTCAATGATGCCGTCATTTACCGGCGTGTCTTATTTTAATGAAGATAAAAAATTTAATAAGATCAAATTTACAGATATTAATAATCAAAAACCTTTTTCATTAAATACGGATAATGGTTGGGCAGGTATTATTCAAAGATATTTTGCCAGTGCTTGGATTATTCCAGGATCATCAGCAAGGCAGTTTTATACCAAACAAATTGCAGACCATGTTTATTCTGCTGGGGTGCGTGCCAAGATTGCGGATATTCCAACTAATACTGCTGTGAATTTTGATGCGACCCTATACGCGGGCCCTCAAATTAAAAACCAGCTCATTAAAACGGCACGTGGTTTGGAGTATACGGTTGATTATGGCTGGTTAACCTTCATTGCTTCCCCTTTATTTTCTCTGTTAAAGGGTATTCAAAGTATTGTTGCAAATTGGGGCGTTTCAATCATTTTGTTAACGGTTTTAATTAAAGCCTTTTTCTATCCTTTGTCTGCATCTGGTTATCGCTCAATGGCTCAGCTTAAAGAATTAGCCCCACGCTTACAAAGCATGAAAGAAAAATTTGGTGATGACAAAGTTAAAATGCAACAAGCTATGATGGAGCTTTATAAGACTGAAAAAATTAACCCATTAGGCGGCTGTTTGCCAATATTGATTCAGATACCAGTATTTATTGCATTGTATTGGGTACTGCTGGGTGCCGTAGATCTTCGCCAAGCGCATTTTTTTGGCTGGATTACTGACTTGTCAGTGAAAGATCCATATTATGTGCTTCCTGTTTTGATGGCTGCTTCTATGTTTTTACAGCAAAAACTAAATCCAAAACCTACTGATCCCATGCAGGCTCGAATGATGATGGTGATGCCAGTTGTGTTCAGTATATTTTTCTTTTTCTTTCCTGCTGGTTTGGTGTTGTACTGGTTTGTAAATAATATATTATCTATGTTGCAACAGTGGCATGTTAATCGCAGCATACATGCTGCGGCATTAAAGAAGAAAGGACATGGCTAATACCAATAATTTAGCCACGACGATCTGTGCAATTGCGACTGCCCCTGGGGTGGGCGGTGTAGGCATTGTTCGCGTTTCTGGTCCAAAGGCTTTATCTATTGGCGAATTCATCGCACAACGTAACCTTCTTCCTAATCAAGTAAATTTTTCAAATTTTTTTGACAATAAAAAAAATTCTATTGATCAGGGAATAACGCTATTTTTCAAATCCCCCTATTCTTTTACTGGGGAGGATGTCGTGGAGTTTCAAGCCCATGGAGGTCCAGTTGTTTTACAGATGATTTTAGATGCTTGCCTCGCTCTAGGGTGTCATATGTCTGAACCGGGGGAGTTTACAAAGAGGGCTTTTTTAAATGATAAAATTGATTTAACCCAAGCTGAAGCTATTGCTGATTTAATTAATGCCTCAACAAGACAGGCAGCTCAAAATGCTTTCCATTCATTACAAGGAAATTTTTCCAATAAAATCAATGATTTACTTAAAAAAGTAGTTGATATTCGTCTTTATGTCGAAGCTTGTTTGGACTTCCCTGAAGAGGATATTGATTTTATTAAAAAAGGGGATATTAAGGAAAAGCTTCTCGCCATTAAAACAGCATTATTATCGTTATTAGATACCTCAAAAAAAGGACAGGTGATCCAGGATGGATTTCAAATGTGCCTAGTCGGACGTCCGAATGTAGGCAAATCAACCCTTATCAATCAATTTGCACAAGAGGATATTGCTATTGTGACAGACATTCCGGGCACCACTCGTGATCCTGTTCGGGCATTGATTAGTTTAAAAGGGGTGCCTATTCGTATTTATGATACTGCAGGATTAAGAGATACCAATGATGTTGTAGAAAGTGCTGGAATAGAGCGAACAAAGCATTTATTGGAGCAAGCTCACCTGGCTTTGATTTTAATAGATTCATTAGATGATATTAACGCTTTTGTTTCCCTTTATGATCTATCTCATTTAGCTTGTCCTTATATTTGGGTGTTAAATAAGATTGATTTATCTAATGAAAAACCAGGCACTTTCGAACATCAGGGAAAGTCAGTTGTTTCAATCTCGGCTAAACATAACTTAGGCATTGAGTTTTTAGAAGAAGAAATTTTAAAAGTGCTTCAATTAGATGATCTTGATTCCAATGAATTTCAATTTTCTGCACGTAAAAGACACTTAGTATCGTTAAATCACATTGTTAATAATGTAGACAATGCGCTAAATCTTTTGTATGACCCCTCTTTGTTAGCTGAGGAGCTGTCCCAGGCCCAACAAGAGTTAAGTAAAATTACAGGAGAATTTTCTCCTGATGACCTCCTTGGTGAAATTTTTAGTCGGTTTTGTATTGGCAAATAATTGTTTCACGTGAAACAAAAAGAAATTGTTTCACGTGAAACATAGTATTTTAATTTTTTTTTAGTAGAATATCGCTCTTTAATTAATAAAAAAATTTATGGAATTTCCAAAAATATTTGATGTAATTGTTGTTGGTGGTGGACATGCTGGCACTGAGGCGTGCCTGGCAGCGGCTCGCATGGGGCAGAAAACATTACTCATTACTCATAATATTGAAACTTTAGGTCAAATGTCTTGTAACCCCTCAATTGGGGGTATAGGTAAGGGACATTTGGTTAAAGAGGTTGACGCTTTAGGCGGCGTGATGGCAAAAGCGGCTGATGCTGCAGGGATTCAATTCAGGATATTAAATCTTAGCAAAGGACCTGCTGTAAGAGCCACGCGTGCACAAGCTGATCGAGTACTTTATCGAGCTGCAATTAGAAGTTATTTGGAAAATCAGGAAAATTTATGGATTTTTCAACAGCCGGTAGATGATATTTTATTACATTCAGACCAGGTTAAAGGTGTAATAACCCAATCCGGCATCAAATTTTTGGCAAAAAAAGTAATTTTAACGGCGGGGACTTTCTTGCGAGGTGTAATTCATATCGGATTGGAGAATTATACAGGCGGCCGTGCTGGAGATCCTGCATCGACAAAATTAGGAACGCGTTTAGCAGATTTAAAACTACCTGTTGGGCGCCTAAAAACTGGAACACCCCCTCGAATTGATGGAAGAAGTATAAATTATAAGGTTATGGAAGAGCAGCCTGGAGATAATCCTACCCCATACTTTTCAATGCAAACGCCAAAAATAAAACATCCAGATCAAATTTCTTGTTGGATTACTCATACCAATAGTCAGACGCACGACATTATTCGTTCTGGATTAGATCGATCCCCTATGTATACAGGAGTGATTGAGGGTGTAGGACCAAGATATTGTCCATCCATTGAAGATAAAATTCATCGTTTTGCAGACAAAGAATCGCATCAAATCTTCTTAGAGCCAGAAGGTTTAAACACACATGAAGTTTATCCAAATGGAATTTCAACTAGCCTTCCTTTTGATGTTCAATACGATCTTGTTCGCTCAATGAAAGGACTAGAGAATGCTTATATTTTAAGACCTGGTTATGCAATTGAATATGATTATTTTGATCCCAGAAATTTAAAAGTCTCATTGGAAACGAAATCAATTTCAGGATTATATTTCGCAGGTCAGATTAATGGGACAACAGGCTATGAAGAGGCTGCAGCACAAGGTCTTATTGCTGGGATTAATGCAGCATTATCTTGTCAAGGAAAAGAAGCCTGGACCCCGGGGCGCGAAGAAGCGTATATGGGCGTTTTAATTGACGATTTGATAACTCGGGGTGTGACTGAGCCATATCGAATGTTTACTAGTCGGGCAGAATATCGCTTAATGCTCAGAGAAGATAATGCAGATCAGCGTTTAACCGAAAAAGGTTATGAATTAGGTGTTGTAAAACAGGCAGATTTTGATTTTTTTCAAGAAAAAATGACAAATATTATGGCTTGTGAACAACTTATTTCTAAAACATACATTAAATCTGGATTTTTATCTGAAAAAGATCAAATAAAATATTTTGCAGTACCTCTTGAGCGAGATTATTCTGTACTTGAGTTAGTAAAAAGACCTAATGTGAGTTTAGAAAACATTAAGTCATTGATTAATAACGAAAATATTTTAAAATTTGATCACAATATTATTGAGCAAGTAGAAATTAAAGCAAAATATTCGGGCTATATCAATCGCCAAAAAGATGAAATTATCAGACTCAAAGCACAATTTGACCATATCATTCCAGACGATATCGAATATAAAAAAATTAAAGGGTTAAGTAATGAAGCAGTCCAAAAGTTAGAACTAATTCGACCCAAAGATTTAAGTCAGGCAAGTCGTATTTCAGGCATTACTCCTGCAGCGCTTTCTTTGATAGTAGTCTATCTTAAAAAAATGATTCAAATAGATAAAAAATTAAAGAAAAAAGTGAATGAATAATATAGTTGAACTGATTAAACAAGGGTTAATAAAATTAAATATAGAACCCAAAGAAGAAAAGATAAATCAGTTATTGGTTTATTTAGAAACATTAAAAAAATGGAATGAAAAAATCAACATAACGGCTATTAAATTGGAGGATGAAATAGTAATAAAGCATTTTTTAGATAGCTTGTCGGTACAAAATGAAATAGCACAAAAGCAGGTGATTTTAGATGTTGGAACGGGAGGCGGTTTTCCAGGGATGGTGCTAGCAATTTTTAATCCTGAAAAAAATTTTATTCTGGTTGATGGGGTAAATAAAAAAATTACTTTTTTAAATGAATTGAAAGGAAAATTAGGTTTAAAAAATGTCAAAACTTATCATGCAAAAGTTGAGAATTTAGAACTTGATAATTTAGTTGATGTAGTCATCAGCCGTGCCTTTTCTGAAGTAAAAAAAATGATTGGGCTTACAGCTCATTTACTAAAAAATGGCGGTGAATTTTTAGCTATGAAAGGCCCAAAATTTGAACAAGAAATTGAAAACATCTTAGATAAAAAATTTGAGATAAAAAAATTAATGGTCCCTTTTCTGATAGAAGAAAGAAATTTAATTAAAATCTTTAAGAACTAAATTATTTTTAAAATATGGCAAAAATATTAGCAATATCAAATCAAAAAGGCGGTGTAGGTAAAACCACTACCACAGTTAATTTATCAACCGGATTGTCGTTAAAGGGAAAAAAAGTATTGTTGATCGATCTTGATCCACAAGGAAATGCCACAACTGGATCAGGTATTGAAAAAAATAAAATGGAAAAAACGGTATATGACCTACTTTTAAATGATGAGTCAATTAATAAAGTTATTCAAAAAACAAAATATTATGATGTTTTACCTGCTAATCAACATTTGGCTGGCGCTGAAATTGAGTTGGTAAATATAGAACAAAGAGAACAGACTTTGAAAAAGGCGTTGATCTCGGTTCAAGGCGATTATGATTATATTTTAATGGATTGTCCGCCATCACTCGGATTAATCACACTAAATGCATTAACTGCAGCAAATGCAGTAATTATTCCAATGCAATGTGAATATTTTGCATTAGAAGGTTTAACAGATTTAATCAATACGATCAAACGTGTAAAAAAAGTCATGAATCCAGAAATAGAGATTGAGGGATTATTGAGGACAATATTTGATTCACGAAATACGCTTAGTAAAGAAGTGTCTGATCAAATTTCTTCTTATTTTCCTAATAAAGTTTATAAAACAGTTGTACCACGTAATGTGCGAGTTGCTGAAGCCCCTAGCTATGGCAAATCAGTAATTCAGTTTGATAAAACATCCAAAGGTGCAAAGGCATATTTAAAATTAGCAGATGAAATAATAAATATAGAGGAAAGAAAAAATGGCTAGAGAAAAAGGATTGGGTAAGGGTTTAAGCGCTTTATTTGAATCAGAAGTTGAAGAGAGAAAGCTTTCCCCAGAAATTTACGACGGAGAAAAAATTCAAGAAATTTCAGTTAAAAAAATCGTTTCGGGTAAATATCAACCAAGAACTATATTTGATGAAAAAGGAATTCAGGAATTAGCAGATTCAATATCTGAGCAGGGGCTAATGCAACCAATTATTGTAAGAAAAAAAGATAATCAATTTGAAATAATTGCAGGTGAAAGAAGGTGGCGTGCTGCACAATTAGCAAAACTTGAGGGAGTGCCTGTAATTGTTCGTGAAATAAATGATCGAAGCGCTCTAGCAATGTCTTTAATAGAGAATATGCAAAGAGAAGATTTATCCCCTCTTGAAGAAGCAAATGGTATCAAACGAATGATTGACGAGTTTGGTATGACACACGAAAAAGCTGCAGATGCATTAGGCAAAACAAGAGTATACGTTTCAAATTTAATTCGTTTATTGAATCTAACCTCTTTTGTTAGAAATGCACTAATGGAAAAGAAAATTGATATGGGCCATGCTAGAGCAATTTTGGCTTTAGAGCCCGCTCAACAAATTATGCTTTGTGAAAAAATTATCAAAGAAAATTTAACAGTTCGTCAGGTTGAGGCATTAGTAAATGATGCGAGTCAGTCGGCATTTAAAAACCCGAAAAGGAAAGTTAAGTCTGGAAGAAATAATGATTACGACCTGAAAAATTCAGAACAAGAAATTGCAGATAAGCTTGGGTTCTCAGTAAAAATAGAAAATAAGGTTAATAATTCTGGCAATATTAAAATTCATTATCGAAATTTAGATGAATTAGATGTTTTAATTTCTATTTTAAAGTCATAATAAGTTAACTAATTGATATTAAAGAATAAATTAAAATAAAAATTAATTTAGGCTTGACGAAAAGCCAATTTCCAAGCAAAATCTCACCTTTTGAAAAGGAATCAATTTTTCGGTGTTATGAGCGATTTTGAACAGTTCACTGAAAGATTGGGAGGACTTCCAAAACAACTAAAAAAAATGTTAGTTCGACAAATTTTTGTGGCACTAACGTTATTTGCGGTGCTAGGATTTTTTTCATCGATCGCATCAGGAGTATCTATTTTAATAGGTTTCTTGTCTGTGATTTTAGGCGTAACCATCGCCTTACCTTTTGCAAAAATAAATTTAAAAGGTCAAGCAGCCGGTCAAGTCATCTTAAACGTGATCAAAGCCGAGTTGATTAAGCTTGCTACCATATTTGCAGTGCTTTATTTGGCGTTTAAATTGTATGGGGATTTACAACCGTTTAGTTTAGTGTTGGGATTAGCAATATCAGCTTTACTATCCGGCTTGGCAATATCAAAGTTAGATAATAATTAGAATTTAAAGATTAGAAACATATGACAGAAGCTGAACATCACGGACCGAGTTCACCAAGTGAGTATATTGGTCATCATCTATCATTTAATGAAGTGCATTTGGGCGATTCGCCATTTTGGACTATTAATATAGATTCTGTTGTTGTTTCCATTTTATTAGGCCTGCTTACTATAGGATTTATTTGGTGGTTTGCGCGTAAAGCGAGTGCAGGTGTCCCAACAAAAACACAAGCGTTTATTGAGCTTATTTTTGCTTTTATTGATGATCAAGTAAAGGCTACTTTCCATGGAGATAGACATAAGTTTGTAGCTCCCGCTGCTTTGACAGTATTTATGTGGGTTTTGATGATGAATGCGATGGATTTCTTACCTATTGACGTTGTGGCAAAAGGTTTAGAAGCTACCGGTATTCATACCTGGAGAAATGTACCTACTTCAGATATCAATACAACATTTGCTCTTGCATTAAGTGTTTGGTTTCTCATGATTTACTACGCAATCAAAGTTAAAGGATTTGGTGGTTGGATTCATGAATTATTCTGTGCCCCATTTGGTACAAGCATTTTTGTTTGGCCAGCTAATTTCATTTTTAATCTAATTGAATATGTTTCCAAGCCACTGTCACATTCATTGCGTTTGTTTGGAAACATGTATGCCGGTGAGGTTATTTTCTTGCTTCTTGGTTTATGGGCAGCGAATAGTTTTTCTGGTATTGCTTATAGTGCAATTTTAGGTGCGGGATGGTCAATATTCCATATTCTAATTGTTGTTTTGCAAGCATATATTTTCATGATGCTAACAGTTGTCTATTTAGCTATGGCACATGAGGGGCATTAATTTTAATTTTTAATTTTATAAGGAAGTTATTATGGAAACAGTACAATTTTTGGCAACAATTCAAGCGTATACAGGTATTGGTATTGGTTTGATCATCGGTTTAGGCGCATTAGGTGCTTGTGTAGGTATTGGAATTATGTGTGCAAGCTTTTTAGAAGGCGCTGCTCGTCAACCTGAAATGATTCCTCAATTACAAGTAAAAGTATTTCTATTATTAGGTTTGATTGATGCTTCATTTATTATTGGTGTTGGTCTTGCAATGATGTTTGCATTTGCGAATCCACTTTTAGGCGTTGTTACTGCTGGAGCATAACAATCTTTTAAGCATAGCTTGTTGGAGAAAAAATGAATATTAATTTTACTTTAATTGCACAAAGTATCGCGTTTGCTGTGTTAATTTGGTTTACCGTTAAGTTTGTGTGGCCACCGCTTTTATCGGCGATTGAAAATCGACAAAAAGAAATAGCAGATGGTCTCGCTGCAGCTCGTGATGGTAAAGCATCACTCGAAATGGCAGAAAAAAAGAGAACCGAATTACTAGATATTGCAAAAGAAAAGTCTTCAGAAATTATTACACAAGCAGAAAAAAGAGCGAGTGAGATTATCGAAGAAGCTAAACAAAATGCTAAAACAGATGCTGATCGCATTATTGCCAATGCTAAATCTGAAATTGACCAGGAAGTAAATAAGGCGAAAGAAGATCTTCGCGCACAGGTGTCTAATTTAGCCATTGAAGGTGCCCAGAAAATTCTTGAAAAAGAAATTGATGCGAAAGCACATAGCGCGATGTTAACCAAATTGGCAAAGGATCTTTAATCAATGGCTGAAATATCTACAATCGCCAGACCTTACGCGCAAGCGATTTTCGATCTTGCCAAAGAGCAAAAGAATCTGGGTGATTGGTCAGGCATGTTGCAACTTTTAGCTCAGTTGGTTGAGGATGAGAATGCAAAAACATCCTTACAAGACGCTAAAATTAATGATTCTGAAAAAGAAAAAATGATATTAGCTGTTTGCAAAGGTCAGTTATCTAAAGAAGGTGAAAACTTTGTGAAGCTATTAATTGAAAATAAAAGATTACCAGTGCTTCCATTCATTCGAGAAGCTTTTGAAACCTTGAAAGCCGACGAAGAGGGGGTTTTAGATGCAAATATTGTGGTTGCAGCTAAGATATCCAAAAAAGAAACAGATGAGATTGTTAAAAAATTAGAGAAAAAATTTTCAAAAAAAATTGAAGCCACGATTGAAATTAATGAAGAAATTATTGGAGGAAGCCTTATTACTGTAGGAGATACAGTGATTGATGCTTCTGTTAAAGGACAACTTGAAAGCTTAGCTTTTGCTATGAAAGCATAATTAATCCAGGAGAAACTAATGCAATTATCTACCTCAGAAATAAGTGAATTGATTAAGAGTCGTATTAAAGACTTTAAATCATCATCGGAAGCAAGAACACAAGGAACGGTGGTATCAGTTACAGACGGTATTGTTCGTATTCATGGTTTATCTAATGTAATGTCTGGTGAAATGATTGAATTTCCTGGAAACACATTCGGCATGGCTCTTAACCTGGAAAGAGACTCTGTTGGTGCTGTGGTTTTAGGTGATTATGAACATATTTCAGAAGGCGATACCTGTAAATGTACCGGTAAGATTCTTGAAGTGCCTGTCGGTCCTGAATTAGTTGGTCGTGTGGTGGATGCGTTAGGAAACCCACTGGATGGTAAAGGCCCCATCAAATCAAAATTAACAGATAAATTAGAAAAAGTAGCACCGGGTGTGATTGATCGTAAATCAGTTTCACAGCCTGTGCAAACCGGGTTGAAGTCAGTTGACTCTATGGTGCCAATTGGACGTGGTCAGCGTGAATTAATTATTGGTGATCGTCAAACCGGTAAAACAGCTGTTGCAGTGGACGCGATTATTAATCAGCGTGGTCAGAATATGACTTGTATCTATGTAGCAATAGGTCAAAAAGCCTCAACCATTGCGAACGTGGTGCGTAAATTAGAAGAGCATGGCGCAATGGAATATACTATTGTGGTCACAGCGGCGGCATCTGATTCAGCCGCACTTCAATTCTTAGCTCCTTATGCGGGTTGTACGATGGGGGAATACTTCAGAGACCGTGGGGAAGACGCATTAATTATTTATGATGATTTGAGTAAACAAGCGGTTGCTTATCGTCAAATTTCACTTCTATTAAGAAGACCTCCTGGACGTGAAGCTTATCCGGGAGACGTATTTTATATTCACTCAAGATTGCTTGAAAGAGCAGCGCGTGTGAATGAGCAATATGTTGAGAAATTCACTAAAGGTAAAGTTAAAGGGAAAACGGGTTCACTAACCGCGTTGCCTGTGATTGAAACAGCTGCAGGCGATGTTTCAGCGTTCGTGCCAACAAACGTGATTTCAATTACGGACGGACAGATTTTCTTAGAATCAGATTTATTTAACGCGGGTATCCGTCCAGCGATTAACGCTGGTATTTCAGTTTCTCGTGTGGGTGGAGCAGCACAAACAAAAGTAATTAAGAAACTGGGTGGTGGTGTACGTTTAGCGTTAGCGCAGTATCGTGAATTGGCAGCTTTTGCGCAGTTTGCATCTGATCTTGATGAAGCAACACGTAAACAGTTAGATCGTGGCCGTATGTTTACAGAGCTAATGAAACAGCAACAATATTCACCATTAAGTGTCGCTAGGATGGCGGTGACATTATATGCAGCGAATAACGGTTACTTTGATGATGTGCCTGTTGAAAAATTACTCGCATGTGAATCAGATTTGCATGGTTTTATTGCTTCTAAGCATAAAAAAGTTATTGAAGGCATCGAGAAGAATTTAGATCTTGGTGAAAAAGAAGAAAAAGATTTAGTAAAAGCAATTGAAGATTTTAAATCATCAAGTAAATATTAATATTTAGGGCAAAAATAAATGGCTGGAAGTAAAGAGATACGCACTAAGATCAAAAGTGTTGAAAATACAAAAAAGATCACCAAAGCAATGGAAATGGTTGCGGCATCAAAAATGCGAAAAGCACAAGAACGTATGATTGCATCAAGACCATATGCAGAAAAAATTAGAAATGTAGCTGCCCATTTATCATATGCCGAATCAGAATCTAAACATCCATTTTTAATTTCGCGTGAAAAAATTAAAAATGTAGGTTTAATTGTGGTCACCTCTGATAAGGGCTTATGCGGAGGTTTAAATACTAACGTATTAAGAACATCTTTAAACCAAATTAAAGCCTGGGAAAAAGAAGGAAAAAAAGTTGAGGTTTCAGCAATTGGTAATAAGGGTTTTGGTTTTATGAATCGTATCGGTGCGAATGTGAAGTCAAATATTACTGGTCTTGGAGATACTCCGCATTTAGATGATTTAATTGGAACAATAAAAGTCATGTTAGATGCTTATATTAAAGGTGAGATTGATCAACTTTATATTTGTTATACCAAATTTATTAATACCATGAAGCAAGAACCTATGATGGATCAAATTTTGCCATTAACAGGTGAGAAGCTAGGAATCCCAAAAGGGACATGGGATTATATTTATGAACCAGATGTAGATGTTGTTATTGATGAATTATTAAAAAGATATATTGAATCAGTAATTTACAATGGCGTTGCAGAAAATCAGGCTTCAGAACAATCAGCACGAATGGTTGCGATGAAGGCAGCTTCTGACAATGCAAAGAATGTGATTGACGAACTAACACTAGAATATAACAAAGCTCGTCAAGCCGCTATTACAAAAGAGATATCGGAAATTGTTGGTGGAGCCGCAGCGGTATCATAATTTTAAATTTTAGATGAGTAAGGAAAAAAAATGAGTGCCAAACAAATCGGAAAAGTAGTTCAGTGTATCGGAGCGGTCGTTGATGTCGAGTTTCCTCGTGATCAAATGCCAAAAGTATATGATGCATTAAAAATAGACGATTCACATGCTAACGCAAAAACTGCTGAGGGTGGTTTAACACTAGAGGTTCAGCAACAATTAGGTGATGGTGTGGTGCGAGCCATTGCAATGGGATCTACAGACGGTCTAGCCAGAGGCACTCAATTTATTTCATCTGGCGCCCCAATTCAAGTTCCTGTTGGAGAAGGTACTCTTGGTCGTATCATGGATGTATTAGGTCGTCCAATTGATGAAATTGGTAAAATTGATACAAAAGAATTTCGTGCAATTCACCAAAAAGCGCCAGCATTTAGTGAATTATCCCCATCGGTTGAACTATTAGAGACCGGTATTAAAGTGATCGACTTGATTTGTCCATTTGCAAAGGGCGGTAAGGTAGGTTTGTTTGGAGGTGCTGGGGTAGGTAAAACAGTTAACATGCTTGAACTAATTAATAACATTGCGAAACAGCATTCTGGTTTATCTGTTTTCGCAGGTGTGGGTGAGCGGACTCGTGAAGGTAATGACTTCTATCATGAGATGGCAGAAGCTGG
The DNA here is from genome assembly GCA_038110565.1 of Nitrosomonadales bacterium. GTDB lineage: Bacteria > Pseudomonadota > Gammaproteobacteria > Burkholderiales > Methylophilaceae > BACL14. The sequence goes on along the minus strand of JAYNJX010000001.1, from coordinate 47,954 downwards.
AGTTATTAAATTAGATGATATGAAAGAATCAAAAGTAGCCATGGTGTTTGGTCAGATGAATGAACCTCCAGGAAACAGACTTCGTGTAGCGTTGTCAGGGTTAACGATGGCTGAAAAATTCCGTGACGAAGGCCGTGACGTTTTATTCTTCGTTGATAATATTTATCGATATACACTTGCAGGTACTGAAGTATCAGCACTGTTAGGTCGTATGCCATCAGCGGTAGGTTATCAGCCTACACTAGCAGATGAAATGGGCCGTTTGCAAGAACGTATCACGTCAACAAAAACAGGCTCAATTACTTCGATCCAAGCGGTTTATGTGCCAGCGGATGACTTGACTGATCCATCGCCAGCGACAACATTCCAGCATTTGGATTCAACGGTTGTGTTATCTCGTGATATTGCATCATTAGGTATTTATCCAGCTGTGGACCCACTTGATTCAACATCAAGACAATTAGATCCTCAAATTGTTGGTGAAGAGCATTATCAAGTTGCACGTAAAGTTCAAGCAACATTACAAAAATATAAAGAATTAAGAGACATTATCGCGATTTTAGGTATGGATGAATTATCACCTGAAGATAAATTAGCGGTGAACCGTGCACGTAAAATTCAAAGATTCTTATCTCAACCATTCCATGTAGCCGAAGTATTTACGGGTGCGCCTGGTAAGTATGTATCACTAAAAGACAATATTGCTGGCTTTAAAGCAATCGTTGAAGGTGAGTATGACGATTTACCAGAACAGGCTTTCTATATGGTTGGTGGTATTGAAGAAGCTGTTGCTAAAGCTAAAAAACTTTAATTAAAGGGTTATAGATGAGCAAAGTCATTGTTGATGTAGTTAGTGCAGAAAAATCACTCTTTTCTGGTGAAGCGGAATTTGTTGTAGCACCAGCAAAAATGGGTGAAGTAGGGATTTATCCAAACCATGCTCCAATGATTACGACTTTAAAACCAGGATCAGTCAGAATTAAATTGTCTGGCAAAGCTGAGGAAGAATTGATCTATGTTTCCGGCGGCATTCTTGAAGTGCAGCCAGGTTCTGTAACTGTCTTATCTGATACAGCAGTTCGTGGTCAGGATCTTGATGAAGCAAAAGCTAACCAAGCCAAAAAAGCAGCTGAGGACACACTCAATAAACAAAAAGGCGATATTGATTACGCAAAAGCACAGGCAGAGTTAGCAGAAGCTGCAGCGATGATTCAGGCAATTCAGAGATTGAGAAAGAAAAAACACTAATCAGTTATAAATTTAAAAAAGCAGCAATCGCTGCTTTTTTTGTTTATACTCAATGAAATTATGACGATCGATATTATTATTCTAGCGGCTGGTAAGGGAACCCGCATGAAGTCTGAGCTTCCTAAAGTCATGCATCAAATTGATGGTCAGTCGATGTTAGCTCGAGTAATTACTACCGCTAAAACACTTAATCCCAAAAAAATTATTTCTGTAATTGGTTATGGTGCTGACATCATTAAAAAACAATTTCAAAATGACCAAGCTTTATTGTTTGCACTTCAGGAACAGCAACTCGGCACGGGTCATGCAGTTCAGCAAGCTCTCCCTTTTCTATCAGAAGAATTTACGCTTATATTATATGGTGATGTGCCGCTGATTTCGAAAAGTCTTTTAGAACAGTTAGTTAAAATTTCCAGCTCAGGACTTGGATTGATTACTTTTGAAAAGGAAAATCCAACTGGTTATGGTCGCATTGTTCGTCATCAAGGCCAAATACAAAAAATTACTGAAGAAAAAGACTGTGACAATTTGGAAAAACAGATTAAAGAAATCAACACAGGTATTATGTGTATTAAAACTGATCTGCTGATTAATTGGTTAGGGAAAATTGATAATAAAAATGCTCAACAAGAATATTATCTGACCGATATTATTGCTTTAGCAGTTAGTGATAAAATTAAAGTAGGTCATGTATTAGCAAAACAAGAGCATGAAATACAAGGGGTTAATTCAGTAATTGAGTTGATATCTTTAGAAAGGATCGTATTGCAGGATAAAGCAAAACAATTAATTGAAGCCGGTGTGCGAATTCAAGATCCAAATCGTATTGATATTCGAGGAGAGTTAGTATGCGAAGAAGGCGTGTCGATTGATGTTGGATGTATATTTGAAGGTCAGGTTTTTTTGAAAAAAAATGTTTCAGTGGGACCTTATAACATCATCAAAGATACAACGATAAATGAAGCTTCACATTTGCAAGCATTTAATCATATCGATTCTGCTTTGATTGGAAAGCAATGTAAGATTGGACCTTATACAAGAATTAGACCAGGTTCAGAGTTAAATCAAGATGTCCATTTAGGAAATTTTGTAGAAACGAAAAATACAAAAATTGATGATCATTCCAAGGTTAATCATCTGTCTTATATCGGAGACAGTCAAATTGGAAAAAACGTTAATGTTGGTGCGGGCACAATCACATGTAATTACGATGGTGCAAATAAACATCTAACAACAATTGAAGATGATGTCTTTATCGGTTCAGATACGCAACTCATTGCTCCAGTGACTATAAAAAAAGGATCAACCATTGGTGCGGGTTCGACAATTACAAAAGATACAGAAGCAAATAAATTAACCATATCACGTGCACAGCAAGTCACGATTGAGAGCTGGGATAGGCCGAAGAAGAAATAAGTATGTGTGGAATAGTTGGCGGAATTTCTAAAAAAAATAATGTGGTTCCATTATTGATTCAAGGCTTGGAAAAACTTGAATATCGGGGGTATGACTCAGCAGGGATTGCGATTGCCAAGGCAAACAAAATTGAAAGAATTAGATCTGTAGGTCGAGTTGCAGAGGTTAAGCAAAAAGCTACACAAAAAAAATTAAATGGTAAGTTAGGGATTGGTCATACGCGTTGGGCGACGCATGGTGGTGTTGCTGAAAAGAATGCACATCCACATATATCAAATAATGAAATTGTTCTTGTTCATAATGGCATTATTGAGAACCATGTTGAGCTTTGTAGTTTTTTAAAAAATAAATCCTATAAATTTAAATCAGAAACAGATACTGAGGTGATTGCTCATCTCATCCATTTTTATAGGAAAAATAAAACATTGTATGAAGCAACTAAGCAAGCATGTAAAAAATTAAAAGGCGCTTATGCTATAGCTGTACTAGATAAAAAAACTAGGGAGTTAATTGTGGCACGATATGGCTGTCCACTGATTATTGGAATTGGAAAAGAAGAAAATTATATAGCATCTGATATATCCGCCCTAATTTCAATTACGAATAAAATTATTTATCTGGAAGATGGCGATAAGGCAATAATTACTGAGGATTCCATAAAAATATATTCAGATAAAGATAAACTGGTAAATCGTAAAATCCACGAAAGTAAATTTAAAAATGATCAAATGGAGCTTGGCCCTTACGATCATTTTATGCAAAAAGAAATATATGAACAGCCCGCTGCAATATCCGATACGCTGGAGGCACTCTTAGATGCAGGCATGGTGGAAAGTAAATTAGTTGGTGGAAAAAACTTTAATGTTAAAAGTTTTAAAAGCATTTTAATCTTGGCAGCAGGGACCAGTTATTATGCAGGATTGACTGCTAAGTATTGGTTTGAAAAGATTGCAAAAATTTCAGTGAATGTAGAAATTGCAAGTGAATATCGCTATCGAAATGTGGTAACCCCAAAAAATCAATTAGTTATTACCATTTCTCAATCGGGGGAAACGCTTGATACGATTGAGGCATTAAAGCAGGCCAAAAGAAACGGTAATAGCAAATCACTCGCAATATGTAATGTTCAGGAAAGTGCTTTAGTAAGACTTTCAAATTACGTGCTTTATACACGAGCAGGTATTGAGATTGGAGTGGCCTCTACCAAGGCATTTACTACACAATTGGTAGCTCTTTTTATATTGGCATTAATTTTTGCTAAAAGTAATAAACTAATTACAAAATCTGTTGAAAGCAAATATATTGAAGAGCTTCGCAAATTAACAGGCCATGTGCAGACGGCCTTAAATCTTGAGCCGCAAATTAAAAACTGGGCAAAATTATTTGCTCAAAAATCCAATGCTCTATTTTTGGGAAGAGGTATTCACTATCCAATTGCGCTTGAGGGCGCATTGAAGTTAAAAGAAATTTCCTATATTCACGCTGAAGCTTATCCGGCAGGTGAACTTAAACATGGACCATTAGCTTTAGTAGATAAAGATATGCCAGTAGTTGTTATTGCACCGAATGATTCTTTGTTAGAAAAAGTAAAATCAAATATGCAAGAGGTGAAAGCGCGTGGAGGCCAGTTATTTGTATTTGCCGATGCTGATAGTCATTTTGATGAAGAGAAAAGTGTTAATGTCATTAGAACAAAAAGACATATAGGGATTTTATCTCCAATCGTACATTCCATCCCAGTGCAACTACTCGCTTATCATGTTGCTTTAAATAAAAAAACAGATGTAGATAAACCAAGGAATCTTGCTAAAGCTGTCACAGTCGAGTAAATCTTAATTCAAAATTACAATCAATAAATAAGGGGGGAACCTCTAAATATATATTAATAAATATAAATCGTCAATAATCAATATTTAGATAAAAAAATTAATTTATAACTAAATGTTGTGTTTTTTATAATATAGGGGTATCGTACTTTTAAGTTTAAAGAGGAGAGAGTTTAAACTAAATTTCTAAAGTTATTAACTAAGGAGAATTAAAGTATGGATGTTTTAAAAACAATAAGAAATTGGGCGGGGGCACTTTCGGAAACAATAGTTAGTCTTTTAGCATTAAGCATCGTTTTGCAAATCCTCATGGGTGGGGCAGCAGTTCCATTCCTAGGTGAACCAAAAGTTATTGAAACAGTAACAGGACATCTCAATGCACTTGGTGGTCAAGGTGTTGTTGGTTTAGTAGCTGTTTGGGTGCTATATTCAATCTGGAAAGCTCGTAGATAAGAATTTAGCATTTTAAACTCTTTAAAGCCCTTTCATGAAAAGGGCTTTTTATTTTCTATTTGCTAAAAAAATTATAATAATGATTAAAAATACAAGAATTGCAAATGAAAATAATTCAAACCTGTACATTTTTATAAAATTATATACTTCATAATTTTTTGCCAATCAGTGACCAATGAATTAGATAATATAAACCGAAAAAAAGAGAAACAAACAAAAGCGCTTCAAGGTTACCAATAAACTTTAAAAAAATGGGACCATTACAAAAAACATTAAAAACATCACAGGCAGTGAGAGATTTAACCCAAGTACCAGTTTTAAAAAATTTATAAATATTAAGCGCAATGAATAGCAAAAAGCTGATAGCGGACGTCAATAGCGTCGACCCTAAAATAACGGTATCAATTCGTGACATAATGTTTTATATAATAACAATTTATAAAATCCATGAATAATATATTTTGGTCAAGAATTGGAAAATTTTTAATAGGTACAACATTAATAATAATCCTGTTACTGGGTTTTTTTGAATTACCATTAATGTGGTTAATCTTTTTTATGCCTAGCTATTTGTTGGGTTTTTACCTCTACCGACTTTCAAAATATAATCCAAAGAAAGTAAAAATACACACTCAACAAAATAAAACTTCCTTCATATTTGCTTGTATAATCATATTTATTATCATGTACGCGATTGGAAAAATAGCTAAATTCATTGCAGACACTATATGAGACCGCCAATTTTATCAAAAAGTCCTATAGAACAAATCATTTCAGATTTAAAAGCTTCTAATGAAAAAGAGAGATGGATTGTTCGCTTTATACCCCAAATTTTAAATAAAGATAAATTAAATGCGAATGCAATCTCTTTAATGAAGCGAGTTAGTTTATTAAAATTGGAACCAATTACGGATGAAGAATTAGAAAAGCTAAAAAAATATCTAATTGAACAAAAACGAGAAGATCTTGTGGTAATTAGACAAAAGGAAAACCGACAAAGAGATGTGTTAATTTTTTGCCAAAATGATGATGCGCCAGAAACAATTGATGGTGTTGAAAGACACATCTTTAGAGTAATACCAAATGCCAAATTAAAATTTGGAGCTTCAGATATTAATCGAGATCGGTGTTGTATTGTAAAAAGGAAAACATGGAAGACCGAAAAAGATCGCCCAACTGGCGTTTATGCTGCAGCAGATTTAACTATACCGGAATAGTGTTATTGGTTTCATTATTTGCTAATGCAAATACTTCAACGGATCAGAGTCAAGACTTAGAAAAAAAAGAGTCAAGTAAGAAGGAAAATTATCAATTTTACGAAACGCGGATAACCGGCAATACATGTGGCCCTGAAACTGATTGGCCTTGTATGGATGCGGATGGATGTCTTGTGATAACAAAATTTAAAAAGTAGTATTAAATCAAGAAAATTAAAAAAGGGGCTTAGCCCCTTTTTTAATTTAAGCTTCAATTACTTCTGTTTCTTTTTTTTCAATCTTAGGTGGGTAATTAAAGTTTTTTAAACTCCCAATTTCAATTTTTTTGGGTTTTTTTGATTCTGGAATAATATTTTCCAATGCGATTATTAAAATACCATCTTTGTATTCTGCACCTTTAACCTCAATTGTATCTGCTAGTCGAATAGTTTTTGTAAAGGCTCTATTGGAAATTCCTTTATGCAAATAATGGGTTGCTGAATCAGTAGCTTTCTTTTCACCTTTAATGAGTAATAAACCATCTTTAACAGTAATATCAATCTCAGCTTGATTAAAACCTGCAATAGCAAGCTCTACCGCATAGTGTGTATCATTAATCTTAATAATATTGTGAGGTGGAAATTTATCATTTACAGATTCGATAGAATTTTCCATAAGCGCTTCAATATCACGAAGCATAGTCTCAAAACCCAATGTACTTGGGTATAAATTACCAAATGAAATTTTCATTATTTATCTCCTTGTATTAAGCAAAATAAAAAATAAGTCAGTTACCCTTAAGGCATAACTTTCTTAATCTAAATATGGAGATAAAATTTACAATTTCAAGGAGATTTAATAATTTGACCTTCTTGATAAAGGTCCTTAGATTTTATGGACCCATCTCTATTCCAAATTGTCTCTATTCCTTCTTTGATTCCCATCTTAAAGTGAGATTCTGATTTCAATTGACCGTTATCAAACCATTGGGTCCACATTCCGTTTTCTTTGCCATCTTTATAGGTAACATTTAGTTTAATTTGCCCATTTTGAAACCATTGAGTCCATTGACCATCTTCAATTCCATCAATAAAGTGACTTTGCATTTTTAATTGACCATTTTCATACCAAAACTTTTCTTGCCCATGTTTTTTACCAGCTTTAAAAGTAATTTCATATTTAAGGGAATTATTATCGAAGTATTCTTGGTAGGTACCATTAATAGGTTTTTCAACAGCTTCTGCAAAGAAAAAATAAAAAAAAGTAAAAAATATCAAAAAAATTTTCATATGATGGAAAGACTAAAAAACAAAGTTGGAGTTCGAATTAATTGAAGGTATTAAGGTATTCTGGAAAATAATGACCGATATGATCTAGGTTAAAACGAGATAAAATTGATGTATTCGGTTCTCTTTGTAACAGGAACTCAAAAGATTTAATAATAAGATCAGTTTTAGAAAGACGGTTATGACAAAGCTGTTGGTGCATTTCGTCATTTAAAAAAACAATATGGGTAGTAATTTTCTGTAATGAAACTGTAACTTCAAACTCATTTTGTCCCAATTCAGCAATCTGAATCACTCGTTACAAATTCCCTCAAAGTTTTCAATATAGTGACCAAAACCCTTATTTCCGGAAATACTATCAGTAATTTTTTTTGTTTGCTGATTAAACTTGAAATGTCTAATATTTAAAAAATTAGACTCACATAGAATTTCATCTTGCTTGAATTCGCAGGGTACTTCATTAAGATCTAGAAGTTTATTGTTTTCTATTTTATATTCGCGGTCTTGTTTTTCTTCTTTACTTCCAGAAGCGCCAACTAGTTCAAAGTGACTTAAGCCTGAACACTTCAGTATTAAATCCTCAGCACCAGCGGAGATTGAAAGAAAAAGAAAAAAATATACAGTTGATAGTTTCATAATTATTGAGTGAGTTCTAGCATACATTTAGCAAACTCTGGAGTTCCTACTTTGAACCCAAGAGCCTCACATTTTGATTTTGCAATAGTGCCATTTAGACGTTTTGAAGATTTTCCATCAATCTCTAATTCTTCTTGAAGCTTATCTGAATAATTACATTTAAATTCGTACACATCTTGAAATAAAACATCAGTAGAAACTTTTTTGATACTATCCTGATTTAACCCGCCATAGATTTTACAATTACGCATCATGAAATCATTTGGATCTTCACTATCAAAGTGTTGTTCTGTGAATTTACCCGTGAAATTATTATGCGGGGCCGGAAATTGATTACTATTTTTACCGTCTATAGAGGCGCAGCTAGTTATTAATGCACTTAAAAAAAATAAAATAAATAGTCTCATAAAAATTATTATAAACCACTAATAAAAAAATAGATTTAGAAACTTAGCGATCCTAAAGGGGTCAAAAATAATATGAAAAAAGAAAATCTCCCAGAAAAAATCTGCCAAACATGTAAGCGATCATTTAAGTGGAGAAAAAAATGGGAAAAATGTTGGGAAAATGTTAAATATTGTTCAAAAAAATGTAACCGACACAGAAATAATTAATATTTTTTGGTTCCGTAATGACCTTCGGTTAGAAGATAATCTTGCCTTGAACAGATGTATTGATGAACAAAAACCAACTTTATTTATTTATATTCTCGAAGAAAATTTCAAAACAAGTTTTGTAGATGGAAATTTATCTCAGCAGCGGAAAGAGTTTATAAAACAGGGTGTAATAGACCTTAAAAAACAGTTGCATCATTATGACCAAAATCTAATTTATATAGAGGGAAATCCATTAGAAGAAATAAAAAAAATATCTGCAAAGATCAAAGTAAATAAAATATTTTGTGAAGAAATAGATGCACCATATGAAAAAAAAATAATAGAGGAATTAAAAAAAATAGGAATAGAGATTGTTGAGATCTGGAATTCTTCCTTGTATTTTCAAGAGCAACTCCCATTTAAAATTGATAAATTACCTGATGTATTTACACATTTTAGAAAAAATATTGAAATAACTAAAATAGAACCTCTAGCCCCAGAAAAATTAAACCCAAAATTAAGCAATATTCCAATTGTTAAATGCGAATTTAAAAGTCATGAAATAAAAGTATCTAAACAGGCTTATATAAGTGATTGTAATATTTACACTGAATTTAGCGGAGGAGAAAAAAATGGAAAAGTTTATTTAGATGCATATTTTGATAAAGATTATGCTTTGGAATATAAACAAACGAGAAATGAATTACAAGGAAAAAATTCATCAACAAAATTTTCATTTTGGCTAGCCCAGGGTTATTTATCAGCTCGACAAATTTATTATGCATTGAAAGACTTTGAAAATAATAGAGGTGCAAATGAAAGTACTTATTGGATATGGTTTGAATTATTGTGGCGAGATTACTTTAGATTCCTCCATATCAAATATAAAACTCGTTTATATTTTAGTCATGGATTAATAAAAGATAGCAATAAAATTATCAATCATAATAAAGAAAACTTTGATGCATTTATTAAAGGAAAAACAAATAATCAGTTCATAAATGCAGGAATTCATGAATTGAAAATTACAGGTTATAGTAGTAATCGAATGAGACAAATATTAGCCTCCTATCTAATATGGAACTTAAAATGCGATTGGCGTGGGGGAGCAGATTTTTTTCAACAATATTTGATAGATTTTGACATTTATTCAAATCAGGGTAATTGGCTATACATTGCAGGATTTGGAACAGATCCAAGAGGAGGTAGAATCTTTAATATTGAAAGACAGCAAGAGCTATATGATAAAAATCTTGAATATCAAAACCGATGGTTAAATTAAATTGAAAACACTAAGACTGGTTTTAGGTGATCAACTTAATATTAAGCATAGCTGGTTTCAAAAGATAGAGCAGGATGTTTGTTATGTAATGATGGAAACTAGATCCGAAACGGATTATGTAAAACATCATATCCAAAAAATAGTAGGCTTTTTTTTAGCCATGCGAAACTTTAAAAGAACTTTACAAAAACAAGGTCATGAAGTTTATTACTTTGAAATAGATTCCATAAATAATTGTCAGAATTTTAAAGATAATATTTTGCATTTGATAAAAGAATTAAATATTACTAAATTTGAATATCAAGAGCCTGATGAATTCAGACTGTCTAAAGAGTTAGATGATTTTACAAAAAATTTATCAATTCAATCAGAAATATTTTCAACTGAACATTTTTTAACAACTCGAGATGAGGTAAGGAAATTCTTTGAGAATAAAAAAACATGGCGTATGGAAAATTTTTATCGGATGATGCGTGAAAAATATAACATTTTATTAGATGAAGATAAAAAGCCCACTGGAGGAAAATGGAATTATGATTACGCCAATAGACAAAAGTGGAAAAATGACAATTTAATTCCATTAAGAATTAATAAATCTAAAAATGTAAGCAGTTATGTTGAATTAATCAAAAAACTTAATATAAATTTTTTTGGCGAGATCGATGAAAAAAATTTTATTTGGCCTGAATCTAGAGAACAAGCACTGCTATTGCTTAAAGATTTTAAAAATAATTTTTTAAAGAATTTTGGCTATTATCAAGATGCAATGCATGATACTGAACCTTTCTTATTTCACTCATTATTATCGTTTTCTCTCAATACTAAAATGTTACATCCACTCGAAGTCATTCAAGCAGTTGTGAATATATATGATGAAAAAAAAGATCATGATTTGTTGCCTGCAGTAGAAGGATTTATTCGTCAAATATTAGGATGGCGAGAATATATTAGGGGAGTTTACTGGGCACAGATGCCAGACTATGGGCAAAATAATTATTTTCAATTTAATCAAACATTACCTGGTTGGTTTTGGAACGGAAAAACATCAATGAATTGTATGCGTGTTTCGATTAATGATTCATTGAGACATGCTTATGCGCATCATATACAAAGATTAATGGTGATTGGTAATATTTCATTATTACTCGGATTGAATCCACAAGAATTACATCTTTGGTATTTGGGTGTATATATCGATGCAATTGAGTGGGTAGAAATGCCTAACACTATAGGAATGTCTCAATATGCTGATGGTGGTTTTCTTGCATCCAAACCCTATAATTCCTCAGCTAGTTATATTCATAAGATGAGCAATTATTGCGGTGGATGTAGATACAATCCAAAGGAAAAATTCTCACGCGATGCATGCCCTTTAAACGTTCTTTATTGGAATTTTTATATAAAGCAACAAGATAGGTTAAAGGGAAATCAAAGGTTGGGAATTGTTTGGATGCAGCTAAATAAGATCAGTCATGATGAAAAAATAAAAATAACAGAAAAAGCTAAAGCAATTATTAAAGATATAGAAACGCTTTAGATTTTTTTGTAGCTGACATTAATAACCAACCATCTAATTCTTGAGATCTGTCAAATTCAAACCAATCTTTGTAAGCTACTTTAATTTCGTCTTCTTGTTGTTTTAATATGCCAGAAAGAGCAATTTTTCCATGTGATTTTGTATAGTTAGATATAACGGGGGCTAAAACTTTAAGTGCACTTGATAAAATATTAGCTACAACAATGTCATATTGCCCAGAAATATTTTCTTCAGATGAAATAAATTTTGACAGCGTACAATGGTTATTTTTTGCATTATCAATACTTGCCTGAATTGCTTGAAGGTCGATATCAGTCCCAATAATTTCCTGAGCACCTAATTTTTCAGCAGCAATTGCCAAAATGCCTGAGCCACAACCATAGTCTAAACAGCTCATACTAGGCCTAATATTTTCTGTTAGCCAGTTTAGACAAAGTTGGGTTGTTGGATGAGATCCTGTTCCGAAAGCAAGGCCCGGATCTAGAATAATGTTGATTGCATTATGTTGTTGAATTTGATGCCAAGTGGGAATAATCCATAATTTTTCATTAATTTGAATTGGATTAAACTGAGATTGTGTTTGTTTTACCCAATCAATATCTGCTATCGTTTCTATATTAAATTGGATATCTAGATTTGATTCGGATTGTATTTTGTTTATTAAATTATTTGCAATTGATTGATCTAATACGGATATATTGACTATAGTTCGTTTCCAATATTGAGAATCTTGATTTGGGTGTTCTCCGAATATAGCTTCCTCAGCCTCGGTATTGACATCGGCATCGAGCATAGATATTGAGAGGGTGTCTTCTTCCAGTAACATCTCGTTAATTTGATTGACAAATTCAGCTGGAACTATAAAGGAGAGCTTTAACACTACTTTATTTTTTCATACCCAGTTTTTCTTCAAGGTAATGGATTGAAGTTCCACCTTTAAGATAAGCAAGATCTGACATTAGGTCACGATGAAGATCAATATTAATTTTTATACCTTCACAATACATTTCAGAGAGTGCCATTCTTAATTTAGAAGTTGCTTCTTCGCGTGTGTCTGCATAAGCAATGAGTTTTCCAATCATAGAATCGTAGTGAGGAGGCACTGTATAGCCACCGTATACATGAGTATCCATTCGAATGCCTGGTCCGCCTGGAACATGGAAGCGATTAATGGTTCCAGGTGATGGGACAAAAGTAAATGGATCTTCAGCATTAATTCGACATTCAATCGCATGGCCTTTAACTTTTATATCTTTTTGACGATATTTGAGTTTTTCACCAGCAGCTATTTTAATTTGTTCTTGAACCAAATCAATTCCAGTAATCATTTCAGTCACTGGGTGTTCAACTTGAATTCTGGTATTCATTTCGATGAAATAGAACTCATTATTTTCGTATAAAAATTCGAAGGTACCCGCACCACGATAACCAATTTTTTTACAAGCATCAGCACAACGATCCCCAATTTTTTCAATCAACTTTTGAGGAATTCCAGGAGCTGGCGCTTCTTCAATTACTTTTTGATGTCGCCGCTGGATTGAACAATCTCTTTCATACAAATGAATTGCATTTTTATGGGTGTCAGCAAGGACTTGAAATTCAATGTGTCTTGGTTTTTCTAGATACTTTTCCATATAAACCGCTGGATTTCCAAATGCAGTTTGAGCTTCGGTTTTTGTCATGGATACTGCGTTCAATAAAGATGCTTCGGTATGAACTACGCGCATTCCTCGTCCACCGCCACCACCAGCAGCTTTAATAATTACTGGATATCCAATTTTTTTTGCAATTTTAATAATTTCGACAGGGTCATCAGGTAATTCTCCAGGTGAGCCAGGCACTACAGGTATGCCAGCTTTAATCATGGCTTCTTTTGCACTCACTTTGTCACCCATTAAACGAATAGTTTCTGCTCTTGGCCCAATAAATGTAAATCCACTTTGCTCAACCTGTTCAGCAAAATTTGCATTTTCTGATAAAAATCCGTAACCGGGATGAATTGCTTCTGAATCTGTAACTTCTGCAGCACTGATAATAGCTGGAATATTAAGATAACTTAGATTTGATGGTGCTGGGCCAATACAAACAGTCTCATCTGCTAATTTTACATACTTTGCATCAACATCTGCTTCAGAATGAACCGCCACAACTTTGATACCCATGTGGCGACAAGCTCTTAAAATTCTGAGTGCAATTTCACCTCGATTTGCTATAAGTATTTTTTCAAACATAATGTTTTATTCGATTACAAATAAGGCTTCACCAAATTCTACAGGTTGGGCGTTTTCGGCAATGATTTGTTTGATTACGCCGTCTTTATCCGCTTCAATCTCATTTAAAAGCTTCATCGCCTCAATAATACAAATGGTGTCTCCTTTTTTTACAGCTGTCCCAACATCTACAAAGGGAGGCGTCTCTGGTGAAGATGACCTATAGAATGTACCAACCATCGGTGAAGTAATGACATGCCCGTTAATTTCTGATTTTTTTGTAGTATCTGGAATTTTTGCTACAGGGTTATTTTCTGCATGTGAGACTGCAACTTGAGGTGCTAACGATGAAACTGGGGGAAGATTAACATATTGAATGGGATTTAAATTTGTCCCTTGTCGACTAATTTTGACCTTTTCTTCTCCTTCAGTCAGTTCAAGCTCATTAATACCTGATTCTTCAACTAAATCAATTAATTTTTTTAATTTTCTAAGATCCATATATTTGCCTTATGAATGATTGATAATGTGATTAATGGCCGCAATATAACCATCGCTTCCTAAACCACAGATAACTGCTTCCGCAATGTCTGAGAAAAAAGACTTATGTCTAAACTCTTCTCGCGCATAAACATTTGAAAGATGTACCTCATAAAATTTAATATTGATACTTTTAATAGCATCTCGAATAGCGACAGAGGTGTGGGTAAATGCTGCTGGATTAATAACGATATAATCAGCTTTTAATTGATGAATATGATTAATAATATCTGCTTCGCTATTGCTTTGGAAAAATTCGAAATCAATTTCAGGGAAATTTTTTACTATTTTTTCATTGATGCTGTCTAGGTTTTCATTACCATAATGCTCTGGCTCTCGAGAACCAAGCATATTTAAATTAGGACCCTGGATAATATTAATTCTCATATTCAAATTTTAATTTAGTACTGGGTTGGTTAGTTTGACGAAATTAAGCGATTTTGTCTACTATTTTTGGTTTTTTAGCAGAAGTTATTGATTTTAATGAGTTATTTAGATCGTAAAAGCTGTTTTAAATCCTCTTGCGTTATTTTACCGTAATATTGATTGATTAAATTAAAGTTTTGATCAACCACAACCGTGTAAGGGAGAACCCCTTTGTCATTTTTAAGATAATCACTGAGTTTAAAGCCATTTCTTTCATCATAATATACAGGATATTCAATGGGTATTTTTTTTATAAAGTCTTGAATGGCATCAAATTCGTCTATAGCAACTCCAACGATATGAATTTTTTCTGCTTTATTAATAGTTTTGTAAAATTGATTTAATTCTGGAATTTCCTCTTTGCATGGCTCGCACCAAGTAGCCCAAAAATTAATAATCGTGAGACCTGGCTCTAGTATTTCTGTTGCAACAACTGGGGCTTTGTTTAAATTGTATAAAGTGAGTTTTGAAATCAATGAAACTGGTTTGTTTTTATAAAAAGAAAAGCCAAAAATAAAAGAGGCTATTAAACTAAATACAATGAGTATTTTGGGAACAAATTTAATCATGAACAATATTTTCTAAATGTTTTTTAAATTCTAACGCGTCAATAAATCCAGTGAGTTGTAATTCTTTGAGTTCCTCATGCTGGCGATTATAAAATACAATAGCTGGAGGCCCCAATACATTAAAATTTTTCATCATCTGTTTGTCATCTTGATCAAATTCAGTAACATCAACTTTAATTAAATGAAATTTGGTTAAATAAGTTTCTACATCTGGATCAGAAAAAGTATATTTTTCATATTCTAGACAGGCAATACACCAATCAGCATAAAAATCAATCATCACAGGTTTGTTGTGAGGTTCTGTTATAGAAGTCTTGAGTTCATCTAAAGTGTGAACATAATTAAATGTTAGATTATGATATTTTTGTATATTTGGTTGATATTGATAACCAAAGATAGCAAATACCAGAATAAATGAAGAAATTAAAATATAAGTTGTAGCTTTGCCAAGTTTCGAAAAACTGATTAAAAGAAATATCACCAGTGAAAGTAATAATAATAAATAAAGATAAAAAGCTAGAGTAGCTTTAATAATTGGAGATGCTGTGTATATTGCCATAGCTAATAATACAAACCCAATAAACTGTTTTATTTTTTCACTCCAACCGCCTACTTTTAGATTAAAGTTTATTTGAGTAAATCCAATAATAATTAAAGGGACTGACATACCTAAGCTCAGAACCACAAGAGAAATAGAACCAATAATGAGATTACCTGACTGCGCAATATATAAAATGGATCCAGCCAAAGGGGGTGCTACGCATGGACTTAAGATTAGAGATGAGAAAGCACCAATCAGAAATAAACCAAATAATTTATGTTGATTAAAGCGAGTACTCATTTTATAAAGAGTGGTTTGTAGTTGTTGGGGAAGACTTAAATTAAATAAACCTAACATCGCTAAAGCAAAAATAAAAAATAACAAACTTGTAAACAAAATGACCCAATAATTTTGCAAGTAGTTAGATAAAAAATTACCAGTTAGAGCCGCAAATAAGCCAATGAGCATGTAGCTAAATGCAATGCCAGATACGTAACTTAGCGTGGCAGCTTGCTTATTTTTTTGACTGACTAACATGGTTACTAAAATAGGAATTAGAGGAAGAACACACGGAGTTAGTGATAATAATAAGCCAGCAACAAAAAAAGCTAATAAAGAATAAACGAAAGATTTTTCTTTAAGAATGTTTTGATATTGGCCGCTTTGTGAATGATTAGTTACATTAATTTGAGAAATATTTACTTTTATATCTTTAGGTGGATAACATAGTCCTTTTGTGCTGCAACCTTGATAGGTAAATGATAGAGAATCATTCGGCTTGAGTGAGTCACTGTAATTAATTTGGATTGAAATAGGGGCATCAAAAATCTTTTGTTGACCAAAGAATTCATCTTCTTTCTCATGAGCTTTTGGAAAAATTACCTGTTGGTCAAGATCTCTTGAATTAGAAAACTTGAATTTAGATTGATATAAATAATAATCAGGTTGAATATTAAAGTTAAGATTTATTGAATTAAAACTGGAATTAATATTAAGAGTGTGAGGAAAAGCTTTTTCTACCTCTAAAAATTTAGATGACGAAAAAAATTTGTTCGATTCTCCAAAACAAAGACAAGATGTTAAAATGAAGATAATAAAAAATATTTTTTTCATAACAGTTTTTAAGTTGATTTTATTCAATCTAAGTTCAATTAATATTCTATTTAATAAATGAAATTATTACTCATTATTGCAGTTCTGGGGCTCCCTGTGATGGAAATCTGGGGATATTTCAAAATTGGATCCATGTATGGTTGGTGGTATTTTTTCTATATTTTATTAATGGGGTATTTAGGCTGGCGAATGGTCAAAGAAGAAAAAGCTCAGCTATTGAGTAATATGATGAATATTATGACATCTAATTCATCACCATTTTCAATGATTCTAGGAGTTGCAAAAAATATGATTGCTGGAGGGCTTTTTTTATTTCCAGGAATATTTACTGACATAGTAGCGGTATGTATTTTGCTGATTCCAATGAGACAAGATAATTCATCATTCAATGCTGATTTATTTTCAAAAATGAATGAAGCAATGAATCCAAATAAAAATAAACACCATGATTCAAACAAAAAAGATATTGAGGGTGAGTTTCATCGGGAGAAGGACGATTGAATTATCGCGTAAAAACCGCTAGCGGAAAAGAATTTGAAATTAAACCAAGCGAAACAATTTTAGAAGCATCTATTAAAGCAGGCATTAACTTACCATATGGTTGCAGAAGCGGATCCTGTGGTTCTTGTAAAGCAAAAGTTATCGAAGGTTCTGTTGTACATGACGAAATTATGCCAGGTGTTATAACCCAGGAAGAGGAGCTTGAGGGCTATCATTTATTTTGTAGAGCATTTGCCATGTCAGATATTACGATTGAAGATCATCCTGTAAGACTTGATCAAGGGATTCTGCCAAAAATAACTCCGGTTCGAGTCGAAAGCTTAAAAAAATTAAATCATGACGTTATGCAGATGACTTTGAAATTACCTGCTGAAGAAAAACTAAGATTTAAAGCTGGCCAATATATTGAATTTATTCTTAATGATGGATCTAGAAGGGCATTTTCAATGGCGAATTCCCCACATGATGATCTTGTTGAGCTTCATATTCGTTTAATTGAAGGCGGACAATTTACTAACTTTGTATTTGAAGAAATGCAAGAAAAAAGCATCCATCGGATTGAAGGCCCATTGGGCCAGTTTTATTTACGTGAATCTGAAAGCCCAATTATATTTATTGCCGGTGGAACAGGATTTGCACCGATTAAATCAATTATCAATGATATGGTATTCAACCAAAACAACAGGGAAATCATTCTTTACCGAGGCGTAAGAAAAAAAATAGATTTATATCAAGAAGAGGTTGTCAATAATTGGCTTGAGACTGGTTTGAATATTCAGGTTTATAACGTTTTTTCTGACGAAGAAGTAAGTGATACTAAAAAACAACTCGTACATGAAGCAGTCCTTGAAAACACCTCACAGTTAGATAAATATGAAGTTTACTGTTGTGGAGCTCCTGCGATGGTAGAGGTTGCGCATGAGGCGTTTATTAAAAATGGATTATTAAACTCTAAGTTTTTTTCAGACGCGTTTACTTTTTCACCTAAAAAAAAATAATCAGTTATTCTTAATTACGTAATAAATATTTTTAGGATTAATATCAGCAATCAAATGAACATTTGGATATTGATTTTCTAAGGTCTTAAAAATTTCAATATGATTTGCAATAAGTGACAGGTTATTAAAAGTAATGTTGTTTTGTTTTACAGAAGCTAAAAAATGGCGAGCAATTTCATTGCTGGTAATTAACATAAAAAGCTTTTCAGATTTTTTAGCATATTCTGAAAGCAAGTCTAAATCAATATCTAATAAAACTCTTTTGTAGCACTCCAGGTATGAGACTATGGCCCCACGTTCTTCAAGCTTTGATTTTAAAAGTTCTTTACCTCCAATTCCTCTCACAATAAGAATTTTTTCAGAAACATTCAAAATTCTGAGGGCTTTCATATTAAGAAGACCGCTAGTGTCAAATTGATTCTCTGGCATATGAATTTGAAAATTAAAAAAATTTAAAAATTGTTGCTGTGTGGTTGGCCCCACACAAAAAAAGCGTGATTGAATGTTTGTTATTGAAATGTTAGTTCGGACTAGTAATTGATGAAAATATTCCACAGCATTTGAGCTTATAAAAATTATTTTTGTGAATTGATTAAGATTATCTAATATTAGCTTTTGTGAATTTTCAAGCTCAACGCCTTGTATATTAATTAAGGGAAAATCAATGCAATTGATATTAGTATTTTGAAAATAATTCAAGATATACTGGTTTTGATTTTTACTTCTGGTTGCTAAAAGTGTTTTCATTTATTAATTAAGAATTTCTAATGCGCCTTGATTTTTTAAGTCTTCGACAACGGCTTGAGCAATTTCTGCATGCTGATTAATTGAACCATTTTTTTGTGAGTAAATAATTTTGGAACCATCAGGTTTGGCAACAAAAGCTTTTAGATAAATAGACTGATCATTTATATTTGCATGTGCACCTAAAGGAACAGTACAACTTCCAGCAAGACCACGACTAACCATGCGCTCTGTATTTACGCAGAGCATGGTATCTTGATGATTTAAAAATTGCATAAGATCCTGAACTTGATGATTATTTTTTAAAGTTTCGATTCCTAATGCACCTTGTCCTACGGCAGGAATAGAAAAATCTATATCAATAAAATCCGTAATTCTCTTTGCAAGATTAAGTCTTATCAATCCGGCAGAGGCAAGAATAATAGCATCGTATTCTCCCGCATCTAATTTACGCAATCTTGTTTGTAAATTTCCTCGAAGTGTTTTTATTTGAATATTAGGAAATCGTGCTTTGATTTGACTCTGTCTCCGTAAGCTAGAAGTGCCAATAATCGATTTTTCAGGGAGCTCTTGAAGAGATTTAAAATTATTGCTAATGAAAGCATCGGTAGGATTTTCTCGATCTGTTATGGCACAAATTGTAAAATCATTCATTAAATCCATGGGCATATCTTTCATGGAATGCACAGCAATATCTGCCTCATTATTAAGAAGTGCTTGTTCGAGTTCTTTAATGAAAAGTCCTTTACCTCCAATAGTTGCTAAAGGCTGATCTAAGATTATGTCACCTTGAGTTTTAAAGCTGATAACTTCTGTTTCAATATTAGGAAAATGCTCTTTAATTTTTTTGGCAATAAAGTTTGATTGCCATAAGGCAAGTTGACTTTCTCTAGAGGCGATTCTAATCTTTTTCATGAATGAATTTTAGCATAGCAAATGATTTCTTAATGATGCTTGGAAACCTTTCATATATACTAATCATATGATTTCTAAAAATAATAAAAATAAATGGTCAGCAAGATTTACAGAGCCAGTGCATGCTCTTGTTCAGTCCTATACAGCTTCAATTAATTTTGATAAGAGGTTAGCGCTCTATGATGTTCAAGGATCCCTAGTACATGCAGAAATGTTAAAAAATCAAAAAATTATTTCTGTAAAAGACTTTAATAAAATCAAAACTGGCTTAATTAAAATTGAAGGTCAAATAAAGAATAACACTTTTCAATGGAAGATTGAGGATGAAGATGTTCATTTTAATATTGAAAAGAAATTAATTCACATTATTGGTGAGGCTGGGAAAAAATTGCATACCGGTAGATCCAGAAATGACCAAATCGCTACAGATTTGAGGCTTTTTTTAAGAGATATTACGGATGATATTTTAAAGAAAATCAAAACATTACAAAAAAATATTGTCTCTCTTGCTGAAAAGAATGTTGAGACCTTGATGCCAGGTCTTACGCATTTACAAATTGCACAACCTATTAGCTTTGCTCACCATCTTTTAGCTTATTTTGAAATGATTGAGAGAGATAAGCAAAGATTTATTGATGCAAGAAAGAGAATCAATATTCTTCCCCTTGGATCGGCAGCTTTGGCGGGAACTTCATATCCAATTAATAGGGCATGGGTAGCTAAAAAATTAAAATTTAATGCTGTAGCGCAAAATTCAATAGATGCTGTTTCTGATAGAGACTTCGCTATAGAGTTTAGTTTCAATGTATCAATGTTGATGATGCATTTATCAAGATTTTCAGAAGAGTTAATTATGTGGATGAGTCCATTTTTTGGGTACATTAAAATTGCTGATCAATTTTGTACGGGTTCAAGCATAATGCCACAGAAAAAAAACCCTGATGTGCCAGAGCTCATTAGAGGTAAGGTGGGCAGAGTATATGGAAATTTAATGTCGTTATTAACGCTGATGAAGGCTCAACCTTTAGCTTACAATAAAGACAATCAAGAAGACAAAGAGCCAGTGCTTGATTCGGTTGATACCATTCAGGATACCTTAACTATATTTGCAGAAATGGTAAAAAATATTAAAGTCGATAAAAAGAGGATGGCAAGTTTTGCTGGGCAGGGATTTTCAACTGCAACTGACTTGGCTGACTATTTAGTCAAAAAAGGAATGCCATTTAGAGAGTCTCACGAAGTTGTATCAGCGGTTGTGCAATATGCCGAGCAATCAGGTTTAAGTCTTGAAAAGATAGAACTTAATAAATTAAAATCATTTTCAAAGTTAATTCAAAAGGATATCTATCAGGTATTAACAATATCTGGATCAGTGAATGCAAGACACCATGAAGGTGGAACTGCAATCAATGCAGTTAAAAAAGCGATTTTTAAAGCTAAAAAAATAATTTAAACAAATAGTTGGCTGAGGTCGTATCCAGCACTTCTTGTTTTACTGAGAATTTCATCGTCAGATAATTTGCCTTTTTGGCTTAAAGCCCAAATGGTAGCAGAACGAGTTCCTGTTCTACAAAAGGCAAAAATTGGAGCAGGCGCTGATTTACATACCATTTCAAAATCTTGAAATAATAGATTATTAAACTGCCCAGGACTTATGGGTTGGTAAAAAAAGTTTAATTCAAGGGAGCGCGCTGTTTCTTCTAAAATCTTGTGAGAAGGCTGGTCATCAGATTCTCCATCTGGACGATGACAAATGATTGTCTTGAACCCAGCATTTTTAATTTGAGAAATATCATTGATAGTGATTTGTTCAGACACAACATAATGATCGGTAATTTTATTAAAGTTCATAACTCAGCCTTATTTTAGTTTAAAAATTGCTCAATTAGATTATTTTGAAATCTCTGACCTAATTCAGTTGGTTTTATAAAATTATTATCAAAATTGATAAATCCTTTTTTGACAAGTATATCAACATTTTTTTTGATTACATCAAAGTCTAGGAAGGTAGTCTTGCTAAATTCACTAACTTCAAAACCTTCAATAAGTCGGAATGCATTTAACATAAATTCAAAAGGAAGTTCCTGCTGAGGAATCTGCGATAAATTTTTAGAAGAATTTTTTTGTACCTCTTGAATATAAGTTTTAGGATTTTTAGTATTCTCAAATCTAAAAATTTTATTATGGTGAGTAATCTTAGAATGAGCCCCTGCCCCCAATCCAATATAGTCCCCATAGTGCCAATAATTTTTGTTATGTATAGATTGATAATTATCTCTAGCGAAAGCTGAAGTTTCATAATGAAAATATCCTAAAGATCTAGTTTTTTGGATAATCAGTTCATACATTTCATCAGCTAATTCACTAGGTGGTAAATTAGGCACATTTTTTGCAAAACGAGTTTGGGGCTCAATAGTTAGGTGGTAGTATGAAATATGTTTTGGTTCATAAGAAAACAAAGTGTCTAAATCATTTTCTAATTCTAATAAGTTTTGATTAGGAAGAGCAAACATCAAATCAATATTGAAATTATCAAAATACTTTCTTACTTCATCAATCGCTAATTTTGCTTCATTGGCAGTATGAATACGTTCTAATTCTTTTAGAAAATGATCATTAAAGCTTTGAATACCCAATGAAATCCTATTAATTCCTACTTGAGCATATTCTTTAAAATGACTTTTATCCACCCCGCCAGGATTTGCTTCTAGGGTGATTTCACAAGAATGCGAAAGTGAGTATTCTTTTGTGAGATAAGAAATAATTTTATCAATCAAATGAGGAGAAATTAAGCTTGGTGTACCGCCACCAAAAAAAATAGAAATAATTTTTTTATTTTTCAAATATTTTTTTAATTGAAATGATTCTAGTATCAAAGAATCAACATAAATATCTTGTTCAGAAGAAATTTTAGACAATGAAGATTCATGAGAATTAAAATCACAATATGGGCATTTATGTATGCACCAAGGCATATGAATATAGATGGAAATTGATTTTTCCATATTAATTATTTTTTATAGGGATTATTAAGATTTTGAATAATATTTAATAAGACTTCTTTCATTTGGTTCTCAGAAACTTCCATCAGAATCCCATCCTCAAGAGCATCCTGAATACTTTGTTTAATTTCATCAAAATTTTCAGACATTACCTTAATTTTTTCCGTACAGGAGACAGCAGAGCCATCCTCTCGTTTCCATGTAGGCCATTTATTATTTTTAACCATAATGAATTGTAAGTTTTTGTTTAAGTTCTTGCAAAGCTTTCCCGCGATGACTAATTTTATTTTTAACTTCGGGTGGTAATTCAGCAGCAGACTTCTCAGTAATAAAATCATGAAAAACTGGATCGTAACCAAAACCATTTTTACCAATGGGTGATCTTAAGATCTCACCTCGCCAGATTCCCTCAGCAATAATAGGATGAGGGTCATTTTCTGTTAATAAAAATACAATGGCACAATAATAATAAGCAAAACGATCTTGAATATTAAGCATATTTTTTAAAAGCAAGGCAGTATTTTCTTTATCGCTTTTTTTTGGACCTGCATATCTTGCAGAATGAACACCTGGTTCAAGATTTAAAGACTTAACACAAAGTCCAGAATCATCTGCTATGGCAGGAAGACCGGTAATTTTTGAGGCATGCCGAGCTTTACGTAATGCATTTTCAACAAAAGTACCATAAGGCTCATCAATTTCTGGAATATTAAATTTAGATTGTGGTTCAATAACTAGGTTAAAGGAATCTAACAGCGTTGTTAATTCTGTAATTTTTTTTAAATTATTAGAAGCTAAAACAATCTGGTTAAAAAGAGCTGTCATTATATTTTGAGAATCTCAGCAATACTATTTTTTGCATACTCTAACATCGTGTTAAGTTCTGATACTGTAAAAGATCTTCCTTCAGCAGTACCCTGAATTTCAATAAATTCATGCTTGTCAGTCATTACCACATTCATGTCAGTTTCGCATTGACTATCTTCTTCATAGTCTAGATCAGAGAGTACTTCACCGTTAACAATGCCAACTGAGATAGCTGCTACTTTTTGTTCGATAGGAGACTCTGATAATATTTTATCTGCAAGCAGTTTATTGATTGCATCTTCTAGCGCTATCGCAGCTCCAGAAATTGAAGCTGTTCTCGTTCCGCCATCAGCTTGTATTACGTCACAGTCAATATGAATTGTTCTTTCACCTAGTTTTTGTAAATTTAACATTGCTCGCAAACTTCTTCCAATTAGTCTTTGAATTTCTTGTGTTCTGCCAGATTGTTTCCCTTTAGCTGCTTCTCGTTGCATTCGAGTCGAGGTGGATCTTGGTAACATTCCATATTCAGCAGTAAGCCAGCCTTGATTTTGACCTTTTAAAAAAGATGGAACCCCGTCAACAACGCTAACATTGCATAATACATGGGTATCACCAAATTCGATAAGCACTGAGCCTTCAGCATGTTTTGTATAATTTTTTGTAATTGTTATGGGTCGAGTTTCATGGGCAGCACGATTAAAAGATCTCATATTTTATTTTTCCCTAATATTTCTTTATTTAGACAATTATAAAGAATAAATTAAAGTTAAAATATGGTTTTAAAATTCAACCAAAAATTAAGGTTAAAAATGACAAAAAGCATGACAGGTTTTTTTACAGATACTAGAGCTAATAAATCAAAAATCATTTATTCAATCGATATCAAATCTGTAAATAACCGATACTTTGAATTTAATTTAAGAATCGATGATGCCATGCGTTTTCTGGAGTCAAAGATCAGAGATGTATTTTTAGCAAAAATTAATCGCGGTAAAGTTGATTGTAGGTTTTCAATTCAATCACAAAATGATCAAAATAATCATCTAACGGAAAAAGCAATTAAGCAGGTAATTCAGGAAATTAAATCAGTATCAAAAATTGTTGGTGATCAAATAAAAATAAATTCTATGGATGTTTTGCAGCTTGTGAAACAAAAAAAATTTGAACATGAAAAAAAATATTCAGAAAAAGAGATTTTGAAATTCATTGGAAAAGCTGTGGAGCAGTTTAATTTAGATCGTGAGCGTGAGGGAATAAAATTAGAAAAAATACTAAAAAAGAATATTGATGAGATCAAAAAAATCACGATGGCAACACAAAAAGAATACAAAAAAGTTGCTAAAGATTATGAAAAAAAACTTACAAATAAGCTCAGTAAAATAGCATTAGAAATTGAATCAACACGTTTACAACAGGAGATTGTTTTTTTTCTTCAGAAGTCAGATATTGAAGAAGAAATCAATAGACTATTAAGCCATGTTGATGAAATTAATCGGCTTTTGGGACTTAAAGCACCAAAAGGTAAGAAATTAGATTTTATGATGCAAGAGCTTAATCGAGAGGCAAATACTTTATCATCCAAATCAATATCAAATCAAATTACTAATAATGCAGTTGCGATGAAGGTTTTAATTGAGCAAATGAGAGAACAAATACAAAATATAGAATAAGATGAGCCAAGGAAATTTATTCATAATTAGCGCAGCTTCTGGAGCAGGTAAAACAACCTTGGTGAAAGAGTTATTAAAAATTTATTCGAATTTACAGGTATCAATTTCACACACGACTCGTTTACCAAGAACCTCTGAAGAAGATGGCCGAGATTATTTTTTTATCGATGATAATAGATTTGATGACATGATTCGAAAGCATGAATTTTTAGAATATGCCGAGTGTCATGGCAATCGATATGGAACCTCAAAAAAAGCTGTAAATGACTTACTTGAAAATAATTTTGATGTCATTTTGGAAATTGACTGGCAGGGAGCGAATAGTATAAGAAAACTGTATCCTGAAGCAGTTAGTATTTTTATTATGCCGCCGTCTATTGAAGATTTAGAGAAAAGATTAAAAGGGCGAAATCAAGATTCCGAGGAAGTAATTCAGAGTCGTATGAAATCAGCAATTGAGGAAATCTCACATGCTGATGAGTTTGATTATGTTACAATCAATAACAAGATTGAAGATACCGTTCAGGAGCTTCAAAAAATTATTGAACAAAAGATTAATAAACTTTAAGGAAAAAAAATGGCACGTATTACTGTTGATGATTGTTTAGAAATGGTTCCTAATCGCTTCCAATTAACCTTAATTGCTTCAATTCGAGCAAGACAATTAGCAAATGGAGCTGAGCCTTTAATTGATAATTCAAATAAAGATAAACCATCGGTTCTGGCTCTAAGAGAAATTTCAGCTGGAAAAGTTGGCGTAGATTTATTAAAAGGTAAGCCTGTAGATGAAGAAATAGTGTCACTAAACTCTACAGTACAAAAACTATAAAAAAATTTTTAGGAGTAGTGTTGTGGCTATCAAAGCTGCACAAAAAAATGCAGACCAAAGCAATGAAAGTCTTCCATTAAAAATAATTCCTGCGGACCATGCTGATTCGCAGCTTACTTTTCTATTAAAAAAATATTTATCCCAAAAAGAAATTGAGTCGGTTTGGAAGGCCTATCGACTTAGTTTTTCTTCACATGCAGGACAGTTTAGAAAAAGTGGTGAGCCTTACATTACGCATCCAGTTTCGGTTACATGTTTGGCAGCGGATTTACATTTAGATTGCCCATCATTACAGGCAGCATTGCTTCATGATGTCGTTGAAGATACTAAAACAACTATTGAAGATATAGAAAAACAATTTGGTAAACAGGTTGCCAGTTTAGTAGATGGTTTATCTAAGTTAGATAAAATTAAATTTGACAATGCAGTTGAAGCGCAAGCTGAGAACTTCAGAAAAATGTTACTAGCGATGTCATCAGATATTAGGGTTATGCTAATTAAATTATGTGATCGATTACATAATATGCAAACAATTGAACATTTGAAGCCAGAAAAGCAAAAAAGAATATCTCAAGAAACAATGGATATTTATGCTCCGATTGCAAATAGACTTGGGTTAAATCAAATTTATTCTGAGTTAGAAAATTTAAGTTTTAAATACCTTCATCCCTTGAGACATAGAACAATTAATAAGGCTATTTTAGCTTCCCGGGGAAATAGAAAAGAAGTGATTGATAAGATTCTTTTGGAAATTCAAGATAAATTAAAAAAAGAAAAAATTAATGCTGAAATTATTGGGCGCGAAAAACAACCGGCAAGTATTCATAGAAAGATGGTTGATAAACAAATAACATTTAATCAAATTACAGATATTTATGCATTTCGAATTATTGTTGAAGATTTTAAAGATTGTTATTTAACGCTTGGAGCGTTGCATTCATTATTTAAACCAATTCCCGGTAGATTTAAAGACTATATTGCAATTCCAAAAGCAAATGGGTATCAATCTTTACACACTACTCTTTTTGGGCCATTTGGTACTCCAATAGAAATTCAGATCCGAACTGCCTTGATGAATAATTTAGCTGAGGCAGGTGTTGCTGCGCACTGGATTTACAAAAATAAAACAAGTGAAATTACTCATCTTCAACAAGAAACTAATCAATGGTTAAAAAGATTGTTAGAAATTCAGACAGAATCCGCAGATTCTTTGGAGTTTCTGGAACATCTAAAAGTAGATTTATTTCCAGATGAGGTTTATGTATTTTCGCCTAAGGGAAAAATTTTTGTATTACCCAAAGGATCAACTGCAGTTGATTATGGGTATGCAGTGCACACGGACGTCGGTAATGCATGTTTAGCGGCACGAATTAATAATGAATTAGTCCCTTTAAGAACGGTGCTTAAAACAGGCGATCATATTGAAATTATGACCGCACCAAATGCTCAACCCAATCCAGCCTGGTTAAATTTTGTAATTACCGGTAAAGCAAAGTCCCAAATACGCTCATTTATGAAAAATGCAGAAACTTCGGACCTGATCATTATGGGCTATAGTATTCTGAATACTGCATTAAAGGCTTTTCATATTGAGCCAGACAGTATTAAGAAAAAACATTGGGATAAATTAATACATGATTACCATGTAAAAAGTAAAGATGAAATCTTGATTGACCTGGCTTTGGGTAAAAGGGTCAATATTATGGTTGCACATCAATTAGCGGCTGTTGTGAGCGGTCAAGCAAGCCTTGGCAGACAAACTAAATTTTTGGATGTTATAACAATTAAAGGTTCAGAAGGCATGGCCCTTCAATTAGCGAGATGTTGCTTTCCAATTCCCGGAGATCCAATTTTAGGATATATAGACAAAGACAGAGGTCTTATTATTCATACGCATGATTGTAATGAAATTAAGAAATTAAAATTAGATCATGACAAATGGGTAGATGTTGAATGGGAACCTAGGTCAGATCGTTTATTTAAAGTTAAATTAGAGCTCTTAGTTCAAAATGAAAGAGGAGTTCTGGCTACCATATCTGCAGTGATTGCAGACGCTGAGGCTAATATTGATAATTTAAATATTGATGAAGGAGATCATGGGGCCTATACAAATATACAATTTTTGTTAGAAGTAAAAAATAGAATACATTTAGCAAATGTTATTCGGAATTTAAGAAGATTAGAAAAAGTTAACCGAATAAATCGTGTAAAATCGGGTTCAATTTAGGAATAGGAAATTAGCATGGCTCAAAAAGAAATTATTAATACCAATAAAGCGCCTGAGGCAATTGGTACTTATTCTCAAGCAGTTAAGAAAAATAAAATTATTTTTTTGTCAGGACAAATTGCCCTAGATCCCTTGACTATGAAATTAGCTGAGGGTATTGAAAATCAGATTCATCAAGTTTTTAATAATCTTAGCGAGGTTATAAACGCATCAGGTGCAAATCATGCCGATGTGATGAAATTAAATGTTTATCTCACCGATCTTAATCATTTTGGGCTAGTAAATGAAATTATGAAGCAATATTTTGATGAGCCATACCCTGCTAGAGCGGCTGTTGGTGTTGCTTCATTACCAAGAGGTGCTTTGATTGAAGTAGATGGTTTCATAGTCATCGATTAAAAAGTATCTTGTTTGAAAAATTTACAGAACGCCAGAGACACCTTCTAAAAAAACTTCAAATTTTCAATTGGTTTGATTTAATTACTCATGTTCCTTATCGATATATTGATAAAACAAAAATAACATTAATAGATAATTTATTACCCAATCAACCAGCATACATCCAGGCAAGAATAGTTAATTACAAAGTAGTCTTTAGAGGAAGACGAAATCTAGTTGTGCTAGTGGAAGATGATTCAAATTTGCTTGAAATTAGATTTATCCATTTTTACCCGAATCAAATCAAACAAATAGAAAATGCTACTTTTATAAGAGTGTATGGGTTTATTAAAGAAAAAAAAATTATCCCAGAGATGATTCATCCTGATATAGAAATACTGGATCAGTTTGATCAAGCGCTGGATGAAAATTTAACTCCTGTCTATTCGGTGACATCAGGTCTTGGACAAAAAATGCTTTCAGGGATGATTAAAAAAATGTTGAAGTATGTCAAAGAAAATAATCTACTTGATTTTTTTATCGACGAGCCTGGAATTTCTAAAAAAATAACTATTCTTGATTCGTTATATAAGATTCATTATCTGGGCGAAGATATCAAAATACTTGAAGATAGGAAAAATGGTCCTTTAAAAAATATAATTTACGGAGAACTACTTGCCCAGCAGTTATTTATGCTTTCAGAAAAAAGAAAAATACATCAAATAAAGGCAAAATCATTTATCAATAAGAAAAAAGAAATTGAAATATTTCTGAAAAAAATTCAATTTAAATTAACCAATTCACAAAATAAAGTGATAACGGAAATCATGGAGGATCTTAGTAAAGAGTATCCCATGAATCGATTGCTTCAAGGAGATGTTGGCTCAGGAAAAACAATTGTTTCAATTTGTGTAGCTTTGAATTTAATTTTACAAAATACTCAAGTAGCCATAATGGCTCCAACAGAGATTTTGGCAAAACAGCATTTTATAAATTGTACTAAGTGGCTTGAGAGCTTAAATATCAATATAGTATTTATGAGTGGGTCAGTTAAGGGTAATCAAAGAGTTAATGAATTGAACAAGATCAAAGATGGAAAAGCTAAGTTAGTGATTGGTACCCATGCATTATTTCAGGAAGGAATTGAGTTTCAAAATTTAGGGCTTTGTATTATTGATGAGCAACATCGCTTTGGAGTTGAGCAAAGACTTTCATTATTAAAAAAAGGAATAAATTATGGAATGATGCCCCACCAATTAATGATGAGCGCTACACCAATTCCAAGAACGCTTTCTATGACCTACTTTTCAGACCTAGAAATAAGCGTTATTGATGAAATGCCACATGGAAGAAAAGAAATAAAAACTAAGTTAATTTTAGATTCAAAAAGAGATGAGCTCATACACTTGATTGAAACTGAGTTAGCCAATGATAATCAAGTTTACTGGGTGTGCCCTTTAATTGATGAAAGTGAAAAACTTGATCTTCAAAATACAATTTCAACATATGAATCTTTATGTAAAAAACTTGATAAATATCAGATAGGAATAATTCATGGAAAGATGGATGATGATTATAAAAAAAATATAATGCAGGATTTTCAAAAAAATAAGATTCAATTATTGGTTGCAACGACTGTTATTGAGGTTGGGGTAGATGTTCCTAATGCAACCCTTATGGTCATTGAGCATTCCGAACGTATGGGAATGTCACAGCTTCACCAATTAAGAGGTAGAGTTGGTCGTGGTGAAAAGCAAGGATTATGTGTGCTGCTATATAATCACAAACTAAGCGATGAAGCTAAATTTAGATTAAAAACTATTTATGAAAACATTAATGGATTTGATATTGCAGAGCAGGACTTGAAATTAAGAGGACCTGGAGAACTGATTGGCGTAAGGCAAAGTGGAGTACCTTCTTTAAAATTTACAGACCTCATTCAAGATGAAGAAATTATAAATGCGGTTTTGCAAGATGCAAACATGTTAGTGGATAAAAACCATCACGATATTGAGCGTTATATTAATACTTGGTTTTCATCTAAAGAATATTTAAAAGTTTAAGATGTGGATTAAAAAATTATTAAAAAAAAATGATTGGCTTTTAGATCCTGGCTCAACCACTCAAAAATTAAAAGAGAAGGAAATGAAGTTGTCTCTCATCAACCATAAGATTGTTATTAGCCCTTATGAGAAACAACTTTATTTTAAAAAAAATAGAGGGGTTTTGTACTTAAGGGAAGTGTTGATTTCATCTCATAAAAAACCACTCATTTATGCAAGAACAATTGTTGATTATTCCTTAATGAAAAGAAATATTCCTAATTTATTTTTTTTAAAGAATCAATCATTAGGAGATATTCTTTATGAAAATAACTTTTATAGGACTAAATTTGAATATCTCAGTAGTATTCATAACTCATACTTAAAGAAATTTTTAATAACAAATAACTTAGATATAAATAAAGTGTTAGGGGTTAGAAAATCTTTTTTTATCAAAGCAAAATTAAAAATTATGTTAATAGAAGTTTTTTTTCAGGATATTGAGAAAATTTAATTAAATTATGAAAGCTATTTTAAACTTTTTAGCTTTAGCACGATTAGATAAACCTGTGGGTATTTTTTTGCTTTTTTGGCCTACGTTATGGGGATTATTATTTGCTACTCATGGGAATATTTCTATTAGTGATATGCTAATTTTTGGATTGGGTGTTTTGCTTACGCGATCTGCTGGTTGTGTCCTAAATGATTTATTAGACCAAGATTTTGATCGAAAAGTAAAGCGAACATCTAATAGACCACTTGCATGTCATAACATTAAAACAAAAGAAGCAATATATTTCTTTTCCAGCCTAATATTTTTGGCAGCTATGCTAGTTTATTTTATAAATCCAGATGCTTATTTAATGATTTTTTGGGCATTAGTCTTATTATTAATATATCCATTATCTAAACGAATTTTTTGGATTCCCCAGATATTTCTTGCCGCTGCATTTAGCATCCCAGTTTTAATTGTTTATAAGCATTTAGGAATGAGCTTGGATAGAATAACTTGGACGATTTTCTTTGCTAATTTTTTTTGGGTTATGGCCTATGACTCAGTCTATGCTATGGCTGATTTAGTTGATGATAAAAGAATAGAGATTTATTCAGCTCCAAAAACATTTGGAAAATATGGGCATAAGATTATTCTCAGCTTTTATTTCTTGAGTGCACTATTATTCTTAATCTTGGGAAAATTGAATCAGTTTTCATTCGTTTATTTTGTATTGATTTTTTGTCTTTTGTTCGGAACATTTTTTTATTATCGAAAATTTGTATTTTTAAATACAAGATATATAAATTTTTTTAATAAAAACAATTGGTTAGGCTTATTTTGGTCAGTATTATTTTATTATTTTTTAACGTGAATATATTTGACACCTTAGGCTTTTTTGATATAAAATCGCGTTCTTTCTTAAATTTTAGGTATTTTTAAATGAAAACATTATCTGCTAAACCACATGAGGTTAAAAGAGACTGGTTCTTGGTTGATGCCTCAGGCTCGACTCTTGGAAGATTAGCAAGTGGAATTGCTCACCGATTAAGAGGTAAGCATAAAACAATTTACACCCCACATGTTGATACAGGTGATTATATTGTGGTTATTAACGCTGATAAAATTAAAGTAACAGGCAATAAAGAAGAAGATAAAGTGTATTACAGACATTCAGGTTATCCAGGTGGATTATACTCTGCTACATTTAGAGAAATGCAAGAAAAATTTCCAGGCAGAGCTTTAGAAAAAGCTGTTAAAGGCATGCTACCTAAAGGCCCACTAGGATATTCAATGGTAAAAAAATTAAAAATTTATTCTGGCGATAAGCATGAGCATAGTGCTCAACAGCCACAACCTTTAACTATTTAGATTGAGAATTTTATGATAGGTAAATATTATTATGGTACTGGTAGAAGAAAAAGTTCAGTAGCTCGTGTATTCATGGAGCAAGGTTCTGGAAAGATTACTATCAATGGTAAACCAGTAAATGAATATTTTTCTCGTTTTACATCAGAGATGATTTTGAAACAACCACTTGAGTTAACTGAAAATCAGGCAAAATTTGATATCAGGGTTAATGTAATTGGTGGCGGCGAATCTGGACAAGCCGGTGCTGTTCGACATGGAATTACCAGAGCGCTTATGGATTATGATGATGCACTTAAATCACCGTTATCAAAAGCAGGTTATGTAACTCGAGATGCGAGAGAGGTTGAGAGAAAAAA
The DNA here is from genome assembly GCA_038110565.1 of Nitrosomonadales bacterium. Lineage (GTDB taxonomy): Bacteria > Pseudomonadota > Gammaproteobacteria > Burkholderiales > Methylophilaceae > BACL14. Next base: position 14,743 of record JAYNJX010000001.1, on the reverse strand, counting down.
AGTTGGCTTAAGAAAAGCAAGAAGACGTAAGCAGTTCTCTAAACGTTAATTGTATTAACATGATAAAAAAAGCCGCAAAAAGCGGCTTTTTTTTTAAATTAATTTAATATATAGGAATTATGAAAAAAATAAAAGTTTCCATCGTTGGCGGTTCTGGGTATACGGGTGTAGAACTATTAAGAATTCTTGTGAATCACCCCAATATTACTTTTGATCAAATTACTTCAAGAACAGAGCATGGGATTAATGTAGAAGATCATTATCCTTTTTTCAGAGGCAAACTTAAACATAAATTTATAGACCCTGAAAAAGCTGATTTTACAAAATCAGATCTTGTTTTTTTTGCCACTCCAAATGGTATTGCAATGCAGCATGTAGATTTTTTGTTAGCTAAAAAAATCAAAATAATCGATCTGGCAGCTGATTTCAGAATTAAAGATATAGCATTGTGGGAAAAATGGTATGACATGAAACATAGTGCACCTCAGGTTTTAACTCAGGCAGTATATGGTCTAACGGAATTAAACCAAAGCAATATTAAAGATGCATTCTTGGTGGCAAATCCAGGTTGTTACCCAACGGCTTGCCAGCTAGCTTTGTACCCTCTATTAAAAAATGATTTAATTATTGAGAACGATATTATTATCGATGCAAAATCAGGTATTAGTGGGGCGGGAAAAAGGAATGATCCTAGCTTATTAATGTCTGAATCAAGTGAAAATTTTAAAGCATATGCAATCTCTGGCCATAGACATGAGCCTGAAATTATTTCAAATTTAATGGAGTTAACAGGAAAGTTAAATATTAATGTTACTTTTGTGCCACATTTGGTTCCGATGGTGAGAGGGATATTTGTTTCCGTTTACACAAAATTAAAAAAAGAGATCTCTGAACAAGATATAGCAAATGTTTTTGAGCAGCAGTTTAAGGATTCTATTTTTGTAGACTTCATGGGACCTTTAAAGATGCCAGAAACAAAAACAGTAAGAGGTTCAAACTATTGTAGAATATCATTTGTTAAGAAAGAAAATAGATTAATTATTTTCTCTATAATTGATAATTTAGTTAAAGGGGCGGCAGGACAAGCAATTCAGAATATGAATTTAATGTTTAATTTGCCAGAAAATATAGGTTTGGAGCACAGTCCTATTTATCCTTAAAAAAATATGATTAAAAACATAAAAAGAAACAAGAGAATAAAATTAGCAAGCTCATCAGCAAAAATTAGAACTTCTACTTTATGGGACAAGTTTTTAGCAATAGCGATTATTTTTACATTGGGAGGTTTTTGGCTTGCATATTGGGCATTTGACGGTGGAGACTCGGCAAGTTTATTGGCTAAAAACCTAAAATCTGAAAATGAAATTTTATTATTAAACAGAGAAGTTTCAGAATTAAATATAAAAATTGAAATGCAAAAAGTTGCTCTAGATCGTGCCCAAGAAGAAATAAAAAAAATTAAAGAAATTAATAATCAACAAACAGAGGAAATTTTGTTTTACGAAAAAATAGTTGGTAAAAAAAGTAATTAAAATGGAGAGATAATTGTTTAAAAAAAATAAAGTCAATTCAATTCAAACGCTTATTGATGAAAATATGAATATTAGAGGTAATATGACTTTTTCTGGTGGGTTGAGGCTGGATGGAAAATTAACTGGAAATTTAACAATTATTGAAGGTGAACCTGGTACCGTGATTATGGGCGAAAAAAGTAAAATTAACGGAAATATTAATACCCATACTGCCATTATTGCAGGTGAGGTTAAAGGGGATATTTGTGCTTCCGAATATCTTGAACTTCATTCTAAAGCAGTCGTCAAAGGGGATATAGAATATAAGTTAATTGAGATTCATGCGGGTGCAAAAGTCCATGGAAAATTAATTGAACTACCTGACATAAAGAAAAAAGAAATTAATAAGGGCGATAAAAAAAATGACTGATGAAATTAAATTACCTGATCCATTAATCTTTACTGATAATGCAGTAAAGAAAGTAAAAGAACTTATTGAAGAAGAAGAGCAACCTGAATTAAAGCTAAGAGTATTTGTGAGCGGTGGTGGTTGTTCAGGATTTCAATATGGATTTACATTTGAAGAGTCTGTAAGTGATGATGATACGCAAGTTACAAAAGACGGCGTTACATTATTGATTGATCCGATGAGTCTTCAGTACTTAACAGGTGCAGAAATTGACTATCAAGATAATGTGCAGGGCTCGCAGTTTGTAATTCGAAATCCAAACGCAACAACAACTTGTGGTTGCGGTTCATCGTTTTCTGTTTAATCCTTAGAAACTGTTCTGCTGCTAGAAATCGATCTTCTTTCTTTGCCTTTATAGATTTGTCTTGGCCTGCCAATTTTTAAATTAGGTTCACTCAGCATTTCATTCCAATGCGCCACCCAGCCTGCTGTTCGGGCAAGTGCAAAAACAGCTGTAAACATAGAATTGGGAATACCTAGTGCTTTCATGACGATGCCTGAGTAAAAATCAACATTGGGGTATAATTTTTTCTCAATAAAATATTCATCTTCTAAGGCAATTTTCTCAAGTTTGAGAGCCAGCCTGAATAAAGGATCATTTTCTAGACCTAATTCATTTAGTACCTGATAACAAGTTTTTCTAATAATTTCAGCTCTTGGATCTTTATTGCGATATACTCGATGACCAAAACCCATTAATCTAAAAGTATCTGTTTTATCTTTAGCACGGTTGATGTATTCATTGATTCGACTTTCTGAACGAATTTCTTGTAGCATTTTTAATGTAGCTTCATTTGCGCCCCCATGAGATGGTCCCCAAAGCGATGCAATTCCTGCAGCTATGCATGCATATGGATTGGCTCCGGTTGAACCCACTAATCTTACTGTTGAGGTTGAGGCATTTTGTTCATGATCAGCATGTAAAATTAAGATCTTTTCAAAAGCATTTACCAATACAGGATTGAGTTCGTAGTTTTGTGTTGGGCTTGAAAACATCATATTTAAAAAATTAGCGGCATATCCTAAGTCATTTCTAGGATAGACAAAAGGGCGACCTAGATTATAGAGATAGCTCCATGCAGCAATAGATGGCATTTTAGCGATTAATCTATTCGCAGATAGTTTTCGATGGTTTCTATTTTGAACGTTTAAATTATCAAAATAGAAAGCAGACTTTGAGGCAACAACAGCTGCCATAACTGCCATCGGGTGAGCATCTCTCCTAAATCCCCTAAAAACACTATTAAGTTGATCATGAAGTAAATAATGTTTTTTTATTTCAGAAACAAAATCCGTCTTTTCAGATTGATTTGGTAATTCACCATATATTAATAAATGACTAACATCTAGAAAATCACATTTTTCAGCTAATTCTTCTATTGGATATCCTCGATGAAGAAGTACTCCGGCTTCTCCATCAATGAAGGTAATGTTTGAATCACACGATGCTGTAGATCCATACCCTGGGTCATATGTTAATAAACCATGTTTATTTAATTGGCTTGTATCAATCGCCGGTGTGCCGTTGGTACCCCTAATGATGGGTAATTCAATTTCTAATTGATCATCTTCAAGAATAATTTTAGCTGTTTTTGACTTCATATTAATTAATAAATTTGTACGATTGCTGATTATATCCTATCTGGCAAGCTTAAAAAAAATTTAAGCCGAGTATGCTATACCAATAATGTTTGCTTTGTTGGATCCGGTAATTTTTTGATAAGATAATTTTTGATTATTAATATATTGCTTCGCTAACCAAGCAAAACCAGCAGGCTCTATTAACTGAGGATCAACATTTAAGTGTTTCGTAAAAAAAATATTTTTATCAACAATTTTTTCTTTTAATCTCTTTATTAGCAAATCATTTTGGGTACCTCCGCCGCAGATATAGAGGTCATTAATGAGTTTATATTTATTAATTTGATTTGCACAAACTTCTGCAGTAAGTTCCAATAAAGTTCTCTGGACGTCATTGGCTATATATTGACCTGGCTTATTTCGCAATAACCATTGTTCGTTAAAATAGTCTCTCCCAATGCTTTTGGGCCCTTTTTTCTTGAAGTAAGGATCATTTAAAAGCTTTTGCAATAACGCTTTAATAATTTGGCCACTTTTTGCCCATTTTCCACGGTCATCATATCTTTTATGTTTATGTTTATTAATCCAATAATCTAGATATATGTTTCCGGGGCCACAATCATAACCAGTAATTTCATTTGCACTAATAACGGTGATATTAGCAAATCCGCCTAAATTGAGAAAAATAGCTTTATTTTTTTTGGAGCATTTAAGCAAAAAATTATGAAATAGTGGAATTAAAGGAGCTCCCTGCCCTTTTGATGCAATATCTGCATTTCTAAAATCACTAATGACCTTAATACCTGTTAATTTGGCTAATAGATGGGCGTTCCCCAGCTGAATGCTCATAAAGTTTTCAGGTTGATGTCTAATAGTACAACCATGAAAACCAATGGCTTTAATTTGATCCGAATGGAGACTAAGTTTACTCAGAAGCTTATTAATAAGATCAGCGGTCAATTTAGAAATTTTATTAGCGACAATATGACTATGAACGATTTCATTTTGACTGGGTTTATTGAGTGATATGATTTCTTTGGAAAAAGGGATTGGAAATTTTTTGTAGGCGTGTCCAAGTATTGTTAGTTTTTTTTCAAAATTAACAATAACTGCATCAATTCCATCTGCAGAAGTGCCTGACATTATGCCGATATAATATTTTTTCTTAATCATATTTAGGGATTATAGACTGTTGAATTAAATGAATGCATATATAATAGGCAAATATTACAGTTTTGCATGGTAAAAAAATGTTAGATGTTATTAAAAGAGGGGCAGATGAAATATTAGTTCTGACCGAGCTCGAAGAAAAATTAAAGAAAAAGAAAAAATTAAAAATAAAAGCAGGTTTTGATCCTACAGCGCCTGACCTTCATTTAGGCCATACGGTTTTATTAAATAAATTAAGACAGCTTCAAGATTTGGGCCATGAGGTTTATTTTTTAATTGGTGATTTTACCGCGATGATAGGAGATCCTACAGGCAAGAATGCAACCAGACCACCATTAAGTGAAGCTGAGGTGATCGAAAACGCCCGAACATACGAAACTCAAGTTTTTAAGATCTTAGATAAAAATAAAACTCAAGTTGTTTTTAACTCTTCATGGCTCAAAAAATTAGGTGCTGAAGGTATGTTGAAACTATCAGCAAAATATACCGTGGCTAGAATGCTAGAAAGAGATGATTTTAGTAAAAGATTTAAATCAAACCAATCTATTTCTATTCATGAGTTTATGTACCCATTGATGCAAGGATATGATTCCGTAGCATTGGAGGCTGATTTGGAAATCGGCGGAACAGATCAGAAATTCAATTTATTGATGGGCCGAGAACTTCAAAAAGATTATGGGCAAGAACCACAGTGCATATTAACCTTGCCATTACTGGAGGGCTTGGATGGTGTTAATAAAATGTCGAAATCACTTAATAATTATATTGGCATTGATGAGCCAGCAGAAATGATGTTCGCTAAAATACTGTCTATTTCTGATCCATTAATGATGAAGTACATAGAACTTCTATCTTTGAAAACGCTTGCAGAAATTGATAAATGGAAAATGCGCTTAAGCCAAGGCGAAAATCCAAAAAATATAAAGATAGAGTTTGCTCAAGAAATTATAGAAAGATTTCATGATGCAAAGGCATTCAAAAAAGCAAAAGAAAATTTTGATGTTAGAGCTTCTGGCCAAATTCCAGAAGACGTAACAGATTATGAAATTTCAGAAGATCTGGAAACGACTAACATTCCTCAAATTCTAAAGAAAATTGATTTAGTCCAAAGCACTTCAGAAGCAATTCGTTTAATAAAAAGTGGCGGAGTGCGCGTTGATGGAGAAAAAATTGATGAAAGTTTTAAACTGCAGAAAAGAGATTTTGTCGTGCAGGTTGGAAAAAGAAAATTTGGCAGAGTAAAAATAAAATAAGTGATTGATAAATAATTATTTATTTATCAAAAATTAAATGTTAAAATTCGTTACATTGATGGGCCTTATTGGCCCATTTTTTATTGTGAATGAATTTTTATGGATATTGAAAAAACAGTAGCAGAGTCATTAAAAAATATTGGCTATGAACTCGTTGATTTTGAATTTAATTCCAATAGTAGGTTGATTAGAGTTTTTATTGATAATGGTGCAATAGTGTCTATTGATGATTGTCAAAAAGTCAGTAATCATTTAAGTCAAGTTCTATCTGTGGAGATGGATTATGACTATGATAGGCTTGAGGTGTCCTCACCTGGAATGGATAGGAAATTAAATAGTCTTAAAGATTTCCAAAGATTCATCGGGGAAGAGGTAAAAATCAAAACCAATGAAGCTCTGGAAAATAATCAACGAAACTTTAATGGAAAAATTTTAGGTGTGAATCAAGAAACTGTTTTTTTAGAGATTGATAAAAAAAGCATTGAGGTGCCTTTTGATAAGATACTTAAGGCAAGACTTAACCCTAAATTCTAATTTGGAGATTTTAATGAATCGTGAAATGTTGTTACTTGTAGATGCATTAGCACATGAGAAAAATGTTGATAAAGAGGTTGTATTTAGTGCATTAGAGCTCGCTTTGGCATCGGCTACTAAGAAAAAGTATACAAATAATACAGATATCCAAGTCGACATCAATCCTGAGGATGGTTCTTATAAATCATTTAGATGCTGGACAGTTGTGAGTGAGGAAGAATATGAAAATGAAGAAGCACAATTATTAGCGTCAGATGAAAAAGCAAAAGATTTAGAATTAGGTTTTGTGATTAGAGAAGAAATACCATCGGTTGAGTTCGGTAGAATTGGAGCACAGGCCGCCAAGCAAGTTATTTTGCAAAAAATCAGACAAGCCGAGCGCGAACAATTGCTTAAAGATTTTTTAGCCAGAGACGAGAAGCTTATCTCAGGTCAGATCAAAAGAATGGAAAGAGGAAACGCCATTATTGAGATTGGAAAATTAGAGGCAATGTTGCCAAGAGATCAAATGATACCAAAAGAAAATCTTAGGGTCGGTGACCGTATAAGAGCAACGTTATTGAAAATTGAGGAAAGCTTTCGAGGCCCTCAATTAATTCTATCTAGAACTTCACCTGAGTTTATTATCAAGCTTTTTGAATTAGAAGTCCCTGAGATCGATGAAGGCTTACTAGAAATAATGTCAGCATCAAGGGATCCTGGTTCTAGATCTAAAATTGCTGTTAAAGCTAATGATCAAAGATTAGATCCTGTTGGTACCTGTGTAGGTATGCGAGGAGCTAGGGTGCAAGCAGTGACCAATGAGTTATCTGGAGAAAGAGTTGATATTGTGCTTTGGTCTATGGAGGCAGCTCAATATGTTATTAATGCAATGGCGCCAGCAGAAGTTTCAAGTATTACGGTTGATGAAGCTAAAAAATCAATGGATATTGTTGTTGAAGAAGATCAATTAGCTTTGGCTATTGGTCGAAATGGACAAAATATAAGACTTGCATCTCAATTAACGGGATGGGAGCTCAATATTATGAATGAGGAAGAATCAGCTAAAAAACATGAAGAGGAATACTCATCTTCAAGTCAATTGTTTATGGAAAAACTTGATGTTGATGAAGAGGTTGCTGATATTTTAGTTAAAGAAGGATTCACCTCTTTAGAAGAAATTGCTTATGTGCCTGAAGATGAATTAAATCAAATGGATATCTTTGATGCAGATACTATTGAAGAGCTTCGCTCGCGTGCTAAGGCAGCAATATTAACTGCTGCAATTGCAAATGAAGAAAAGGTTAGAGAGCCGAATGAAGACTTAAAAAATCTTGAGGGTATGACAGCTGAAATAGCGAATGCGTTAGCGAAGCAAAATATCGTTTCTATGGAAGACTTAGCCGAGCTTTCTGTTGATGAGGTTTTAGATGTAATTGCAATTGATGAGGAGTTAGCTAAAAATTTAATTTTAGCTGCTAGAGCTCCTTGGTTCGAAGAAAGTGGAGAATAAATGAGTCAATATACTGTTGAAAAGTTTGCTCAAGAACTGAATCTACCGGTTGCTTTATTATTAGATCAGCTAAAAAATGCTGGTGTTGATAAGAAATCTTCAACTGATGAACTTACAGAAGTTGATAAAGCCTCTTTACTTACATTCTTGAAAACTTCTCATGGAAACTCAGAAAAACCAAAAAGTAAAATAACGCTGACTAGAAAACAAAATTCTGAAATAAAAAAAACGGATGGTGCAGGAAAATCAAGAACAATCCAAGTAGAAATTAAAAAGAGAAGAACAATATCCACTGCTCCAAAAGAAGAAATCAAAGAGGAGCAAATACCAAAAATCCCTGTTATTGATGATGAGCAAAAAAGAATCAGGGATGAAGAAAAGCAGAGGCATGATGCATTAGTTGCAGCCCAATCTGAACATAAAAAAAATAAGGATGAACAAAAAACCCAAGAGCCTAAAAAGCATATTGAAGGAACAATTCATAAACCTGAACTTAAATCCAAACCTGAAGATTCTGAAAAGAAATGGGAAGACGGACCTAAGAAAAAAACACTTAAAACAAGAGGGGTTCAACAAAATGATGGATGGCGTTCACCTAAGATTAAGCATAAGCATAAAGAAACGCAAGGCGATACAAATTTTGTGGCACCTACAGAACCTGTTACAAAAGAAGTACTAATTCCTGAAACAATTTCTGTTGCTAATTTAGCTCATAAAATGTCAGTTAAAGCGGCTGAAGTAATCAAGTCACTAATGGGTATGGGCATGATGGTTACTATTAACCAAGTACTAGATCAGGATACTGCGATGATTGTAGTTGAGGAACTTGGTCATATAGCAAAAAAAGCCGAGCAGAATGATCCAGAATCTATCCTTGATGAAGAGCAGATAGTAGAGCCGATCTTTGAGATTAGACCTCCTATCGTAACAATCATGGGGCATGTTGATCATGGTAAAACCTCATTACTGGATTTTATTAGGGCTACTAAAGTTGCATCTGGAGAGGCTGGAGGAATTACCCAACATATCGGCGCCTATCATGTTAAAACAAAAAAAGGAACGATAAGTTTTTTAGATACACCTGGTCACGAAGCTTTCACGGCGATGAGAGCACGAGGTGCAGGATTAACCGATATAGTGGTATTGGTTGTTGCCGCAGATGATGGCGTGATGCCGCAAACTATAGAAGCAATTAATCATTCTAAAGCCGCAAAAGTACCACTGATTGTTGCAATAAATAAAATGGATAAACCTGAAGCAAATCCAGACAAGGTTAAAAATGAACTTATGACCCATGAAGTTATTCCTGAAGATTTAGGCGGCGATACGATGTTTGTTCAGTTATCTGCTAAAACCGGACAAGGAGTAGATGATCTTTTAGATTCAATTCTCTTACAAGCAGAGGTTTTAGAATTGAAAGCACCAATTAATACTCCAGCAAAAGGAATAATTGTTGAATCTCGCTTAGATAAGGGACGAGGACCAGTTGCCACAATTCTTGTGCAATCAGGATTGATGAAGTCAGGAGATATGCTTTTGGCCGGTTCAAGTTTCGGCAAAATAAGAGTGATGCTTAACGAAACAGGTGCGACTATTAAAGAGGCAGGCCCCTCAATTCCGGTTGAGATTGTTGGTTTAACTGAAGTTGCTAATGCAGGTGATGAAGTAATCGTATTGAATGATGAAAAGAAGGCTAGAGAGATAGCGCTATTTAGACAAGGTAAGTTTAGAGATGTTAAATTAGCGAAACAGCAAGCATCTAAACTTGAAAATATGTTTGACCAAATGGCTGAAGGCGATGTAAAAACATTACCTTTGATTATTAAGGCTGATGTCCAAGGATCCTATGAGGCATTGAAGGGTTCCTTAGAAAAGCTTTCAACCTCTGAAGTAAAAATTAATGTAATCCATAATGCTGTTGGTGCAGTTAACGAATCTGATGTTAATTTAGCAGTTGCATCAAATGCGATTATCCTAGCATTTAATGTACGCGCCGAAGGAGGAGCTAGAAAGTTAGCAGAGTCAAATGATATCGAAATTCGTTATTACAGTATTATTTATGAAGCTGTTGATGAAGTTAAAGCAGCATTATCGGGAATGTTATCTCCTGATGAAAAAGAAAATATTTTAGGTCTTGTTGAAATTAGAGAAATTTATAAAGTTTCTAAAATTGGCACAATTGCTGGGTGTTATGTAACTGAAGGTCTTGTTAAAAGAGAATCTTTGGTCCGTATCCTCAGAGATAATATAGTTATTTACAGTGGCGAACTAGATTCTTTGAAACGATTTAAAGATGATGTTAAAGAAGTGAAATCTAATTTTGAGTGTGGTCTTTCTATCAAGAACTTCAACGATTTAAAAGTTGGAGATATGATTGAGCCATACGAAGTTGTGAAGGTTGCTAGAAAACTTTAATGGCGAAAGACTACCCTCGTTCTGAGCAAATTGGTCAGCAAATCAGGAAAGAAGTCGCTGAAATTCTCCAGTTTGAGATAAGCCATCCTGACCTCAGGAATATAACGATTACTGATGTTAATTTATCACCTGATCTTAGGCACGCAAAAATTTATTTTGCTGCAGAGAAAAATAAACAAGAAATAGACAAGGCATTCTCTAAATCTATGAGTTTTATTCGACAAAAATTATCAAAGCGAATGACGACAAGAGGCATACCTAACCTTGAATTTATATATGACAAAGTCATTGATCAATCTGATCGAATATCTTTTTTGTTAAACCAGGCTAATAAAAAATAAATTTTAAATTTCTGCATGGAAAAGAAACCAAAAAATAACGTGAATGGATTTCTTTTAATTAATAAAGATCCAGGATGGACTTCGACCCAAGTAGTATCAAAGCTTAAATTTTTATTAAATGCAAAAAAAGCAGGCCATGGGGGAACATTGGATCCCTTTGCTTCTGGAGTAATCCCGATATTTTTTGGAGAAAATACAAAATTTTCACGTTTTTTTTTAGATGCTTACAAATCTTATGAAGCGACTGTAAAATTAGGGTTCTCTAGCTCTACAGGGGACACTGAAGGGGATATTAAAAAAGATGAGAATTTTTCGGAATTAAGAAAAAGTATCAACTCTGATTTCATTCAGAAAATATTAGAGCACTTTAAAGGAAATCAAGAGCAAAAACCGCCAATATATTCAGCCTTAAAATTTAAGGGAAAACCCTATTATGAGTATGCAAGAAAGGGTGAAGAAATTCCAATAAAGCATAGAAAAATTCACATCAAAGAGATTGGATTAATTAGTTTTAAAGAGGATGAAATAATATTTAAAGTAACATGCTCCAAAGGCACATATGTTCGGACCTTAGGAGAAGATATTGCTAAAAAAATTGGCACAAAAGGCTACTTAACAAGCTTAAAAAGACTTAAGTTGGGTCAATTTGATATTAGTAATTCAATTTCAATTGCAAAAATTGAATCTATTGACCTTAATAAAAGGTTAGCTCAATTAAGTGAAGTTGATAGGTTTATAGAATTAGAAAAATTATATCTCGCTGAAGTCGAAGTCAGAAAAATATGCCAAGGTCAGAAGATTAACAAAAGTATTCCCGACGGAGAGTATTTGCTCTATCAGTCCTCTGATGCTGAGGTGAAGTTTATTGGGATTGGAGAAGTTTCAAGCAAAGAATTAATAGCAAAAAGATTAAAAAAAACTAATTAAAAACATATACATAACTATTGTGAAGAGTAATATTTTTATATATAATTCACGGTTCATTAAAGAAGGAAATTTTAGATGGCAATCACAGCTGTAAATAAAGCAAAAATTGTTGAAGAATATAGTCAAGGAAAAAGTGATACTGGGTCTCCAGAGGTTCAAGTAGCTTTGCTTACAAATCGTATTAATTATTTGACTGAACATTTTAAGATTAATGCAAAAGATAATCATTCAAGAAGAGGTTTACTTGCAATGGTTAGTCAAAGAAGACGCTTACTAGATTATTTAAAACGTAAAAGCATAAGTCGTTATCAAGACTTAATTAAACGTTTAGGTCTTAGAAAGTAATTATAAATTTTTAAAATTATTAATAGCCGATTATAAGCATGACTTATATCGGCTTTTTTTATAATTTTTTACTGGGAAGAGAGTAAAAAAATGGCAAAAAGTATGTTTAACGTAGTAAAAAAAACAATTAAATATGGAGATCATCAGCTTACATTAGAAACTGGAGAGATTGCTCGTCAGGCTGACGGCGCAGTGATGGTAAGTTATGGAGAAACTGTTGTATTGGTGACAGTTGTAGGAAATCAATCAGTTAAGGAAGGGCAAGATTTCTTTCCTTTGACAGTTGATTATCAAGAGAAAACTTATGCTGCAGGAAAAATTCCAGGTGGATTTTTTAAGAGAGAGGGAAGACCAAGTGAGAGCGAAATATTAACCTCAAGATTAATTGATAGACCTCTTAGGCCTCTATTTCCAGAAGGTTTTTATAATGATGTTCAAATTGTTGCTACGGTTTTATCCTCTGATAGCGAAATAGATTCTGATATTCCAGCAATTATTGGCGCATCAGCAGCATTATCAATCTCAGGTATTCCTTTCTATGGCCCAATAGGTGCTGCGAAAGTTGGTTATATTAATGATAAATTTGTGATCAATCCTACTAAGTCTCAACAAGCAGAATCAGAGTTAGATTTGGTTGTAGCAGGTACAAAAGAAGCAGTATTAATGGTTGAATCAGAAGCTAAAGAATTAAGCGAAAAAATAATGTTAGATTCTGTTTTAGCTGGCCATAAGGCAATGCAAGATGTGATAAAAATGATCAATGATTTTGCAAAAGAAGCAGCAAAAGATCCATGGGATTGGGAACCTCCAGCACCAAATAAAGATTTAATTGCAAAAATAGAAAAAATTGCAAAAAAAGATTTAGAAAAAGCTTTTCAAATTAAATCAAAGTCAGAAAGATCTCAGAAAATTTCAGAAGCTAGAGCTCAAGTTCATGCTGAATTAATTACAGATGAAATGGGCACTTTAGAAATTAATGAAATTAATAATGAATTTCATAATTTAGAGGCTAAAATTGTTAGAACAAAGATTCTTGACGGTGAACCTCGTATTGATGGTCGTGATACCAGGACTGTAAGACCTATTGAAATAAGAACAGGTGTTTTACCAAGAACTCATGGATCTGCACTGTTCACTCGTGGAGAAACTCAGTCACTTGCTGTTACAACATTGGGAACAGAAAGAGATGAGCAAATTATTGATGCGCTTCAGGGTGAATATAATGATAGATTTATGTTGCATTATAATTTCCCGCCTTTCTCAACTGGCGAAGTTGGAAGAGTTGGCTCACCAAAAAGACGTGAAATTGGTCATGGTCGTTTAGCGAAACGTGCTTTGCTTGCAGCGCTTCCTGAAAAAGAAGAGTTTGATTATACAATTCGAGTGGTTTCAGAAATTTTAGAATCAAACGGTTCAAGTTCAATGGCATCTGTATGTGCAGGGTGCTTAGCCATGCTTGATGCTGGGGTACCATTAAAAGAGCATGTAGCTGGAATAGCAATGGGATTAATTAAAGAGGGAAATCGTGTTGCAGTGTTAACAGATATTTTAGGTGATGAAGATCATTTAGGTGACATGGATTTTAAAGTAGCGGGTACCATCAATGGTATTAATGCATTACAAATGGATATTAAAATCAATGGCATTACAACAGAAATTATGCAGGTTGCCCTTAAGCAAGCAAAAGAGGGTAGAGAGCATATTTTGGGTTTAATGAAAAAAGCATTAAAAGAAAAACGCTCAGAATTATCCAAGTATGCCCCTCGTATTATGACGCTCAATATTCATCCAGATAAAATCAGAGAAGTGATTGGTAAGGGCGGTGCTGTTATTAAGTCTATTACCGAATCGACTAATACCACAATTGATATTTCAGATGAAGGTCTCGTAAAAGTTGCATGTACAAATGGAGATGAAGGTCAAGCTGCAATAGATAGAATTAAGGAAATTACCGCAGATGTTGAAGTTGACCAAATTTATGAAGGCAAAGTCATCAAGATTTTAGATTTTGGTGCTGTAGTTCAGCTTATACCTGGTAAAGATGGCCTTTTACACATATCTCAAATTGCTCACGAAAGGGTTAATGCTGTAAAAGATTATTTGTCAGAAGGCGATACTGTGAAAGTAAAAGTGATCGAAGTAGATCAAAAAGGTAAGGTAAGATTAAGTGCTAAGGTTTTAATTGATAAACCTAAAGAGGAAGAAACTTCAGAGGAATAAAAAAGGGCTTTAAGCCCTTTTTTTATTTAGCTAATTGTTTTTCTCTAATTTCATCAAGCGTTTTACAATCAATACATAATGTTGCTGTTGGTCTTGCTTGAAGTCGATTTAATCCAATCTCTTCCCCGCATTGATTACAATAGCCATAATCATCAGCATCAATATTACGAATTGTTTGTTCAATTTTTTTAATTAACTTTCTTTCCCTGTCCCTATTTCTTAATTCGAGTGCCATATCAGATTCCTGACTTGCACGATCATTAGGGTCTGCATAAGTGTTTGTATCATCATGCATATGAGAAACAGTTTTATCTATATCATGGCTTAAGTCTTTCTTCCACTGCGCTAAAATTTCTTTGAAGTGCTTTAACTGATTTTTATTCATATAGCTTTCATTCTTATTGGCAGTATATTTTTTAAATTCTTTTAGAGCAGGTTTAGCAACCGCTTTCTTAGCAGCAGGTTTAGCAACCGCTTTCTTAGCA